>JAEWYO010000049.1 GCA_023395595.1 Bacillota bacterium
CAGGCGACGGTTTCTCCCGCGAGAAAGCGGGTAAGCTCCGCCGCTTCCAGCGGCACAGTCGCGCAAAATGCGGCGGCGGGAAACGCCAGCGCAAGCGCGTGATCCGGCGTGAATCGTCCGTTTTTGACTTCCCCCGCCAGCACGCCCGCGCGGACGATGTGCAGTCCCCGAAGCTCGCGCGGCAAAAGTTGCGGCGGGATCAATACCCGCCCGTCGGGCAGCAACATGGTCGTCGGCTGGTCGATGGTGAACGCCTCCCGCCAGAACGCCTCAAGCGCGGGGATACGTTCGCCCACGGGCACGCTGAGCGCGGCGGAGGATTCCCCCGTTCCCGCGCGGACGAGCACCGCCATAAACTGCGCCTCGCCAACGGAGGAATGCGGATACATCCGGCGCGATTCAACGAGTGAAAAATCGGCATGTGCGGACAAAAAGCGCTCGATCGCGTCCTCGTTCTCCTCGCGTGAAAAAGTGCAGGTCGAGTAGACGAGCCTGCCGCCGGGCTTGAGCAGCAGCGACGCACTCTCCAAGATTTGCTCCTGCCGCGCGGCGCAGGAGAGCACATGCTCGGGCGACCATTCGCGAACGGCGGTTTCATCCTTGCGAAACATTCCTTCGCCCGAGCAGGGCGCATCCACCAGCACCACGTCAAAACACACGCCGAGCGAAAGCGCCAGCGCATCGGGACGCATACTGGTCACCAGTGCGTTGGTCACACCCAGCCGCTCGATGTTCCCCGCGAGGATTTCCGCGCGGCTGCGCACCGGCTCGTTGGCAACCAGCAACCCTGTGTTTTGCATCATCGCCGCAAGCTGCGTGGTCTTTCCACCGGGCGCGGCGCACAGGTCGAGCACCGCCATGCCTGGTCTAGCCCCACTCAGCGCGGCGGGCACCTGCGCAGCAGGTTCTTGCACATAGCATAGCCCCGCCGCATGCAGCGGATGTCTCCCGATTGCAACCTCATCCTCAAAGAAGAAGCTCTCCGGCAAAATGTCCGTCGGCGTGAGCGAAAAATCCGCCTGCGCGAAAAAATCCTGCGCGGTGGTTTTCAGCAGGTTGACGCGCAGCGCGCGCCGCGGCTGGCGCTCCATTGCGGCAAGATAGTCCGCAAACTCTCGCTCGCCCAGCTGCTCTCGCATGCGGGCGCAAAACGCCTCTGGCAGAGTTGACATTTGGTGACTCCTTTGCTCAAAGATAGAGAATCAAAATCCGATGCTTTATTTTAACACAACACGACAGAACAATGGCTCCCAAGCGGGAGCCATTGTTGCGTTCTCACTCCGCGTGCTGCGCGGGGATCGCGTTGAGGTCGTAAGGCGTTTCCTGATAGACAAAATAGTTCAACCAGTTGGAGAACAGCAGCGCCCCGTGCGCGCGCCAGGTGATCATCGGCTGAAGGGTGTCGTCATCGTTGGGATAGTAATTTTTCGGGATGTCGATGGGCTTGCCCGCCGCTTTATCCCGGCGGTATTCCAGCTCCAGCGTCTTTGCGTCATATTCGCTGTGCCCGGTGACAAACACGCGCCGTCCGTCCCGCGAGGCCGCGAGATACAGCCCCGCCTCCTGCGAGGTCGCGAGGATGTCGAGATCGCGAATCTTCGCCGCGTCGGAAACAAGGATCGTCGTGTGGCGCGAGTGCGGCGCCATGAACTGCTCATCAAACCCGCGCAGGAGCTTGTGGGAGCGATCCAGCACCACATGCGGAAAGATGCCGAACATCTTCTTCGGCAGCGGGCGCTTCTCCACACCGTAAAAATGATACAACCCCGCCTGCGCCGCCCAGCAGATGTAGAGAGAGGAAAACACGTTGTGATCCGCCCAATCCATCAAGCGCACCAGCTCGTCCCAATAGTGCACATCCTGAAAATCGAGATTTTCCACAGGTGCGCCCGTGATCACGAGCCCGTCGAAATGCTCGTCCTTCACCTCATCAAACGTGCGGTAGAACGAATCCAGATAATCCTGCGAGATATTCTGGCTCTGGTAGCTGCCGGTGCGCAGCAGCGTAACCTCCACCTGCAACGGCGTGTTGGCAAGCAGGCGGAGAATTTGCGTCTCCGTCGTCTGCTTGGTGGGCATGAGGTTGAGAATCGCGATGCGGAGCGGGCGAATGTCCTGCTGCGCCGCGCGCTGCTGCGGCATAACAAATATGTTCTCCTGCGCGAGCAAGTCGCCCGCGGGCAGTCCGTCTGGAATTTTAATCGGCATATCAAAAACCCTGCTTTCTGGTCCCTATTGTATATTGGTGGCGTCTTTTCCGCCGTCTTGCGGCAAGCGCAGTTTTCCGGCATAAAAAAACACCGTTCAGCGTTTCCCCTGCCTCAATCGCATTGCGGGCAAGAGTTTCGCCTTCGGCGCCCAGTGATCGCATCCTTCGCACGCTGCAAACGCAAAATTCTCCCGGCAGGCGGGCGCAAATGCCCTGCCCGGCCGCGGGAACAGCCGATTTTCCCCTCTTTTATTTAGAGGGCAGCCGCCACCGCATCCGCTTGCGCAGCGTGCATTCGCATTCGCATGGCGGAAACGTGGTCTGCGCGGTCAAACGCGGCGCGCGCAAAAGCCGCTGCGCTGTTTTCGCGCAGGGATTCGGTTTTGCTGGCGTTATTTGTCGCGTTTGATGGCTGCATGGTGCGGTTTTTCTCCCGTTTTCGGTTTTTTTGTCTCCCGAATCGATGTTTGTACCATCCTACCAGAACTCTTTTGTTTTTTCAAGCGCAAATGCGCGAAAAACGCGCCGCCTGCGCGGCAATCTCGCGAATTTTTGCGAAGAGCTGCCCCGCGCGGGCGAAACAAACGAAGGTGATGCGGCTCCAGCGAAAGAGCCCCTGCGCCTCTTGTTCCCGCAAAAGCAAGTGGTTTTTCTGTTGCATCGCTCCGGCAGATTCCACCGTGCGTTTGGATGGAGTTTGCAATTGCGTTGCAATCTCGCGCCGTCAGAACGTTGACAGGAGGAAATCCAGAGCGTATGATATATGCGTATTAGTACGAGTAATACACCGACGTTCGCGTACAGGCTTTCATTTTAGAAGGAAACCACCGGACGGTGTATTGCGCGGGAAGCAATCAGGGAGGAACGATGCAGGAAAACACGCTGATTGACGTGCGCAACGTCAAAAAGGTCTATCACGTGGGTACTGTGGATGTGCATGCGCTGCGCGGTGTGGATTTGCAGATTGCTGCGGGCGACATCTGCTCCATCATCGGGCGCAGCGGCTCCGGCAAATCGACCATGCTCAACGTACTGGCCGGGCTGGAACAGGTTTCCGGCGGCGAGATCGTCATCGCAGGAAAGCATCTCGAGCGCATGACGCAGGGCGAGCTGATCCTCTTTCGCCAGAAGCGCGTCGGCTTTATCTTCCAGTCCTTCAACCTCATGCCGTATTATACCGCGCTGGAAAACGTAGCGCTGCCGCTGTCCTTTAGCGGCATGCCGCTGGCGCAGCGCACCAAGCGCGCCAAACAAATGCTGGATGTCGTTGGGCTATCGACGCATATGAAGCACAGGCCAAGCGAGCTTTCCGGCGGACAGCAGCAGCGCGTCGGCATTGCGCGCGCGCTTGTGACCAACCCTAGCATCGTCTTTGCGGACGAGCCGACGGGCAACCTCGACAGCAACACGTCAGACGAGGTCATGCAGGTGATCATCAACATCATGCGTGAGCAGGGCAAGACGCTGGTCATGGTCACCCACGATCCGCACATTGCGGAATATGGCGACAAGGTTGTTCATCTGCTGGACGGCAGAATTACCGATATTACAATCAACGCAAAGGACAGCACCACACTAAACGAACCGCGTGTTCGGGAAACTGAGGGTATTTTGAATGCGTAACTCCAAGAAAATCCGGCTCTTTGCGCTCACGCTGGCGCTGGCGCTCGCGCTCACGGCTCTGCCGTTGTATTCCGCCTTGGCGGAGG
>JAEWYO010000028.1 GCA_023395595.1 Bacillota bacterium
GTGTTCATGCGCGGCAAAAAGGTCTGCGGCATCCTCACGGAAGGCTCGTTCGCCATGGAAAGCGGACAGTTTGAATATGCAATCCTCGGCACGGGCATCAACGTGTTCTCGCCGGAGGGCGGTTTCCCGCAGGAGATTCGCGAAATCGCGGGCAGTGTGCTGCTCTCTCCCGCAGCGGACGCGAAAAACCGAATGATCGCAGAATACCTCAATCGCTTTCTGCCGCTCTACCGCACGTTGGGTTCCGCCGAAACCAATGCGGACTATCGCAGGCGCAGCTTTGTGCTCGGCAAGATGGTCAATGTGCTTGCTGCGGATCAGTCCACCCCCGCCCGCGCAATCGATGTGGATGACCATTGCCGCTTGATTGTGGAATATGCAGACGGCAGCCGCGCTGCGCTCTCTTCCGGCGAAATCAGCGTGCGGGTGATTTAGTTTTTTTGCAGCTGTGCTGCTGGCATAAACGAAAAGAGAATGAACGTTAGGAGAACTGTTCCCCATGAACCCTGTTGCCAAATCCCGCACCTACAAGATGATCCTCGTGGCGCTGTTTGCGGCGCTGATCGCCGTCGGCGCGTTCATTCGCGTACCCGTTCCGCTCGTACCGTTTACGATGCAAACCTTCTTTGTCGTACTCGCGGGCATGCTGCTCGGCAAAAAACTCGGTGCGGCCAGCGCGCTGGTCTATCTCGCGGTCGGGCTCATTGGCATCCCCGTCTTCACCCAGGGCGGCGGCATCGGCTATGTGCTCAAGCCTTCGTTCGGATACCTGATCGGCTTCGTCGTCGGTGCGTTTGTTACGGGCGCAATCGTGCGCAAGGCGGAGAATCCATCTTTCTGGCGGCTGCTGGCCGCAGCGCTGATTGGACTGCTTGCGGTCTATGTGCTCGGTACGACGTATTTCTACTTCCTGAGCAATTATTATCTGGGCAAGCAGGTCTCCGTCTGGACGGCGGTGTTGTATTGCTTCCTCGTGTTCGTGCCCGGTGATTTGGCAAAGAGCCTCGTCGCCGCGCTGATCGCCAAGCGCATGATCCCCGTGCTCAAGAAGAACAGTCTGAATTGATTTCGATCTCGTGATACAACAAAGTGCCGGAGCGTTTGTCCCGGCACTTTTTTTGTTCTCGTTACTTGGTCGCCTAATTGTGCTGCTTTAATAGCTTTCGCACCCGTTTCCAGTCGGGATAGTACACATCCATCCGCTTCCAGAATCGTTCTCCATGCCCCGCCTCGTGCAGATGGCATAGCTCGTGTGTAAGCACATAGCGCAGGCACTCCACCGGCTTCTCCGCGAGGCGCAGGTTGAGTGTAATCATCGCGGTACGAATGTTGCAGGTGCCCCAGCGCGTCTTCATGTCCCGCACCTTCAGCTCGCCCGCGCGCTTACCAACCGTCCGCTCGATGGAGGGCAGCATCGCTCCCGCTGCCTCATACAGCGCCGCGCGATACCACGTATCCACCATCCTTTTGCGCATTTGCTCGTCCGCATCCGGATGAATCGCAAGCTCCAACACATCCCCGCGCAGGTCGATGTGCGCGCGCCCGGTGCGCGGGAGCAGGCGAAGCGTAAGCGTCTTGCCAAAATAGGGAACCGCGTCTCCGTCCCCATAACCGCGCGGCAGGATCGCTGCCTGTTTCGCCTCCTGGCTGGCAATCCAGTCCGTCCGGCTGAGCACAAAGCGCGAAATCTCCGCGTCTGTTGTGCGCAGCGGCGCATTCACGCAGATTCCCTCCTGCGGCAGGACGCGCAGATAGAGGTTCTTGATTCGCTTGCGGGTCACGAGAACCTCGTGCGTGCCAATCTGGTAACGGGTGGCTTTTGCCATGCTGTGCCTCTTGCTCCGTGCCGCTTTCTTCCGCATGTTCGCGCGTTTTTGCGGCGATTGCACTGATTTTATCATTCGCATGGACGCCGCGTCAATCAAGCGGCGTCTCCTCCGGTGCTTCCGCTGCAATCTGCTCTTCCATCGCGCGGATGCCAAAGAGGCCGACAACCCCCGCTTCCATCGCGGCATACAGCACAACCTCCATGATATCCTCACGCCATTTGTAAAGCGTGGATTCCGAAACACTCATCTCCATACCGAGGCGAATCATTCGCGCGCGTGTGGGTTGGTTGCGCGGCAGAGGGGTTTCGAGGCCGAAGAGACGCGTCATGTACCGTTCCTTTGCGGGATGCTGCACGCGAAGATAGGCGCGCGCGGAATCGATCGCGTGAATCCATGTGAGCATGGCTCCGCCTTCCTGTCGAATTGCGCTGCCGCGATAAACGTGGGAGTTGTTGCGGCGGTAGTTGAGTAGTTGGCGTTTCGCCTCCGCGCGGAGCCGCTGTAACGAGATCGCTTTCATTCATTCCTCCTGTGTTCGCATGATACGAACGTTTGTACGTATATTATACGACAAACACCACCGGTTTGTGGAGAGCTATCGTGTATAATTCCTACTTTTTTTCCATCCATCTCTCGGAATCTTCGTTTATTTTGTCGTTTTTTGTCGTGTACAGGCTGCGCGATAACCGTTTCTGTGGCAAACTGGCCGAAATCGCAACATGGCGTATGTCAGCCATGCGACAAAATCGAGCAAAAATGTTGCAATCCGTTCACGCAATGCGGCTTTGCGCGGCGTTGCCTACCGCAGAAAGTCGTGCTATCATAATAAACATAGTTTGATTTGCCTATCGCCTCGGCAAATAATGCCAAGGCTACGCGATATGATACAGGGGTTTTATGTTAGAGTTTTCAAAAATAACGATTCAAAACGCGCGGGATCTCAAGCCGTATTTGGACGTTCAACCATTTCGCAGTTGCGACTATACGCTCGGCGCGGTGTTCCAGTGGCGCGCCTATTTTCGTTCCGCCTTTACAATCGTCTCGGGTATGCTGGTCATGCTCGCGACCTATCCCGGCGAGGGCACCTGCTTTGTCTACCCCGTTGGCAGCGGAGACCTCAACGCCGCGCTGGACGCAATTGAAGCCCACGCGAAGGAAACCGGCATGCCGCTTCGTTTTTGCGCCGTACCAAAAGAAGCGCTGGAGCAGCTCTGCGCACGCTATGGTTCCCGTGCGGTGGTCTCCACCCATCGGGACTGGGCGGACTATGTCTACAACGCCTGTGATTTGATGGACTTTCCCGGAAAGAAGTATCATACTCAGCGCAACCACCTCAACCGCTTTTGCAAGGACAACCCATCCGCTGTGTTTGTGCCGGTAACGGAGGAAACCCTGCCCGCCGCACTCGCGTTTTTGGACGAGTATGAACAGCACGCGCCGCTCGACAAGGTGATTGAAGCCGAGGAGATGAAGCGCGCTAAGGAGCTGCTTGCGGACTCGCTCGTGCTGGGTCAGAAGGCGGGCTATATCGACGTTGCGGGCACCATCGTTGCGCTCTCGGTCGGCGAAGTCGTCGGCGACACGCTGCATTGCCACGTGGAAAAGGCGCGCGTGGACTACGCGGGCTCCTATCAGGCAATCGTTTCCTGGTTTGCCAAATATGCGGTGGAGAAGGACACGCTCTATATCAACCGTGAGGATGACTCCGGCGAGGAGAACCTGCGCTATTCCAAGCTGGCATACCGCCCGATCTGCATGATCGACAAATATTGGGTCACCATTGCAGAATCGTAATCCATCGTACAGCACGCACAATGCGGGGTTTATCTCACCTCGCGCGCACACAGAATAAAACCAATCTGGGGGGAATGGGACTATGAAACGTGCAAGAGATTACCGCGAATCCGGCTGGAACATCCTGCGCGGACGGTATTGGTGGGCAGTGCTTGCCGGACTGATCGCCACGGTGTTAGGCGGCTTTAGCGGCAGAGTGTCGTATCGATACAACTACAACTACGAGTCTGGCGATGTGAGCCATTTCGTGCAAAACATAACAGACGGGCGCATCGACGCCGAGCAGCTGCGCGCCATCCTGCATCCACTTTCGGGTGTCTTGGCTTCCATTGCGGGGTTGGTTTTCGTTTATGCAATCGCGATGTTCGTCGTCGGCAGTGCGGTGGAGCTCGGCTATAACCGTTTTAACCTTGCGCTCTATGAGAACAGCGGCGCGCCAAAGATCGAAACGCTTTTTTCGCGCTTCTCCTATTTTGGCAACGCAATTTCACTGCGCATCCTGATGTTCGTCAAAACGTTGCTCTGGACACTGCTGTTCGTCATTCCGGGTATCGTTGCAGCCTATCGCTACTCGATGGCCCCCTACATCATGGCAGAGCATCCGGATATGTCCTCGCTGGACGCGGTTGAGCAATCCAAGCAGATGATGTACGGCAACAAATGGCGGCTCTTCTGCTTGCAATTCAGCTTCATCGGCTGGGTTCTGCTTGCCGGACTCACCGGCGGAATCGGCAGTGTATTCCTCGTTCCTTACATCAAGGCCTCCTATACGGCGTTTTATCTCGATCTCACCGGTCGTCCGATTGGCGCGCCGTATTCCGCGCAGGGCACGACGGTTTCACCCGCATCCCCTGTCCCGCCTGCAACACCCGTACTCGGCGAAGGCGAAAGCACCACAAAAGAATTGATCTAATCGTGTTTCGGTATACAGCAAGAGGCACTCGCATGAGTGCCTCTTTATTTGCTTTAGTTTGTTTGCTTAAACTTGATTGCTTTGATTATTCTGCGCATTGTTCCGTTTTTGCTTCTGCCGTGTCTGCCGTTTTACCCGCCACAGTCGGTGCAGTCGCCGGAGGCAGCATCTTTTCATACAGCGCAAGATACGCCTTTGCCGGCTTTGCCCAGTCAAAGCGATCCGCCATGCCGCGCAACACCAGCCGCCGCCACATGTCCTTGTCCTCGTTCCAATACTGTACCGCGCGCTCGATGGTATTGAGCATCTCGTGTGCGTTATAATTGGCAAACGAGAAACCGTTGCCTTCGTCGGTGTACATGTTGTAGGGTTTGATCGTGTCCCGCAGCCCGCCTGTCTCACGCACGATGGGCACGCTGCCATAGCGCAGCGCGATCATCTGGCTTAAGCCGCAGGGTTCAAACTGGGACGGCATCAAAAACAGATCGGAGCCAGCGTAGACGCGATGCGCCAACCCTTCGTCGAGCTCAATGCGTGCATGGACGCGCTTGGGATAGCGCCAGTTTGCCCAGTTGAGCAGGTCCACAAATCGGCGATCCCCCTTGCCGAGAAAGACGATCTGCACATCGCTGCGCATGATGTCGCCCAGCACGCGCTCGACCAGATCCAGCCCCTTTTGCTGGGAGAGCCGCGCGATCATGCCAATCAGCGGCACATCCCGCTCTTCCAATCCGCATTCCCGCTGCAAATCCCGCTTGCAGACGCGCTTTTCCTCCAGCGTGTCCGCGTCGAAGTGATGTGTCAGGAAGCGGTCGTTTACAGGGTTGAAAATTGTATAATCAAGACCGTTGAGAATCCCGCTGAGTGTGTTCTCCCGCGCGCGCAGGAGACCGTCGAGGTTCTCGCCAAAGAACGGGGTCTTGATCTCTTCGGCATAGGTGGGGCTCACGGTGCAGAGTCGGTCGGCGAACACAAGCCCGCCCTTCATACAGCTGATGCAGCCGAAGAACTCCAGATATTCATAGGTAAAGTAGCGATCTTCGAGCCCCAACCTGCCCGCGATCTCGCGCCAGGAGAAGACGCCCTGATACTTGAGATTGTGTATGGAGAACACGGTTTTGATGCGCGCATACTCCGCCTGTGCGGTATATTGCGTCTTGAGCAGCGCCGCGATCAACCCCGTTTGCCAGTCGTTGAGGTGCAGCACATCCGGCACAAATCCGATATGCGGCAGCGCTTCCAATACCGCGCGGCAGAAAAACGCGAAGCGCAGCCCTTCGGTAGTGCCGTCGCCATAGATTTCCGTCACGCCAAAGTGCGACTCGTTGTCCACAAAATAGTAGGTCACACCATTGTCCTGCACGCGTTTGATGCCGCAATAGAGCGTTTCCCAGCCAAAGAGCACGTCAAAGGAGCAAACCTGTTCCATGCGCTCTTTCCAGTAAGAATCAATCATGCGGTAGTTCGGCAGTATCACGCGCACATCGTGCCCCTCGTTGGCAAGCGCGATCGGTAGTGCGCCCGCAACATCTGCGAGCCCTCCGGTTTTGACAAACGGTACGCACTCACTTGCGCAGAACAGCACTTTCATGTGGTAAGCCCTCCCGTAAAAAAGCATTTCTCGCGGCGCTGCCCGCGGTCAAAAGCATGCGCAAAATCAGGCGAGCCATGCACGCCGTATTTCTTCGTTTCATGTGGGAATTCCCGCGCAGGGCGAACCTGAACTTATATCGTGGTGCCTTTTTTGAGGATGATCGGGAATCCGTCGTAACCGGTGAGCGTGCGCCCTTCCCGAACTACAACGCCTTTGTCAAGGATGACGTGATCCATCATGCAGTTTTCGCCGATGCTGACTCCCTGCATGAGAATACTGTTTTTGACCACCGCGCCTTTTTTCACGCTGACACCGCGGAACACGATGCTGTTCTCCACCGTGCCGTCAATCTGGCAGCCGTCCGCCAGCATGGAGTTGCGAACCACGGCGTTCTCGCCGTATTTTGCGCTGACCTCGTCCTTAACCTTTGTATAGATCGGATGGTTGGGGTTGAACAGATCGTTTCGCACCTCCGGCTGAAGCAGCGCCAAGTTGTGCTGGAAGAAATCGTTGACCGAGTCCAGCCGCGCCACATAACCATCGTAACGATAGCCCATGATCTTGAGTGTCTGGCACTTTTTGAGCAGGATATCGCGCGTGAGGTCGTAGTCTCCGTGAGAGTATGCTTCCTCAACCAGATACTCCAGCAGCAGCTTGTCCATGATCATCACGTCGCAGCTGCGCTTAGACGAGCGCGGCGAGAACGGGTTGAGCTCCATCTCTGTGATTCGCTCATTTTCGTCCATCAGGAACCGCAAATCGAGGTTCTGCTCCTCGCTCGGCGCCATCTCGCACTCGTTGTAGAGCATCGTGATGTTCGCGCGTGTTTCAATATGCCGTGCGATCATGTCGTTGAACGTCATGTTAAAAATCGTGTGACTGCCGGAAAAGATCACGTATTGCTGCGGGTTTCTGCGCACATAGCCAAGGCAGGAGCGGATGGCGTCCACGCTGCCGCGATAGAGCCCCGTGTTCTCCTTGGTCATAAACGGCGGCAGCATAAAGAGGCCTTCGCGCTTTCTGTGGAGGTCCCATTCCTTGCCCGCGCCGAGGTGATCCATCAGCGAGTGATAGTTCTTCTGTGTGATCAGGCCGACGCTGGTCGCCCCCGTGTTCACCAGATCGGATAAAATAAAGTCGATGCAACGGTATCTGCCGCCAAACGGCACCGCCGCGACCGAGCGCGAGAGCGCAAGATCCCGCAGAAACGGGTTCGTTTCGCCTGTGTAGATCAGTCCGAATGCGTTACTTGTCATAGCATCTTCCTCCGCATGCGTCTTCTGTGGCAACCGTGCCCTGCGGCAAATACGCCTCGGGTTGAATGCTGATGTCGTTGCCGACCAGTGTAATCGTACCGGTCAGCGAATTATCCACCTGATCGCCCAGGCGTAATTCTCCGCCGATGATCGAATTTTCGCCGATCACGGAGTTTTCGCCGACGATCGCCTGATAGACCTTTGCCCCGCGGCGAATCACCGCACCGGGGAAGATCACGGAATCATATACCTCCGCGTCCGCCTCGACGGACACATTGGAGAAGAGCACGCTATGGTGCACCTTGCCCTCCACGCGGCAGCCTTCGGTCACGAGGCTCTGTGTAACCGAAGCATGCGCGCCGACGTAGTGCGGTGGCATGATTGGGTTACGGCTGTAGATTCTCCATTGCGGATCGTTGAGCACGAGCTTGGGCGGGGTGGCGATGATGTCCATGTTCGCTTCCCAGAGGCTTTGGATGGTTCCAACGTCTTTCCAATAGCCTTTGAAAGGATAGGCGTAAACGGGCTGCCCGCCGTTGATGATCGCCGGGATGATGTCGTTACCAAAATCGTTTGTGGAATCCGGGTTTTCGTCATCCAAACGCATGCAGTCTTTCAGCGCGCGCCAATTGAAGATGTAGATGCCCATCGACGCTTTATTGGACTTCGGTTGTTTTGGCTTTTCTTCAAAGGAGATGACTCGATCGGCATCGTCCGTATTCATGATGCCGAAACGGTGCGCTTCCTCCATCGGAACCGGAAGAACCGCAATGGTCGCGACCGCATTTTTCTCGATATGAAAGCGCAGCATCGCGCCATAGTCCATCTTGTAGATATGATCGCCGGAGAGGATTAAGACATAGTCGGGATTGTATTGATCCACAAACTCGCGGTTTTGATAAATCGCGTTTGCCGTGCCGGTGTACCATCTGCCGTCCACACCCGTCACGTAGGGCGGGAGGACGAACACGCCGCCATTCATGCGGTCGAGATCCCAGTGTTGACCGGTGCCGATGTAGCTATTCAGCGCAAGCGGGCGATATTGCGTCAGCACGCCGACGGTGTCGATATCCGAGTTGACACAGTTGCTCAGCGGAAAATCGATGATGCGGTATTTTCCGCCGAAAGGCACCGCGGGCTTTGCCATGCTGGATGTGAGTACCCCGAGGCGGCTTCCCTGCCCTCCCGCGAGAAGCATTGCCACAATCCGTTTCTTCATGCGTCGTCCTCCTGTTTCGCCTCAACCTTTGGCAGAGGCTTGGGTGTAATGCGATAGCAAACCGCGCCAAACGGCGGCAGCCTCAAGCGAATGCGGCAGGGATGTTCGCCATAAGGTTCATAGACGGACATCGTGGGTGCGTTGGGATAGTCTCCCGTACCGCCAAAATACGGCGCATCAGAGGAGAATACCTCGGTATAGAGCCCGTATCGCGGCACGCCAATCATATAGTCCAGCCACGGCTGCGGGGTGAAGTTAAACGTCCAGAACAGGCTGTTTCCGTCCCGGTCCGTGCGCATAAACGAGAGGATCGAGTGGATGTTGTCGTCCACACCGCACCAGCGGAACCCCGCCCAGCTATCGTCAATCTCAAACATCGGCGGGTTTTCGAGGTAAAAATGGTTCAAATCGTGCACATAGAGCTGCATCTCGGAGTGCTTGGGATAGTCCAGCAGGAACCAATCGAGCGAGTCGTCCTCTTTCCACTCGATATACTGCCCGAACTCGCAGCCCATGAACATCAGTTTTTTACCCGGATGCGCATATTGATACGCGTATAGCAAACGAAGCTGCGCGAACTGCTGCCAATAATCGCCAGGCATTTTGCTGAGCATGCTCTTTTTGCCGTGCACCACTTCGTCATGCGAAAACGGCAGCACATAGTGCTCCGAAAACGCATAACACAGCGAGAATGTCAATTTGTCGTGGTGATATTTTCGATAGATGCTATCCATACCCATGTAGTTGAGTATGTCGTTCATCCAACCCATGTTCCATTTGTAGGCAAAGCCGAGGCCGTCCTCCGCGACGGGGCGCGTCACATACGGATAGGCGGAGCTTTCCTCTGCAAAGAGCATCTTTGCCCCGTCGAGGTTGTTGACCGCAGAGTTGAGCTTGCGAAAGAACGTCACCGCGTCGAGATTGTCGTGCCCGCCGTAGCGGTTGGGCAGCCATTCGCCGGGCTGTTTGCCAAAGTCGAGGTAGAGCATCGCGCTCACCGCGTCCACGCGAAGTCCGTCAAAATGGAATTCCCGGAGCCAATACATGGCGCTGGAAATCAAGAACGACTGCACCTGCGTTTGCTCGAAGTTAAACAACAGGGTGCCCCATTGCGGCATCTCGCCGCGCCGGGGATCGGGGTGCTCAAACAGTGGCGTACCGTCAAAGAGCCTAAGTCCATGTGCGTCTCTCGTGAAATGCGCGGGCACCCAGTCCATGATGACGCCGATGCCTTCTTCATGCGCACGATCGACGAGATACATCAGCTCCTCCGGCTCGCCGTAACGCGCCGTCGCCGCATAGTAACCCGTCACCTGATAGCCCCAACTCGGATCATAGGGATATTCCATCAGTGGCATAAGCTCGATATGGGTATACCCCATATCCACCACATAGTTGATCAACTCTTCCGCCAGCTCGTGATAACCAAGCCCCTGTTTCCAGCTGCCTAAATGAACCTCGTAGATATTCATCGGCTGGCTGTAGCTCTCCCGCGCGTCCTCGCGGCATTCCAGATACCGTTCGTCCGTCCATTCGTAATATGGCATATCGCCGACGACGGAGGCGGTTCCGTGCGCTTCCGCGCGGAAGGCAAACGGATCCGCTTTGAGGATCACTTCGCCGGTATACGTTCCAATTGCGTATTTATACAGATCGCCGGCTTGCGCAACACCGATGGCAACCTCCCAAACGCCGGTGGTGCCGACGCGCTCCATCGGGTCCGCCTGCGCGTTCCAGAAGTTAAACGTGCCAACCACGCTCACAGACTCCGCGTTTGGCGCCCAAACAGAGAAGCGGAATACCCGCTCGCCAAATTCGCCAACGCCTTCGTGGCAACCGAGTTCGAGATAGGCCGCCGTGGAAACGCCACGGTTGAAATAGTAGAGTGCTGTTTCGTCCGAAAATCTGCTCATCAATGCAACCCCCGGGTCTATCGTTGCGAAATCAACGTGTTTTGGTCGGTTTCTTCCAGTCGTCGCGCTTGTCCATCTTTTTCGTTCTATCGTGTGCGCGTGTATTTGCCTCGCGCTTATCTGCTCTCTCTTTCTGTCATCATACCATTAATTTCCGTCAAAAGGAACATATAGTTCAGCGATTGCGCTACCGATGCGTGTATTTTACATGCCGTTAACGAATCCGCGCTGAAAGCTGACCCCTTTCGCGCTTCCGGCCGGAAACTTAAAAATCAATCCCTCTTTCTCGCGCTCCAGCGCCTTGTTTTCGCTTTCGTATGGTATAATGCATGCATTATCGTGCGTTTTGGCGCGAAAAATCGTCCGAAAACCGGGGTTGAACCATGGAAAACCTGATCCTCTCCTTCAACGTTGTCGCTCCGTTGATGATCTATATGCTCATCGGCGTGGTGTTGCGCAAAGCCAATATCGTCTCTGAGCGCTTGATGCGCGACGCAAACAACATCATCTATTACGTCACCCTGCCGCTGATGTGCTATCGCGCAATTGCGGTTGCAGATATCGACGCGATGTTTGATACCCCGTTTCTGCTGTATATGGCAATCGGCATCTTCGTGACCTATGCGCTTGCCGCATGGCTCGTGCCGAAGTTTTGCAAGGACAACAACCGCCGCGGTGTGCTGATTCTCGGTGTGTTCCGCTCCAACGACGCAATCTTCGGCCTTGCGGTTGCGGCGGCGCTGTTGGGTGAAAACAACCTTGGCATGATGAGCATCGCAGTTTCGCTCTCCGTTCCGCTCTTTGGCATCCTCGCCGTGGTCGCGATGGAACGCTACCGCAGCGAGCGGGTGCGCTTTGGCACCGTGTTGCTCAGGGTGATTCGAAACCCGATCATGATCGCCTGCTATGCGGGCTTTCTCGTCAATCTGCTCAACATCAATCTGCCGGTCGTGTTGCAAAAACCCATCGATTCGTTGGCTGCGGTGACCACGCCGCTGGCGTTTGTGCTGCTCGGCGGAACTATCTCCTTTGCGGCGGTGAAGAAGAACCGCGCCGCGATCTCGGTCATCACACTACTCCGGCTATTTCTTGTGCCGCTCGTCGTCGTCGCCGCGTTTCTGCTGCTGGGATTTCGCGGG
Organism: Bacillota bacterium; assembly: GCA_023395595.1. Taxonomy (GTDB): domain Bacteria; phylum Bacillota; class Clostridia; order Christensenellales; family CAG-138; genus UBA7703. The sequence goes on from JAEWYO010000028.1 coordinate 11,658, forward strand.
GAAAGCATCGTCGTCACGCTGATCATCTTTGGCGCGCCCGTCGCGATGGTGACTTACACCATGGCGGTCGGCATGGGGGCGGATGATGAGCTGGCGGGCACACTGGTTGCCGTCACCAGCGTGTTCTCAATTTTGTCGATGTTCCTGTTTATTTTTGCGCTCAAACAACTTGCGTTTATTTGATCACTAAATCAATGTTTTTGCTTCTATTTGCACTCATAAACTTGCGTTTATATAATTGATCGTTCGATTATTATTGTTTCACATAATTGCGTTTTTACACAGAGAATATTTACTGAGGTGCCCTATGACAAAGCGATTGTATGATCTCGACAGCCACCAGATCGAGACCACCTCCACTGTCCTCTCCTGCGTTGCCGCAAAGGATGGGTTTGACGTGGTGCTCGACCAAACCGTGTTCTTTCCGGAAGGCGGCGGACAACCCTCCGACACAGGAACGCTCGGAGACGCAACCGTCCTCGATGTCCGCGAGGAAGAGGGTGAAATCTATCATCGCGTGGATCGCGCGCTACCCATCGGCAAGTCGGTCGCGGGCAAGATCGACTGGGTGCGCCGCTTTGACCTCATGCAGCAGCACACGGGCGAGCATCTGCTGTCGTTTTCGTTTTACGAGCTGTTTTCGGCAAGCAATGTCGGCTTTCATCTCGCGCTGGACTATGCGACCATCGACTTTGATAAGCCCCTTTCGCACGAGCAGATTCTGGAGGCGGAGCAGCTAGCAAATCGCTTTGTCTGGAAAAACCTGCCCGTGCACGCAACGTTTTATGAGACGGAAGCGGAAGTTGCCGCGCTGCCACTGCGCAAACACGCCCAAGGACTAACCCCGCCGATTCGCATCGTGCAGGTTGAGGGCGCGGATATGTGCACATGCTGCGCGCCGCATTGCGTGACCACAGGCGAGATCGGCTCCGTGTTTGTTGCCGACGCAAGCAGCTATAAGGGCGGCACGCGCATCACATTTTTCTGCGGAGAACGCGCGCTGAAGCTCCACCGCGCGCAGCATGACGATCTGGACACGCTTGCGCGCCGTTTCTCCTGCCAGCGGGAGGCAGTAGTCGGCGCGGTGAAGAAACTCTCCGACGATTATGGCGCGCTCAAGAAAAGTGAACGCGAGCTTGCCAAATCGCTCAACGGCTACATGGCGGCTGAGTTCATTCAAGGCGCATCCGTAGCCGGAAAATTTCGCGTCGTGGCGCAGCTTACCTCCGGCATTGACGCCGCACGGCTCAAAGACCTCGCGCAGGCTGCTTCCGCAGACAAAACACTCGCGCTGGTGCTCAGCGAGAGCGAAGGGCGTCTGCTCTACGTGCTCTCCTGCGGCGCGGGATTCCCGCTGGATGTGTCCGAACTCATGCCTGCGGTCAACGCGGCGCTCGGCGGCAAAGGCGGCGGCAGAGGCACGCTTGCCCAGGGCACGGCGCCCTCCGTCTCCGGTGCAAAGGAAGCGTTGGGGCAGATCAGAAGTTATTTTGTCAAACGCCTCAGTGATCAAAAATAAACCAAACCGCATACAAAAATGCCCGCTTTTACAACGGGCATTTTCTTGTTGCATGATCGCGCGGGCTTACAGTCCTCTGAACAGTGTTCCGAGGAGAAGCAGGCCGTAGGCCGCCGTCATCACCCAGAAGTCATACTGTCTGACAAAATCGCCGACATACGGGATTGCGACATATTTGCTCACAATCGCCAGAGCGGCGAAGATCAGCGCGAGCAGCCAGATGAGGAATTTCGGTGCACTCAGTTTCATTCTTTTGACCCTCCCTGTTGAATATGGTTGCATTCTAGCATGCGCGTTGCAGAAAAACCGTTTGCTTGTCACATAGTGCCCTTCTTTTGTATCAAATGCGCATACCACTGCGCGCCTGCGCTGGCAAAAAAACAGGCTGTCTTCATCAGAAGACAGCCTGTTTGGTCGTGCTGCGTTACAGTGTTTTCACGAAGCAGCGGCGGCGCTTGTGTTGCACGCCCTGGAATCGATCCCACTGCGCAAGGATGTTTTCGTTGATTTCGAGCATCGGGCCCGTCTCGGCATACCGCACGCCCGCCTTGATGAGCTTGTGCTGCATATCGTCGAGGATGATGGCGTTTACGCCCTGCCCTTGCAGATCCGGACGGACGGCGATGAGCAGCAGATCGACCGTGTCGTTCTTGCCTTTGAGCGCCTTGAGCAGGCGAACCCAGCCAAACGGCATCGTCTTGCCCTTCATCTTCTGCATGGCGTTGTCCAGCGCGGGGCAGCAGATGCCGAATGCGACCATCTCGCCTTCCTCGGTATAGACAAACGACGTGGTGCGGCGCGCGACCATCGGGCGAAACTCACTGACGTATTTGGCAATCTGCGCTTCGGTCAGCGGAATCATGCCAAAGAGCACATACGCCCTGTTGTAAAGCAGGAACATGTCGTGGATGATTTCCTTGATCGGCTTATCACCCAGATTGACCACGTGCAGCTTCTTGCGCTTTTTCACATAGTCCGAAACGCGAGTGAGCGACTCGATCGGCTCGGTCGGAATCGTCAGCCGCATCTCCATCCAGTCCACCTGCTTGCCGTAGCCGCGCCGCGTGAGCTGGGTGAGATAGTACGGGTGGTTGTAATAGGTGTAAAAGAGGCTCTTTTGATCGAACCCTTCGACCAGCATGCCCTCGCGATCCATATCGGAGAAGCCGAGCGGGCCATGCATCGCTGCGCAACCCAGTTCGCGCGCCCAACCTTCCACGGCATCAAAGAGCGCATCCACCACCTCGTCGTCATCGATGAAATCCACCTGCGTGAAGTTCATGTATTTTCGATCAAACGACGCATTGGCGCGGTCGTTGAGAATGCCCGAGATGCGGCCCACAACCTTCCCATCCTTGTATGCAAGGAATGCCTTTGCCTGGCAAAACGCGAAGGCCGGGTTTTTCTCCTTTTGCATGTCGGCAACCTGGCTCGCAAGCACATCCGGCACATAATAAGGATTTCCCTTGTAGAGCTCGAGCGGGAATTCCATGAACTTGACCAAGTCTTTCTTGGTCACGGCTTCTTTGATCGTTACCACCTATTCCATCCCCCTGAAATAAAATTTTATTCGTTCTTTTTCACGGTGTCGTCCACTTCGGGAGACTCCGCCTGTTGCGCGCGCAGCGCAGCCGCTTTTTTGTGCTTGTTCTTTTTGTGCAGAATGATCGGCAGGCCGATCAGCAAAAACAGCACGCCTGCCGGAATGATTGCAACGGCAAGGAAGATGCCGATTGCGCCGATTGCATTGACCACAAAGCGCGCGCTGTTTTGGAAGCCTCTGGCCATCTTATTCCATACATCCGAAGCTTTCCAAATTTGAATCAGCTCGTTCTCACCTTCCACAGCCGTCTTTGGCGTGCGGTTGATGGTCACGTTGAGCGTCGCATATGAGACCAGATTGTCCCAAAGGTTCATCTGCGCGGTATAGCTTTCGATATCCGCGCGCACGCTGGTGAGGCTCTGACGCACGGCAAGGATATCCTCCACCGTTTCACATTTGGCGAGGATTTGAAGCAGTGACTGCTCCTCCGCCTTTGCGTTTTCCAGCCGCGCCTTCATGTCGTAATAGGAAAGCGAAATATCGTCCGAACTCAGGCGATAATCATTCACCTTGCCCAGCGCATTTGCCGCGGTAACCAGCGCTTCTAGTTGATCGGCAGGTACCTTCAGCGTGGTATACGCATAGTTGGTGCCCTTTTCGTCCGTCGTAGAGTAAGAGCCGGAGACATAGCCGCCAAGCGATTTTGCTTTTTCCAGCAGAGCGTTAAGCGCCGCTGACGGATCGTCCGCCGTCACGGTCATGTCCGCATTGTAGACGATCTTGCGCACATCGAAGTCGCCCGTCTGCGCGCCTGTTTGTGTACCGCTCTGTGCTTCGGGTGCCGCCGCCTCGTTGGAGGAAACCGCCTCTGCTGCCTGCGGGGCCATGTCATATGTTGTTCCGCCTGCGGGCTTTGCATAGTCCGCGGTGCTCTCTTGCGCTGCGTTTCTCGCCGCGCAGCCGAAGGAAACCAGCAGCGCCGCGCAAAGAATGAGTGCAATCAGGGTGCGTTTTGTCTTCATCATCGATCTCCCCTTTTCCGTTTCATTCGTCCGTGTTGTTCTCATGCCGTTGTGTTTGCGGCATACAGCTTGAACACTGCGTGACGGAGTTTTTCTGTCACGTGTCTTCACACAGAACACTGCGTTGCTTTGCGTTTGGTTGCATGCGTCGGTCTTCGTTTGCAAAATCGATAGGAACACGCCCTATGCTGTTCCAATGTACTGATAATTGTGTATAGAATACCACATTTTTCAAAAAAAGAACAGGAGCCGCTTCCGCGGCAAAACGAGCCAATCGGCGAACACCGAGGCGGTAAGCAAAAGCCGCCCGGTCAGGCGGCCTTGATCGCAATTCGGTTTGCCTTATCCTGCCGGGGTCTCCTCCGGTGCTTGCGCCGTTTCCACGGGAGCTTCGGTCGCGGCAACGGGTGCCTGCGTGGCTTGTTCCAGCGGTTGGGGCGCAAGATCGCCAATCGTGACTCCGGTGTTGTCGGTGAGTTTGCAGCTCAAAAGCAGTCTGCCTTCCCCACCATCCGGCAGCACGACGCAAAAGGTGACAATCCGGTCGGAGGCGGTGATTTTTACATTGCTGGTGAACGCGGAGACCGCACGCAGCTCCTCGATATACGCGAGAAACGCATCTTCGGTGGAAAACGAAATCGGAATCGCGCTTCGGGTGCCCTCCACGCGGGAGCAGGCGAAGACCGCAAGCGTTTTTTGCGTGCCGTCCGGCAAAAAGAGCTGAATCTCCGGATTCCGCGTGAAATAATTCGGGTTTTCATATTCCCAGAGGGAGCCGAACATCGACCCGCTGCTGAGCGCATGTCCGTAGATGACCGTGTGTCGGTCGGAAAAATCGCCGACGTTGCCCGCGTCGATAAACGGCGTGCCAAGCTTGTTGCCCACTTCATCAAAGCGATGATTGAGATAATAGTCGTTGTCCGTGGTTTTGACAACCGGCAGATTGACCGCGGTGTTCGCAAGGCGCACCCAGGCGCGTACTTCGGGGTTGATCTTGGCAAGCTGGGCAAAGTCCACCGTGTCCGCCGGGGCTGCTTTCTCCGCCAGCGTCGCATAGTAGTGGTTGCCAACCGTCTCGCCCATCAGCGCATATGCTCCGCGTCCGACGCCATAGAGCGCGCCGGCAACAAGCAACCCGAAGATGCCGTAGAGCACCGCCGTGATGATCTCCGCTTTTGTTCTCGATCTGCGTTTTTTCCGTTTCATAAGCGCAGTATAAACCAAACGGTTTCGCTTTGCAATCCAGATGCATAGCCCATCGCCACTATGCAATCATATTTTGCACAATATTCACGAATTTTTGCTGTATAGAAGGCGTTTCCCGTATTTTTGCGCGATCGTGAATTAACTGTGAAGAGTGTTTCATACAACACATCTTACGCGTGATTTTCATCGCCCAGCTTTATCCGCGCCCTTCTAGATATGCTTTTGCCTTTCGTGCAACCACGATCTCCTCGTTGGTTGCGATGGCGAAGATGCGCACGCTGCCGCCCTCGCCCGTGAGTTCGCAGTCTGGCTTTGCCGTTTCGTTTTTTGTAGGATCGAGCGAAACGCCCATGAACGCGAGGCCTTCGAGCGCTTTTCTACGCACGAGTGCGCTGTTTTCGCCGATTCCGCCCGCAAACGAAATCGCGTCCACCCCGCCCATCGCCGCGGCATAGGCGCCGATCTGCTTTTGAATCTGATAGCAGTAGCTGTCCACGGCGTTCTGCGCGTCCTCGTTGCCCGCCGCGGCCGCCGCCTCCACGTCCCGTAGGTCGTTGGAAACGCCGCTCATACCGAGCAGCCCGCTCTCTTTGTTGAGCATGGTTTCGATCTGATCCAGGGTATAGCCGAAATCCTTCATCAAATAGATCGGAATATACGGATCGATGTCCCCGCAGCGGTTGTTGTGCATGATGCCGCATTGCAGCGAAAGACCGAGGTTGGTATCGATCGACTTGCCGTTGACCACGGCGCAGAGCGACCCGCTGCCGCCCAGATGGCACGAGATCAGCTTGTAATCGCTGCGTTCCATGAACTCCGTCGTGCGCATGGTCACATATTCGTGCGACGCGCCGTGGAAGCCGTAGCGGCGAATTGCGTGCTCTTTGTTCAGCGCAATCGGTACGGAATAGAGATACGCCTTTGGCGGCATCGTCGCGTGAAAGCCGGTTTCAAACGAGCCGATCATCGGCGTAGCGGGCAGCACCTGCTGAAACTGGCGAATCGCGGCGATATACGGAGGATTGTGGCTCGGCGCAACGGTGTTGAACGCCGCCATCGCCGAAAGCACGGTTTCATCGAGTCGTTGCACGCCTGTCACGCCCTTTGCATGCACCACCTTGAAGGCAACACAGTCCAGCGCTTCCATACGCTCCAGCGCCCGGGTAAGCAGCGCCGCCTGCATCAGCTGGATGCCAGTTGCATAGTCGGGAATCGGCAGTGTCTGCTTGACCGCCTCCGCGCCCGCATCCTTATGCGTCCATGCACCCGCCTGTGTGCCGACACGCTCCATCCTTCCTTCGGCAAGGGTTTGCTCGCCGGAGGAAAGGTCAAACAGGCGATATTTGAGTGAGGTACTGCCAACGTTGCAAACGAGTATCTTCATAGTGCTTCTCCTTTTCAGGATACAGTGATGCGTAAACCTTCTTGTTTCATGATTTTATCGTTCAAGTTCGCCGCGAAACAGCAGCGCGCCAAAGTAAGTCACTGTATTCTTGCCCCCCAGATAGGGCAGTCCGGCAAGCCGAGATAGCGCAACAACATCCACACCCGCCGCCTCCAACGGAACCACGGCACGGTCGGGATGGCGGCATGGTTCGTTCTTCTTCTTTGCGCAGGTTTTGCATCCGCCGCATGCGCCCGCGCCGAGCAGCAGACAATCGATGCCGTCTTTTTCCGCTGCATGGCGCAAGCGGGCGATCAGGCGGTTGTGCTTGCGCGCCGCGTGCTGCATGCCCTCAATGTCAAATGAATCCGTGATTGCATGCACGGTTTGAAATACCATCGCACGCTCATACGATTGCGCTCTGTCCATCCATCCGTGTATGTCTCCGACATCCGGCGGGCACATCCAGCACGCGCCGTAAAACCCGCAGGCGTTTTGTTCACAGAGCGCATGAAACGCGGGGTCAAAACGAATCTCCCCCGTGTGCACAATGGCAAACGCCCTTGCGTGTTTTTCGAGCAGTTTTTGGATGCGCATATGCTGACGAAGCGACTCTTAGACGCGGACGATATAGTTTGCTTTGCGCGGGACGGGTTCCGGCGCAGGACCGGACGGATATCCCAGGATCACCTGGCCAATGCCCTCATAGTCCCCTGCGATGCCCCATTTCTCCAGTAGCGCTTTTCCTTCCTCACTCTCAAACATCTCCTGCGCACGGTGAATCCAGCAGGAGCCAAGCCCGACCGCGTGCGCCGCGTTGACCAGCGTGGTCATCACCGCCGCGCCGTCGAGCAGATAGGTTCTGCGCGTGCGCTCCGCGAGGACAACGAGCACCGTCGGCGCGCCGTAGTACGGATCGCTATCGTTGCCGAGTACCCGTGCGTTCATGCGCGAAAGTTGCTTGACCGTTGCGGGGTCTTGTACGGCGACGATAATCGGCGTTTGCTTGCCGCCGCCGGTCGGCGCATAGGTGCCCGCCTCAAGCACCTGCTCCAGCAGCTCTGGTTCGACTTGCTTGGGTAAATATGTGCGGATGCTCCGCCGTGTTTTCAGGTTGTTCAGCGCTTCGTGCATTGTGTTTTCCTCCTGTGTGCCATTTCGTTCCCTGCGGGTCAATTGTTGCGTTTGTTCTGCGCGAAAAGTTCCGCATGTGTCTCGCGTGTAAAATACGTCAGCGTGCCCTGGATGCGACGCAGGAGCGAAAGCGGCTGCTCCACGTTGTTTGCCCAAGTCAACCCAAGGCGATGATACAGGTCATAATGCGGCTTGAGCCGCTGTAAAAACCCTACATATCCCCTGTTTGCCCGCGCGGTCCAGCCCGTCTCCGCCGTTGCGGCAAGACGCGGTAACGTGTTGAAAAACAGCTTCTCTTCCGTATCCACCCATTCCGTCCAGATGGCAGCCTCCACACCGAGGATGTTTTTTTCGTTCGCTTGCCTGAGCCCGCGCAGCGTCGCGCGATAGTCATAGGTTTTCTTCAGCGGGGTCATGGCGTAAGGGTAATCGTAATAGGTATACAGATACGGGCTCAAAATCGCCTGCCCGCCCGCGTTGACGCGGCGAGTGGTGCGCGTCTGCGTCTCCAAAAACCACGGCGTCCAATATTGGCTGACGGCATCTTGCGAGAGGGTTTTACACAGCCCGTCGTTCCAGACGATGGCTTTCCTGCCGCGCGATTTCAAGTGCTCGATCACGCGGTTGAGCAAATATCCCTGCAACTCACGCTCATTCGCCAAACCATGCTCCCGCATGGTCTGCTGGCAGCGTTCGCAGCGCTTCCATTCACTCTTGACCGCCTCGTCCCCGCCGATGTGGATGTATTCAAACGGAAACACTTCCAGCGCCTCATCGAGCAGCGAAAACAGAAAATCATATGTTCTCTCACTGCCCGCGCAGAAGAGCTTCTTCGAAAAATCTGTCACGCCAAAGCGCGTTGCCACCTCGGCGGGTTCGTTCACACACGCAAGTTCAGGATATGCCGCAATGATCGAGAGCGCATGCCCCGGCATATCGATTTCAGGTACGATCTCGATCCCGCGTGCCTTGGCATATCGCACCAGCTCGCGCAGCTCCGCCTTGGTATAATATCCACCGTGGGGAACCCCGTCTGCGCCCGCATTGTCCGCGTGTTTCTTGACCGTACTCGTTCGAAAGGAGCCCACGCTGTCGAGCCGCGGGAAGCGTTCGCTTTCCATGCGAAAGCCCTGATCCTCGGTCAAATGCAGATGCAAGCGGTTATATTTATAGTAGGCAAGCAGATCGACGACGGACTTGACCGTACGCATCGGGAAAAAGTGCCGGCAAATATCGAACAAAAACCCGCGCCAGGGCTTCTCCGGCGCGTCGTCAATCGCGCAATATGGCAGTTGCCCGCCGTGCTCTGCGCAAAGCTGGGCAATTGTTGCCGCGGCATACACCGCACCCGCGACATCGCCCGCTTCGACAAAGACACCGTTTCCGTCGGCAAGAATGCGGTATTGCTCCGCATCCAATGCCGGATTCTGGCGAAAGCCAGCAACAGTACCCCCCATAGCAGGCGATGCTTCGCCAAGTGAAAGCATCGCAAGCACGCCTTCCTTGGCATGCTCCAACGCGGTATCAAAGGCCGCCTGTGTGCGGTTGAGCGTGAGGGTTCCTTGCAGCAGTCTTTGCTGTCTGGCCTGCGGGATTGGCATGGTACGTGTCCTCCTGGCATCTGATTGCAAAACAATCATTTGTTCCATTCAAATTTTATTATAACCCGTTGCAAGCCTTACGGCAACGCCGCGCAAGTGGTATACTGGTGTCGGTTTGCACGTCTACGCTTCGATACGGGAGGATTTGTCTTATGTTCAACGCAATTTTACGGCGCGTCGCGCCAATTCCCAGGCTCGACTCGTTTGAGCGCTATCTCTTCATCGGTCCGCATCCGGACGACATCGAGGTCGCCTGCGCACCGAGTGTGCGCGCGCTGACACAGTCGGGCAAGCACGTTTCGTTCCTGATCGTAACCGACGGGCGCATGGGGGCAATCGATCCCGCACTGTATGGCGACGCGCTGGTGCAGATTCGCCAAAACGAAGCGCTGTCCTCCGCGAAGCTGCTCGGAGTGACGGACGTAACGTTTCTCCCATTTCACGACGGCGGGTTGTACCCCATGGAGGATGCGGGTTGCGAAATTGCCAAGGCGATTGTCCGTCTCAAACCGGATGTCGTGTTTGCGCCCGATCCAAACGTGATCAGTGAGTGCCACATCGACCACATCAAGACAGGCCTTGCCGCGAAGATGAGCATGAACATGGCGCCGTTTGAGAGTGTGATGAAGAGCATCGATTCCTCCGGCAGCCACGCGGTGAAGGCATTGGCTTTCTATTATTCAGATAAGCCGAACACCTATCTGGGCGTGAAGAAGACCTTCTCTGCGCGCGCGGAAGCGCTTGCCTGCCACAAAAGTCAGTTTGACGAGAAGATGGTCGCGGACATCTGCATGTATTTCAAGCTCCGCTCGATCCGGTTGGGGTTGCGCAAATGCATGGGTCTTGCCGACGGCTACCGCACGCTCTCGCCGACGCATATGCACTGCTTCCCGGAAGCCAGCGAGTGGTTGAGGTAGTTTTTTTATAAACTACCTGCACATGCATGATTCCCAGAAGCAAGCGAGTGGGCGAGATAAATTTTCATCAACCTAGAAACACAGAAACAAACGCGCCGAATTTTCATCGGCGCGTTTATCGTCTCTCGTCATATTGGAGCTATGAAAGAGAGCTCTCCTCTTCTTTGCGGCTGTTGATCTCTACCATCATCTGATCATAATAGCATTCGTCGATGATGAATTTCTTTCTTTGAATCCAGAGCGAAATCACGAGCAGCAGTGCAGGCAGCAATGTTGCCGCAAGCCGCACCCAAACGCGCATGGTCAGCGTCCGCTGATCGCGGAAATGAAGGTTTGCCGCGCTCTCTTCACCGCTCTTGAGATCGTCAATCTTGATCGAGAACGTTCCGTTTGCAGCAGTGATCGTGTTCGCGTCAAACGCGCCGAGTCTGCCAATTTCCTTCACGCTGCCTTTTGCGTCGGTCACGATGACCATCGCGTCGCTCAGCGCGGGCACATATTCCGGGTCGAGCTGGAATTTGCTGACGACATCGTCCGCCGCAATCCGCGCGCCGACCGCTTGAGCCGCCGCCTTATACTCCGGTGTACCGGCCTTTAGCCCATCGTATTCCTTCAAATAATCCTGCACCTGCGTGATGTAGTACGCCTGATCCGCAGGGCTGTGTCTATCGAAGAAGTCGCGCTGTGTTTCCAGCGTGCTGATCGACTGGCTTAGCAGGAACGTACCGGAGATGGTGAGCACCAGTGTCACGATGAGGGTATGCATTGCAGCGGCAAACTTTGCCATAAACGGGCGCAGCGTAGAGACCACGGCCTCGTTGCGCTCGCCATATTTATAGTCGTTGTATTCCACACAGTTTGCCATGTTGATGATACTGCTCATGTAAAACAGCGACTGACCGGCGGAGACCATCACGCAAAACGCGCACAGCAGCGCAATGTTGAACGGCAAGACGGGTGTCCAGCCCATCATTGCGATGAGCGCATAACCGATTACTGCCACAAGAATGCTCGTGTTTTGCAGGCGGTTTCTGCCGAGTTTATTGACCAGCGCGGGATACAGCGCGTTGACCGCGACCATGGTCACGCCGTATGCCACGACAACGTAGAAATAGAGCGTACCGTTGTAGCCAATCTCCATATAGAGCAGGTTTGCGATGAGTGCAATGATCAATGTGCTGCCGATGTTGTAGAAGAGCATCGAAAGCGTCATCCAGAGCACCTGGTCGTTGCGCACGATCGTCTTCCACATCTTCTTAAGTGAGATGTTTTCGGAATTCTCCACCTTGCGGCGCGGCGGCTCCTTGACCATGAAGAATAACATCAGCTGGCATCCGATAAAGACAGCAGCAATGAGAATCGAAACGAAACGATATCCCGTACGCATGTCGCCAACCGTCACTTGCGGGATGATGCCCTGCGCCAGAATTGCGCCGACGCCTGCAAAGAGCACGGTGAGCGTGGTGATGGAGTTTCGCTCTTCCTTCACGCTCGAAAGGCTTGGCAGCATCGCCCAATAACCGATGTCGTTCATAGTAAACGTGGATTCCCAGAGCAGGTACATAATCGTCATAAAGACGACGAAACGCCAACCGGGGATACTCTGCACGTTGAACATCACGATGATGACCAGACCGCAAAGAATCGCGCCAAGCAGAATCCACGGACGGAATTTTCCGTTTTTGAAGTGCGATCCTTCGATGATTGCGCCCATCAGCGGGTCGTTCAGCGCGTCCCAAACGCGGCCGCCTACGCCGATGATCAGGCTCAGCGTCGTGAACTGCGCGAGCGTGAGCGAAACGCCAAACTGAATGTAGATCAGCAAGAACGTATCGATCAATGTGTAGCTCATGTCGCGTCCGATCCCGCTGACGGAATAGAACCACTTGTTGCGGTTGAAGGTTTTTTTACGTTGCAGCTCGGCGGCGGATTTTTCGTCCGGCGCGGCAGCCTCTGTTGCTACCTTTTTCTCCATTTTTGATTGCTCCCGTCCCAAAGAATTGCACAAAAGATTGGCTGGTTCGGTCAGGCGACCGCCCGAAAGACAGCGTATCACACTCTGTTCACAATGACAATGGGCTTTGATGATTCTGTATAGTCTGTTCAAATTTTCGAATCCGGGGTAAAAAAAAGAGGCGGTTTCCCGCCTCAATTATTAGACATGAATCTCTCCCGTAAAGACGATCTCGGCGGGTCCCGTCATGTAGACGTGGTTGTCCTCCGCCCAGTTGATGTGCAGTGTGCCAAGTTCGATCTGGATATCCACACTACGCTCCGTCTTGCCGTTGAGATAGCTCGCAACCGCAACCGAGCAGGCGCCCGTGCCGCAGGCAAGCGTAGGTCCGCAGCCGCGTTCAAACGTGCGCATCACGAGCGTATGTTCGTCCACCACCTTGGCAAAGTTGACGTTGCTGCGCTTGGGGAACACGCTTGCGTGCTCGATGTCCCAGCCCATGTTCATCCACTTCTTGTCCGTCGGGTCGTCCACATAGATCAACGTATGCGGCACGCCGACGAGCACCGTGGTATACCGCAGCGTCTCGCCCTGAATCGTCATCTCACGGTCGATGCAGCGTCCGCTTCCCACAACGGGAATCGCTTCGCACTCCAGCACCGGTTCACCCATATCGACCGTTACGCCCGTAACCTCACCGTTTTCTAGCACGAGTTTCGGACGCATGATACCCGCAAGCGTCTCCACGCCGAACTCGGTCTTGGGTACAATCCCTTCCCGAAAAACAAACTTCGCAAAGCAGCGGATGCCGTTTCCGCACATCTCCGCCTCGCTGCCGTCTTCGTTGACAATGCGCATGCGAATCTCCGCACGGCCGCTGTTTTCAATGATCAGAAGCCCGTCCGCGCCGATACCGGTCTGCCGGTGGCAAAGCTTTTTCGCCAACGTAGCGTAATCACGCGTTTGTGTTCTTCCGTCCAGAATGATAAAGTCGTTACCCAGTCCGTGTACTTTTGTAAACTGCATCTCTGCGTTTCTCCTTATCGAACGATTCAACCCGAATGGTTGGGTCATTGCTTCTGCATGTGGTTGGGTCTGCCGGATTGACCGTTTCGCTCAGTCCGCCGCCATGATCTCCACAAATGCTTCGTCGGCATAGCTACGAACCGCCGCCTCAAATCGGCGAAAGGCCGATAAAAACTTCTTTGCGTCGGGCGTGAGCTCTGCACCGCCGCCACCTTTGCCACCCGTGACCGAGACCAACAGCGCAAACCCAAGGTTCTCCTCCGCGGTCTTGACGATCTTCCATGCCTTGCTATAGGCCATGTCCATCTCGATGGTTGCCTTGCGCAGCGAATGCAAGCGTTCCACCCGCTCCAGAAGATCCGCAACGCCCGGGCCAAAGCACTTCTCTTCGCCGAAGATACGGACACTGACCTGACAGCGCAGCTGTTTGTTTGGCATAGCAGCCTCCCGTTTTGTTATCATAAGACAGATTGGCATCGCAAAACGTGTCATATGCTGAATCCTGTTTCAGCATCGCCGATTCTCGATTCACATATTTGCCGATATTATAACACACACGCCGTGTCAGGGAAGCGCACGTTGCGGGAAGTTTACATTTTACTGCTTCCATTTCCCGCAGTTCCAGTGTGTTTTTGCGCATCAATCACATGAATTTCACGAAAAAAACGGATATCCATCTCCCATACAAGGTAAAATTCTGTTGCTTGGGGCCCGCGGTCATTGACAGAGAGAAGCCGCATGGATAAACTGGCATATATGACACCACCGTATGAAAGCGAAATCCGTGCACAGCTCGCCCGCGTGCTCAGCGGGGCGCTCCGGCAATCGCCGGAACCAGCGCAAATCCGCCTGCCTGCGCGGGACGCACACGCAAGCTTTCACCCGCCGCGGGGTGTGGATGCATCTGCGCTCACTGCGGAGGATTTCGGTTTGCTCTACGGTGCCCCGCTGTTGGAACGCGTCCGACTGGTCAACGGTTGGCTGCTCTTCGATGTTTCGCCCGCATTTTGTTCCGCCTTGGTGGATCACATCTGCCGCACGCTGCCGGAGCCGGAACCCAAGGACGAGACCCCTGCCATCAACCGCATGCGCGTGCTTGCGCGGCATGGCGGCGCGGGTTGCCCCGATATTCCCGCGCTACAGCGCGCGCTGATTCTCTCGCTCGTTGCGCATGAGAGCCCCGCCGCCTATCGCAGAGCGGAGGCTGCTGCAATAACGCTCTTTCACACGATCCCCCCGCGGGATCGGATGGAACCCCTCTCCCGCTGCGGCGCGCTGGGCGGCGCACTTTGGCGGATGCTCACGTATTCCCGTTGAGGTATTTGTCGTTTCTCATCTGGCACCAAACTCGATTCTAGAATTTCGCCGATGAAACCAAAGACGCTTTCTCGACGAACCTGCAATAGGCGCAGGGTTATTTTCATATAAAGGAGAATTTGATCTTATGCAACTAACATGGTACGGACACTCCTGCTTCCTGCTCACCAGCGAAAGCGGCTATTCCATTTTGACCGACCCGTGCGATTCGGACACGGGCTATGAACTGCACGATCTGGTTTGCGACGCCGTGACGATCAGCCATGAGCACCACGACCACAACTGCCTCGCCATCGTCGCAGGCAGCCCGGATGTTCTGCGCGCGCCGGGCGAATATCTGCCGGGCGGAATTCCCGTGACGGGATTTTCGAGTTATCACGACAATGCAAAGGGCGCAAACCGCGGCGAAAACATTGTGTTTCTCTATCAGGTTGACGGACTCAAGGTGCTGCATCTTGGCGATCTTGGGCATATGCTCTCCGACGATACCATCGCAAAAATCGGCGATGTCGATATTCTGCTGGCGCCCATCGGCGGTGTGTTCACCCTCAATGCCAAGGGCGCAACGGAGCTTGCCGACCGCCTGAACGCGAAGGTGCTGATTCCCATGCACTACAAAACCCCCGCTCTGCACTTCGATATTGAGGGGCTTGAGCCGCTGCTTGCCGCAAACAAAAACCGTAGAGTGCACCATCTCAACGCGAACACCGCGTCGCTCACGCACGAAACCCTCGGTGATCGTCGGCTGTTGATCCTCGACTACAAGCGCTAAAGCGCCGCGTTACCGCCGCGTTACATCCGCAATCATCGTTATCCCGGGGGAGTTTCCTCCGGGATTTTTTTGTTCGTTTTGCGGGCTTTTCCGAGGTATTCTTCTGTTCCCGCGCCGCAAAAGGCAGGCGCTGAATCCGAAACCGAAGTCAGGGCGTAACAAGAGTAAACGATCTGTAAACTCGCAATATCTGGTTATGTCAAGTCTTGTTTGATACCAGATATGGTGCTATGCTGAACTTGCGCCTGAAACAGGCGTCTTGTCTTCTCCAAGGAGCAGTGCTGATTTTTTACAGCCAAACAATCAAATTTTGAGCGATTTTATAAAGGGTGGGATTTTCCTATGGCAATTGGTGGTATCAACGACAACGCGATGACGGTACTCGAAAAGCGGTATCTGGCTAAAAATGAACACGGCGAGGTTACGGAGGATGTCTCCGGTCTTTTTCTGCGCGTTGCGCGCGCAGTTGCGCAAGCAGACGCAAACTATGACCCCAATGCGGATTTGGAAGCGGTCACAAACGAGTTTTATGAACTCATGACCTCGTTGCGCTTCCTGCCGAATTCGCCGACGCTGATGAACGCAGGCCGTCCGCTTGGTCAGCTTTCCGCATGCTTTGTGTTGCCCGTTGGGGACAGCATGGAGGATATATTCGAGGCGGTGAAGAACGCGGCGCTGATCCACAAGTCCGGTGGCGGAACGGGATTTTCGTTCTCGCGCCTGCGGCAAAAGGGCGCAACCGTCCGCTCCACAGGTGGAGTAGCGAGCGGGCCTGTGAGCTTTATGCGCGTGTTCAACGTCGCAACCGAGGCAGTCAAGCAGGGCGGCACGCGGCGCGGCGCGAATATGGGCATCCTACGCGTGGATCATCCGGACATTCTGGAGTTCATCCGCTGCAAGAGCGATACATCCGACATCAACAACTTCAACATCTCCGTCGGCTTGACGGAGGCGTTTATGCGCGCCGTCGAAACGGGTGAGGACTATGACCTCATCGACCCGAAGACGAAGCACAGCGTTGCAAAGCTCAGCGCCCGCGCGCTGTTTGAGGAAATCGTAGACGCGGCATGGGCCACAGGAGAACCGGGCATCGTGTTCCTCGACCGGCTCAACCGGGACAACGTCGTTCCTTCGGTCGGCGAAATCGAGAGCACGAATCCCTGCGGCGAGCAGCCGCTGCTGCCCTATGAAAGCTGCAACCTTGGCTCCATCGACCTTGTCGCGTTGATCAAAACCGAAGACGGCGTGGCAAAGCTGGATTTTGACCTGCTCAAAGCCACCGTTGAAGAGGCAGTTCACTTCCTCGACAACGTCATCGATGTAAACAACTATCCGCTCTCCCGTATCGGGGAGATGACCAAGAGCACCCGTAAGATCGGCCTTGGCGTGATGGGCTTTGCCGATGCGCTGCTTGCGCTCGGTATCCCCTATAACTCCAACGAAGGCGTCGCCTTTGCTGAACGCGTGATGTCGTTTATTCAGGCGACGGGACACAACGCAAGCCGCGCGCTGGCGAAGACGCGCGGCGCTTTCCCGCTCTTTGGCGAGAGCACGCTCAAGGACGGCGAACCCATCCGCAACGCAACGGTGACCACCATCGCGCCGACGGGCACACTTTCGATCATCGCAGGCTGTTCCTCCGGCGTGGAACCTGTGTTTGGCTATGTCTATATTCGAAACGTAATGGATGGCACGCAGATGGTTGAAGTCAACCCGCTGCTGATGGAAAAGCTCCGCTCACTGGGGCTCGATAGCGAGGAGATGTTTCAGCGCATCGCGTCTGAGGGAACGATTGCGCACATCGCGGAGATTCCCGAAGAAGTGCGAAAGGTGTTTGTCTGCGCGCACGATATCTCGCCGGAAGCACACATCCGCATGCAGGCGGCGTTCCAGCGGCACACGGACAACGCGGTCTCCAAGACGGTCAACTTCCCCAACTCCGCCACGCGAGAGGATGTCCACGCCGTGTATCTGATGGCATTCCGCGAAGGACTCAAGGGTGTGACCATCTATCGTGACGGCAGCCGCACGGGACAGGTGCTCAACATCGGCAAAGTCAATGACAGCAAAACAGACTCCGGCAAGCCGGAACTCGACGCGCCGCTGCCGGAGAACTACGGCAAGATCGAGCCGCGTCCGCGCCCGCTCGTCACCCGCGGCTTTACGGAGAAGATGAACATCGGCTGCGGCACGCTGTATGTTACCGTTAACTACGACGAAAACGGCATCTGCGAGGTGTTCACCAGCACCGGCAGAGCGGGCGGTTGCCCGAGTCAGAGCGAAGCCACAGCAAGGCTCGCGTCCATCGCGCTGAGAAGCGGCATCTCCATGAGTGAAGTGTATGATCAGCTCAAGGGCATCCGCTGTCCCTCCACCATCCGGCAAAAGAACATGAGCTGCACCTCCTGCCCGGACGCGATCGCCCGTGTGCTACTTAAGGTCAGCAAGTATATCGATAGCGGCGCGGACTATACCACGCCGGATGCGCAGGCAAAGACGCTTACGCCGCAACCAGCGCCCGCACCGCAGAGCAGCGCGCCGTTTGTTCCGGCGGACGCTGTCGAGGTGCCCGCAAACGCCGCCGAGGTGCATATCTGTCCGGAGTGCGGCGGCAAGGTGGAGCATGAAGGCGGCTGCGTGATCTGCCGCGCGTGCGGATTCAGCAAGTGCGGCTGAGCCCTGACAAACAACGCAATCATCACGATTTTTCTCACATGGGGATGGGAGGAAAACCGAAATGCGGACATTGATCCTGACTGGTCCAGAAAGCGAGGCGCAGCAGGTTGTTGTACGTGCGCTGAAGCAGGCGTTTACTGCGCGCGGGGACACGAGCCTTGCCCTCAGCGCGCGCGTGCTGCTGGGGCAGCATCCGCCGCTCTCTTACCTGATAGCGCTGGAAGAGGAGGCGTTGAAAAGCCCGCGCGGGTTTGCATTCCTCACCGCTGGAAAAACGTTTCTGCGCGAAGGCAAGCGAAAATCCACCGTCTATGCGGTCAACGCGCGTTATGCGGAGCATCTGGAGACGCTGCTGCGCGAAGGTGAGTTTGACGCGGTCTTGTGCCTGCATCGCTACCCCGCCGAGGCGGTGAGCCATATTCGCAAGACGCTCGCGTTCTCCGCGCGCTGTTGTTATCTCTCCTGCGACTATGCCGTCGTTCCCTTTCTGGAAGAAACGCGGCTCGATCACTATTTTACCGTACATGGTAGCTTCACAGTGACATACGAAGCACGCGGCATCGCGGGAAAAAAGATCGTCCCTACAGGCATTCCCGTGCCTGCCGACTGGTTCTGCACGGAGGAGCGGACGGATGCGCGCGCGATTCTCAACCTGCCACAAGGAATGCCCTGCTTCTATATTCCCGCAGCGGATGACCCGGAGGCGGCTACCGTCGCGCTGCTCTCCCGCATCCGCGGAGAAAACGGGCGTGTCTGCGTGGTTTCGCCCGATGGCGCGCCGCCGAAAAGCCCGTTCGTCGCGCGCTTTTCCGGCGATATCCGCGTGATCGTGCTTTCGCCGGAGGATTCTCACGCGCTCTATTGCGCAGCATGCGACGTGATGCTCTGCTCGCCCTCCGGCGCGCGCAGTGCAGGAGCGGCACTCTCCGGTATCCCGCTGGTGCATCTACCGACAGCCGATCCCTTTGAGACGCAAACCGCGCACTTCTTCGAGTCGCACGGCATGAGCCTCCATGCTGACAGCTATGACAAGGCGGCCTCCCTCGCTCTCGCCCTCGCAAAAGACAGCGAGGCGCGGCAGCGCATGCGCGAGAACCAACAGCGCGAGAGCATGAAAGACGGCGCACAGCGCGTTGTGCGGTTTCTGCACGAAGGGCGGTTGTGAGCGCGTCGATTTCATCCGACAACTTTTACTCTTATTCTCGCATTTTTTGATTTGATCACTCGTAAAAAAACAATTTTCTGCTATACTGGTGTCAATCGCGCATCCGCGCGGCTGGCACTTTTTTCTGTAAGGACGGCACGCAATGAAGCAAACCCTCCGCCGTGAACTCACCAACATCGTGTTTATCGTGTTGATCGTCGCCTCCGCTGTGGTGATCTATCTGCTTTCCCGCGCGGAAACCGGCGGGCAGGAAACAACCTCAGCACCGGATGCCACCAATTTTCAAAACACACAAACCGAACCCCGACAGACCGATCTAGGCGGAACGCCCGCACCCACGAGCACAGCCGAAGCGGCATCCTCCTCGCGCGGCGTACCAGAGGCAGTTTTTCAGACGCATTTGGCAACGAGCAAACTTTTTTCTGCCAAGCAAAAAGGGAAAAAAAAGCAATATGAGATCACATACGGCGAGAAGGAAACCATCAACGCCAGCATGAGCTATCAGCTCGAAAATGGCTGCATCGCCTCGCTGGAGTTCACGTTTGCGCTGCCGTATCAGCCGGACAGCAAGAGCAAAACCGAAATCGATGCTCGACTTCGTGAGATTGCAGAGGAGAAATCGCGCGTGTTGACTGACGCAGTCGGCGATCTGTTGGGAGATCTGCTGCCCGCGGCGGACGCGAAGGACGAGTTGCAGGATTCGTTTGTGCGCTATTGGGCAGAGCAGGTGATGCTGCTTAAAAAAGCGGGGGACGATTTTAAGGACACGCAAGGCGGCTATCGCTTCCTCGCCTACCAACGCGAAGGAGATGTCTTTCCGGAGCTGGTCTGCGTGCTGTATCTCTCCTAACGCACAGATTCTCGCATTCCAACGAACACAAAACAAAGCGCACTCTTAGCGGAGCGCGCTTTTGTTTGTCTCATTCCAATCTTTATAGAGGCATTTGATTACGAAGCCGCCTTCAGAATGCAAGCCGCGCCCTGCCGGAGCGCCTCTTTGTTGAGCGCGACGAGGTTCGCTTTTGCGCCCGTGAAGAGGTGCGAGAGCATCTGCTCCACCGTCTTGGGGTGCAGGCATTGCGTGACCTCAATGTAGGCACCGAGCATGACCATGTTTGCCGCGCGCGGATTGCCAAGCTCCTGCGCAATGTCCAGGCACGGCACATAAAACGCCGTGATGTCGCGCCGCAAAGCCGGAATTTCGATGATGCTGCTGTTGACAAACGCAAACCCGCCGCTCTTAAGCTGCGGCTCAAAGCGCAGAAGCGAAGGCTTGTTCATCACGATAATCTCGGTGGGTTCGAGTACGATCGGGGAGATGATCGGTTCGCTGCTGAGCATGACGGAGCAGTTCGCGGTGCCGCCGCGTACCTCCGGCCCGTAGCTCGGCAGCCAGTTCACGCTCAAGCCCTCCTGCATGCCTGCCTCCGCGAGCATCTTGCCCATCGCCATAATGCCCTGTCCGCCAAATCCTGAAAGGATGATTTCGTGCGTCATCGTGCTTCCTCCTTTTGTTCCGCTCTGTCTGCAAAAACGCCCAATGGAAAATACGGCACAAGGTTCTCCTTGAGCCACCCCGTCGCTTCCACGGGGGTAAGCCCCCAGTTGGTCGGGCACGTGGAGAGCAGCTCCACAATCGTAAAGCCCGCGCCGGCTAGTTGCAGCTCAAACGCCTTTTTGATCGCGCGCTTGACTTTCACGATGCTTGCGGGGTCTGCCACCATCACGCGCTCGGCATAGGCGCAGCCGTCGATGGTTGCGAGCATCTCCGCCATGCGAATCGGCGAACCGTGCTGCTCCCTGTTTCTTCCCGATGGCGCGGTGGTCGCTTTTTGCCCCAGCAGGGTCGTCGGCGCCATCTGTCCGCCCGTCATGCCATAGATTGCGTTGTTGACAAAGATTGCGGTGATCTTCTCCCCGCGCATCGCCGCGTGGACAATCTCCGCCGTGCCGATGGCGGCGAGGTCGCCGTCGCCTTGATAGGTGAACACCGCGCAGTCGGGATGCACGCGCTTGATGCCGGTTGCAACCGCGGGCGCGCGCCCGTGCGCCGCCTGCTGCATGTCGCAGGCAAAATAGTTGTACGCAAACGCGGAGCAGCCAACGGAAGCCACACCGATGGTCGAGCCGATGATATCCAACTCTTCCAGTACCTCGGCAACCAGTTTATGCACGACGCCGTGCGTGCAGCCGGGGCAAAAATGCTGTTCCGCGTCGGTCAGCCCTTTGGAGCGTTGATAGACGATTGCCATAGCCGTTTACAATCCTTTCAGCGCGTCCTGCGCAGCCTGCATGAGCTCGGCTGGCGTGGGAAACGTTCCACCACCAGTGCCGAAAAAGGAGACGGGTTTGGTGCCGGAGAGCGAAATCTTCACGTCATCGATCATCTGCCCCATGCTCATCTCCGCGCACACGACCGCCTTCACGCTTCCGCGGTTGGCGCAGGCATAAAGCGCCTGTTCCGGATACGGCCAGAGGGTGATCGGGCGAAACACGCCTGCCTTCACGCCAGTCTCGCGGAGTTTCAGCACCGCCGCCTGACAGATGCGTGCCGTCGTGCCATAGGCAACAAACAACACCTCTGCGTCGTCGGTCCTGTATTCTTCATATTGAATCTCGTTTTGCGAAATCAAATCATGCTTTGTCTGAAGTTTTTGGTTGTGCTCGGTGCAATCCTTCGGGTCGATGAAGAGAGAATTGATGACGTTGTGCTCCCGCGCGTTCTTTGTGCCGCTGGTTGCCCAAGCTTTTTTCGGCAGCTTGCGCGGTTTCGGCTTTCTCCACTCCACCGCCTCCATCATCTGCCCGATCATACCGTCGGCAAGAATCAGCACGGGGATACGATAGAGGTCTGCGATGTCAAAGGCCTCCTGCGTGAGGTCGGTCATCTCCTGAATGGTCGCAGGAGCAAGCACCACGGTTCGATAGTCACCGTTGCCTCCGCCACGCGTGGCCTGAAAGTAGTCCGACTGTGCGGGCGCGATGCTACCCAGCCCCGGGCCGCCGCGCATCATGTTCACGATCACGACCGGCAGCTCCGCTCCGGCAATATATGTAATCCCTTCCTGCTTGAGGCTGATGCCCGGCGAGGAGGAGGACGTCATTACCCTTGCGCCGCAGCCTGCCGCGCCATAGGTCATGTTGATCGCGGCAACTTCGCTCTCGGCTTGCACGAATACACCGCTATGCTCCGGCATGTGGCGGGCGAAATATTCGGGAATCTCGTTTTGCGGGGTGATCGGGTAGCCGAAGAAATAGCGGCAGCCCGCGCGAATTGCGGCCTCCGCCACCGCTTCGTTGCCCTTCCAGAGTTCCTTTGCCATGTACGCTCAGCCCCTTTCCACGGTGATCACGCTGTCCGGACACATCCGCGCGCAGCTTGCGCAGCCGGTGCATTCGTCCATGCGCTCCACCGTCGCGGGGTGGTATCCCTTTGCGTTCGTCGCCGCGCGCATTACGATGATGTGCCGCGGACAAACGGAAAGGCACAGTTCGCACCCCTTGCAGCATTCTTCTAAAAACGTGACTCGTCCAGCCAATGGGATCACCTCGTATACTTTCTTGTTCGTGCGGGTAAACGCGCGATCTCCCGTCAAAACTCCCAGGGCTTCCTCATATAGAGCTGCATGGGAAACGCCTGTTCCTCCGGCAGGTTCAGCCTGCCCGAAAAGCGAGATTCAAACGCATGATAGATCACGGGAATCCCCGTGTGATTCGACAGTTCTTCAATCAACTCCGCGCCGCGCAGGATGTCCTGCGTCGTGGTCTCGTGATCCAGATGCGTGTTGTTGACCAAGCCTGTGGCGTTCAGCCGTGCGCTGTATTCAATCTGCCGCAAGTACGCTTCTGCCTTTTGCGGCGTGTTCGTCTCGGGGCGGTTGAAATTGACCACGCAGAGCAACTCATACGGAACACATTTGATCTTTTGCGAAAAGCGGCCAAGCGTCTGCGCGCCGACCGCATCCCCGCCCGCATCGATGATGCCGCAAACACCGGGCTCAAAGAGCGCATACACCTCCGGGTTGATGGCGGGCAGGTCGGAATCCGCTCCCTTGGAGACAATCACGCGGATGTCCTGCTGCGTGAGTTCCTGTTTGCGTTCGCGGGAGCAAAAATAGGGGTTCACGATATCGAGGTCTGCGAGCGTCACCGCGTGCCCCTCCCGCGCGAGGCGGAAGGCAAGGTTCACGGCAAACTCGGTCTTGCCGCTGCCATAGTGCCCGGTGACGATGGTCAGATGATCGTTCATTTCGTCCTCTTCCTGCGTTGCGATCAATATTCCAGCGCCTGCTCCTGCCCCGTCAGCACGCGCAGCGCCGCTTCGCAGAGCGCCTGCTGCTCGTCTTCACCGGGCATGACGACGATTTCGGCGATAAAGCGCGTGCGCTCGGCAATCCAGCTTGTAAACATCACGTCCCGCGCGAACCCACCGGTGAGAATGATGGCGTTCACATCGCCCTTGAGCACCGCCGCGCATGCACCGATCTCTTTTGCAACCTGATACGCCATGCCTTCGTAGACAAGGCGCGCGGTCTGATCCCCGCTCTGCGCGCGGCGGCTGATCTCTTTTCCGTCGTCCGTGCCCAGATAGCCCAGCAGCCCGCCCTTGGTGTTGAGGTTTCTCAGCAGAGCCGTCGCATTCAGCTGCTCTTGCTCCATCAAGCGCAAAACAGCGTTGGTTGGCAGTCCGCCGCAGCGCTGTGCGCTGTACGGGCCTTCCCCGCCGAGTCCGTCGTTGACGTCGATCACGCGGCCTTTTTCATGCGCGCCGATGGTCGCGCCACCGCCGATGTGCGCGATGATGAGATTGATTTCGTCATAGTGGAGACCGCGCTCCGCGCAAAACCGGCGCGCCTTTGCCTTCTGATTCAGCGCATGAAACACAGAAACCCGGCTGATCTGCGGATGACCAGAGAAGCGGGCGAGCGAACCGAGCTCATCTGTGACCACAGAATCCGCGATGAACGCGGGAATCTTTTGCTGTTGTCCGATGATGTTTGCGAGCATTGCGCCCATGTTGGAGGCATGATCGCCATATTCCCCGCTAGCAAGGTCGGCAAGCATCCGCTCGTTCACCGCATAGACCCCGCCGGGAATCGGACGGAGCAATCCGCCGCGACCCACAACCGCATCGAGCGAGTCCAGCGAAACGCCGTGCGCCGCAAGCGTGGAGAGGATGTGTTCCATGCGAAACGCCAGCGCGGCTTCGGGATTCTGACTATAGGCAATCGCGCTGCCGTTATGCTCAATTGCTTCCTCAAAAAGCGGCGTTTCGCGTTCATAGACCGCGAGTTTCGTCGTCGAGGAACCGGGGTTAATCGCGAGGATTCGGAAGTTCATCCCTACGGTATTCCTTTCGTTCGGCTGATGCTGTGAAAATATAGTGCGGATACGCTTTGACAGATCTGTTGCTGCGCATCTCTGAAATGCATTCTTGTATGATGTATGTTATTTCGGTACGACATCATACTACTAAATCAGTCATATGATGTCAAGCCGAAACGGCGCTCTGCGCTTGTAAGACGAAAATATATGATGTATGATGTTTGAAACCCAATTTGGTCATTTGCCGCGACTCTGCCACATGCTTTTTCCCGCGCGGCAACCCGCAAATCAACCTGAAGAGAAGGTGTTTTTTTACATGTCCGGCGACAACAGAAGCCTTTCCGAACGAACCGCAACCGAGCTCTACAACATGATCGTACTGCAAAAGAAGTTTTCCGCAGGCGAGAAGCTGCCAAACGAAAACGAACTTTCAGCCAGTCTTGGCGTGAGTAGAACGACTCTGCGTGAAGCGGTGCATTACCTCATCGCGCAGGGGATTCTCAGCGTACAGCGCGGGCGCGGCACGTTTATCAGCGACGATCTTTCCATGTTTCATAAATACGACATGGGCGCGCTGAGCCACGCGCGGCTTGCGGATATGTATGAAATCCGGCTGATGTTTGAGCCACAGTGCATTTTGCTTGCCTGCTCGCGCGCTACGGATGAGGAGCTGGAGGGCATCTTTGCGCAAGCACGGCTGGTGGAATCCCTTGTGCGCTCAGATGGAAACTGGCCGGACGAGGATCAGCGCTTCCACGAGATGATTGCCGCCGCCTCGCACAACGAGTTCATCATCCGCATGTTCCCGATCATCAACGCCGCAGTCAACGAGGCGATGGAGATGACAGAGAACGCAGAGGATCTCAAGAACATCGTGATCTACGACAACCGTGACATCGTCGGCTTCCTTCGCCTGCGCGACGGAGCGGGAGCCAAGAGCGCGATGAGCATCCACATCCGCCATACCATCAACACCCTCGGCTTGAGCCTCCGCTCCCCGAACAACTGATTCGTTTGCCAACCTGCGCGTGCGTGGAGAAATGTACCCGTCAAGCACCAAAAGAACGAAAAAAGAGCCTGTCCCGATACATGGGGCAGGCTCTTGTGCTTCGAGTGTACAGTTACAGTGATTGAACTGCCGCTGCGATTATTTAGGCGATACAGTAGGCGCAGGCGTCGTCTTGGGTGCGGGTGTTGCAGAGGACGCGGGAGAAGCGGAACCTTCCGGCGTGACTGAAGCAGACGGGCTCGCGCTGGCATCCGGCGTTGGGGTCGGATCGGGCAGGACAAGACCCGCGGCAATCTCAAACTCGTGATAGATCGCGGCCTTCTGCCAGTCCGCCGCAAGCGGATTGGAGCCGCGCACATTGATCGTGCACTCTGGCAAGGCTTCTGTGATCTTCGCAAGGTCATCTTTCGTGATCTTGTTGTTCATCATCCAGAGCATCTTGAGCTGCTTCATTCCGCTGAGCGTGGTTACATCTGTCAACCCGATGCGCGCGCAGTTGAGGTTGGTCAGCTTGGTTAGCCCAGTAATCGGCGTAAGATCCGGAATTGCGTTCGCGTAGATGTCCAGAAACTCCAGCTCGGCCAGCGAGGAGAGCGCGGAAATATCCGTCACCTTGTTGTTACCGATGCTGAGCATACGCAGCTTGAGCAGGTTTTTCAAAAACGATAGATCGGTGATTTTATTGTTCACCAGATCGAGATAGACCAAATCGGTGCAATACATCAAACCGGCTGCATCCGCATCCTCAAGCTTGGTGTTGCCTTCTTTGGTGAAGGTTGCCGCGTCGTTCGGAAATGCCTTCTGATTGCGGGTGGTGAAGGCGGTGATATCCGTGCGCACCTGCCAAGCCCCAATCTGCACCAGCCAAACGAACTTGACCTGCGGGAACTGCGTTTGCAGCTGCACCATCTGCTCGTTGGTCAGCCCCGTTCCGCACAGATCGCAAAGCGTCAGTGCGGGCATATGCACAAGTCCCGCCGCGACTTCTTCCGCACTGGTAAACGTTTGCCCTTGCAGATTGACCTCGGTGGTCTCCGGGGTGAGCTGCTGGCCAAAGAGGTTGAAAGAAAACGCGAACGCAACCAACGGATAGCGCTCCTTGAGTGCATCCATGGTTTCAAATGAGACGGTCTGCCCCGTCAGATCACAGCTGGTGAGCTTGGTCAGCGGTGCAAGCGCATCGACCAATTGTGTATCGTCCGTGATGGTGGCTTTTGTGAGGTCAACGTCCGTGGCGCTGGTGTTCACGCTCACGCCAAAGAGATCGACTGTGCGCGCAAAGGCGATGTTGGGATAGCGCGCTTCCAGCGCTGCGCCATCCTCCGCGCTGATGTTGGTATCCGTGATATCCACGGCACTGAGCGCGGGCAGGTAATACAGATTCTGCATGAGTGCTGCCGCATCCAGCGTCTTTCCCGCGAGATTCAGCGTGGTGTCGCTGTTGGTCAGCGTCACGCCGCCAATCTCCACCTGCCAGGCAAAGGTGATTTCCCTGCGTTCCAGGCTCATGCTCATGAGTGCGTCATAGCACGTGCAGCTCATCGCGTCCACGCTGGTCAGGTTCGGAAAGTACCGCAGCAGGTCGAGCGCCGCCGCGTCCGTGCTTGCGGGTAGAGTCAGCTGTGTCACCTGATTGTCGAAGCGCTGATCCATGATCGGCACGCTCCAGAGGATCGTGCACGCAGGTAGCGCGTTTTGCAGCGAGAGGTACTCCTCGACAGAGACCACGGCTTTTCGAATATCGAGCTGCTGCAAATCCTCATATTTCACGAGGTCTTCTGCGTCGATTTCGGCCGCGTCTTCAATGGTCAGCGCCGTGGCGGAGCGGTCCTTGAACAGATCGCAGCCAAACAGCATCAGCGCCAGCGCGAGCACGAGCAGCGCCGCAAGCGTCCTGAGGATACGTTTTTTCAACGTTGCGCGTTCAGTTGACGCGCTGGTATAAGCGGAATGTGTCATCTTGCCCTTCACTCCAGAATGTCTGGTCTTGTATGAGTTGATATCCTTCCGGAGAAATCTCCAGATTTCGAGTTACTACAAATTCTGCGCTCTTCTCGTCGAGGTAGCTGTTCTGCCCTTGCGTGAGCTCCGGCAGCGGAACATTGACGCGCGTGAAGAAGCGATACGGTGGAATCACATCTGCCGCGAGATAGAACCCCGCATCCGGACAACCGTAGCAGAGCAGGGTCACGTCCTCCTGCGTTTTCTTCTCACGCATGGTGGTTGCAAAGCGCACCTGCGGTGTGTCCTCCCGCCGGATGGAAAGCATATAACGATTATCTGAGATCAGCAGGGCAAAGCCGAGCAGCAGCAACGAAGCACAAACAAAAGCCGCACGCTTGTACCACGCTTTCTTCGTCAGCAGCGGCTCCGCCTTTTCCAGCAGTCGGAAAACAGGCACCAGCCCGAGTGCCATAAACGGCGTGAGCACGAGACCATAGTAACGGTAGCCCTGCCCGCCCATGTAGATTGCGCAGGCGAGCAGCCCCGCCATCAGCAGCACATTGATCTTCTCGATGGCTTTCACTTGCTCTCGCTTTTGCAGCAGGAACCAGCCAAGCCCCAGTGCGATGAACAGCGCGATCTGCGGGTTGCGGAACGAAAACGCGCCGATACTTTTGACGATGACAAACACCGTGCTCAACGCCGAGGATTCGTCCGTGAGCGAATAGTTGAAGATATTGGAGTAGAAATAATAATGATAAAAATCCTTCAGCGCACCGTTTGCCGCAAAATAGAGCACAAACGGGATGCCGACGGCAAACATGACAACCAGAAACAGCCCGCTGGCCGAGAATGCGCGCTTGACGTGCTTTGCCAAGAGCTGCGAAATCGCCAGCACACCCATCCAAGCGATATAGAACGCAAGCAGCGTAAATTTGCCATAGAGCATGATGCCCGCGAAGAGCGCATTTCGCGCGATCATTTTGAGTGGCACCGGGTTCGGATACGATTCCTTGAAATAGCGCAGGGTGTCGTAGAGTGACCAGGCAAACAGCGGCATCATCAACTCTTCAAAGCTGCCGCCGTGGGAAAAGCTCAGGCTGCCGAGGATAAACGCGGCGCACACGGGCAGCGCCAGCAGCGCGAATTTCTCGGTGTACAGCGCGACGATGCGATACGCCGCAAAGAGAAAAAATGAAAACGCGATGGTTTCGATGAAATAGACACCCAAAAACGACGTGCCCGAGATCAACGATGCCAGCCCATAGATCAAAAACGCGGTTGGGCCTTTTTGATCATAGAGTTTGAGATACGGTACAAACCCGCGCATCATGCCCTTGCCGATGGTGAAATAGATGTTTGCGTCTACCCATTCGTTGAGCGGGTACAGCGGGGAACTCTTCGTCAAAAGAAAGAGAAATACCGCCGCAAACAACAGGCAAAGAGGATATACCGTTTTCCAGTGCGTAGCGTTACGCGCGCGCTCCATCGTGTGCCCTCCCGATTATTCCTGCTTCGATTGGCCTTTTCCTGCCAATCCAAAATAGTATTATACTCATTTTCTGCTTTTGACGCAACCATAGCCGCCTTTGCGGAGTGTTATTGGCGAAGGAAGCGAAATATACGGCCTGCTTTTGACGCAACCATAGCCGCCTTTGCGAAGTGTTATTGGCGAAGGAAGCGAAAAGCAAGCGAGAAGTGCCAGCGCCATTCCGCCTCGCAAGATGGAAAACGCACACGATTGCTTCCGACAAGATTGGTATAGTACAATGTAAACAGGTGAGCCGAACGCAGCACCGCTCCAGCAAGAATCGTGTGGACTTCCTGATCACAGCATTGTGCATTTGCCAAAGCAACATTTGAAACGGAGGAAAACCAATATGAAGAAATTTTTAATTCTGATGTCTCTGATCGTCGCAGGCGCGCTCCTGCTCGGCGGCTGCGCCGCGGGCACCGCAAACGCAAACGACCTTATCTATCGCGGAGAGGTGACCAGCATCTCCGAGGACGGCAGCATTCTCGTAACCCAGGTACCGGGGCATAACTACGGCCAGGCGAGCATCCTCTTCCACGTCAGCGATGCGCTTGCAAAAGAGCTCGGCGATTCGCTCGCAGTTGGCGCATTTGTCGAGGTGCACTATGATGGGAAATTGACCCGCTCGCTCCCCGCACAGGGTACGGCAAGCAGCATCACCGCCATCGCGAAGTTCAGCGAAGGTATCGTGCAAAACGGAACGATTCTGAGCGTTACCCCCGGTAAGGACGGCTACAGCATCTCTCTGCTTCCGCTGAGCGAAACGGCAAAAAAGGACGATTTGAGCAACACGATCACCCTCACCGTGCACATGTTCGCGCTCGAAGGACTTAAAGGCGAGGACCTCGTCGAAGGGCTGAAGGTCAGCGCCGTCACCTCCGGCATCACGGCGATGAGCAATCCCCCGATCATGCCGGTGGTCGCGCTCCTGCCGTATACCGAGTAACCGAAGAAGCGGATGATCTCCGCTACTCAACCAATTATGCAAAATGGAGTTGTCCGGAAACGGATAGCTCCTTTCTTGTATGTGAGCAAATCTCAAATATCAAAAATAAAGCAAACGATTCTCTTGACAACTATATCGGCAAGCGATACAATTCTATTACGGTTTCCGATATATCGTATAGCGTAATAAAGAATTATGGGAGATGACAAGAAATGCCGGAGAGCAATGAGCGCGGGGCTTTGACGGAGGCAGTATTTTACATTTTGCTTTCGCTCTATACCCCCATGCACGGGTATCGCATCATGCAGACGGTGCGGGAGTTGAGTGGCGGGCGGGTTGACCTCGGCGCGGGGACGCTGTATGGCGCGATCAACACGCTGCTGGAGAAAAAGTGGATTCAGCCTGTTGCGGGCGAGTTTGATTCCCGCAAAAAGGAATACGCGATCACTCCGTTGGGCAAGACTGTTGTCCAAGCGGAGATTGTGCGGCTGGACGAGCTGCTGCAAACGGGAAAGAGGATTGCCGGGGGGAGACTGCTATGAAACACATCGTGCGCAAAGCATATTGGGATTTTGAGAAAGAAGAAGCTTGGATCAACGAGATGTCCGCGCGGGGTATGGCGATGACGGACTATTCCTGGTGCCGCTATGTCTTTGAGGACGCGCCAAACAGGCAGTATATCTATCGCATCGAACTGCTGGAAAACATGCCGACACATCCGGAGAGCATCGCTTATCTGCGTTTTCTGGAAGAGAGCGGTGTGGAATATGTCGCGAGTTATATGCGCTGGGTTTATTTGAGAAAGCCCGCAGCCGACGGCCCGTTTGACATCTACACGGACATCGATTCCAAGATCCGACACTATCAGCGAATTAACATCATGTGGAACATGGCGATGATCTGCGAGTGGATCGCTGGCGGTTGCAACATCGCCATCGGCATCATCAACTTGAACATCGGAGAGCGGCTGGGGAATTTTTCCTACGGTAATCTCGGCATCGGAGTCTCGCTCCTGCTGTTCGGGTTTGCATTTTTCCTGTTGGGCGCGCCGCTGCGCAAGAAGATCAAAAAACTCCGTCAGGAAAAAGCAATTCACGAGTAAACTCTTGTTTTAGTAAAATAAACGCTCTTCTCCGGATATTTCTGGAAAAGAGCGTTTTTTTGCGATTCCCTCTCGCTCAATCAACCGGAACGCCTTCTTTACGGATTTGGCGACCAAAACAAAAGAAAAACCTCTTCGTTTCGGTAACCCGAAGCAGAAGAGGCGATTTCCTTTTGTTGGTAATGTTATGGCTTAGTTGCCGCGGCTAACCTTGCCGGAACGGAGGCACCGCGTGCAAACGTTCATCTTTGTCGGTCTCCCGTCAACGACAACATGCACACCCTGGATGTTCGGCGCCCAGCCGCGCTTGGTCTTGCGGTTGGAGTGGCTGACCAGATTGCCGGACATGACACCCTTGTTGCAGACTTCACAGTACTTACCCATGCGAGTAGTCCACCTCCTTGATAAAAATCGAACAGAACTATATTACCACGCACTTAGGAACGATGCAAGCTCTTTTTTGCCGATTTCCGCACGATTCTTCCGCCAGGCGCACACTATTGCATCTGCGGAAAGTTGTTTTGCCGCAACGCTTCGTAGAGCACGATTGCCACGCTGTTGCTCAAATTCAGCGAACGCAGGCTCTCCCGCATGGGGATGCGCACCGCGTCCTCGCTCCTGCGCGAAAGCAGCGCCTGTCCGAGCCCCGCCGTCTCCTTGCCAAAGACGAGGAAGTCCCCATCGCGAAAGGAAACATCGGTATAGTTTTTGCTCGCGTGCGTGGAGAGCAGAAAGAACCGCGCTTCTGGGTTTTCTGCCTCCAGTTCGGCGAAGCTGTCGTGATAGGTGATGTCGAGCTCGTGCCAATAGTCCAGTCCCGCGCGCTTGAGCTGCTTGTCCTCCACCGAAAACCCCAGCGGGCGTACAAGATGCAGCTTTGCTCCCGTGACCGCGCAGGTACGCGCAATGTTTCCGGTGTTTTGCGGAATCTCGGGTTCGACGAGTACGATGTGAAACACAGTCTTCTTCCTCCGGTATTGTATACGGCGCTAGATTGCCGCGCCCGTGATTGCGTCGATTCGGGCGAGCTCATCCGTCGTGAATGCAGGTGCGTTGAGAATGCCTAAATTTTTCACAATCTGCTCCGGCGACGATGCGCCGATGAGCACACTGGTCACCCGAGAACTGCGCAGCACCCAGCTCAACGCCAATTCGGAAAGACTCTGCCCGCGTGAGCGCGCAACTTCGTTGAGCGCGCGGATCTGCTCGAGCTTCTCCGGCGTGAGCTGTTCGCGCTTGAGAAACGGCCCGCCTTTGCCGATCCGGCTATCGTTCGGAATTCCGTCGAGATAGCGATCCGTCAGCAAGCCCTGCGCCAGAGGGCTAAAGCAGATGATGCCAAATCCGCATTCCTCGGCCGTTTGTTCGAGTTTGTCCGCCTCAATGTGACGATCAAAGATCGAATAGCGCACCTGATTGATCACAAACGGGCAATGCAACTCCCTGAGGATCGCGCCGGCTTCCCGCGCGGTCGCACTGTCATAATTCGACAGCCCGGCGTACAGCGCGCGCCCGCTCTTCACCGCCGTGTCGAGGGCGAGCATGCTCTCCTCCAGCGGCGTGTTTTTGTCCATGCGGTGGTGATAGAAGATGTCCACATACGGCAACCCCATGCGTTTGAGGCTCTGGTCGAGGCTCGCGAGCATGTATTTCCGGCTGCCCCAGTCGCCATACGGCCCCGGCCACATCGTGTAGCCCGCCTTAGTGCTGATGATCATCTCGTCGCGATAGGCAGCAAATTCCTCGCGCAGAATTTTCCCGAAGTTCGTCTCTGCGCTGCCAGGGAACGGGCCGTAGTTGTTGGCGAGGTCAAAATGCGTCACGCCGCGGTCAAAGGCCGCAAAGCACATGTTTTTCATGTTTTGGTAGTCGTCGTTGGTGCCGAAGTTATGCCAAAGTCCCAGTGAAAGCAGCGGCAGCTTGAGCCCGCTCTTTCCGCTGGCGCGATAGGTCATGTCCTGATAACGATTTTCGTTTGCGGTATAGGGCATATCCATTGTCCTCCCGATTCGATCGATTCTGCTGCGATGCTTCGCAAGCGGGGTCTACTGCTCTATTGTAGCACATCACAAACGGATTCCAAACCGTGCCCAAGCGATTGAGCCTGCCTTTTCATTCAAAACGTTCATATAAAAATAAGAAAACGTTCATTGACTTTTTTGTGCAAATGCCGGAAAATGAAGAGCGTCGTCAGCAGAAAAAGCGCGCGTCTTCTTGCAGCATTCGCTGATATTTTTGAGAAAATTCGGAGGATAACCTGTGATCACCAAAGTACCCGTAGCCACCATCGAAATGCAGACCGGCAGCGTCATCAAAATGGAGCTGTATTACGATATCGCACCCAACACGGTCAAAAACTTCGTCACCCTCGCCAACAAGGGTTTTTATGACGGCACTATCTTCCACCGCGTGGTGAAGAATTTCGTCATTCAGGGCGGCGACCCGACCGGCACCGGAACCGGCGGCCCCGGCTACCACATCAAGGGTGAGTTTTCCAACAACAAGCACCCGAACCACCTCTCTCATGAGCGCGGCGTGGTCAGCATGGCGCGGCAGGGCAACCCCTACAACCCGCCGGCGGCTTACGATTCCGCTGGCAGCCAGTTCTTTATTCTCCATGCGGACGCGAAGTATCTGGACAAAGATTATGCAGCGTTCGGCATGGTGACTGAGGGTATGGACGTGGTGGACGCGATTGCATCCTGCGTCACCGGCGTGCACAGCAAGCCCATTGTCGAGCAGAAAGTGAAGACCATCCGCGTCGAAACATTCGGCGAAGAAATCGGCGAACCGGAGACGATTTCGGACTAAAACCGTAAAATAGCCACAAAACCGCGCAAAATCACAGTAAAATTTGTACATCCCGTTCATATTCTATTGACACATGCGCACCCGTCTGCTAGAATACATAAAAATCTTTATGTATTCTAGCGGCGGGTGTTTTGCTTTGCACGCGAATACATGGAGGATCAATCACGAACAGGAAGTGATGTTTGTGTCCCAACTCGGAATTGCCGAGGCGGTATCGGAGCTGTATAAAAACCTCCGGCTCTCGCATTACCGCAACCTCTTTGGCCAGCTCCGCGAAAAAGCGGGCAGCCTCAGCGCAACGGAGGCGTTCTCTGCAGAGGTGATCTATCTGCTGGATCGTCCCACCATCGGCGAGTTTGCGGACTTCCTCGGCATCTCGCAGCCCAACGCGTCCTACAAAGTAACCTCTCTGGTCACAAAGGGATATTTGGAACGCGTGAACAGCGACGACGACCACAGGGAAGCGCACCTGCACGTCACCAGAAAATTTCTAGACTACTACGGACGGCAGCTGCCGGATATGAAAAGCGCGGTGTCTTCCGCGCTCAGCTCTTTTTCCGAAGCGGAGGTACAGCTCCTCACCCGTCTCTTTGGCAAGCTCAACCGCCATCTCGCCACGCAGGCGTAAGGGCGATTGCTACCAAGGCTTGCTTTCTTCCCGCCCTGTCGCCAACCGGGGCGTGTGCGCGGCGGGGCAACCATCCACAATTTTGCATTTGGGGGTAAAGAATGGATCTATTCGATAAGTGCGCACGCATGACTACGGTCAAAGAAACACGCGAAGCGGGCATCTATCCGTATTTTCACGCGCTGGAATCGCGTCAGGATGTCGAGGTCATGATGGAAGGCAAGCGCCGCATTATGCTCGGCTCCAATAACTATCTTGGACTGACCACGCATCCCGAAGTCGTCGAAGCGGGCATCCACGCCATGGAGCAATACGGCTCCGGCTGCTCGGGAAGCCGCTTTCTCAACGGCACGCTGCGGATGCATCTGGAGATTGAGCAGGAACTCGCGCGCTTTCTCAACAAAGAAGCTGTTGTAACGTTCTCAACGGGTTTCCAGAGCAACCTCGGCATCATCAGCGCAATCGTCGGCAAAGGCGACTTTGTCATCTGCGATAAGGAAAACCACGCGAGCATCTACGACGGCTGCAAGCTCTCGTTTGGCACGATGGTGCGCTATCGCCACGCGGACATGGAACACCTGCGCCACACGCTGGAGCAGATTCCGGACACGGCGGGCAAGCTCATCGTCACCGATGGCGTGTTCAGCATGGGCGGTGATATCGCGAAACTGCCGGAGATCGTCGCCCTGGCCAAAGAGTTCGGCGCACGCGTGATGGTGGACGATGCCCACGGTCTCGGCGTGATCGGCAAAGGCGGACGCGGCACCGCAAGCCACTTTGGCCTCGAGGACGAGGTGGACATCTACATGGGCACGTTCAGCAAATCCCTCGCCAGTCTCGGTGGCTACATGGCCTCCAGCCTTGAGGTCGCGGAATTCGTGCGTCACACCTCGCGTCCGTTCATCTTCTCCGCGTCCATGACCCCGGCGAGCTGCGCCTGCGCGCTGGCTGCCCTGCGGGTGCTGGAGCGCGAACCGCAGCGGGTTGATCGCCTGCAGGAGATCTGCCGCTATGTGCGCGCGGGGCTCACCGAGCGCGGCATTCCGCATAAATACACCGCGGATGTACCGATTATCCCGATCTATACCTACGAAACCATCCGCACGCTGACCATCGCAAAGATGCTCTATGAGGCAGGCGTCTACGTTAACCCCGTCCTGCCGCCCGCCACGCCCGCCACGGAGTGCCTGCTCCGCACGAGCTATATGGCAACGCTCAAGGAGCCGCTGCTCGACGAGGCGATGGACATCATGGCAAGTGTTCTCACGGAGGAAGCAAAATGAAGCGCGTATGCGTGCTCACCGGCGGCAGCAGCGGAATCGGCAAAACGAGCGCAAAACTGCTTGCGCAAAACGGATTCACGGTCTATGAACTCAGCCGAAACGGCGCGGATGCGGGCGCAATTCGCCACATCACAGCGGACGTGACCGAACCGGAGCAAGTGGAAACCGCGATTGTAGCCATCTTCGAACAAGAAGGACAGATCGACCTGCTGGTCAACAACGCGGGCTTTGGGATCTCCGGCGCGGTGGAGTTCACCGACCCGAAGGAGGCGTTTGACCAACTCAACGTCAATTTCTTCGGCACGCTCAACTGCATTCAGGCGGTGCTTCCGCACATGCGCGCGCAAAAGAGCGGGCACATCGTGAACATCAGCTCCGTCGCCGCGCCGCTCGCGATTCCGTTTCAGTCGTTCTACAGCGCGACCAAGTCCGCGACCAACTCGCTCACCCTCGCGCTACGAAACGAGGTCAAACCCTTTGGCATTAAGGTCTGTGCGATTCTGCCGGGCGATGTAAAGACGGGCTTTACCTCGGCACGCAGAAAGAGCTGCGCAGGCGCGGAGGTGTACGGTGCGGCGATTGACCGCGCAGTCGCCGTCATGGAGCATGACGAGCAGAACGGCATGCCGCCGGAACTGGTCGCAAAGGCGGTTCTACGTGCGGCAAACGCAAAGAACCCCAAGCCGCTCGCCACCGTCGGGTTCCAGTATCAACTCTTCGTGGTGTTGAGCAAGCTCTTGCCCACCGGCCTGACCAACGCGCTGGTCGGGATGATCTACAAGTAATCCATTCCACACGATTTCTTCCGCAAACCCGCATCTTGTTTGGTGCGGGTTTGTGTTTTCTGCTGAAATCTGCCGAATTTCTGCCGCTTTTGTTCCGCGTCGATTTCGATTTTGTCCTGTATCGTAAAGATAGAAAAACGAGTGGGGGTTCATAAAATGGAACTGGAAGAGAAACAGCCACGCAGCGCAAAACAAACCCGCGCGCTGAAACTCGCGCTGGACGCGATCATGCTCGTGCTATTGGTGCTGATGTACAAAAAGCAGGTCATCAGCCTGTCGTTTCACGAGATCGGCGGGCTTGCACTCATCGGATTATTCGTGATCCATCATCTGCTCAATGCGCGCTGGATTGCCGCCTCCACGCGCAGGCTCTTCTCCAAATCCACGCCGGGCATGGTACGCGCGCGGTATATCGTGGACGCGCTGCTGCTGGTCGCGTTCCTAACCGTCGGCATCACTGGCGTGCTCATCAACAAGACGCTGTTTGAGATTCACACTGCGGGCAACGCAAAGACGCTGCACTATTTCTCCGCCGCAATGTCCATTCTCCTCATGGGCGTGCATCTGGGCCTGCATGCGGAGTATATCTTCGGCAAGGTGTTTAAAAAGGGCGCAAACAAGATTGCAAAGGTCGCGACGGCTGTTGTACTCGCGGGATTGGTCACGTTCGGCGGATACAGCCTCACGACCACGCAGTTTGTTTCCTTCCTCTCTGCTCCGCTACGCGTGGCGCAGTTCTCGCACGGCAATGTTCAGCCGACTGGAGATGCCGCGCTGGATGGCGCATCGACAGAACGTCCAAGCGACATCAGCAAGCTACCGGAGCTTTCGGGCGATAGCGCCGCACAGCCGCCGCAAGACGGCGAGAGCGGCGCCCGGCACGGCGGTGACTCCACCGGACACTTCACGCCGCCGGACGGCGCAGAGGGCGTGAGAGAAGCCCGCGGCGAAGGCGGTTCCTCCAACGCCGCACTGCTGATTGCGCAGTATGTGAGCATCATCACGCTCTTTGGTGCGATCACCTACGGAGTGGTTCGGCTCACCGGAAAGAGAAAAGCCGTTGCAAAGAAAGAGCCTTCTACAGAACAGATACCTGCAAAGTAATCCAACCGATATGCAAAGCCCCCGTTCGCATGTGCGTTCGGGGGTTCTCGTTTTGGTGCATGGTTGACCAACGAAGATTGCGCTGCTGTATCGATTCGACGAAAAAATACTACAGCTCTTTTTCGAATTTCACGCGATAATAGATTCCGCTGCCGACCACGAACAGATACGCAAACACAACCAGCAGCACGACCGCCAAATCTACGTTCATCAGGGCAAGGGCAAGCATCATCGCACCAAAGACAAACACCATCACATCATACGCCTTTGCTTTTGCGCGGTTGCTGATCTGTTGGTTCCGCTCGTCGTTGACCTCGATTTCCTTTTGCTTGATCAATTCGGGGTGCTTTTTGAGGATGCTGCGCTCGATCACACCGGCAGTCCCCTGCCCGAAGAGACCGCAGCCGATGCCGACGAGCACATATGGCAGCGTCAACAGGATGCCCTCTGTCGCGTTGGATGTTTTCACAAGAGTAAGCCCGCCTGCAAGCATAACAAGTCCAAGGATACCGAGCGCGGTTTGGAGTTTTTGGTTTTTCATATGGATTCCTCCTCGTAGATGAAGATTTCTTCGATGGATACGTCAAAGTAGCGAGCGATTTTGAACGCCAGCAGGATTGAGGGATTGTATCGTCCGTTTTCCAGCGAGCCGATGGTCTGGCGGGATACTTCGAGAGCCGCCGCCAGTTCCTCCTGCCGAATCCCCCGCTGTTTTCGCAATTCTTCCAGCCTGTTTTTCATGATTCCTCCGTGGATGGGTTTTCTCGCAATGTAAAGCTAGCTTTCCATTATCATAGCACATACAAGAGAAATGTCAAGCGTGCTTTCCATTTTTTTGCGCAACGTGAGTGCAGCGGATCATATCCGCCCCTACAGGCGGCTTGAACCGATCCTCAATCAAGCCTTGTAAACGGTTATTCTTCTTTTTTCTTTCACAACGTTACTCGAGTTACCATGCTAGGTCAGTAGGGGCGGATAGCATCCGCCCGATTTGCGCAATAACGCAAAAACAAAAACAGCACCCTTTTCGGGGTGCTGCTTTGTCTGTTTTGGAGCTGATGAGCAGATTCGAACTGCCTACCCATGTCGCCTGCGGCGACAAACAGAGGAACTCTGGGCAGCCATGAATGTCTGCCCGTTCGCGCCTGAAATCGATCCACCGGATCGATTTCTGCCTGCGGCAACGTCGCTTACCTCATTACCAAAATCGCTTCTTTGTGAGATAAACACACGTATTTGCCATCTGCTGGAAAACAGAAAAACAGCACCCTTTTCGGGGTGCTGCTTTGTCTGTTTTGGAGCTGATGAGCAGATTCGAACTGCCTACCGATGTCGCCTGCGGCGACAAACAGAGGAACTCTGGGCAGCCATGAATGTCTGCCCGTTCGCGCCTGAAATCGATCCACTGGATCGATTTCTGCCTGCGGCAACGGCGCTCACCTCATTACCAAAATCGCTTCTTTGTGCGATAAACAGCACGTATTTGCCGTCTGCTGGAAACAAAAAAATGGCATTCCGATTGGAATGTCATTTTTCTGTTTGGAGCTGATGAGCAGATTCGAACTGCCTACCTCCTCATTACCAATGAGGTGCTCTACCGACTGAGCTACATCAGCGCTGCAACGAACATTATAGCGAAGCTAGCCGTTCATTGCAAGTGTTAATTTCGTCAAAATCGAATCTTACTCCTCTACGCGGATGACACTCTCCACCGCGTTGACGCAAGACAGCGCCGCCACCTTTTTGAGCGCTTCATTCACGCCAAACTCGCTTGCCGCATGCGTCAGGAACGTAATGCGCGAAGAAACGCCGTCGTTTTCGCCAAGCTGGATGACGCTCTTGAGCGAAACGCCCTGCTCGGCAAACGCCGCGGCAATTGCCGCCATGGTGCCTGGCTTGTCCGCCACATGCAGGCGGATGCAATAGATGCAGTGAAAATCTTTAACAAGCTCGATCTCGCTGCTCATGCTCTCTTCGTTGACAAACGTCATGTATTTATGCTGCTTGTCATGATGGCAGGCGTAGACGATGTCGCTCACCACCGCGCTCGCGGTCGGCATGCAGCCCGCGCCTCTGCCGTAGAGCATCACGTCGTCCACCGCGTGTCCCGTGAGAAAAATCGCGTTGAACACGCCGCGCACACTCGCCAGCGGATGCGTCTTGGGGATCATCGTCGGGTGCACGCGTACCTCGATTTTGTTGCCGTCCTTCTTGCCGATGGCAAGCAGCTTGATGCGGTAATCGAGCAATTGCGCCGTCTCAAAATCCGCCTTCGTCAACTTCGTAATCCCCTCGCGGTAGATCACCTCAATCGGCATATGCGCGTGGAACGACATCGACGAGAGGATCGAGAGCTTGTACATCGCGTCATAGCCCTCCACGTCTGCCGTGGGGTTCGCTTCGGCATAGCCCAGCGCCTGCGCTTCCTTCAGCGCGTCCTCGAAGCTCTGGCCGTGCTCGGTCATCTGCGTGAGAATGTAGTTCGTCGTGCCGTTGATGATGCCCATCACGCGGGTGATGTTGTTTGCCTGCATGGAGTCGAGAATCGTGCGGATAATCGGGATACCACCGCCCACCGTCGCCTCCAGATAGAGTCCCGCGCCGGTGGCCTTTGCCGCCTTCTCGAATGCAGGCCAATTCTTGCTCATTACCTCTTTGTTGGAGGTGACAACCGTTTTCCCCGCCTCCAGTGCACGGATGATAAACGTCTTGGCAGGCTCAATGCCGCCCATGCACTCGACCACGATGTCGATGGCCGGGTCCGTGATGATCTGGTCAAACGACGTAGTGAACAGCGCACGGGGCGCAAGGTTCAGGTTCGGTTCGTGTTCAAAATCGCGCACCAGAATGCGGCTAACGGAGAGGTCAATCCCCTCGCGATGCGCAATCTGCGCGCCGTTCTCGCTCACAATGCGGTAAACGCCGCTGCCAACCGTGCCAAAGCCCAACAGGGCTACGTTAAAGTGTTTCACTCTTCCTCCTATGTGTGCCTCATAAAACGAGTCACCAAGCGTTATTTTTTCTTTAAGGATGGTCTGTCGTTCAGGTAACTGCCTCAAAAAAGAGCGCCCGCAAGCGCTCTTTTGCTAAAAAGCGTTGGAGTCAAAAATCACTCGGAAAGCGCAGCACCAATTGCGGTGGCAAACGCCGCATGGTCGGGCACGATGAACTTGACATTGTGGAGCGCTGCGACTTCATCAAGGCTGCGCTGTGCAATCGGCCAGTCCGTGATCGTACCGACCATCACAATAGTTCGAGTCAGGTGCCGCTTTGCCGCAAAGACCGCCATCACGCCGATGGATTGGAAGATCATGTTGCAAAGGCCAGCTGCGATGTCCTCTCGCATGGACTCTTCGGTGAGCTTTTCCATATTCGAAACGGTCGCTTCCGGCGTCAGGTGCGAAAGCGTTCCTTCAAACACATCCTTGAGCTGCAAATCGATTGCGTGCAGGTCACCCTTTGCCGCGAGCGCTTGGAGCTCGTCCATATCGCTCGTTTGGCAGAGCCTGCCGCTGAGTCCTCTGAGCATGCCGCCGCCGAGGCCCGTGCCGCCGACGTGCCATGCGCGAATCGGTGTGATCCGCGTGAACGATGTGCCCGTGCCGATGCTCACGACGAGCGTATTGAGCTTTCGAGAAAGCTTGGTTGCCCCGCGCGAGACAGAGGTGAATTCATCCCTGTGCACGGTGGGAATTCCGTGAAGATTCCCCTGAATGAACGACGAGCCAACGCCGGTCA
Organism: Bacillota bacterium; assembly: GCA_023395595.1. Lineage (GTDB taxonomy): Bacteria > Bacillota > Clostridia > Christensenellales > CAG-138 > UBA7703. The sequence goes on from JAEWYO010000028.1 coordinate 53,103, forward strand.
CGGCGATGCGCTTCACACCGGCGTAACCAAAGCTCTCCAGAGCGTCTTCAAAGCTCTGCTCGTCGGGCTTTCGATATTCCTTGACGCACTTGCCATTCTTCACCAGCGCAAACTTCGTGGTGGATGCGCCGATGTCGATGCCCAACACGATCTCCCGCGGGCTGATCGCGGCAACGATCACGGGAACCAGCAGAATCGCCGCGACGAGCTCGATAGAGCCGTTCACGCCGATGAGGGTGGCATAGATGGTGCCCAGCAGCGGCGCGCCTTCCAGAACCGCGGAGAAGAGCTTCAGCGCGGAGAGCACGAGCACGGTGTTGGTGAGTGTAGCCGCCGCTGCAGAAAGCGCGGCGACAACGCCCGTGCGCAGACGGAGCCTGCGCAGCCCCTGCGCGGTGAGACCGCCGACGATGCCGACGATGACACGCGGAACGAGCGATACCAGCGGGTTGACGAACGGCGCCCAGAGCGGGTTGGTCAGCGCGCGCAGCACGCACGTAATGCCCCAGACAAAGCCGAGCACGGCGCCGTATTGCCAGCCGAGCATGACCGCGCCGACGGCGACCACAATGTGCAACGTTGTGATTTCCACGAGTCCATAGTTGATATATCCGGTATACGGCACAACGGTCATCACGATGATGAGCGCAGAGAGGATTCCGGCGCGCACGAGGTTTCTCGTGTCGGTCTTTCGCTTGCTGGCGAGTTCCATCAGTGTTGCCTCCGTTTCGCTCCACAGGCCAGTGGTTTCGTTAAGTTTCCATATTATATATCATCCAATGTGCACATGCAACGAAAACCATCTCAAAATCATGGAAATGTCGAAAAATTCGGCTATCGCAAACAAAAGCAGCGCATTTGCGCGCAAAAAGCGCTTGTCAATTTTTCCTGATTTTTCTGCTTCAAAAGTGCTAGTTTTCCGTTGACAGGGCAACCTTTCTCCGCTATACTTATTTTTGCATTTGTGATGTGCGGGGGAGCATAGCTCAGCTGGGAGAGCACTTGCCTTACAAGCAAGGGGTCACAGGTTCGAGCCCTGTTGTTCCCACCAAATCATGTTTTGTGGCCCGGTAGTACAGTTGGTTAGTACGCCAGCCTGTCACGCTGGAGGTCAGGGGTTCGAGCCCCCTCCGGGTCGCCATTTTTTATGCCTCGGTAGCTCAGTTGGTAGAGCAAGGGACTGAAAATCCCTGTGTCGGTGGTTCAAGTCCACTCTGAGGCACCAGACCCTTTTGCGGGAGTAGCTCATTTGGTAGAGCGCAGCCTTGCCAAGGCTGAGGTGGCGGGTTCGAGCCCCGTTTCCCGCTCCATTCATGAGACGGTAACCAGCCATCTTCGCCGTTTCATGAATGGATTTGTTTTAGAAATCCATTACACAACCCAACGGATGGCGCCATAGCCAAGTGGTAAGGCAGAGGTCTGCAAAATCTCCACCCCCAGTTCGAATCTGGGTGGCGCCTCCAGCTAAGTACTCACGAAATGATACAATTCGTGGGTATTTTTTTATACAAAAAGCCCAGGCTTTCTGTGATTTTTCAGACTTTAGAGTTTTGATTGGTCGCGCGAAAATCAGCCGATTATACTTCATGTCATAAACGGTAAAGAAATTTGCACCCACCCCGAGGGACGCGCAAGAGTTCAGCGCTGCAAAGCGGCGCAGTGGTCGGTTCCGCTTACAACGGGAAATGCGATACGGATACTTAACCGTCCATCTTCATATTTCGCGGATATTGTACCCCCCATCCGCTCTACCAGTACCTTTGAAATTGATAGCCCCAACCCTGTGGAGTTTTTCGCCGTTTCGACGGTAAAAAAGCGGTCAAATAATTTCCCGATTTGTACTTCGTCCAGTCGGGACGCTGTATTCGTAAAGACGATCTCGCCGCTGCTATACAGAACCACATCCAAATCGCCATCGCTGTACTTTAAAGCGTTATTCAAAATGTTACCGAACACTCTGACAATTGCTGTTTTGTTCAATAAACACCAAACAGAATGTTCAGGCATTTGAATCATGGGTGAAATCGCCCGTTTGGTCAACAACGGATAACACGCGGCAACACAATCTTCAATAATGTAATTCACGCAAATCGCTTCAAGTTCCCGCTCGTTCTGCGTCGACAAGATGGCGTAACGGAAAAGTTCCTCCGTCAGCTGCTTCATAACTTCTGTTCTGTTTCGAACGTAGGATACATAACGCGCCACGTTTTCACTTATTTCCTCATTTCCCAGTAAATCCAAATAGCCGTAAATTGAAGTTAATGGAGTTCGTAAATCATGGGAGATATTCATGATTGCGTCTTTCAGCTCTCGTTCTCCGTTGAGATATTTGTTTCGCTGATTACGAAGCAACCTCAATTGTATATTAATTTCAGACGCCAGATGCTTTGCGTGTATATCTCCAAAGTGCAATGAGATCAGCGTATTTGTGTCGATGGCAAGATGCGCCTTGAACTCCGCGCAGATTTCATCCATGCTCTTTTTTAACTGTATGTTTCGAACAACGAGTACAGCGACTGCAAGCAGAAGAACGCCGCACAAAATCCAAGGCAGCATTTACAGTATTCCTTTCTTTACTTGATGTCTTTTTTTCTGAATGTAACCAAACCGATCAGCACGGTGCCTATCGAAATAGCAACGGATGAAAGAATGGAGAGTAACGGGCGTTCAATGCCCATGTTGGCAACTTGAATCGCTTGTCCGCCTGGCAGGCAGTCCAGCATCAATTGATAGAATACGCGCCTGAATCCGCTTACATACAGCGGGTTCGCTAGTGGTTCGGCCGTTTCAACACTTGTTCGGAAGAACTCCGGCTGTCCCAGCGCGTTAGAAGGCAGCGTGCCCACGAGAATTATGATGGCGAGCCCAGCTAAAACAGATAAAACGATCGCCACGGCTTTGTTTGAAATGAGCATACATAGAAGTGTAAACAAGCCGGTTATAGCAGCTGTATACAAAAACGAAATCGCAATATAGACCAACGCGCCTTTCAGGCCTATCTTCCATACCCCCAGCGCTGGAATACCAATTAAGCCGCCTGCAAGCAATGCAGCCATAAAGCATAATCCGGCTACAAGGCAAATTACATAATTCGATACGTAGATTTGTGCGCGGGTGCGACCGACAACAATTTTATTTCGCATGGTGCCTTCACTGTATTCTGTTCCGATAAACATACTCGCAAATACAGCGCAAAACAGGATGGAAAACGGAGTCATGCTGAAATAGTATTCATCAAGCGAATAGGGGCCGTAGCCTTCCGCCGTCATCATGGCAACGCTCTTCACAGCCAAAGCCATAGAGATGACTGAAGTTAAAAGCGCGGAAGTTACTCCGAGCCAAAGTACTTTGTCACGCCAGAGACGATAAAAGCCTAAAGATAAAAGGTCATGCATTATGATCACCCCCGACAATGGCAATATAATAGCTCTCCAAACTTTCGTCCCGTTCCTTGACGGAAACGACTTCACAGTTTTGTTCCGATAATGCCAATGTAAGCGGAGTTATCTTCACCTCTTCAAAGATATCTGCGGTCGTGTCGGAAATGATTTTATACTCAACGCGCATTTTATCAAGCACGCGTGCAAGAACCTTTGTAGAAGATACTTCCACGCGCATACACTTTCTGCACTCTGTTTCAAGCTCTTTGGCGCTCATTTCTTTCACGATATGCCCGTTATCAATAAAACCGTAATGGGTGGCAATCTTTGAAAGCTCGCCAAGATAGTGGCTGGAAACAAGGACGGTGATTTGATGCCCATGGTTGAGCTTCAATATCAACTCCCTTATGTCAACAATACCCTGCGGATCAAGGCCGTTCGTCGGCTCATCTAGCACGAGAAAATCCGGATCGCCACAGAGCGCAACGGCGATTGCCAATCGCTGCTTCATGCCGAGCGAAAAGTCCCTTACCTTCTTTTTGCCGGTATTCGGTAACCCTACTAGAGATAAAAGCCCTGGAATTCCATCAAAGGATGGCAGCCCAAGGATGCGGTACTGCGCTTTCAGGTTCTCTTCCGCCGTCATATCAAGATAAACGGACGGCGTCTCTATAACTGCGCCAATTCGTCTGCGCGGTTTGATAATCTCTTTGTCCTTGTCAGAAACGCCATACAACGAGTATCCGCCCGAAGATGGTGTCTGCAGCCCGCTAATCAGCCTGATCAAAGTCGTCTTACCTGCGCCGTTTTTCCCAACGAAGCCGTAAATAGCCCCTTTCGGAACGTGCAGCGAACATCCGTCCAATGCCTTGAAATGCCCATATTGCTTGCATAAAGCATCGGTTGTTAATATATACTCCACTCGCAACCTCCTATTATCATGAAATCATGCTTATGCCAGAATTCTATCGACTGTTTGTTAAGAAAGCGGATAAGATAGCGTTAAGATTTGGTTGAGATTTCAGCATTTCATTTTAAAGCCAATCCCCCAAACAGCTTCTATATAGTCAATGCCCGTCACTTCGCGAAGTTTGCTTCTCAAATGGCTGATATGCGTTTTCAGCGAGCTTTCCGTGCAATCCGGCGTATCACCGCTGATGCGATCCAGTAAGTGGTTTTTGGTTACAACATGAGTGGGATTTTGCATGAGAAGTTTTAATATTGCAAACTCTGTTCGCGTTAGCTTGATCTCTTTACCGCATATCGTAACCGAATGAAGCGTGGTATCCAACACTAGATCAGAGAATGAAAGCACAGCGTTTTCATTGGGAGTCGAGTTGCGAAGTCCCACTGCAATTCTTGCCAGGAGTTCTTTACTGTCAAAGGGCTTAGTCACGTAGTCAACCGCTCCGCCAAGCAACAGACCTACCTTGTCGTCAACGCCTGACTTTGCGCTTATTACGATAACCGGGATATTTTTGATTTGCTGTAACACTTCTTCTCCCGGTAACCCCGGCAGCATCAAGTCCAGCAAGATTAAATCAGGCTGATGCGAAGATAACAGCAGCAGCGCCTCTGTGCCGGAGTACGCCCTAATCACAGAGTAGCCATTTTTGTTTAGTGTTTCCTCAAGCATATTGCCAATGAAAACGTCATCATCAATCACTAAGATGTTCTTCACGTCAAATCCTCCCGCGGGTTCCTATCTTTTGTTTTCAACAGCTCTCTGCTTTTGCGGAAATCAGAATCAACCCGTTGCAAGCGCCTCATCGACCGTATTTCAACTCATACGCCCCATGCGGGGCGCGACGGTTTCTTTGAGTACAAGTTAATCATCGTCCAGCATTTCAACTCACACGCCCCATGCGGGGCGCGACTCGTGGTCATTGCCGCGCCGAATGAACGCCTGAATTTCAACTCACACGCTCCATGCGGGGCGCGACGGTCAAGGTGTGCCATGCCTCGGTTATTTTAGTATTTCAACTCACACGCCCCATGCGGGGCGCGACGCCGTGATGTTAGCGGAAGGAACTTTACCGTTAACATTTCAACTCACACGCCCCATGCGGGGCGCGACTTTCCGGCATCAGCGGCAGCGGATTCGGCACCGTCATTTCAACTCACACGCCCCATGCGGGGCGCGACATTAACCCATTTCCGCAGGGCGGTGACGTAAACCATTTCAACTCACACGCCCCATGCGGGGCGCGACTACAAATTGACGCTTGGGTGGGTCTTATTGTCAATTTCAACTCACACGCCCCATGCGGGGCGCGACTGTCACCGTTAGCGAAAACGTAGACCCATCTTTTATTTCAACTCACACGCCCCATGCGGGGCGCGACTCGCTTTCGATGAACGCGGCAAACTCTTCTTTGATAATTTCAACTCACACGCCCCATGCGGGGCGCGACGGGGTTATTTTTTATGTTACTATTAGTACATGAATTTCAACTCACACGCCCCATGCGGGGCGCGACCAATGGCACTCAGAATATGGACGGGATCTTTGCCATTTCAACTCACACGCCCCATGCGGGGCGCGACTCTGATCGCCCGTGTTCGTTCCTTCAACTAGGTCATTTCAACTCACACGCCCCATGCGGGGCGCGACGCGCAAAGCCGCTGGTCGAGATCATCGGCGCAAGCATTTCAACTCACACGCCCCATGCGGGGCGCGACATCGAAACGCGTATAACATGATCCAAGGGGTCATATTTCAACTCACACGCCCCATGCGGGGCGCGACACGCTCAACGGCATTGGCAAACTCACCGAGGTCAAATTTCAACTCACACGCCCCATGCGGGGCGCGACAACTGCGTCATGTCTACGCTCTCATAGGTTTTGTGATTTCAACTCACACGCCCCATGCGGGGCGCGACATCAACGCAATGTTTGGGCTAAATATTAGTGTTATTTCAACTCACACGCCCCATGCGGGGCGCGACTTTGACCGAGACGCGATATGCGACATGTTCAAGATTTCAACTCACACGCCCCATGCGGGGCGCGACCGGCGAGAAGTGCGATTGCCGCAAGGCGCGTGACATTTCAACTCACACGCCCCATGCGGGGCGCGACGTCAACCATATTAACGGAATCAAGGATGACAACCATTTCAACTCACACGCCCCATGCGGGGCGCGACGACCACTTCGCCTGGATCCCGCGCGCGATGTTTATATTTCAACTCACACGCCCCATGCGGGGCGCGACCGCAAACGTAAACACGTTTCCCGACCATGCTAAAATTTCAACTCACACGCCCCATGCGGGGCGCGACGGACACGTAGGTTTATACGTGGGCGGCGGTTTACATTTCAACTCACACGCCCCATGCGGGGCGCGACGTTCTTTCCATGATTTCCTCCGATCATGCGAAAAATTTCAACTCACACGCCCCATGCGGGGCGCGACCGTTTGTCCGGGCGATCCCGCCCAAGGTTGGATCCATTTCAACTCACACGCCCCATGCGGGGCGCGACGTACTCATCCCCGTGTATGCGCTCTTGATGCTTTCATTTCAACTCACACGCCCCATGCGGGGCGCGACATGCGCGGTGCGACCGCGCAGAATGGGGCATCAGGATTTCAACTCACACGCCCCATGCGGGGCGCGACGCCTGCCCGTCCGCTCGTCCGCCGCCACCGCCGCCATTTCAACTCACACGCCCCATGCGGGGCGCGACCCCGTCGCTGCCGTGCGAGCGCGTCACGCGCTGTTATTTCAACTCACACGCCCCATGCGGGGCGCGACGGCATTACCGTTGACATTTGGAGTGTGGGCGGTGATTTCAACTCACACGCCCCATGCGGGGCGCGACGATGCAGGCGTGATCTGACCGACAAAACACAAAAAATTTCAACTCACACGCCCCATGCGGGGCGCGACCGATGCGGGTAATAGCTTGACGGCAACAGAAATCATTTCAACTCACACGCCCCATGCGGGGCGCGACACAATAACATTTAATAACAAACCGAATTATACAATTTCAACTCACACGCCCCATGCGGGGCGCGACGCGTGCTTCTTTTTCAGTCAGTTCTTTCGGTGGATTTCAACTCACACGCCCCATGCGGGGCGCGACGTAAGCACCGCCAGTTCCAATGCGCGACCGTCAGATTTCAACTCACACGCCCCATGCGGGGCGCGACGTCGGCGGCGGGGATGGCATTGATGGCTTCTTCAGATTTCAACTCACACGCCCCATGCGGGGCGCGACAATCCTGCACTCGGTAGCAATCAGGTTCTCATACATTTCAACTCACACGCCCCATGCGGGGCGCGACAACGTTAACGTTAAAACTAATCGAATTTTAAGGAATTTCAACTCACACGCCCCATGCGGGGCGCGACACTGCATCGGTTCCAATCGAAGCTAGCGTTGGCAATTTCAACTCACACGCCCCATGCGGGGCGCGACCCACACACACAACCGCTCTAGTTCTGCATGGTCAATTTCAACTCACACGCCCCATGCGGGGCGCGACCTTCGCTCCAATGCTTCCACTGGATGGCTTGGATCATTTCAACTCACACGCCCCATGCGGGGCGCGACTTACCGCCAGCGCCACCGCCGCCACCGCCACAATAATTTCAACTCACACGCCCCATGCGGGGCGCGACGGGTTTGCTTTTGCCGCTGCAACTGGGCGTGGGAAATTTCAACTCACACGCCCCATGCGGGGCGCGACTTTTTCCCTCTCGGGTCTTTCATCATGTACGTGGCATTTCAACTCACACGCCCCATGCGGGGCGCGACGTCTCGCGTCATATAGTAACGATACGCGATGTAATTTCAACTCACACGCCCCATGCGGGGCGCGACAGCGAACATGAGTAAGCTATTGGCATCATAAGAAATTTCAACTCACACGCCCCATGCGGGGCGCGACGCCAACGTCCAGCCGCGTCCGGGCATCGTCGAGGATTTCAACTCACACGCCCCATGCGGGGCGCGACGAATCGACCTAATCGTGGTTGAGTATAAAAATACATTTCAACTCACACGCCCCATGCGGGGCGCGACGGATGCTGCCATCATACCAAGAGATGTCAAGCGCATTTCAACTCACACGCCCCATGCGGGGCGCGACGAATCGACCTAATCGTGGTTGAGTATAAAAATACATTTCAACTCACACGCCCCATGCGGGGCGCGACGCCAACTCTTCCATGCGCGTGATTCCGCTTTTTTCATTTCAACTCACACGCCCCATGCGGGGCGCGACCTTTAACCGTATCGATAGTGTCTCCAAGGTTGATTTCAACTCACACGCCCCATGCGGGGCGCGACCTAAGGCGTGCGCAATCCCTGCGGCTGTCGAACGAATTTCAACTCACACGCCCCATGCGGGGCGCGACGTAATCCGCAAGCCATGATTTACCCCCGCAATTATAATTTCAACTCACACGCCCCATGCGGGGCGCGACGCGTTGCTCCTCTGCCATGCGAATGGCTTCCTCAATTTCAACTCACACGCCCCATGCGGGGCGCGACGTCATGTACCATGTGGGCATAATCCTTTTTGAAATATTTCAACTCACACGCCCCATGCGGGGCGCGACCGCCCAGTGGGCTATTAATCGTTGGGCAGTATTTATTTCAACTCACACGCCCCATGCGGGGCGCGACGCCGAGTATCGCGCACCAATAACGGTATTTATACATTTCAACTCACACGCCCCATGCGGGGCGCGACGTTACGTCAATCGTAGCCGATCCGAATTATTAGAATTTCAACTCACACGCCCCATGCGGGGCGCGACACCCGCGCGGGGCAACGGAATGACCGACGATACCGATTTCAACTCACACGCCCCATGCGGGGCGCGACAAATTTGTTGATCTCTGCAGCCATAACCGTGATTATTTCAACTCACACGCCCCATGCGGGGCGCGACGTGTATGGCCATGATTGATGAAATAAGGCGCGCAACATTTCAACTCACACGCCCCATGCGGGGCGCGACCATTTTTATCGATCGTTTTCTTTTGAAACCACATATTTCAACTCACACGCCCCATGCGGGGCGCGAC
>JAEWYO010000067.1 GCA_023395595.1 Bacillota bacterium
TCGAGCGCCTGAGAAAGCTCTGTGAACAATACGGGATGCTGCAGATCAGCGGCGAGGACATCAACTCCCCCCGCCAGAAGTTTACGATTGAGAAGATGAAGGAAGAACAGTTTTCGAATTTGGTTGAAAACACATGGGAACTCATTCGACACGAAAACGGCAGATAAAAACGCACTTTTGGGACAGAGCAAAAGGAGAAAAAAGCATGAAAACAAGAGCGGTTCGCCTGTATGGCGCGCACGATATCCGACTCGAAACGTTTGAACTCAGCCCCGTTGGCGACGACGGCGTGCGCTGCAAGGTCATTTCGGACAGCCTCTGTATGAGCAGCTTCAAAGCCCTCGAACAAGGCGCGGCGCACAAGCGCGTGCCGGACGATGTCGCGACGAACCCGACGATCATCGGGCACGAGTTCTGCGGAATCATCGACGAGGTTGGCAAAAACTGGGCGCACAAATTCAAGAAGGGCGACGGGTTTGTGATCCAGCCCGCGCACTCCTACAAAGGTGCGCTGACCGCGCCGGGCTATTCCTTCCGCGAGTGCGGCGGCGACGCGACGTATGTCAACATCCCCTGGGAAACGCTGCATATGGACTGCCTGCTGCCGTACAACAGCGATGTCTACTTCTACGGCTCGCTTGCCGAACCCATGAGCTGCATCATCGGGACATTCCACGCGATGTATCACACGCGCGACGGCGAATACATCCACGACATGGGCATTGTGGAAGGCGGCAAGATGGCGCTGTTGGCGGGCGTCGGCCCGATGGGCTTAGGCGCAATCGACTACGCGCTGCATTGTGACCGCAAGCCGAGCCTTCTGGTCGTAACTGACATCGACGATGCACGGCTGAACAGAGCCGCAAGCATCTATACCGTTGAGCACGCGAAAGCATGCGGCGTGGAGCTGCACTATGTCAACACGGGCAAGCTGGAGAACCCGGCGGCCACCCTGCGCGAACTCTCTGGCGGAGAGGGCTACAACGACGTGATCTGTTTTGCGCCGGTGAAACCCGTGGTCGAGCAGAGCGACAGCATCCTCGCGGTGGACGGCTGCCTGAATTTCTTCGCAGGTCCGGCGGACACGCAATTCTCCGCTCTGATGAACTTCTATCATGTACACTACAGCCGCACGCACGTCGCCGCCACCAGCCACGGCAACACGGACGACATGCGCGAGGCGATCTCCATGATGAACGCGGGTCTTCTCAACCCCGCCGCAATGATTACGCACATCGGTGGGCTGGATTGCGTGGTTGAGACCACCAAGAACTTGCCGAAGATCCCCGGCGGCAAGAAGCTGATCTACACGCAGATCGACCTGCCCCTGACCGCGATCAACGACTTTGCCGAACTCGGCAAAACGAACCCGATGTTCACCAAACTCGACGAACTCGTCAAGTCCCACAACGGGCTCTGGAACGCGGAAGCGGAGAAGTATCTGCTTGGCGTGATGATGAAGTAACGAAATACAGCAGGGATGACTTCGCGTCATCCCCGCTGTGCCTGACGGAAGAAAAAGTAAATTTTCAGTCGATTGTCTCGTAGGGTGCGGGTTCGCTGCCTTGATACCAGCGTTGGCGGTACATGCCGGGCGTAATTCCCTCGTGCTGCTTGAACAGGCTGATGAAATGACCGATGTTGGAGATCCCAACGTCCATCGAAACCTGACTGATGGAGAGCTTCGTGGTGCGCAGCAGCTGCTTTGCGCGCGTCAATCTTGTCTGGATCAGATATTCGTTCGGCGAGAGGCCCATGTAGCGCTTGAAGAGCTTCTGAATGTAGAATTTATTGATAGATAGCTTTTTGCTCAATACATCCAATGTAATTTGTTCGGTGTAGTGCGCGTTGATATAGGAACGCACATCGACAATGTATTCCGGCAACCGGCTCGCTTCTTTTTGATGCGACGCGGCGCTGATGCAGCGCGTCATCAGCAGGGTCAGCAGGCCGGACGCTTGAATATCGTCCAGCAGGTTGTTGTCCCCGTTTCGGTATAATCCGATTAAGCTCTCCAGTGTACTGCGTACGGCGACATCCGCGTCGATACTCATCAGTGCGCTGCCGCCGTTTTGCGCGAGAAACAGCTCGTAATATGCTTTTGCGGTTTGCCCGTAGAAGTGAACCCAAAGAACCCGCCACTCACCGACCTCGGGCGCAGTTTTGTAGTATTGCGGTTTCTCGCAATCAATCCAGAATAATTGCCCCGGTTTTACCGAGTATACATTGCCGTCGTACTCAAGGATTCCTTCGCCGGAAATACAGTATTTGATCAGATAGGACGGCAGGTTGGCACGGCGCGTAAAGTAGTTTCGTCCGGCGATAAAGTCGCCTAGTTCCTGCACATATGCCAGGTCACTCTTGGCAGTTTGGCTGGGTGTTGCGGTGATCCAAGTCGAGTGGTCATCTAGATCGAGCTGATAGCTTAATGAAACTTGATTCATGGTGTTCTCCTTGTCAAGATTCCGTAATCTTACGCCAACTCAGGGAAGTGACAATGCATCAGAGAACGGATATTCTAGTATTAATAGATCATTTAACATGTAAGTACTCAGAACTGCAAGCATCCAGATGCCGACCGGCAACATCAAATTCATCTACACCATCATACCAATATTCTGCAATCTAATACAAGTAGGGTGATACAATGGAACGTTTCACGTGGAAAGCATATATCCTTCCCGGCATGCTGGAAGAGTATATCAAACGGCACGACGAGATTTGGCCGGAAATGACGCAAGTGCTCCATGATGCCGGCATTCGAAACTATACCATCTGGACGACAGGCGAAGAATTGTTTGGCTACTATGAATGCGACAGCGTAGCATATGCAGCAAAGGTGCAGCGCGAGAGCGAAGTCGTTGCCCGCTGGAACGTTTATATGAAGGATGTTATGATCATGGCAACCGATCCGGCGACCGGAGAGCCGCAAATGCTCAGGCAGGTGTTTCTGCACGGTTGAGCCACCAAGCATGACGCAATCATTGATCCAAGGATCTCGGAGGACATGAAATGTCTCAGTACATTCTCGAATTATGCAATATCACGAAGATTTTTCCGGGTGTCAAAGCCCTGGACGGCGTGAACTTTCAGCTCAAAGCAGGAGAGATTCACGCGCTGATGGGCGAGAACGGCGCGGGGAAGTCCACGTTTATTAAAGTCATCACCGGCGTTCACCACGCCGAGGGCGGCACGATGTTTCTCGACGGAAAAAAGGTTGAGTTCAAAACACCGCTGGATGCGCAGCGCGCAGGAATTGCCGCAATCTATCAGCACGTGACGAGCTATCCGCACCTGAGCGTTGCGGAGAACATCTTCATGGGGCATGAATCCGTCAAGGGCGGCATGATCCAATGGAAAGAGATGCACAAGCGTGCGGATGCGCTGCTCAAACGCCTGAATGCCGAGTTTTCTTCCGCCGCGCTGATGAGCTCCCTTTCCGTGGCGCAGCAGCAGATGGTCGAGATCGCCAAGGCGCTCTCGATGGATGCGCGTATCATCATCATGGACGAACCCACCGCTGCTTTAACGCGCGGAGAATCGGAAGAACTGTATCGCATCAGCGAGAAATTGCGCGACGAGGGGAAATCAATCATCTTTATCTCCCACCGGTTGGAGGATATGTATCGCCTCGCGTCCCGCGTCACCGTATTTCGCGATGCAAACTATATCGGCACCTACGACGTTGCCCAGATTACACCGCCGGAATTGATCAAGGCGATGGTTGGTCGCGAAATCAAGGAACTCTTCCCCAAGCCGGAGGTTGAGATCGGCGAAGAAGTGCTTCGCGTTGAGCATCTCACCCGGGCGGGATATTTCCGCGATGTGTCCTTCAACGTTCGTGCGGGCGAGATCGTCGGGTTTACGGGTCTGGTCGGCGCGGGCCGAACGGAAGTGATGCAAGCGCTTTTCGGCATCGAACGGTATGATGCGGGCAAGATTTTATTTGAAGGAAAAGAAATTCATATCCACCGCCCTCAGGACGCAATGCGGCGCGGCATCGGCCTTTTGACAGAAGATCGTCAGGAATGCGGGTTGATACTCGATTGGGGCATCGGTGCGAATATTACGCTTCCGGAACTGCGCAAGTATACCAAGCGTCATGTGACCAACGAAAAAGTGGAAAACATTGCCGCAAAACAGCTTGCCGAGAGTGTCGATGTCAAAGCGGTTACCATTTATGACAAAGCCAGTTCGCTCTCCGGCGGCAATCAACAGAAGGTCGTCGTTGCAAAGGCGCTTGGCAGCGAGCTCAAGCTCCTGATCATGGACGAACCGACCAAGGGCGTGGACGTCGGCGCCAAAGCCGCAATCTACGAAATCATGGGTGAATTGGCCAAGCAAGGGCTGGCGATCATCATGGTTTCTTCTGAGATGCCGGAGATACTCGGCATGAGCGATCGTGTCTATGTCATGTGTGATGGCAGAGTGACGGGCGAACTCGGGCGCATTGCCGCCTCGCAGGAGAAAATCCTCGAGATGGCGATGGCGAAGCACCACCATGCCGCCCATGCGCAAGGAGAATGAACATGCAAAGCCAGATGAAAAGCCTTGTAAAAAAGCTCAGGAGTTCGCGTGAACTCAGCCTGTTTCTGGTGCTTGCGATCCTTTGTGTCGCCGTTCAGCTTCGCAACAACTCGTTTTTAACCGCAAAGACCATCAACGACATGCTCAAGAATTACTCGACGACGATCACGCTCTCGCTGGGCATGATGAGCGTGCTTCTCATCGGAGGCATCGACATCTCGGTTGCCTCGTCGCTAGCGTTTTCGGGTATGTGTGCGTCACTCATGATGCGCGATGGCGTTTACTCCTCAACGTTGATCATGTTCCTCGTGAGCGTCGGCATCGGCATGTGCTGTGGCATGATCGTCGGCCTTGTGATCACAAAGGGCAAGGTTCTGCCGATCATCGCGACGCTGGGTTTGACGAATATCTTCCGCGGTGCCACCTACATCGTCTCCGGCAGCCGCTGGGTTTCCGCCTATCAGTTTCAGAGCACGTTTAAGCAGTTTGCACAGACCAACACGTTATCCTTCGGGTTGGTGAACAATCTGGTCTTTATTACAATCGTTTGCTATGCCGTGTTCTTTGTGGTTATGAAGTGGACGCGGTTCGGCCGCAGAATCTATGCTGTCGGGTCCAATCCGGAAGCAGCGGCTGTCAGCGGCATCAACATCAACGCAATCAAGTTTGCCGTTTACAGTATGGCGGGCGCGTTTGCGGGACTCACGGGAGCCATGTATACCGCGCTTTATGCCAGCGCGCAGAGCGATATGGGTATGGGCATGGAGATGGATGTCATCGCGGCGTGCGTCATCGGCGGTGTGAGCCTCAACGGCGGGCAGGGAAGTGTCGTGGGCGTTCTGCTTGGCGCGCTGACCATGGCTGTCATCGGTAAAGCGCTTCCGCTCATTGGCGTTTCGCAATTCTGGCAGACAGCGATCAAAGGGCTGATCATACTGACCGCAATTATCATCAACGTCATCACACAGCGGATGATGCGCAAGAACGCCCTGAAAGAGAGGGAAATCTGAGTATGACGACCCAAGTAAAGCGTAACATTATCATCGAAAAAGAAAAATCACTGAAGTCCCTCTTCCTGCGTTGGGAGACGCTCCTAGTCATTCTGTTTATCGTCGTAAACATCATGAACGCGAGCATCTCCAAGAACTATTTGAATGCCGCAAACCTGTTTACCGCCATCAGCACATTTCTGGTCAAGGGTTTTATCGCGTTTCCGATGGCCTATATCCTCGTGCTGGGTGATATCGACCTTTCCGTTGGTTCGACTGTTGCGTTGAGTGCAACACTCCTCGGCGTTTCGTACAACGCGGGGCTTCCAATGGGGGTTGCGGTTGTGATCGCGCTGCTCTGCGGAACGCTCTGCGGCCTTATCAACGGCATTATCCTCACGAAGTTTACGGAACTTGCTTCCATGATTGTCACGCTCGGAACGATGACGCTCTACCGCGGTATCGCGGAGATGATTCTGGGTTCACAGAGCACCGGCGGCCTGCAGAACGTAACTTGGTTTTACAACCTGTATTACGCAAGAATCGGCGTTGTTCCGGTCATCTTCATCGTCTTTTGCGCCCTTGCGGTTGTCTTCGGGTTTGTGCTGCACAAAACCACGTTTGGACGCTATCTCTACGCAATCGGCAATAGCCGCGTCGTAGCGCATTACTCCGGCATTCCCGTCCAGACCATCCGCCTGATTTGCTTCACGCTGGTGGGTCTCGTCTGTGGTATTTCGGCGATCTATTATGCCAGCTGGATGGGTACGGTTCGCTTCGACATCGCAACCGGTTATGAGCTGGAGGCGATCTCCATGGTCGTGCTCGGCGGTATTTCGACCGCTGGCGGCAAGGGGAACTTCCCCGGAACAGTAATTTCAATCTTCACCATCGGATTGCTTAAATACGGTCTTGGCCTGATCAACGTGAATTCGCAAACAATCCTGATGATCATCGGCGCAATCTTGATCGTCGTGGTTACCATTCCGAACATCCGCGTGCAGAAAAACGCAATGAAGGCGGTCAAACCGACCACGAAGGCTTGCTAACGACCAGTACCATTCTCTGAAATGGCGTCGCACCAGGAACAAGCGACAACGACCAACGTACATCCAAAACATCAACAATAGCAAGGGAAGAACGCACCGGAACGAGGGGCTTTGGCTACTAATCCCCAAAATCCAACCGCCTAAGGCGGGTTCTTCTCTACACAACGAAACCAATCTGATTTGTAAGCCGAACATGCTTGGAAAACAAAATTCTGAATTCTAATATGTACGTCAAAAGCGTTCATATAAACAAAATCCAGATATGTACGCCATAAGGCGTTCATATAAACAAAATAAGGAAGGGAATCAAAATCATGAAAAAACTGATTGCAATCGTTCTCTGTCTGGCAACAGTGTTCGCTCTGGTTGCCTGCACGCAGTCCGCAGCGCCTGCTGCCGCTGCCCCCGCTACTGAGGAAGCAGCTGCTCCTGCTGCCGCCGATGCTGCGCAGACGTATGCGATTATTACGAAGTCTGCCGGCAACCCGTACAACGAGAGAGAAGCATCCGGCTTTGAAGAAGCGATCAAAGCAGCCGGCTACACCGCGATCATCAAGCACCCCGCCGAGATCACCGCTGAAGCACAGATCACGTTGATCAACGAGCTCGTGGCGCAGGGCGTCTCCGGTATCGCCGTTGCCGCAAACGACAAGGACGCTCTGGAAACCGCGCTCAAGGCCGCCATGGCCGCAGGCATCAAGGTTGTCTCGCTTGACTCCTCCGTCAACCCCGCGAGCCGCCTCACCCACATCAACCAGGCTGGTGTCCAGCAGGTTGCCCAGGCTCTGGCGGATGCCGTGCTTGATCTGACCAAGGGCGAAGGCGACTGGGCAATCCTGTCCGCAACGTCCACCGCTTCCAACCAGAACGCTTGGATCGAAGCCCAGAAAGAGATCATGAAGGGCGACAAATACAGCAAGCTGAACCTCGTTGAAGTTGCCTATGGCGATGACGAGTATCAGAAGTCTGTTGACCAGACTCAGGCTCTGCTCCAGAACTACCCGAACCTGAAGGTTATCTGCGCACCGACCACCGTCGGTATCGCCGCCGCTTCCAAGGTCATCACGGATGCCGGCCTGCAGGGCAAAGTCATCGTGACCGGCCTCGGCCTCCCGTCCGAGATGGCGGAATTCATGGGCGCCGGCACCGTTGCCTGCCCGTACATGTTCCTCTGGAACCCCATCGATGTCGGCCGTGTTGCAGCCTACGCGCTGGTTGAGATGGTCAACGGCAGCCTGACCGGCGAACTTGGCCAGACCTTCACCGCTGCCAACGGCACCACCTATACCGTCACCGAAGCGGGCGACGGCGGCACGGAAATCATCATTGGGCCGCCATTTGCCTTCACCGCGGACAACATCGCAGAGTGGAAGACCGTCTATTAATCCAAACCAGATTCGCATTTGCACAAGCGGGGGCAGGCAGTCTTGCCTGCTCCCGCTGCTTTTTTCAACAGAGGCACGATCAGAAAAACAATGCCACATAACATGCGAAAGTCGCATGAGCCAGCCGAATGAGTTCGACGGGAGGAAACACACAGATGAAACAGAAAGAGACCAAGCGGGCGCGCGTTGGCTTGTACAGCGCCGGCTTGCAAGCATATTGGAATCAATTTACGGGACTGCATGACCGTATTCTCGGTTATAACGCGTTTATCGAGAGCCGCGTGAGCCAGTGGGGCGAAGTGTTCAACTTTGGCCTAGTGGACACGGAAGTAGCCGCTAGAGAAGCGGGAGAGTACTTCAACGCGCACAATGTGGATATCATTCTGGCACATTCGGGTACATATTTTACGAGTGCGTGCGTGCTGCCACTGCACCAAATATGCCGTGCGCATACGGTTATGCTCAACCTGCAGCCCGCGCCGCAGATGTCCTATGCCGATACCGACACGGGGGAATGGCTTGCCCATTGCGTAGGGTGTCCGATCCCGGAGGCGGTCAATGCGTTTGAGCGCGCCGGCATCGAGCTTTCGATCATCAACGGGCTTCTCGGGCTGAGTGAAACTCCCGCTATCAGTAAGGCGAATGAGGTCACTGCCGAAATGCCGCAGGCGCTTCGTGCCTGGCGGGAGATTGAGCAGTGGGTGAGAGCTGCGGGGGTCAAGCGGACCATGCAGCATGCTCGCTTTGGGTTCCTCGGCAACAACTATTCGGGTATGCTGGACATGTACAGCGACTTCACAATGCTCCAAAGCCAGCTTGGGCTGCATGTGGAGCTGCTGGAGATGTGCGACCTCGACAGGAGCTTGAAGGCAGTCACACAACAGGAGATCGCCGAGAAGCGCAGAGAGATTGAAATCTTCTTCGAGATATCCGGCGACTCACCGTCCGATCCGCGTGTGAAAGCACCGACGCAGGAGCAATTGGACTGGTCCGCAACCGTCGCCGCCGCGCAGGAGTGGATGGTGGAGGCATATGACCTCGATGCGCTGAGCTATTATTACCATGGCAGCAACGACAATCATTATGAGCAGGTGCAGTCTGGCTTTATCGTCGGTCATTCGCTGCTGACCGCAAAAGGCGTGCCCTGCGCGGGCGAAGGGGATATCAAGACGAATATCGCGATGAAGATTTGCGATATCCTCGGCAAGGGTGGCAGTTTTTGCGAGATTGTTGCGATGGATTACATCCACAATACCATGCTGCTGGGGCACGACGGCCCGTTCCATATCTCGATTTCGGACGGCAAACCCATGCTCCGCGGCCTTGGGGTCTATCATGGCAAGAAGGGGTCAGGTGTCTCCGTGGAGGCAAACGTCGTCAGCGGGCCTGTCACGATGCTTGGCGTAACGCAGCTGCGCAACGGAAACCTCCGACTGATCATCAGCGAAGGGGTTGCAAAGAAATTTGATATTCTAACCATCGGAAATACGCAGACGCACGTTGATTTTGGAATGGATTTGGATGCATATATGGATGCGTGGTTCAAAGCGGCTCCGACACATCATTGCGCGATGAGCATCGGGCATAACGCGGCGCTGTTCGAAAAGACGGCGAAGCTGATGGGGGTCGAGTGCGTCCGTGTGAATCCGTGAGCGGGCGCTAAACCTAAAATCCTGCAAGAGTGCGGATTTTTGAATATTCAAACGAAAACAAGAGATAAAAACAGGCACACGAATCATGTGATTTCGTGTGCCCGTTTTTACTGAATAAACCCTCACGAAGTGATACAATCGCGCGATTACTTGAGGGTGGGTGCAGGTGGTTTTTACTGGGTGCAAATGAGCTTTAAAATGATCGAGAGTAAACATATGTACGCTTCTGAAACAAATTTATTAGTGTACTGAACCGACGACCTCCGCGTTATGAGTGCGTATTTGTGCGAAATTTCGTTGTGATTATACGATGATAATCGCCGATCTTTGCGGATAAATCAAAATATATTTTTAACGATTATAAGCCGCTATTGATGACGATAAATATCAAATAAATATCAGGCAGTAGGTTTCATTTCCACATTATGCAAAAAACGACGGATTCGGCAAAATCAATATAAAGGCGCCTCCTTCTCCAATCGAGCTCTCCACCAAGATTTCGCCTCCATGCGCTTTTGCAATTGCCATTGCGATTGCACGACCGATTCCGCTGCCGCCTGTTTCGCGGGCGCGGGAAGGATTGGCGCGATAGAACCGCTCAAAGATGAACGGCAGGTACTCCGGCGCGATGCCGCAGCCCGTGTCGCGTACGCGCAGGATGGAATGCTCCTCCCAAACCTCTGTTTCGACCGCGATTGCGCCGTGTTCGGGCGTGAACTTCAGCGCGTTGTGCAGAAGATTGATGAGCACCTGACCGATCTTGTCCCGATTGGCAAGCACCAACGTCTTGCGCCGGAAATTGTGAGGGAAACTCCCTTTTGTCGCGCGATGCCCTCGAAATTCTGCGCGATTTGCGTGCAGAGTTCACCCGGATCGAAGACCTCCGTGTTTGGCTTCAACGATTCGGATTCGTATTTGGAGAGTGTGCTCAGCTCGTCTACCAGCTTGTTGAGCCGGAAAATCTCCTCGCGGAGGCTGTTGAGGCGCGTATCGTCCGCCGCCCAAACGCCGCCCAGCATGGTCTCGACCGTGCTGAGCAGCGTCGTCAACGGTGTGCGCAGCTCGTGCGCCACGTCTGCGGTGAGCCGCTTACGAAGCGGCTCCTGCGATTCCAGCGAGGCCGCGAGGCTGTTGACCGAGTGCGAGAGCGCGATAAGCTCAGCCGTGTTTTCCTCAAAAGTGACGCGCTCGCTGTAGTTGCCCTCCACGATCTTGCCCGTGGCCGCGATGACGTCCGAGATGGGCTTGCTACGCCTTCGCGCAAGATAGGTGCCCAGCAGCACGCAAACGCCAAGCGAAACGGCACCCGCGATGAGTAGGATGCGATTCAGCGCGTTGAGAAACTGGAGATCAGCGTCGTTGAAATAGTATGGCCCGTAGTAGCCCGCGGTGATCGTGCCAACCTGCTTTGCCCGCACCTTTTTTACCAACGTGAGCGGCAAGAAAACGCAGCATCCGGGGAGTCAACCACCAGGGCAGCCAACCCAGCATGCTCAACCCCATCGGCAGGCCGACAGCTGCGAGCGCGAGCAGGATCGTCTTGACTTTTTCGCTTAAAAACAGTACGGAGCCGATGCCGCCGACAATGCCGCCGATGACGGTGTAGGAGATCACACGGCCGAGATTATACAGAATTGGATTTCGCAGCTTGTGTTTGATCGCTTCGGTTGTGCCGACGCTCCGGGAGAGGTTGATGCCGCCGAACATCGCGATGCAAACAGCCCCGTGACAAACAGCGCGCAAGTGAGATCGTGCTGTCGAACTTCGAAATATAACCGAAGAAATCAAAGCCCACCGTGTAGCGCAGCACCAGATACACCGCCATAATAATCAGTACGATCGGGACTACTTTGGAGATCGGTTGCGCGTTTTTATCCGCGCCGACCACGCGATACCCCTCGGCGGTGACCGCTTCCATGACGGCTGAAACGAGGCGATCTTCGTCGATCATGTCATAATCATAGGTGGCCTCAAGCCGGTTGTGAGGAAAAGAAGCAGTCGCGCTACCGACTCCTTTGATCTTGCGCGCAGCCTTGGAAACGCGCGCTTCGCAATGGCCGCAGGTCATGCCGGAAACATGGGAACTCGCTTTTTATCCATAGAAGAGACCTTTCATTTGCGTAAAACGACACGCTCGAAGCAGAAAAGAACCAACATTGTGGCCTTTCTAACGAGGGCATCATATAGAAGTTGTGTGAAGATTTTATGCAGATGATTCAAGTAAGAATGGAGTTCGTTGAGAATAGAGTGTGTTTCTAAAAGCACGACGGCACAGGGCCGGCGCCTTTTTCACCGCTTTTTTTCACCGCGACCTGGAAATAGTGTTTCTACTTCAGCGGTTTTGTTTCTCAAATCAACAAAAAATCTACTCGACTTGTATTCCTCGCATTTTAGAAACACACGTTAGTTAAATTATCAATTCATCTACCTTTTTACAACTTAAAGTGATACAATACGCATTAAATCATATATGCTAAATTTATAATTATATTCCTTGCCGACACGATGCATCAGTGATCTGCAAGAACTTTTTCATCGGAACAATACTCCTTCAAACATAAATCGATCATGCGTACTCATGAGAAATGTCCCGTATCGACTTCGTGCGATTTCCATATCACTTTGTCAATCATATAGCTTTCAATTGTTCTTACGAGTGAGGTGATTTTATTTGCCGCCTACCATGCCTCAAATGATTGCTCATAAGCGGTCGGATACTGGCGAAACGCAGAGCATCCGGACACACAGCGAACAGACCGCAACACTGGCCGCTGGATTTGCGATTGACGAGCTGAAGGAGATTGTATCCGCCTGCGGGATACTCCATGATGTCGGGAAATACCAACCTTCGTTCCAGCGGCGTATTCGGGGGGAGTCCATCCAAGCGCCGCACGCGTTGTGCGGAGCGAAAGCTGCGAAGGCGCATTATCCAAAGGGGCCGGCCTGCCGCATGATGGAATATGTTGTTGCAGGGCACCATGCAGGATTACCGGATTACGGTGGTAAAGCGGACGCTTCCACGTTCCCAACGCTTTGCGGCACACTGCGCAGAAGCGCAGAACCGTTTGAAATTTACCGCGAAGAGCTAAGTACTCCGCCTTTGGACTCCGAGGCTTTCTCCGCGTGGCTGCAACTGGATTGTCATACCCCTGAGGATGTAGCTGAAAAATACGCATTTATAACCCGCTACGTTTTTTCCTGCCTGACCGACGCAGACTCACTCAATACCGAAGCATTCGATCAGGGCGCTGAACGAGAACCGCTCACTGCGGATTTTCAGACCTGCTTGAACCTTATAAATACAAAACTGAATGGCTTTCACTGCGAAACACCGCTCCAAGAGGCTAGAGCACTGATACAGGAACAGGCGTACGCACAATCGAAGACGGAAGCGGACGTCTTTATGCTCAACATGCCAACCGGCAGTGGGAAGACCCTATGCAGTCTAAAATTTGCACTTGAGAGAGTGCTATACAGCCATAAAAAGCGTCTCATTTTTATCATTCCGTACAACAGCATCATCAACCAGACCGCCAAAGTTTTTGAAAGTGTCCTCGGATCTGCAGCCGCCATCCTCCGACACCAATCCACCTGGATTTACGAGGATGACCGAACGCTGGTTGATGAGGAAAGGACGGCGCGATCGAAAGCCACGGAGAACTGGGACGCACCAATTATCATCACAACCGCGGTGCAATTCTTTGAGTCGCTTTATGGAAACAGGCGAAGTCAACTTCGCAAGCTTCATAACATGCAGGATGCACTGTTGGTTTTCGACGAGGCGCATCTATTACCACGTGCGTTTTTGGCACCATGTTTGAAAGGTATTGCACTCATAACCCGTACGCTTCGAAGTGAGGCTGTTTTGTTAACAGCTACGATGCCGGATTATCGCGGTCTCTTCGAACGCTTTGGCATACCTGAAATGTCGGTTATCAATTTGGTTTCGGATCGCGGATTGTTTGGCGTGTTCCAGAAATGCCGTTATCAGGCGCTCGGCTTTGTGTCCGTCGAATGGTTGCTGATGCAAGCCGCTCAGGCTCCATCATGTCTCTTGATCGTCAACAGCCGTAAAACTGCGCGTGCGCTGTATATCGCGAGCCCAGTTAAACGCAAGTATCACCTATCCACATGGATGACATCGATGGATCGGGAACGGGTTATCGAGGAAATTTGTCAAGCGCTCAAAGCTCAGGAAGAGAGCTATTTGCGACCGGACGAGGTGCCCGAAGACGAGCGGATTTTGGTGATATCCACGTCGCTGGTGGAGGCGGGAGTCGACCTGGATTTTCATACAGTGTACCGGGAGCTGACGGGGCTGGACAGCATCCTGCAATCCGGCGGACGTTGCAACCGCGAGGGAAAGCGTCCCATGGCGGATGTGTATGTGTTTGAACTGGAAGATAACGCCGGTGCGACGCAAATGGATGCTCGCGTGGGCATTACGCGCGAAATCTTTAACACGTATGTAACCATCGATTCGCCGGAAGCGATCGTTGCATATTACGACCGCCTATTTCTCGCACATGAGGACGAGCTGACAAGCCACAGCATTACACGCGTGGATACGGAATCGTTCACATTTGACCCCAGAGCTCCGACGCAATTGCCGTTTCGCAGCCACGCGCAGTCTTTTCAGCTCATTGATGCTCCTACTTACGCTATTGCTGTGCCGTGCAATGACAACCGCGATTTAATTGCGCGCATACCGTTCGGGTTGTCTAGAAATGATCGTCAGAAGCTGCAACGGTATGCTTGCTCTGTAAGCCCATATGATTTTCGCCGTATGTTGGAGCGGCATCTGGTAGAGGTCGATCGTTCCGGTTTGATCTTTCTGAAGAACGAACAAGCATACCGCGCGGATACTGGTATCCAATTTGATTGTGATGACATATTTGAATAAAAAACGAAAGGAGGAAGATCATGGGGTATGGAATCAAAGTGATTGCGGAGGGGGCATATGCTTGCTTTACGCGTCCGGAAATGAAAGTCGAGCGGGTGAGTTATGACGTGCCAACGCCCAGTGCGATGGAAGGATTGCTCAAATCGGTATACTGGAAGCCTGCGATCCGCTATGTGATCGACCAGATCGTGGTATACAATGCTATCGATTTCATCAATATCCGTCGCAACGAGTTGAACGACAAGGTTGCGCTCTCGGCGATACAGGCGCAAATGAAAGGAAACCCCGATGCGGAACCGATGATCTACGCGGACGAAAGTCGTAACCAACGCGCTTCTATGTTGCTGAAAAACGTACGTTACGGAATCGCTTTCCACTTCGAATTGACCGGTCTTTGCGATGAGCGTGAAGATGAGAAAAAACATTACAACATTATGCTTCGGCGGTTACAAAACGGACAGCGCTTTCGTCAACCGTGTTTCGGTTGCAGCGAGTTTCCTGTGTCGCGTCTGACATTGGTGGATTCGTTTGATTTGAACGAGGTGGATCCGTTGCTTCGCAATGCGAATGATGTGGATTTGGGTTATATGCTGTATCGCATGCACTATCAAGATGGTGGCAAACCAATCAATGACGACTGGGACGATCCAAAGTTCTCCGACAAAGCGACGGCAACCTTCTATCGCCCGCACATGGTGCGAGGGGTGATCGATGTTCAGAAGTATCGGGGGAAAGAATTATGCTGATACAGGCGCTATGCCGTTACTACGACATGCTCGACGCGGCGGGGATGCTGGTAAAAAACGGTTATTCCCGCGTACGAGTCCACTACCGAATCTGGCTTACGCCGGAGGGAGAGGTGGAGGGCGTTGAGGACTGGATGCAGACAGCCGTCACAAAATTAAAAAACGGAAAGGAGAAGATAATCAAGATTCCGCGGGAAGTAATCCTCTTCCGCCGTCTGGAGACAACGACCGTTGCCGCCAATCATGTGGATCACCGGCCTGTCTACATCTTTGGGCTGGAATGGGATCAGAAAGGCGGAGCGTTTACGCAGAGCGCAAAAGCGCAAAAATCGCACCAGACGTTTGTGGAAACAAATCTGGCTTTCATAGAAGGGGTCGATTCCCCTATTGTAAACGCCTATCGAAATTTTTTGCTCACATGGGAACCCGAGAAGCAGATCGGGAATCTTCATCTTACCACGATAGGCACACGGTATGCGCTCGGCGGGTATGTTTTTGCGCTGGCATCCAACCCTGGAGAGATGCTGCATGATGATCCGCAATTGAACAAGCGTTGGAATGAAATGCAAGCAGAAGAGCCCACTGAGCTGGGAGAGAGACTCATCGGACAGTGCGCAATCACCGGCGAGCAGGGTGAAATCGCCTTGCTGCATGACAAGATTACAGGCGTAAAGGGCGCGCTGCCGACAGGAGCAAAACTGATCAGCGCAAAGCATGACAGTAGCTGGTCGTATGGGCTGAGTCAATCGCAGACCAGCGGCATATCGATTGCCGCCATGCAAAAGTACACCAAAGCGCTGAATTACCTCACCAACAGCCGCAAAAATTCGTCGACCATTGGAGACACAACCCTTCTTCGTTTTGCCATGAACGCTGATCCAAGATACGACAAGCTGGGGAATGCGGCGGTATTAGGGGAGGACTACAACGATGAAGATACCGATGTGCTCAATGCGGTCGATACGGAACAGTTACTACAGCATATTTATGCCGACGTCCGCTCCGGTTTGGTAAACACGGAAAACCTTCTGATCGAGCAACAGATTGATCCCGGCGTGGATTACTACATCGTCGGGATAAAGCCCAACCAAAGTCGTTTGGCTGTACAGTTTGTGTATCGAAGGCGGCTGGGCGAACTGATTGCGAACGCGGCGCAGCATCAGGCCGACCTTGCGATAGGGTCAGAGACAAAGCCCGTGTCAATATGGCAGATTTCCGCGCAACTGGTCTCGCCCAAGGCGAAAGAGAAGTCTGTGGATCCCTCGATTGTGGCAAAGTTGCTGGACGCTTTGGCAAACGGACGTCCCTACCCGGAATTCCTTCCGGCTACGATCATTCGCCGCATTCGCACGGATCGCGATACGGATACGGACAAATACACGCAGTTTAATCCGATTCGGGCAGGCCTACTCAAGGCGTGGCTGAACAGAAAAGCAAGGAGCAAAGGGCTAAAGGAGGAAATAGGAATGGCTCTGAATACCGAAAATGAGAACGCGGCTTATCTATGTGGACGGTTGTTCGCGATACTTGAAAAGATTCAACAAGAGGCGAATCCGGGGTTAAACCGTACCATTACAGACGCGTACTTCGCATCCGCATGCGCTCGCCCCGCGTTGATATTCCCGCGACTGATCAAACTTGCGCAGAACCACTTGAAAAAGCTGGAATATGCCAACTGGTGGAATCGCCAGTTAGGGGAGATCATGTCCATGCTGAACAATGAGTTTCCAGACAACCTGCCCCTGGCAGATCAGGGTCGCTTTGACATAGGCTACTACCAACAGAAATATTCTCACAGCACGAGAAAACAACAGGGTACAACACAAGAAGCATAAGAATAGATAGGGAGGATCTTCAAATGGCAATTGAGAACTCGTATAACTTTGTTCTACTTTTCGATGTTACAAACGGAAACCCAAACGGAGACCCGGATGCGGGGAACGCGCCGCGCATTGACCCGGAGACCAATTTCGGTATTATAACCGATGTATGCTTGAAGAGAAAAATCCGCAATTATGTGCAAGTTGCAAAAAGCAATACACCCTGCTATAACATACTGATTCAACCGGATCAATCACTGAACGCGAAGTTTACCGATATGTACCGGAGCAAAGGGCTGTCATCTGGGCAGAAAGGGAAAGACAAGGACGTGGTGAAGGCTGCTCGCAGCTTTATGTGCGAGAGCTATTTTGACGTACGGACATTTGGTGCGGTGATGTCTACGGGGGACGACCCATGCGGTATCGTGCGAGGGCCGGTTCAGATCAACTTTGCTACGAGTTGTTCCCCGATCCTGATACAGGATGTGACCATTACCCGTCAAGCGAGGACGACCGATACACGCACGGAGAGCGGTGATACCGAGATGGGTCGCAAATCGGTGGTTCCATATGCTTTGTATCGAGCAGAGGGGTACATTTCCGCGATGCTTGCTGCAGATACCGGACTTAGCGAGGAGGATGTTGAACTGCTGTGGACGGCGATGATCAACATGTTTGAGATCGACCACTCCGCAGCGCGCGGGAAGATGTGTATGCGCAAGCTGATCGTTTTCAAGCACGAAAGTCCGCTTGGCAACGCGCCGTCACATATTCTCTTCGATCATATTCAGGTGCAGATAAAGGACGATCAGCATCCGCCCAGAAACTTTTCGGACTACGCAGTTACCATCGATCGCCAGATGCCGGAAAAAGTTACGTTGCTTGAAAAGCTATGATCGAACAGATCGCGCTGCGAGATATTCAGCATTTCCTCTATTGCCCACATCGCTGGGGATTGATGAAGATCGACTGCGTCTGGGCGGAGAACTACTTTGTCGCGAAAGGCGACCTAATGCACGAGCGCGTACACGACCCGAAGAGAAATTATACCTTGCGTGGCCGAAAGGTTCTCACCTCACTGAATGTCTATTGCGATCTGCCGGAGTATGATATCGCGGGTGTGTTGGACTGCTTGGAAGCAACGCCTTGTTCCGCTGGTGCGGCGCTGGATGCAACGAAGACGCGATATAGCCTATGCATTGTGGAGTATAAACCCTCCATGCCCCAAGGCCGCGACTTCAATCCAGACGATGCTATGCAGATTTATGCGCAGAAGGTTTGCGTTGATTACATTTTTGGTTGCGACTGTGATGCCGTGCTATATTATAACGACAAGAACAGGCGAGTTTCACTGCCATTTCGGGAAGCACGCGCTCAATGGGATGCGCGTTTGAAGGTGACGCTGGCAGAAATGCGGAAGTATCTGGCAGATAACCGCATTCCGCCAATATCCAGTGAGCAGAGTTGCGGAGGATGTTCGCTGAAGGACTTGTGTATGCCGAAACTGAAAACCGGGGGCACCGTTCGTGCTCGTATCCATGCGGCGTTGGAGGACGAAACATGAGAAAACTACTGAATACGCTGTACATCACTCGTGAAAAAGCATGGCTGCAACTGGAAGGAAACGATATTGTCTGTAAAATGGACGAGGAGGAGAAATTTCGAATTCCGTTTGATAATGTGGAGAATATCGTGTGTTTCAGTTATCTTGGGTGTTCGCCAGCGTTGATGGGGAAATGCGCTGAAATGCTGATCCCGATCAACTTTGTCTCGCCGCAGGGGAGTTTCCTTGCGCGTGTCAGCGGCAACACGCGTGGCAACGTTGTTCTGCGCGTGCAACAGATCGATCGTTTCCGCGAAAACGGGCTCGCTTTGGCGCAGAACACAATCGCGTCCAAATTGGTAAATACCATAAATCTTTTGCGTCGATCAATGCATGATAATCCCCCCCTGCGAATGGACGATGCATTGCTCAGCGCCATTGAGACGATCAAACAAGGAGTACCTGCGGTGTATGCCGCAAACACCGCGGATGAGCTGATGGGGGTTGAAGGCAACTGTGCGCGGAGTTACTTTGGCGTATTCGGAAAACTGCTCAGCAGCACAGAGACGTTTGAACGGCGTACAAAAAGGCCGCCGCTAGATCCGGTCAATGCCGCGCTGTCATTTACATACACTTTGTATACGAACGAGTATGCATCTGCGTTGGAAACGGTGGGATTGGATAGTTATATCGGCTTTGGCCATACGTTGCGCAGCGGGCGGGACTCGTTAGCTTGCGATCTGGTGGAAGAAACAAGGTGCATTGCGGAGCGTTTTGTACTTACTCTGTTCAACCTAAAAATTTTATCGGACAAGGATTTCATTACCCAACCGACAGGCGCAGTTTGGCTAAATGATGACGGTCGCAAAAAGCTACTGACGCAATGGCAAGAAAAAAAACGTTCCGATCTGATGCACCCCTATTTGAAGCAAAAGATACAGTTAGGGCTACTTCCGTATGTTCAAAGCAACCTGCTAGCGAAGTATGTTCGTGGAGACATCCCTGAATACCCCAGTTATATACAAAAATAGGTGCCAAAATATGATGGTATTAATTACCTATGATGTGAACACTACCACGGCAGCGGGCGCGGCGCGACTCAGACGTGTAGCGAAAGAATGCACGAATCATGCGCAACGCGTGCAGAATTCTGTTTTTGAAGCGGCGCTAGACTGGGGGACTTTTGTCCGCTTAAAGGCATCCCTAAGCACTTTGATAGACCCGGAAACAGACAGCTTGCGATTTTACTATCTGGGTAGCAAGTGGAAAAAGCGTATAGAACATATCGGAGCAAAGCCGACATATGACCCGGAAGGCCCGATAATCTTGTGATGCGCGAACCTGCGTTGACGCTGGAAACGCGGGTGGGTTCGCCCGCGTTTTCATGCTTTGAATCGGTTTTCTGAGCGATTTTTAAGCATACGTATCAATAATCAGAACTTAGTCCACCACATGCTGTGGTGCGCGGCGGAAGATACACAATATGTCGCCGTCGCGCCCCGCATGGGGCGTGTGAGTTGAAAT
>JAEWYO010000059.1 GCA_023395595.1 Bacillota bacterium
AGATATGCTTCGGTTGGACTTACTTCTAGACCGCACCATGCTCACGGGGCTTTGCCCGCTTACGTGGATCGTTTTGCCTGCGACTGGCATCGATTTTCAACCACAGACCCGATACGCGGATACCAAAGTTAGTATAGTACACTCAATTGGAAAATTGCAATGTATTTTTTCGTATAAATGTCCGAACAAATCCAGTGATTGGGCGCTTTTTGTGTGTTTTATGCGCCCAATCGTCTACTTTATACTGTATGAAACCGTCTTGCCGGACACCATATTTGGTGGAATTTCGGGTTTACTTGTGCGCGGGTTCATCCTGCTGATATTGCGCGCGAGGACCACCGACATATTTCGGTCGGGTCTTGGCGAGGATGAACGACGCTTCGCCGATCTTTCTTTGCTCGGTGTGCACGGGCACCACGACGGGATGCAGATGCATGCCGATCAGCGTGCCGCCGATGTCCATGCCCAGCGCGGCCTTTGCGTCCACGTTTTCCACCATCACCCGATCGGGGATGCGGTTATACGCTTCGGTTGCAAATGCGCCGCCTGCATGCAGCCACGGGCGCACCCAGACTTCCTGCAGGCGATATTGCTCCATGCAGGCGCGGCTGGTGCAGATTGCGCGGTTGATGTGCTCGCAGCCCTGCACGGCCAAATATAACCCCGCCTCGGTCACCTTCGGCAAAATTGCGTCCATGACGGCCTTTGCCGCCTCCTCGCTGGAAGCGGAACCGATGCGTTTGCCGACGATTTCGCTCGTCGAGCAGCCGACAACAAAGATATCGCCCTTGCGATATTCCGCGCTGGCGAGCAGGTGGTCAACGGCCTCTGCCGCCTGGCGGGTTAGTTCTGTGTAATCCATTTTTTCTTCACCTCTGTGGTTTCGTGGTAAATCCGGCAAAACTGCCGGAAAATACCTGCTTCAGAAACACAGTATAGCACAATTTTTGCGCTTTCTCCGCGCATTTTTCGCGCAATTTGCGCGAAACTTGTATGGTATACTGGTGCTATGAACTGGATTGAATCGTTGCTGAACTGGTATCAGCAAAACGCGCGGGATTTGCCCTGGCGCAGAACAAACGATGGCTATGCCATCTGGATCAGCGAAATCATGCTTCAGCAGACGCGGGTTGCCGCCGTGATTCCGTATTACGAGCGATTCTTGCGCGAGCTGCCGGATGTCAACGCGCTGGCGAATGTGGACGACGACCGCCTGCACAAGCTCTGGGAAGGCCTGGGCTACTATAGCCGTGCGAGAAATCTAAAAAAAGCCGCAAACGAGATCGTCTCCCGCTTTGGCGGGCGGATGCCGAGGGATTATGATGCGCTGCTCTCGCTCTCTGGTATCGGGGAATACACCGCGGGCGCGATTGCGTCGCTTGCGTTTGGCTTGGCGGTGCCAGCCGTGGACGGGAACGTGCTGCGCGTCTATGCGCGGCTCTTTGGCGCGGAGCGGGACATCCGCGATCTTACGTTCAAAAAAGAAGTGCGTGCGTTTCTTTTGCCGCTTGTACCGGCGGAACAACCCGGTGCGTTCAACGCAGCGCTGATGGAGCTCGGCGCGACCGTCTGCCTGCCAAACGGCGTTCCCAAGTGCGGCGAATGCCCCGTGCGCGAGGACTGCGTGGCGTTTCGCAAGGGAAGAACGGCGGAACTGCCGCTGCTTTCGGCGAAAAAGGCAAGAAGAATCGAACGAAAGACCGTCTTCACGCTCTCGCTTGAAGGCGGGCTGATCGGGTTTCGGCGACCGGAGAGCGGTCTGCTTGCGGGACTGTGGCAGTTGCCGGAGGCGGCGGGGGATTTGACCGATGCCGAAGCCGCGCGCTGGCTTGGCGAACACGGCATTTTGCCCGTTGGCGAACTGCGCTTCTATGAACGCAAACATATCTTTACGCATATCGAATGGCATATGCGCGTCTGCGCTGCCGACGTTTCGGCAAAAACCCTGCCGGAGGGCTGGATCGTCTTGGACGAATCCCATGCGCTGCCGACGGCGTTTCGGGTGTGTCTGTGATCCACGAAGGGCATAAAAAATAACGGCGCAAGCCGTTATTTTTAAATGCGAAAGGGAAATTGTTATTTTACAGTTGCCTTCTTCCTTCCATCGCCTTGGCCAGCGTGACCTCGTCGGTGTATTCAAGATTGCCGCCGATAGGGATGCCGTGGGCGATGCGTGTGCAACTCACGCCCATGGGCTTGAGCAGCCGCGCGATATAGCTTGCGGTCGCTTCACCTTCCACGTCCGGATTGGTCGCGAGGATAACCTCTTTGACCCCGCCCGCCTTCACGCGCTCGACCAGCTCGTTGATGCGGATGTCGTTTGGCCCAACGCCGTCAACGGGAGAGAGCACGCCGTGCAGCACGTGATATTTTCCGTGAAACTCGCGCGTGCGTTCCATCGCGACGACATCCTTTGCGTCGCAAACCACGCAGAGCACGCTGCCGTCCCGGCTGGTATCCGCGCAGATGCCGCAGGGGCTAACGTCGGTATACGTTCCGCAGATCGGGCAGTCCGTGACCTTTTCGCGCGCGGCAAGAATCGCGGCGGCAAGCTCCTGCGCCTGCGCCAGCGGTGTGTCGAGAATATGATAGGCAAGCCGCTGCGCGGTCTTTTGCCCGATGCCGGGCAAGCGCGAAAGCTGCGTCGTCAGCCGGACGATGGGTTCAATGGTGAGCATACTTAAAAGCCGAGCCCCAGTCCGCCCGTGATTTTGCCGATTTCGTCCTCAACGGTCTTGGTCGCGGTGCGGAGCGCCTCGTTGACTGCGGAGAGCACGAGGTCTTGCAGCATCTCGACATCGTCGGGATCGACGCACGCGGGGTTGATCACGATCGCTTTGACGTCCTTGTTGCCGGTGACGGTCACGCTGACCATGCCGCCGCCGCTGCTCGCGGTGAATTCACGCTCGTTGAGCTCTGCTTGCGCGCGCGCAACGTCCTGCTGCATCTTCTGGGCTTTCATCATCAGCTGCTGCATGTTGCCGCCGCCCATTCCGCCCATTCCACCGGGAAATCCGCCTTTTGCCATAAAAAAGTTCCTCCTGATCTTACTTGGTAATCAATATTGTCGTTGGATACACGTCAAATGATTGCATTGTTTTCATAATAATAGTCAAATGGGGTCAATCCCATATTTGCCCGAAACAGGATCGCTGGAAAACGGTTGATGAATGCGTTGTACTCCCCGGCGGCTGCGTTGTAGCTTTTCTTTGCCGCAGTAATGCTTTCTTCTTTTGCCGTTATGCGCTCCATCATCTGCCGGAACTCGGTGTTTGACTGCATAGACTGATCCGACGCAACGGCTTTGATCAACTCGCTGAGCAGAAACTGGGACCGGATGGAGTTGAAGTTGGCATCACTGAGCGTTTCAAATAGCGCTCTTGAGGACGACTGTTTGGCGGACTCGCTGACGTAGAAGTAGAAGAAAGCCTTCATCCGCTTCAAAAGCTCTTCCATCTCGGCTTTTTCGCTCTCAATTTGCTGCTTCGCGCGCTCACATTGCGTGCGCATGGTCGCAACGCGGTTGAAGAAGCGGATATATCCGCCCAATGCGGCAGACACAAGAACAATTCCGATGGAAATGATCAATGCGTTTGAGGAAAGTTGGTCGACGTCAGCATTCGGGTCTACGATTGCGTATCCAAATACAAACACAATCCAAATGATAAACACAAAGAGGATGAGCAGGAGTGCTTTCACCCAAGGATTCTTCATTCCGACAACCTCGTTTCCAAACCAATCAATCATCTGCCTGATATTTGGTACGAAAAGAATCAAGAAACGTTAGGATTCTTCGTACCCTTCAACCGAAACTCGTTATTGTATCGTCAGTTTATCCCCGAACAACGCCTTGGCGAGTTCCTCGGCCTGTCCGCTGACGGGGGCTGCTTTCGTGGTGGTGATCACGAGCTTTGCGTCTGGCTTGACCATCTGCAAGGCGCGTTGCGTGGGTTCAAAATTGATCGGCGCGGAGAGGCTCTTGTGTTTCATCTCCTGCGCTTCGGTGAACCCGACAGTGAGTGCGTTCTGCTCAAAATGCAGCGCTACGGCTTCTCTGGCCAGCGCTTGCACAAACATATTGGGAATGTTTGCAATCGCTTCTCGCCAGATGGCGGCGGCATCGTTGCTTCCGCTTGCCTTGGCGGCGTGGCTTTGCGCGGGCGCTGCCTTCTCGGGCTTGGGTTCAGGTTTCGGGGTGGTCTTTGCCGGCGCAACCGCAGGCGCGGCATAGTCGTCCTCCGGCGCCCATTCCTCCGGCGGAGGGGTGAGGTCGGTCCAGGGCGCTGCTTCCGGCGCGGCCTGCTTTGGCGGTTTTGCTTCCGCTTTCGGCGCGGCGGGTGCCGCAGGCGCATCATCTTTTTTACTATAGACTGGTGCGGGTTCCGGTGCAGCGATGGTAGGCACAAATACTTGCGCAGGAATGCCGTCTTTCATCTGTGCTTCTAGGCGATCCAGCCGCGCTTCAATATTTGCCAGCGAAACGGAATCCTCCGGGCGGCAGATGTGCACCAGCGCGCTTTCGAGCAAGGCGCGCGGGGAGGGCAGATAGCGCATGTCGTTCTGCGCGGCGATCAAGCGATCCAGCGCGAGCATCAATCGCGCTTCGGATGCGCCCTTTGCCTGCTCAAGATACCGCATCATCGTGTCCTCGGTGCAGTCCAGTAAATCCTCGCATCTGCCGCAGGTTTTGGCCAGCAACAGCGCGCGAAAATGCCCCGAAAGATCCGCAACGAAGACAGAAAGATCGCGCCCTGCCTGCATGATGGAGTCCAGCATCCGTATGGCATCCGGCGCGTTGGAGGCGAGCAGTGACTTGGACATTTCGAATAAAAACGCGTCCTCCATGCTGCCCAACACGTCATAAACGTTCTTCGTGGTCACGTTGTCCCCGCAGAACGCGAGGCATTGATCGGCCAGCGACAGCGCGTCGCGCATGCCGCCCTGCGCCGCGCGGGCAATCAGGGTCAGGCCGCCGTCTTCAATGGAAGCGCCGGCGCGGGCAAGCACACTGGTAAGTGTGCGCTTGATGTCCGTAATCGAAATCCGGTGGAAATCAAACCGCTGGCAGCGGGAGATGATCGTTGCGGGCAGCTTCTGCGGCTCGGTGGTCGCGAGGATGAAGAGAATGTGTTCCGGCGGCTCCTCCAGCGTTTTGAGCAGCGCGTTGAACGCCGCGCCGGAGAGCATATGAACCTCGTCGATGATGAACACGCGGCGGCGGAGCTTGAGCGGCGCGTATTGCGCATTTTCGATCAGATCGCGCACGTCGTTGACGCTGTTGTTGCTCGCGGCGTCGATCTCCGTGATGTCGGACGCGCCTTCGGAGGCGGTGATCAGGCATGCCTCGCATTTGCCGCAGGGTTCGCCGTTCTCGGGACTCAGGCAGTTGACCGCGCGGGCAAGAATGCGCGCTGAGGTTGTTTTTCCCGTGCCGCGCGTGCCGCAAAACAGATAGGCGTGCGCCGGACGATCCGACGACACCTGGTGTTTCAGCGTTGTGGTGATGTGCTCCTGCCCGATGACGTCTGCAAAGCGGGCGGGGCGATATTGGCGATAAAGCGCGCGGTATGCCATTGAAAAATTCATTCTCCATTATGGTATATTCACACATCATGATACCATATTTTGTACGTGCGCAAAAGAACGAATCAAAAGCGTGCCGCGAGCCCTGATTTTCAGCCGTGTAGCGCATTCGTTCACGCTTTCTTTCGTTGACCGGGGGTGTGGCTTGCGGTAAAATGAAAGGCGTGAAACGTATGAGTAAAAACTTGAAATATGCGCCAAGGCGCAGAATGAATCTGGACGCGACGAGCTATGGCCCGCTCATCAAGCTGGTCATCGCGCTTGCCGTGCTTGCGGTGCTGGTGCTGGTTGTCGTGTTTGTCGCGATGCCGCTGGTCAACGCGCGCATCAGCAGCGGACAGCCGCTCTTTGGCAATTCGCCCGCCGTCGAGCCTGTGAAGCAGACCGCCTCGCCGCTCAACCCGATTTTGACCAACGCGGTCAAGACCGTGCAGTTTGGCGAAGGCTATGGCCTGCCGACCGCCGTGGTTGATCCGAGCGTGTTTGACGACGAGATTCTCTTTGCCACGGGCGCAACGGAAAACGCCTGCGACCGGCTGGTTCGGCTCAATCCCGAGACAGGCGCGTTTGAAAACATCGCGATTGTGCGGATCAACGACACGATTCGCTATCCCGTGGAGAGTGCGGATGTGATTCTGTATGCCGACTGCAAGAGTGCAGGCGGCGGAAGCATTGTCCGCCTCGACAAAGCGACGGGTGAAACCACCGTGCTGGCGGAGTTTGCGATGGATGTGCCGAAGCTCTCTCTCGAAGCACCCTACGCCGTCTGGACGGAGCGCACGGCAAGCACCACCGCAAAGGTGATGGTTTGCGACGTGACGAGCGGGGAACTCCTGACCCTCGCGGTGCTGTCGCAATCGGCCTATGCTGAGAGCGCACCGTCGATCAAGAGCGGACAGGTGATCTTTGCCGACGCGGATGCGCAAAACCCCGGCAGCAGCCTGATTCGCACCGTGCTCCTTGCGGACAACAGCCGCTGGGACTTCGCGGCGGGCAGCTTTGTGCATGATCCGCAGTCCGCGGGTGACCGCTGGGCTTACCTGAGCGGAAACCATGACACGACAAGCGATCTTTACGTCAGCGTCGGCGGCGCCGCGGCAAAACGCGTGGCCTCCGGCGTGATCGATTTTGACATTACGCCGACTTGCGTGGTGTTCAGCCGCGACGAAACGGTCTATGCCTATGTGTTTGCGGACGACAAGACCTATGTCATCAGCGAAACGGGCAGCAACGCGCAGTTTGTGATGGCGGGCGGAAGCTATGCCCTTTGGCGGGACATGAGCGACCCTGCGCAGATCCTTTGGAAATATCTTAAGGTCGTCGGCTGAGATGGCGAATAAAGAACGCGTCACCTATATCTGCGGCGAGTGCGGCTATGAGTCCGCAAAATGGATGGGCAAATGCCCGCAGTGCGAAAGCTGGAACACCATGACCGAGTTTGCGCAGGTCAAGGTCAAGAGTGCGCCGGTTGGCGGAACCGCCGTCTCGCAAAAGCTGAGTAAGGTTGTTTCGCTGCCGCAAAAACGTGTTTCCGCGGGCATGGGCGAACTCGACCGCGTGCTCGGCGGCGGATTGATCCGCGGCATGGTGGTGCTGCTCGGCGGCGATCCGGGCATCGGAAAATCGACGCTTCTGTTGCAGGCGGCGGATACACTCGCCAGCGAGGGCGTCGTTTTGTATGTCTCCGGCGAGGAGAGCGCGTCCCAAATCAAGCTCCGCGCGGATCGCCTCGGTATGCAGAACGACATCGATATCCTCTGCGAGACCGATCTGGATCAAATCATGGACGAGGCAACCAACACACGCTGCAGTGTGCTGATCGTGGACTCGATTCAAACCATCTCCTCGGATGAGAGCGCGGGGGCACCCGCGAGCGTCAGTCAGGTGCGCGCCGTGACCGCGCGGCTCACGCGCTATGCCAAGGAGACGGGTGTGATCGTGCTGATTGTGGGTCACGTCACCAAGGACGGAAACATCGCGGGGCCGCGCGTGCTGGAGCACATCGTGGATACCGTGCTTTATTTTGAAGGCGATCGGCACGAAGGCCTCCGCCTGCTGCGCGCGGTGAAAAACCGCTTTGGCTCGACCAACGAGGTCGGCGTGTTTGAGATGGGTGATGGCGGCATGCGCGAGGTTGCCGATCCGTCGCGGCTCTTTCTATCCGGTGAAATTGCGCCCGGCTGCTGCGTCACCTGTGCGATGGAAGGTAGCCGCCCGATTCTCGCGGAGGTGCAGTCGCTGCTGACCGACAACGCATTTGGCAACCCGCGGCGCACGAGCGCCGGCGTGGATACGGGAAGGCTGAGTCTGCTTCTTGCGGTTCTGGAGAAGAAGGCGCACCTGCGGCTTTCAACCAAGGATGTCTACCTAAACGTCGTGGGCGGGTTGAAGCTCGACGAGCGCAGCACCGATCTTGCTGTTGCGCTGTGCGTGGCTTCGGCGATGATGGATTTGCCGTTGCCGCCGCGCACCGCCGCGCTGGGAGAGGTAGGGCTCACAGGGGAAGTGCGCGCGCTGAGCCGGATTGAGACGCGGCTCAACGAGTGCGTCCGGCTGGGGTATGATACCGTGCTTCTGCCCAAGGCCGCCAAAGCGCCGAAGATTGAAGGGCTCAAGCTCGTGCCCGTTGCGACCGTTGGCGAGGCGATCGCCTATTGCTACGAAAAGAAACCTGTGGTATAATCGCTTCTGCGCCTTTGCGGGTTTTTTGCCTGGTTTTGTGCGTGTTTTCACAGAAAAAATGTAAATATCGTTTGTGCCCGTAGCTCAGCTGGATAGAGTATCAGACTCCGACTCCGGTGGTTGCAGGCGAGAATTTGACAACTTAAAACTTGTGCCCGTAGCTCAGCTGGATAGAGTATCAGACTCCGACT
>JAEWYO010000021.1 GCA_023395595.1 Bacillota bacterium
CTGGCCCGGTGCCGCACATATCAAGCCGCGTGAGCTTCGGCAGCAACAGCAGAGAATCGGAAAACGCGGCGGCATCCGCCACCTTGTATTCGCGCAGATCCAATTCTGTCACATCCGAGCGAACGTCGAGGTTTTCCAGCAACTGCACGTTCCAAACGAACGAAACGGCGGGATATGCCTGCACCAGCGCAATCTGGTCGGCAAGCGAAAATGCCTGGTTTCCAAATTCGACTTGCGTCAGCGCGGGCAGGCGGGCGAGTTCGGCTTTCAACGTGGCGAGGGCAACGTCTTTCCCATTGAGGTAGAGCTGTGTCGTGTCCACGGAATAGGATTCCCCGCCAATTGTCACAACACCGGTGGGTGTAACCGCAGGGGATTGCGCCGCGAGCGTTTCCGCTGAGTGGTTCTCCGGCGCACAGGCGCAGGCAAGCAGCAGTGCGCAAAAACAAAGCGCAAGAGAGATGCGCTGGGAAGCTCTTCGGTAAAACGAGTTGCGAATCAAAACATCACCTACTTATTTGGAAGCTGCAATGGTATCGTTTGCGGCTTGTGCTGTCTTTTTCCGCTCGTAAGCCCAACGGTTCTTTTGGAAGAGAGCGGCACAGAGTGCAAAGCGAGACGCTGAATTCTCTTGATTATACCAAGCAAGCTGACGAAAGCAAACGCGCGCGGGGCGAAGAGGCGAAAACACAATAGCTTCTCTAGCAAAAAAATACACCGGTATTCGCTGACCGGTGCATTTTTGTTTGGAATCATAGTTGGATGCGTGGTTACGATGGGTGGACTATTTCGCGACCTTCTCTTGATTGATAATGCCGCCGAACACGGTGCGCAGGCAGATGCGCAGATCCAGCCAGAGTGACCAGTGCTCGATATACCAGATGTCGTGCTTGATGCGCTCTTCAATCGAGGTGTCTCCGCGATAGCCGTTCACCTGTGCCCAGCCGGTGATACCGGGGCGGACAAGGTGCTTGAGCATATACAGCGGCACGGTCTCCTGAAATTGCTCCACATAGTGCGGAACCTCCGGACGCGGGCCGACGAGGCTCATATCCCCCTTGAGCACGTTAAAAAACTGCGGTAACTCGTCGATGCTGGTCTTGCGCATCAGGCTGCCAAAGCGCGTTTTGCGCGGGTCGTCGTTCTTCGTCCAGCCGGTCTTCTCGTCCGCGTTGACGCGCATGGAGCGGAACTTATACATCTGAAATAGACGCTTGTTTTTGCCCACGCGCGTCTGCTTGAAGATGATCGGCCCCGGACTGGAGAGTTTGGTACCGATGGCGGCAAAGAGCATCACGGGGCTGGTGAGCGTGATGAAAACCAGCGCGGAAACGATGTCAAACACGCGTTTGACCATCGCGTTGCCGGGAAAATCCAGCGGAGTGGTGCGAAGGCTGAGCAGCTTGCAATCGCCGAGCACCTGCATGGTGGTGCTTGCGGGGATGTAGTCGTTGTAGTGCGGAATGATGGAGACCTTGGTGCCATATTTTTCGGTTGCGGCGATGATCTGCGGCAGTAGCGTCGCCTGCTCCAGCTCCAGTGCAACCACGACCTCATCGATGTCTGAAGAGGCGATCAGCTCGCTGCCGTGGTCTGACCAATTGCCAAGACAGGGCAAACCGTCGATTGCGCTGCTGCTGCCGATATAGCCTTCGATGGTGTAGCCAAACTGCGGCGCGTTTTGAATTGTTTTGACATATTTTCGCGCAAGCGCGCCGCTGCCGATGAGCACCACGTGCTTGAGGTTGTAGCCCCTGCTGCGATAGCGCGAGAGCACCGTGCGCACCAGCAGGCGCTTGGTGAGCACCAGCACGCTTGAGAGCGCAAAGAACAGCGCAAATGCCGCGCGGGAGAACTCCGTCAGGCGCAGGAGGTAAAAGAGCATACCGCCGCCAAGCACCGTGACTGCGTTGACGATCAGCACCCACTTGACGTCGAACCCGAACGGCTTGCCGCGCACGGAATCGTATAGCTTGGCAAGCTGATAGCCAAACACGCTTGCTAGAGCAAATGTAAAGGCAAACAGAAACAGATTATGCGGATAGAGCGCCGGGTTTTGCGGGTCTTGCCGCACGACGAGCAGCCAAAAGCAGGTGGCGATATAATACGACGCGCCAACGATGAAAAAGTCGATCAAACGATTGATCTGCGTGAATACACGCTGCCATTTTTTAATCATGACACACCCTGTTTTCATTCAGATTTTTGCTTGCCCGTGCAAGGCGCCCGTAAGCGACACTGCGGCAACCAGTTCTCAGACTTTCATCTTACGCAATTTGTGCTGTTGCGTCAACCGGATCGGAAAAAAACATCGATGAAGGTGTTGTATACTAGATGGCGCATATTCCAATTTCCATATATTTGCATGCGTGGATTATCGTTGACATTTTTGAACTTTGGATTCATGATGATACAAAGAGCATATGTGCTGCACATCGAACAGAGTTTCCGTTTTCCTGCGATAAATCCTGCGTTTCTGATCAAACCGGTTACAATTTCATTTGCGATTTTTGTTTCAGCATTCTTTCGTCAATTGTTTTGTGGAGGGAATTTATGAGGCATATCACTCGGCGTATGATCGGTGTGTCACTTGCTTGTATCCTGTTGCTTTCGTTGCTGCTGTTTGGCTGCGCGCAGGCGGTGCAGCCGTCATTTGAACAAACGCCCGATCCGGAACCCACGGATGTTCCGATTGAACTGCAAACCATCGAACCCACCGCCGCGCCGGAAGAAACGCCCGCGCCGGAGCAGACCGCGACCGCCGAGCCGACACCGATCCCGGAGCAGGAACCGACGGAGGAACCGGTGGTGGATTATGTGATCGCAAAGGGCTCCGTGCACAGCTCCAAGCTCAACGTGCGTTCCGGACCCGATACAAACACCAAAGTCGTCGATACGCTCTATCGCGAGGCACGGCTGCTGATTTTTGCGGTGGACGGGTATTGGCTCAAGGTTGAGGTGGTCGATTCGGGCACGGTCGGTTACGTCTATGGCAAATATGTCGGGTTGGACGGCGCAAGCTTTTCCGGCTACGGCTTTGGGCTGACGCTGGACGACGCGCAGCTCTACAAGGATGCGACGGACAAGAGCGAGGTGGTCGGCGTCGTGCCGCGCAGCGCGGGCGTGACGATTCTCTATTCTGACAAAGTCACGGGCTACTACTGCGTCTCTGTGCATGATTCGCTCAAGGAAGGATTTATCGCGCCGCTGTATATGAGCATCGTCGCCCGTGTGAAACCCAGCGACGGAAATTTTGAGGACAAGACGGGGTATATCAGCGGGAATCTGGTCAATATGCGTACAGGCCCGGGCACGGGCTATCGCGTGATCGACAAGCTGACAAAGGGAACGGAGCTGGTTGTGCTCAGCGTCGGGATTGACTGGTATAAGATTCAGGTGAAGAACACCGGCATCTCCGGCTATGTATACGGCAAGTATGTCACCCAGAAGAATCCCGGTTCCACGCCCACGCCGGTGCCGCCCGCGCTGCCTGATCCGGGCGCGCGCGGCTTCATCAACGCAAACGGCGTGAATATCCGCAGCGGGCCCTCCGCCGACTATGAAAGCGTTGGCATTCTCAACAAAGGCGAACCGCTGGGCTACGAAGGGGCAAGCGGCAACTGGTTCAAGGTTTCCGCGCTCTACGCGCGGCTGGTTGGCTGGGTCTATGTGGACTTTATCGATTTCCCCGAACCGACACCGACGCCTGAACTGACACCGCAGCCACGATAAAGCGAAATGCATCGCATGCAACACACGAGAAAGGGTTTTCCGAAAGGGAACCCTTTCTCTTTGTGTGTCCTTGTTCGATTGGGAAGCGAGCGCTTCAGGGCACAAAGCTGCTTCGTACAAAATCCATTCAATAGGAAAAATTCGAACATTTTTTCTGGCTGATATTTGGAAAAAACACTCGCGATAGGGCTTTGGATGGAGTATGATAGTCTGGATATTGCGAAAAAGCGCGCCGAATGTGGGAATGAAGATGGAGCTAAGATGGAATGCGGCGCAGCGTAAGAGGAGGTACATTT
Organism: Bacillota bacterium; assembly: GCA_023395595.1. Lineage (GTDB taxonomy): Bacteria > Bacillota > Clostridia > Christensenellales > CAG-138 > UBA7703. The sequence continues at coordinate 4,029 of JAEWYO010000021.1, forward strand.
TTTGGATGCAACGTTAAAAAAGCGGTTGGAGCGCACGGCGCTTGAAATCCGCATCGGCGTGCTGGAGCAGATGAAGGCACGCGGCTTTGGCCATGTTGGCGGCTCGCTGAGCATTGCGGACGCACTGGCGGTGCTCTATGGCAGCCAGATGCGTTTTGACCCGAAGAACCCGGACTGGGCGGAGCGCGATAAACTCGTCTGCTCCAAAGGGCACGCAGGCCCCGCGGTCTATTCCGCGCTGGCGAATGCGGGGTTCTTTCCTTATGAAATGCTCAAGACGCTCAACCAGCCCGGCACGAACCTTCCGAGCCATTGCGACCGCAACAAGACCCCCGGCGTGGACATGACCACGGGTTCTTTGGGTCAGGGCACGAGCCTTGCCTGCGGTATGGCGCTGGGCGAGAAGCTCCGTGGACGTGACGCGCGGGTGTTTCTGATCGTTGGCGACGGTGAAGCGAACGAGGGTCAGGTTTGGGAAGCATGCATGTTTGCCTCCGCAAAAAAGCTCGGCAATCTCGTGCTGCTGCTGGATGTCAACGGAAAACAGCTCGACGGCTGCACCAAGGATATCTTGGACACGCTCGATCTGGCCGCAAAGGTTGAGGCGTTCGGTTTTGATACCGTCAGTATCGACGGAAACGACATCGAGGCGGTCTACAACGCGCTGGAGCGCACGAGAAACGGCGGGGACAAACCCTACGCCGTCGTGCTCAACACCATCAAGGGCAAAGGCGTTGCCGCGGTGGAGCAGGCAAAGAGCAACCACAGCATGGCGGTTTCGACCGAGCAATGGAACGAATGGCTGCTTTCGCTGACCGCGCAGCTGGACTAAGGAGGGAATGAACATGATGGATTTGATTTACGATGGAAGCATGGATTCCCGCCTGTTTAAGGACATTCTGGGCAAGACCATCAAGGAACTCAGCGAACAGGACAGCGACTTTATCTATCTCGACGCGGATTTGATGAGCTGCATCGGCACCTGCGGCTGGGCGACGGAGCATCCGGAGCGCGGCATTAACTGCGGCATCTCCGAAGCGAACATGATCGGTGTTGCGTGCGGGCTCGCCGCGACCGGCTTTAAGCCCGTTGTGCATACGTTTGGCCCGTTTGCCTCCCGCCGCGTGTTTGATCAGGTGTTTCTCTCCGCGGGCTATGCGAAGAACGACATCACGATCATCGGCACCGACCCGGGTGTCACGGCTGCGTTCAACGGCGGCACGCATATGCCCTTTGAAGACGTTGCGCTCTATCGCACGATTCCGACTGCGACGATTATCGACATCACCGATGTTCCGATGCTCATCAGCGTGCTCAAGCAGTGCAAAGATCTGCCGGGTGTGAAATATATCCGCGTTGGCAGAAAGAACGCGGCAAAGATGTTTGCGGACGGAACGGAAACACCGATTGGCCCCGCGATCACACTGCGCGAGGGCAAGGATGTCGCAATCTTTGCTTGCGGCATCATGGTGCATGAAGCCATGCAGGCGGCAAACAAGCTTGCCGAGAGCGGAATCGAGGCGGCGGTGGTCAATTTCTTCACCATTAAGCCGCTGGATGTTGACGCAGTGAAGCAATATGCCAAGCAGTGCGGCAACATCGTTGTTGCGGAAAACCACAACAAGATCGGCGGTCTTTATAGCGCGGTTTGCGAAACCCTTGCGCGCGAGAACACCGCAAAGATCGACGTGGTCGCGGTCAACGACGAGTATGGCGAGGTTGGCCCGCAGGATTATCTGCAGAAGCGATTCGGCTTGACGGCGGATCATATCGTTGAGACCGTCAAGGCATTGGTGAAATAATCCAACCACAACACAACAAATGAAGAAAGAGGGGATGCAGATGATGTGTTCCCTCTTTTCATGTGCATTGCGTTTCTTTCCAGTGCGGATATATTGCGAAGAAGAGGAATTTCGCGTATTCTGGTTGTAACGGGTTTGTTACGCATAAAGTAGCAACCGACACAGGAGAATACAAAGATGGAGTTTCAAATCACCGACGGGCGGATTTATTATCGAAATGATCAGAACGAGGTGCTCGCGGAGGCAACATATTCCTATATGAATGGGAGTGTGGTGGACATTGATCACACCTATGTCAGCCCCGTTTTGCGCGGTCAGGGCATTGCGGGGAAGCTGATGGAAGCGCTCGCATCCGAGCTTCGCACAAAGGGCTTGAAAGCCACCGCCTCCTGCTCCTATGCGGACGCATGGCTCGAAAAGAACCGTGATCGATTCGGGGATGTCATCGCATGAATGCGTGCGCAGCTTGCGTCGGTACCAAATTATGCGGATTGATCAGGCGATCAACCGGGCGCGGGTGTGTATATGCACTCTGCGCACTATGTCCGATATAATATGAACGAATTTGAAATTCGCGCGGTTTCATGCATCCAAACAGGCGTTTTTGGGTATGTATATGCACCCGATGTGTTGACAGCGTAATGCGTGCAATACTACAATCAGTTCAGGTTACATGGTGACCGATCTTTGGGTGAAACATACCGCTGAGAATTCATTTGTAACGGCCCTTGATTTTGGTTTTGTCCAATTTCACCCAGAGAAGGCCGGGAAAATCAGAGGTCTTTTGCATGCGGCAATCGGATCATTATGTGCCGGAAAACAATCCGGTAGATGACTGGGCGTATCTTGCGCCAGCGCGCGCGCGGCGCGGTTCCGGCGCGGGCAGGATTGTGTTATCCATCTTTGTCGTGCTGCTGCTGTTGACTGTGCTGGCGCTGCTCTATGTGCGCCAATACACCGTGACGGGTGAATCGATGGAACCCACGCTGATGGCGGGAGATCGCGTATTCTATATCGGGTTTTCCGAGGCAAAGCGCGGTGATCTGGTGATCTTCGACGCGGGTGACCTCTACGGGCTGGTCATCAAGCGTGTGGCAGGACTGCCAGGGGATCGAATTGAAGTCACGGCGGACGGGCACCTGCTGCGAAACGGCGCGGCGGTGGATGAAGGCTATCTCATACCCGATTCGCTTGGCAACAGCGCGATGGCGGAAACGACTGTCGAGAGCGGAAAACTCTTCCTGCTGGGCGACAACCGCGCGGCTTCCATCGACAGCCGTGATGTCAGGGTCGGTCAGGTCGCGCTCTCTTCTGTGCGCGGCGTGGTTACACGGATGCTGCGCAACACCGAACCGTCGCAATAAGAGCGTTCACTCGGATCACAAACGATTGCTGAAAAAGGAATCAAAGCTGAACATGCAACACTCGCAAAGAATCTGGAAAGGCGCATTCTCCCTCTTGCTTGTCGCACTCATGCTGCTGCAATTCGGCTGCTTGGGTGAGACGGTGCATGCGCTGGATTATTCTTTGGAGAGTGAACTCTATACCGATCAGCCGGAGGTGACCCCGCAGAGCGCGGAGCAAACACCGGTTTCTACGGATACGGCGAGCCAAACACCGACTCCGATGCCGACACCAACACCGCAAACCACTCCAGCCGCGTCCGCGCAATCCGGCGAAACCCCAACACCGGCACCGCAGAACTCAGACGCGGGAACGGAAACTCCACTTCCGTCTCAAACGCCGGAGCTGCATCGCCTGACCGTCCTGGTACAGGATGCCTCTGCGGTTGCTCTGGTTGGCGCGCGGGTCATGCTGTTTCAGGATGGGGCTGTGCTCTTTTCCGGCATGACGGGGAGCGACGGAAATGTCTCTTGGATGCTGGCACCCGGGCGCAGCTATCGGGTGAAGGCGGCGCTTTCCGGCTATGTGTCGAGCGACGGGGACGATAGAACATATGATATGGCGCAGGATGCGTCGGTAAAGATCACACTTGTGCAGAGCACACCCGGCGAAGCGGGAAGTGCAACGCCGACACCGCTGCCCGTGCCGGAAGCTGCACCGGGTAAGGTGTCGATCACTGCAAACGATCTAACGATTCAGCCCAAACAGGCGGGCTTTACCCTGTTGGACGGCGTACACGCGCAGACGGAGTTTGGCCAGCCGGTAGCGGTTTGGGTTGTGGACAAAGGCGGATTCTCCGCGGACATGCCGGGCTTCTATACGGTGACTTATGGCGCGTTTCAGGAGGGCAAACTCATCACCACCACGCGCACCATCACCGTGGAAGGCGCAACGGAGGAAACCGCAACGCAAGAGCAGCCGCAGGCACCGTCCGGCAGCAGCAAAGAGCGCTATGAGATCTTGATGGCATATCGCGATGAAATCGGAGAACAGCTCAGCGAGCGCATCGCAGCACTGAACGAAGCATATATTCAAAAAGTCACGCAGGCACGCGCGGAGAACAACGAATCCCGCATTCTCGCGCCGAGCGCCGCGGAGAACGACACCGACAACATGACCACCGCGGCAACAGATGTTCAGCAGACGGAAGAGGTCCGCGTGACCAACTGGCCGGACGTTCTGGCGACGTTCCTCGCCCAAAATGTGGCAAATGAAGACCGCCCGCTAGACAAATATGAGCTGCTGGAGATTCCGCTGGATCGCCTCGATGGCGTGTTCTGGGACATGAACCCGATTGAGGTCTTCCGCATGGATGGGACGGCAAACGTCCTGCTCAGCGCAAAGTCCTATGAGGATATGGCAGATGCTTATGACATGAGTGCGCGCCGAAAGACCTTCCTCTATGAGCTGATGCAGCCGGAATTCCAGCGTACCTTTGCGTCCATGACGGGGAACACCGCGTTTTTTGAAACATCCAAGGAAGGTCTCGACGAACTGCTCGACACCTTGCCGGACGGTACAAATGTGGAGCGCAAGCAGGTTGTGGAGACCGCGTTCTCGCTTGTTGGAAAAATCTCCTATGTGTTCGGCGGCAAATACAACCGTCTTGGTTGGAACAACGAGTGGGGTAACGCCAACGAGGCGGAGGAAGGCGAAAAGGTCAGAATCTCGCGCGATGAAGGACTCGATTGCAGCGGGTTTGTGAGCTGGGTGTTCATCAATGCGCTGGGTGATCCTGCGGCGCTGCGCGTCATCGGCAACGGTTCAAGCAATCAATGGGCGCATTCCGAAGCCATCGGCTGGGACGAAGGTAAGCCGGGTGATCTTGCGTTTTATTGTGCGCCGGGCCAGCGGCAGTATAACCACGTCGGCGTAATCGTCGCTGTGGACGACGACGGCAGCTATCTCGTTGCGCATTGCTCCTCTGTGCAGGACGGCGTTGTCGTGACCGATGGCTGGAGCACGGGATTTCGTTACCTGCGCCGACCGGCGTTCTTCCAATAATGGAAGAAAAAAACGGCAGGTAACAAAAAATGCCGCAAAAGAAAGCGCTTTTCGGGAAAAATAAGGCGGAACATGCATTGTAAAACGCGAATGATTACATTATAATCGAAGATGTAACGGTTAGATGTATGAATGCACCGTGCATATGTGGCACAGAAGTGAACCATACTGACGATTCCGACGGCGATAATTACGATGTAACGGCTAAATACACCGTGATTACGTGTATAATCACTTGACAACTGTTGCGCATTTTGATATTTTTATGGCACTGCAGTTTTGTACCCTTGTACACAAATGCACAGCGCGGGCGAAGAAACGCGCCGCATGAGACTGTTAATTATTCATGAACTTTCGCGGTTTTTTATGCAATCATTTCGCGCATCGGTTAATATGGAGAAAAAGGCGGAATAAAAGGGTTTTTTCTCCCCGATGTAACGATTTCTGCCACAGATACATCCATAAATTAATGTATATTAAGTAACCCGCATACGTGTGAATCGATAACGTCCGCATTACGCGAAAAGATAGTAAATCGATCATGCGTGCACCGGTTCCGGCGAGAGGTCCAACGCATATGCAGCCATCTGTTACGTGTATTCACGTACAACCGGTGGTGGACTTCATCCAGATGAACAACTACATCGTGGTGCTAAAATGCGGCAAGACCGCTCGTGCGCAGTGATTTCCGGAAATTATTCCTATATGGGAAGCGTTTTCCAGCGCGAGAGCTGTTGTAATTTAACAAAATTCAGTTCGTTATCCTTCCGGATTGTTCCATCCCGTTCTCGCGTAATAGCGGCACAGCGCGAGAATATCGATTGAAGCGCCGCTCAGGTTTGCACAAGAACAACCGTTGTACCTTGATAGCTGTATATCAATGCGATTCTTCCCACGCAAATGGCACAACCCGTGAAAGCGGGCGTCGCAAAGCTATAGGGCCTACCGGCAGAAATGCCCAAGGCAGCCAGTTTCCGAATGAAGAACTCACGTTTCGCACAACCGTCCGAAAGACGGCTTGGTTGTGTTTCAAAAAAAACGTAACGGTTCAAATTCATGAGGGATTTGAGCCGTTTTGTCTTTTTTTGATATGGCTATCATAAAAACCCAATACCTTTGTGATGATTGGTGAAGATTGAGGAGAAACAAGGATGCAGGTTTTACTGCCGGTTTTTTACGGCGCTGCTCTGGGCGCCGCCTTGGCGGTTCCCGCGCGGCTCCTCTCAGAATTGTTGCTCAAGCGGCGCGGATTTGAGGCGCAGATGGAGCGCAAGCACTTTCTCATTTTGCTTGTTGCAATGGCGCTCATCGGCGGTGTGATCGGCTGGCGGGCAGGCGTAACCTTCCGCGGGCTGTATCTCATGCTCCTGCTCTTGGTTTCTGCGTGCACGTTTTATATCGACGCAAAGCACCGCGTGATTCCAAACGAGCTGTGGCTTGCCGTGCTGGTTTTCGCCGTAGCATTCGGCGTTTCCGGCGCAATCCGATTTCAGATTTGGCAATCGCTTCTGGGGTTTGCGGTGTGCTTCGTCATCTTCTTTCTCCCGAGCCTATTCGGGCAAAAGATCGGAGCTGGCGATGTGAAGCTTGCAGCCGCAATGGGATTTGCGCTCGGCTTGACGGGCAGCCTCTATGCAATTGCATGCATGGGCGCAATGGTGCTGCTGTATCTGCTGCTCGACCAGAGCACGCCTCTGGCACAACGCCTGAAGACGATGATCCCGATGGGGCCGTTTCTCGCGCTGGCGCTGGTTGCGATGTCGATCATCCTCGTGTAACGCAGCTCTTTCGTACAAGAGCACGATGGCGCAATTGTGCGCAAAACAGGAATCCGGAACGTACAAGCGTTCTCAAAATAGGGCAAATGCCCGGAAAAATAAAATTGGAGGTAATAGGACATGATGAAACTTTGGAAGAACGAAGAAGGCCAGGGCATGGTGGAATACGGTCTGATCATCGCGTTGGTCGCGATCGTCATCATCGCAGGCATCACGCTGCTGGGCGGCAACATCAACAATCTTTTCACGAAGGTTGCTGGCAACATCAAGTAAACCATCTCGCGAGATACACCGGAAGGAGAAACAGGACCGTGAAGAAGTTCTTTAAGAATGAAGAAGGCCAGGGCATGGTGGAATACGGTCTGATCATCGCGTTGGTCGCGATCGTCATCATCGCAGGCATCACGCTGCTGGGCGGCAACATCAACAACCTGTTCACGCAGGTCGCCGGTAACATCAAGTAATTCATCACTTTCTAAGATATGCTGGAAGGAGGAACATGGGCATGAAGAAGTTTTTCATGAATGAAGAAGGCCAGGGCATGGTGGAATACGGTCTGATCATCGCGCTGGTCGCGATCGTCATCATCGCGGGTATCACACTGCTGGGCGGCAACATCAACAATCTTTTCACGAAGGTTGCGGGCAACATCAAGTAATCCAACGCGGTATTGTTGAATGGGAAGAGGATACGCAATGTTAAAATGCTTCGCTTACAGTGAACGGGGACAAGGGCTTGTGGAATACGCCCTGATCCTGATGCTCGTGGCGCTGCTCGTCATCGGCGGGCTTACGCTGCTTGGCGGAAACGTAGCCACATTTTTTACAAAAGCCAGCAATGCTTTTTGATGATTGCTGACAGGATATGCCAACCGGCATGTCTGTAGAAAGCAACTACCATATGGAAGCGGAGCACCTACCTGATTTGCATAGAAAGCACGTTAGGTTGGTTGTTGTTTGTGTCCTCAAAGGCTGGTGAAGGGGAATCTGCCCTGACACGATGAAACACACAGGCGAGGCGAACCCCGAAAGCGGTTCGAATCGTCCTGCGGCCAATGATTCGGGATTTACCGGAATGAGAGCGACCCTTGCGAACAAAGGCCGCTCTCATTCCGGCACCTGATTGACACACAATCACGTATGATGCGACATCCTCGGTATCTCTGGCGCTGCGGCAAAACCGCTCCGCCGCGCGAGAGATGCTGATGATTTGGTATCTTACCCTGCAAAAAGGAGGGGAACCATGAATCCGTCAGATTTCGACTGCCAAGACAAAACAGCAAAACCGCAACCGCGCGGCAACGCAAGGCTGCGCCGGGAGAGCGGACAATCCGCCGTTGAGATGGCGCTGATGCTGCCGTTGCTGCTGCTGTTGATCTTTGGCATGCTGGAGATGGGGTGGCTTGCGACTACGCGGCAGACGATGGACGCCATCACGCGGGAAGCGACGCGCGCGGGCACCGTTGCAGCAAGCACAACCGCCGCAACAACCGCTGTGAACAACGCGATTACCAGTAAGAAACCAGCCTATATGAATAAGGTAATCACAGTCACGGTCACGTTCTCCAAACCTTCCAGCTTTAAGGATGGAGATATCACGGTTTCAACCGCATACGATTTGCCGCCACTCACGCCGCTGACGGCGTTTTTGGCGCCTTCGGGGACGTATCATATCGTTTCAACCTACACGATGAAGGTAGGCTAGCAAAGGGCGATGCAACCGGCATTGTCTCAAAGGACACTCGATTGGGTGTCGGAGAAAGCAACGTGCTTGTCGAGGCAGACTGTCCACCAAACCGCTTGATCCGACAGGAGGATAATCATGAAGAAAGTTGTCTTGTTCGCCCTGATTGCCGCACTCTGCGCGGGCGGGTTGCTCTATTTTTATCTGGGCAATCTGGAGACGCAAAAAGAAGTGAAGGTGGAGTATGACAGCGTGGTTGTCGCGGCAACCGATATTCCCGCCTATACGCCGATCACGGCCGACATGGTTACATTCAAGCAGATTCCGGTGGGCTATGCGCATCCGTTGGCTACGCGAACCGTCGAGGACGTGGTTGGTTTCGTGACCGACAGTGCAATCCTTGCCGGGGAGGAACTGCTACCGTCCAAGTTGAAAAAATACGGCGAGACCGACAGCGGCCTTTCCTATGTCGTGCCGGAAGGCATGCGCGCGGTAACGGTCGCGGTGGATGAAGTCTCCGGTATTGCGGGGTTTTTGCAGCGCGGCGATTATGTGGACGTGATTTCCTACACCACGACCACCTATGTGCCCGCCCAAGCGCCCGTGGTTGCCGAGGGTGAGCAACCGACGGCGGATCAACTGCCGCAGACACTGAGCACGACGCTGGTCGCGGCGCAAAATGTTCGCGTTGCCGCGGTTGGTAAATCCCTCGCCAGCACGACCGCAACAACGGAGGAGCAGGCCGTAGCCGGATACACCAGTGTGACACTGCTGCTCTCGCCGGAGGATACCATGCGCGTCGTACAAGGCGCAAAGAGCGGCTCAATCGTTTTGATTCTGCGCGCGTCCGGCGATCATACACCGAATACGCAGGAGCCGGTCATCAATGATATGCTTCTGGTTCGCGCGGAGTAAGGGGAAAGATGAACAGCATTCGCATTATGTTGGCAGCACATTCTGCCGACGACAGAAAACTGATCTCGGGACTTTTAACGGATGAGGTACTGCGCGTTGTCAGCACCTTCCGTCCGGATGCTGACGGGCTTAAAAAAGCATCCTCCCAGCCGGCGGATGTGCTTTTGATCGGTACCCGCGCGATGCCGAGCCAGGAGTTGGATTTTGCGGAGCGGATGTTTACCACGCGAAGCGATATCACGATCCTGCTGCTCGCTCCGGCGCTGGACGCCCGGACGATGGCCCGCGCGATGGAATGTGGCATTGCCCGCGTGATCGACATCGACAGCAGCGAGCACGACATCTGCACGCACATCATGACGGCGGCCAATCGGGACCAGAACCGCCGCAACAGCACACAAATGATCGCAAGTTACGATTCCAAGATCGTCGCGTGCTATTCGCCCAAAGGCGGCGTCGGCAAGACCACGCTGGCGGTCAATTTGGCATACGCGCTTGCCACGCTGAACAAGAAAATTGCGCTGATCGACCTGAGCTTGCAGTTCGGGGAAGTCGGCGTGTTTTTGGATATTGCGAAAGGCGATACCATCGCAGACATGGTCGAGGAGCACTCGTTTGAACTCTCGACGATCAAGAGCTACCTCATTCGCCACCAGAGCGGGATTCAGGTGATGCTCTCCAGTAGTTCGCCGGAGTATGCGGAGCTGATCCAGCCGGTACATATCAACGCGATTCTCTCCTCGTTGCGCACGGAGTTTGACTATGTCATCATCGATATGGGTGTTGCATTCGGGGACTGTGCCATCGCCGCAATGGAGACTGCGGACGCAATTTTGCTGGTGGTCAACGAGGACATCGCTTCCCTGCATGATGCAAAGCGGAGCATTAAGGTGCTCGAAGCGCTCAACCAGCAGGACAAGCTCAAAATCGTGGTCAACAAAGAAGGAATTTCAACCATCACGGTCAAAAACGTTGCAAATCTCCTGGAGGCAACGCCTGTGCTCGTGATTCCGTATGATCTCAAGTCGGCGATGCTCGCGGTGAACCGCGGAATTCCGATGTTGAGTTGCGCGCCGAACTCCAAAGCGAGCAAAGCGATTCGCGACTATGCGCGCACCCTGATCCGGAGGGTATAATCATGGGACTGCTCGAACGCCTGGATAAAAAAACACCAACCCCGCAGGCGGGCGCCGCGGCGCAGGCGGAGGCGGACGAAGTCGCTGCCCTGCGTGAGCGGGTTCACTATCAGGTTGTGGAAGCGCTGAACAAGCGCGACGAGAAGCACAGCGGCGGCACCAACGAGACGGAAACGCGCGCGATCATCGAGTCCGCGCTGGAGCAGCATGCCTCCGCCATGGCGCGGCCGGAGCGCAACCGCATCGCGACGGAGATCTATGACTCCATCCGCGGCCTCGGCCCGCTGGAAAAGCTGCTGGCGGACGAAACCGTCACCGAAATCATGGTCAACGGTGCAAAGCAAGTGTTTGTGGAGCGCAAAGGTAAGCTGACACAGAGCGATGTGACGTTCTATGACAACGAGCAGCTGCTCAACGTCATCGACCGAATCGTATCTCCGCTAGGCAGACATATCGACGAGGCAAACCCGATGGTGGACGCGCGCTTGCCCGATGGCTCCCGCGTCAACGCGGTGATCGCGCCGCTTTCACTCAAAGGCCCGTTGCTCACGATTCGTAAGTTTTCCAAAACACCGCTTACGGTTGAGAACTTGATCAACTACGGAAGCCTCACCATGAAGATGGCGGCGTTCCTCGAAGCTTGTGTACGAGGCAGGCTCAACGTCGTCGTTTCCGGCGGTACCGGCAGCGGGAAAACAACGCTGCTGAACGTGCTTTCCGCCTATATTCCCTATGACGAGCGAATCGTGACCATCGAGGATGCGGCAGAAATTCAGCTGCAGCAGACACACGTGCTCACGCTGGAAGCAAGGCCGGCGAACTTGGAGGGAACGGGACAAATCACCATCCGCGATTTGGTGCGAAACGCGCTGCGTATGCGTCCGGATCGCATCATCGTTGGCGAGGTGCGCGGCGGTGAAGCGCTCGACATGCTGCAGGCGATGAATACCGGCCACGACGGTTCGCTGACCACCGGACACGCGAACACCACGCGCGATATGCTCGCGCGACTCGAGACCATGGTGCTCATGGCTGGCATGAACCTGCCGGTCTCGGCAATCCGCCAGCAGATCGCCTCCGCAATCGACATCATCGTGCAACAATCGCGTATGCGGGATGGCAGCCGCAAGATCATCGGTATCAGCGAGGTGATCGGTATGGAAGGCGACGTGATTGTGACGCAGGAAATTTTCACCTACGACTATGGCGACGGGCGCACGCCGGGCCGCTTCCGCGCCACAGGTATCAAACCGCGCTGTGCGGACAAGCTGCTTGCGGCAGGCGCGGGAATCAAGGACGAATGGTTCCATTGATTTTTTGAGCTTTTCGGATCAAAATGAAAGGAGATGAGACACATGCTTCGAGGATTGGTCGTGCTGGTGTTTGTGATCGCGTGTTATTTCATCTTCTATCTCATTGCGGCTGCGCGCACAAAAGAAAAGCGCGAAATGGACAGTCGTGTGCGCGTGCTCTTTGAACTCAACGCCAATGAGAGCGCAGACAAGCGCGCGGCGAAGAATACAAAACGTAAAAACCCGCTAAGGCTGGAGCAGATTGCAGACGAATTATACGTTGCTGGCGTTGCCTTGCGCGCGGAAGAGTTCGTTACGATCTGGATTCTTTTAGGCGCGGTTATTCCTGCGATCGCACTGTTTCTCGGCGCGGCGACGACGGTCTGCATCGGCATGGTCATCGTCGGCGCGGCGGCACCGATTTCCTGGGTGACGATCAAGCGTAACAAGCGGCTTGCAATTCTTGGTTCACAGTTGTCCGATGCGCTCACGATTATCTGCAATGCGCTGCGCGTTGGCCAGTCGTTCCAGTCGGCGATGAAGAACGTCGCAGACGAGATGGAGGAGCCGATCTCGCGCGAGTTTATGCGTGTCTATCGTGAAACGCAGTATGGCATGCCGCTCGAAACCAGTCTTGGCAGGCTTGTGAGCAGAACCAAGAATGCCGATCTTGAGCTCGTGTCCAACGCCGTGATCATCCAGCGGCAGATCGGCGGCAATCTTGCCGTGATCCTGCAAAACATTTCCGATACGATCAACCAGCGCATTCGCCTGCGGGGAGAGATTCGAACCATGACCTCCGCCGGACGCATGAGTGGTTATATCATCGGTGGACTGCCGGTTGTGATCATCCTTTTGCTGATGTTCATCAACCCCGGCTATATCGATATGTTCTTTACAACATCGTCCGGCAGAATCATGCTGCTTGTGAGTGTTGTTCTGGAGACGGTCGGTTTTATCGTGGTCAACAAAATTGTCAACATCAAGCTTTAAGGAGGGAAATGCCGTATGAGATATGTCGTTTTAGCGTTTACAATCGCGGTATTTCTCGGTATTGTTGCGCTTTTGCAGGACTATGGCCAGAAAAGTGATCTGATGAAGAAGCGCTTTGGCCAGGTGGTAGATACCGAGCGCCCATATAGTGATGAAGAACTCAAAAAGTCGTTCTCGGAGCGCGTATTAAAGCCCTTTGCCAAACGCCTGACAGAAGGCCTCCGCCGAAGTGCCGGCAATCGACCGGTCGGGCAGAGCAAGTCCGCCATCAAGCTCAACAAACAGCTCAAGTCATCCGGTCTTGCGCTCTCACTGCAGGAGTTTACGCTGATCAAGAGCATGCTGACCATCGTGTTTTTTGTGGTTGGCATTCTGCTGTTTTTACTTCTGCCGATCAGTTTTCTCATGCGGCTGGTCGTTTTGATGGTGATGATCAACATCCCGCTGTACGGAACCAGTTCTTTTCTCACATCCCGCGTGAAGAACCGCAAGGAAGCCATTTTGATGGAATTGCCGGACACGATGGATGTGCTGATGGTCAGCGTTGAGGCGGGGTTGGGGCTGGATGCCGCAATCGTGCGCCAATATGCAAAGAACAAGTCCGTCGTGCTGACGGAGCTCAACAGCGCCATCCGCGAGGTGCAGATGGGCGTTCCGCGCCGAACCGCACTCAAGGAGATGGCGGATCGCTGCGATGTCAAAGAACTCAGCGCGTTTGTGACCGCTCTGCTGCAAGCAGATCAACTTGGTGTTCCGATTAAAAGCGTGCTGGAAGTGCAGGCAGAGCGACTGCGTATCGAGCGCAAACAGATGATTCAGGCAAAGGCCGCCAAAGCCCCGATCAAGATCATGCTGCCGACGGTCGCGTTTATTTTTCCTGTGATATTCATCATTCTGCTTGGCCCAGCCGCGGTAGATCTCATTGCCACGCTGAGTTAAAGCAAGGCGAAGAACCATGTTGTATTGCAGGCGGCAAGAAGAAACGAGCGCAAAAGAACAGTAACGATTGACAAGAGGCAAGGATGAAGACGGTTCAGATTGCAAAAGACGGCGTGGTATTCGCAACGGTTTGGCACGCAACGGGATATTTCGCGCGTCTGCGCGGGCTGCTGGGCCGGAAGCTGGAGGCGGATGGCGGCATGCTGCTAACCCCTTGCAGCGAGATCCACACCATCGGCATGAAATATGCAATCGACGCACTGTATCTGGACAAAGCGGGGCGCGTGCTGCGGGTGGATGAGCGGCTTGTGCCCGGGAGAATTCTGCCGCTGCAACGCGGCGCAAGGCATGTTCTGGAGTTGCCGGAGGGAAGCGCAAATCGGCGCGGCCTGACGGCAGGAGACATACTGGAGGTAATCCGATGAATGAACCAATCGAGCGCAGCGCAGAGGGAATCGATTCCCTACGCAGCCGCATGGACTCCGACGCGCGGTTTCGGCGCGCGCTGTCCGGCTATGACCCGCAGGATGTGCGCGCTTATGTGGAGAACGTAAAGCGCATCTTTGCGCAGCAGGCGAAGGCTGCCAAACTGGAACAGGAGAACCTGATTGCCCAGCTGGATTCCGCCAAGAGCGAAATTCAGGCGCGTAATTACGGCATCAAGAAGTTCAAAGAACTGCTGGTGGAGCGCGAAGCGCAACTCAACAACGCAAATACGCGCATCAACGCGCTGCTGCAAACCGTGAAATCGCACGGCGCAGAGCGCGAGGAACTGGAGCGCCTCCGTCAGGAAGCGGCAAGCAGCGGAAACGCGGAGCGGATTGCCTCGCTGGAAAAAGAGACACAGCAGCTCCGCTCGGCGGTTGCGCAGGCTTCCAACCTCGTCAACACATGGAAGGCGGAGCGTGAGCGCCTCATGGAAGAAAACGACCGACTGCGCGAAGAGGTATATTACCTGCGCGCGGTGGCATCCAGACCCATCGAAGCGGAACCCAATCCCGCCTATGCGCAGCAAAACCCCTATGCAAACGCCTACGAACAGCCGATGCGCCCGATGCGGCCGGATGTGATTACCGCAGAGAACCGGTTTGTCCAGCCGAGCGCACAGCAGGTAATGCAGCAACCCATGCAACAGCCGATGCAGCAACCCGTGCAGCAGGCGCAGGCAAACAACCAGCAGCGAGAATTCTCGCAGGTTGCGGATAAACTTGCAACCATGTTTGCCGAGGCGTATCAGCTCATCAGCCAGTTTAAGACCAATCTGGACGCCCAGCCGGAACCCCAACCGCGGCAGCCGCAGCCTACGATGCAGATTTTGCGTCCGGAAGCGGTCAATGCGGACGCATTCTATCCCAGACGATAATCGCACTGGAGTCACAAAGACAAAAAGGGAAGAACCAATAAACAGAAAGAAAGCGCAAAGCTCTGGCTGACAGCAGCCGCGCGTTTGCGCTTTTTTATGAAAGTCATACCAAGTATTCGGGTCAGAATCCAGCAGGCATCGCCAGAGCGAGCCTACTTACGCCCGGTGCTCTGATAGAGCAGGATTTTTCGCGCGAAGAAATTCCAAAACAGTACGACGGCGGAAGCGATCACCTTGGAAAGCATGTAATGCAGCTGGACAATCTCGGTGAAGCAATACAGCAGCACCTCCGTGAGCCCAAGCCCGATCAGACCGATGAGCGCGTATCCGGCGAACTCCAGCACGCGGCCAACCCGCGCCGCCTGCGCGCGAAACACGAGTGCGCGGGAGAGCAGAAAATTGCAAAGAAGACCTGCGACGAAGCCGATACACGCACCGAAGAGATAATGCATGCCTAGATGCACGCAAAGCCAGAGCACGCCCGCATCGACGAGAAACGAACATCCGCCAACGAACACGTAGCGAAAGAACTGAATCAGCGGTTGGGTGGTCGGCTCCGTAAACAGCCGCTTGAACAAGGGTTTCTCCATCGGTTCCTCCGTTTGCCGTGATACTACTTTTTTTCGTGATAGCTTGACTCGGTGTTGACGCTCCAGATATTCTCGCGCCCGGGCTTACCTGTGCGGATGTTTTCCACCGCTTCAAATGCCGTTGCCATCGAGTGATCCATGTTGTTGTAGCGGTGCTGTCCGTTTCGTCCGATGCAATAGAGATTTTCGATGCCATCGAGATACGTTTTCAGGGTATCGATCTCGTCATAGGTGTCAAAATAGGCGGGGTACGCCTTCTGTACGCGCTCCCGGCAGCTGCTGAGAATGGGAGTATCGGCACAGATAATGCCGATGCGGATGAGTTCCTCAACCGCGAGGGAGATGCATGCTTCCTCGGACATCGACCAGAACGAGTCACCTTCTGCGCAGAAATACTCCAGACCGATCCAGACCGTGCTGAGCGGGTCTTTGACCATATAGGGCGACCAGTTGTTGAAAATCTGCACCCGTCCGAGTTTCACGCCCTGATCTTGGACATAGATCCAGCAATCGGGCACGATGTTGCCGAGGGTCTTCCGACCGGTCGTGTTGGGTATCTTGAGCCGATCGACCAATAGTCCGACCGTGACAAAATCCCGATACGGCAGCCCGGCAGCGATATTGCGAATCTCCGGCGGCACATCCGGCAGCCCTTCTACCAGAGAGCGAAGTGGCATTGACGAGAGCACAAGGTCGCAGGGGAAGGACTCATCGCTGCAACTGACCATTTTGATCTTGTTTTGCTCGCAGAAAAAAGAGGTTACTTTTTTGCCAAACAGCACCTCGCCGCCGCGTGCGCGAACCTCGTCGCAGACCGTTTCCCAAAGCTGACCCGGGCCAAACTTTGGATAAGCGAATTCTTCGATGAGCGATGTTTCCACCGTGCGGCGGCTTGCGGGAAGCATGCGCTGCAGAATGTTTTTCATGAGCGCGAGGATCGAGAGCCCCTTGACCCGCTGCGCACCCCAGTCAGCGGAGATGGCGCGCGGGTGCCTGCCCCAAACCTTCTCGGTATAGCTTTCGAAAAACATGCTGTAAAGCACTTTACCAAAGCGGTTGATATAAAAGTTTTCCAGCGATGTCTCCGGCAGCTTGTGAACACAGGCAATCAGATAGGAAAACCCCGCGCGCAGCGTGGTGAAAAACCCCATATTGCGAAGGGTTGACCACTTCAGGCTGATTGGATAATCGTAGAAGTTACCGCCGAAATAGATGCGCGAGACGCGCTGGCGGGTGAGCATCACGCGATCCTGCGTTTCCGGATCGGGTCCGCCGGGCGAAAGCCGCGCCGGACGCGAGAGTAGACGTTCGTCAAGCGCAGGCTGGCCCTGCATGGGCAGCATGTGTTCCCACCAGGCGGTGACGCGCTCATCCTTCGAGAAGAAGCGGTGTCCGCCGATGTCAATTCGGTTTCCCGCGTGCGCAACGGTCTTGGAGATGCCGCCGATGCGCGTGTCCTCCTCCAGAATCGTGACGCGGTAGGTTTCCGGCTGCTGAAGCAGCTCGTAGGCTGCCGTCAGTCCGGCCGGGCCTGCGCCGATGATGACCACATGCGTTTGTTTCATAATGGCTGCTTGGTCTCCTTATGCGCGATAGCTTGTGTGAAGCGAAATGAGAAGAAGATTGTGTTTCAATCCGCTCCATTCTACCATTTTTCCCGCACAAATAAAAGGCGGGAAAGTAAAACAGAAAGAGGACAATTTTTGATGAAGCAGGCGAAAGGTGCAACGCAAAACGGGCCAGCGCGGCAGGAAGCGGATGCACTGCAAATATCCAACGAGGGCAAAGGCACGCACGCGATACTCATTCTGCTGATCTTTCTGCCGTGTTTGATTGTGCCGCTGCATCTGGACAACGACATCTGGTTTCTACTCAACAGCGGCCGATATGTTTTGCAGCATGGGATTCCATCCATAGAGCCGTTTACGATGCACCAGAATTTTCAGTTCGTGATGCAGCAGTGGCTCTCGGCGACGATTTTCTGGAGTCTCTATGCAAAGTTCGGCGCGGTTGGTATCCTCGCGCTCGTGTTCACGGTCTCGCTTGCAACGGTGTTTGTGCTCTATAAACTTACATCGCTGTTGGCAAACGGAAACGAGATCGCAACGTTTGTCACCACGATGATCGCTTCCGCCGCGATCAAACCTTGGATGATTTCGCGACCAATGATCTTCACGATGTTGATTCTCGTGTGCGAGCTGTATTGCGTGGAGCAGTTTATCCATACAAAAAAGCCGCTTTGGCTGCTCCCGTTGCCCGCATTTTCCGCGCTGCTGGTCAACCTTCACGCGGCGATGTGGCCGATGCAGTTTGTGATTCTGCTACCGTATTGCGTCGATGCGTTCCGGTTCAAGTTTCTGTTTCTCGAGGGGGAAGGATACCCGAAACGCTTCTTTTTTCCAGCTCTTGGGGCAATGTTTCTTGCCGGATTTCTCAATCCCTATGGCTGGCGTGCGATGAGCTATGTCTTCCGGTCGTATGGCTATCAGGAAATCGGGTTTGTACAAGAGATGCAGCCCCCGGACATCAACCAGGGATCCGGGATGCTGATCTTCGGCTTGTTTGCCTTGATTCTCGCGTTCTATCTGCTCAAAAAGGAGCGCAGTACGCGGCTGCGGTATGTGCTTCTCTCGCTTGGCACGGCGGTGCTGACGCTGTCTTCCGTACGGAGCTATTCCATTTTTGCTGCGTGCGGCATCTTTCCGCTGGCGTACTTGCTGCGAGATGTGACGCTTCCCAAGAGCCGAATCCAATCGCAGAAGAGCGTACTGCGCCTGCGCGCGGTGCTGATCACGCTGGTCGCCGTCGTAATCGGGGTTCTCGTCATCAGTCGCGTGAGCGAGTTTGACGAGCAAAAGGAAACACCTGTGGTGGCCAAAGCGGTGGACTATCTGCTGGAGTACGAAGACACCGACGGTATGATCCTCTACACTGGTTATAATGATGGCGGATATGTCGAATATCGCGGGCTAAAGCCCTATATCGATCCTAGAGCCGAAGTCTTTGTGAAGAAGAATAACCAGGTCAAGGATGTCATGAAGGAATACTATGACATGGAGACGGGAATCACATACTACAAGGACTTTTTGGATACCTACGGATTCACACACCTGCTGGTTTACCGCGGAGAGCTGCTCCAAACAGAGCTTGCGCACGATCCGGATTATGTACCCGTTTACGAAGATGACACGTTTTTGGTCTACCGTTTGAAATAAGAGAGCCGGCTGCATGCTGCCAGCTTGGCGGACAAACAGAGCAAGATGGCAAGAAAAGCGCCGAAACGGGCGGAAAAAGCCGCCCGTTACATCGGAACATGTTGACTTTTTCCAGTGATCGAATATACTGACATTAACTTGGGTTACTATAGGCTATCCGCGTAATGCGCGGAGCAAACGATACAAGACCGGCCAATCCGCGCAGGTGCGCGCCCTGGCTGCCTGAGGGCGGCCGATGAGCTTGGAGGAGTTAATTTATGCGATCCATCAAACAATGGTTGAAACGGGAGGCTGGGCAATCCGTCATTCTGGTTGCGCTTTCGATTGCGATGCTCTGCGGTGTTGCGGCGCTCGTCGTCGATATTGGCATGGTGTCCGTCCGGGAAGGGCAGCTGCAGAACGCGGCGGATGCTGCGGCGCTTGCTGCCGCGCGCGATCTGCCTTCCGCAACCACGGCAAAGAGCACTGCGGTCAAATATGCGGGCTATAACGGGGTTGCCGCGGCTGACACGGTTGCGACAACGCCCTACAACGGCAACGCAAACCGCATCGAGGTTGTTTGCAAGAAGACAGTGCAATATACCTTCGCGCGGATCTTCGGCGCGCAGAGCGTCGAGGTTTCTGCCCGCGCTGTTGCGGAAAAATCGGGCGGCGCGACAGGACCGTTTGGTTACGCGGTGTTCTCCGGCGGTAACACGCTGCTGCTTGGCATGTATTCCAGCGATTTGTATATTGACGGCAGCGTACACTCGAACTACTCTCTCCAGATTTCGGGTTCTACGCAGACCATCACGGGAAACGCAGAAGCGGTCAACTCGCTCAACTGCTATGTGTCCCAGATTACGATCGGTGGGATTGCGCAGGGCGCATCCATCGATATTCAGGGCGCGAACGGAAAAGTGAACGTGCCCAACCGGGTGACCACGCCTGCTGCGGTGATTCCGATGCCGGACTTCTCCGCCGAGGTGAAGGCGCTTTCGGATGCGGCGGGAACATCTTCCAAAGGAAACAAGAGCTTCTGGGGAACCAACCTGAGCGTTGCCAACCCGATCTACGTTGACGGCACTGTTGAAGTAGCCGGCAGCACATTCACTGGCGCGGGCACCATCTGCGCGACGGGCGACATCAACATGAGCGGAAGCATACTCAAGGCGAACTCCAGTACCTCTGTGTGCCTCTATAGCACCAATGGGAATATCAGTCTTTCCACGTCGAACCTGACGATCAACGGCACCCTGTATGCACCAAACGGGAAGATCGGTATCTACGCCAGCAACATCACGATCTACGGCCGTGTAATTGCAAAAGAGATTCTAATCACGGGCAGCAACGTCGATATTATCACTGGCTCCGGCGATTTGGGCTTCCTCTCCGGCGGGTCAATCTCGTT
The DNA here is from genome assembly GCA_023395595.1 of Bacillota bacterium. Classification (GTDB taxonomy): domain Bacteria; phylum Bacillota; class Clostridia; order Christensenellales; family CAG-138; genus UBA7703. The sequence goes on from JAEWYO010000021.1 coordinate 24,533, forward strand.
GATTGAATAACGAAGCGGAAATCGAAGCTAGACGAAAACAAACAGAGAGGGTGCACAGCGCATCCTCTCTTTTTAACTGGATCGGGTTTGGCTTTTTATGTTCGATCCAGCACGCGGCGCAAGAACGGCACCTTCACCTGGATCGCACGTTCCGGACAGAGCTCCTGACAGCAATAGCAGCGAATGCAGCGCTCATAGCGATAGCTTGGCGGGTTGTGTTTGTTTCCGTCGTGCCAATCCACCGCTTTCGGCGTCACGGGGCACATCTTGACGCAGATGCCGCAGCGCACGCAGCGATCCGCAAGGATATACGGGCGCGGCGTGATTGCCTGCTTGATGAAATTCGGCTGCTGTTTCTTCGGTGCGTCCTTCTCCGGCTCGCGATTGACGTTGTAGTCGATCGCGACAAACTGCTCCATCGGATCGCCCAATAGACGAATCTCCTCTGCCGCATACGTGCCCGCGCCCATCTCGGCGCCCGCTCGATTGGTCAAAACCAACGCGGGATCGAGGTTCATGAGCCGGCACATGGTCGCGTCCAGCGCGATGGGATCGGTGGAGAAGAGAAGCACGTTCATCTGCCGCGGGTCGCCGCCGCGCGGGCCGTTGCCTTCCATCGCCACGACGCCGTCCATCACATACAACCGCGGATGCACAAACGAATTGAGGTCGATCAGCATCCGCGCAAAATCGGTTGCGTCGGGCACCTTCACATGGAACTCGCCTTTGAGTGCGCCGGGCACGCAGCCAAACTGGTTCTTCACCGCTCCGGTCACGCGTTGGAACGCATGGGTTTTCATCTTGGGCAAGCTGATCACGCCGTCGCTATCCAGCACCGCGTTTGCGATCATAAACTTCTTGTTCTGTTTGCCTTCGGGATAATGCGCCTCTCTGCCCGCGCGAAAATCGGCAAGAGGGATGTTCATCTGCTCGGCAACCTCGGCGCAGCCCGTTTTCTTCGCGGCGGAATCGGGGGATTGAAACCCTGGCGAGTCGCCATAGGAAAGCTTCGCGCCCGCACGCTGGAACACGTCCGCCACGGCGCGGAATACTGCGGGGTGCGTGGTCACGCATTTCTCCGGCGGATCGCCGGTGAGCCAATTGAGCTTGAGGAGGATGTTTTCCTCCGGCTTGACGAATTGCCCCGCGCCGCCGAGCAGCGAGATTCCGCGTTCAACCGCGGCGAGGACTTCGGCCTCGTCATAACTCTTGCACGAGATGATTGCTACATCTGACATAATTCGTATTCCTTCCCATTGTGGGTTCTATTCGCTTCGTTTTGGAGAGACAACTCAAGTGTAGCGCGGAAACAGCGGGCAATCAAACAAAATCTTTATTCAGGACTGTCGTGCGCAAAAAAAGATGCTGTCGGGAAAGACAGCATCTTTGCATGGACGGGGTTTGCGCTATGAGTGCTTTTCCTGCCCGTAATAGGCGTTTTTGCCATGCTTGCGCAGATAATGCTTGTCCAGCAGATCCGGGTTCAGGCGCGCGTTTGGCGCGAGCGAGAGCGTGTGCCATGCCATCATCGCGGCTTCTTCGAGTACCGCCGCGTGATAGACCGCTTCGGCTGCATCCTTGCCCCAGGCGAACGGCCCGTGTTCCTGCACGAGGATTGCGGGCATGGCGACAGGGTCGATTCCATGCATGGCCTCGATGATTACATTGCCAGTCTCCAACTCGTATTCGCCCTCAATCTCGCGCTTGCTCAGCGGCCGCGTAACGGGTACATCGCCGTAAAAGTAGTCCGCGTGCGTGGTGCCGAGTGCCGGAATCGCGCGCCCTGCCTGCGCAAAGATCGTCGCCCAGCGGGAATGTGTATGCACCACACCGCCGATGGCGGGAAACGCGCGATAGAGCGCCAGATGTGTCGGTGTATCGGAGGATGGGCGAAGATTTCCCTCGACCACCTTACCGGTGACGAGATCGACACAGACCATCTGCTCCGCCTGCATGGCTTCATAGGTCACGCCCGAGGGTTTGATGACCATGATGCCGCTTGCGCGGTCGATGGCGCTGACGTTACCCCATGTGAACTCGACGAGGTTGAGCTTTGGCAGTTGCAGGTTTGCTTCAAGCACCTGCTGCTTGAGTGATTCCAACATGGCGAGATTCCCTTCCCGGTCAAAACCGGATCAATATGCGTCCACTGCCGCGCGTTCCACCGCGAGGCTCTTTTGATATGCGTCCATAAACGCGGCAAAGCCGTTCGCTTCCGCCTCGCTTGCCGATACGGTCACGCTCTTTGCCCCGCGGAATACCTTCGCGGTGAGATAGTCCGAAAGCGACTCGCCGGCTTCTTTCTTTTGCAGAAATGCAGCGAGAACCGCCATACCCCATGGCCCGCCTTCACCCGCCGTCTCCATGACGGTCACGGGGGTGCCGAGCGCGGCGGACATGATCTTCTGCCCGATGCCCTCCGCCTTGAAGAAGCCGCCATGGCCTGTCATCGCGTCCAGCTCAACATGCTCCGCCGCGAGGATGTCCATGCCGATGCGCAGCGAGGCACAGGCGGAGGTTAGGTGCGCGCGCATCACGTTAGCGAGGGTGAATGCCGCGTCGGGTTTGCGGAAAAGCAGCGGGCGGCCTTCGTCAAGATTGGTGACCGGTTCGCCGGAAAGATAGTTAAACGTCATGACGCCGCCGCAGTCCGGCGTGCCTTCGAGCGCTTTTTTGTACATCGTCTGGTAGAGTGTCCGCTCGTCATATTCCGCGCCGAGTGCCGTTGCCGCCTCTCCAAAGAGGCGAATCCACGCGTCGATATCGCTTGTGCAGTTGTTGCAGTGAACCATCGCGACGGGATCGCCCGCGGGGGTTGTCACCATGTCTACCTCGGTATAGTAGCGCGAGAGCGCTTTCTCCAGCACCAGCATAGCAAACACGCTCGTGCCCGCGCTGACGTTGCCCGTGCGCTGGCGCACGGCGTTGGTCGCGACCATGCCCGTACCTGCGTCGCCTTCCGGCGGACAGAAGGGGATGCCGGAGCAGAGTGTGCCGCTGGGGTCGATCAGCTTCGCGCCTGCGGGCGAAAGTGTACCCGCCGCTGCGCCCGCAGGCAGCAGTGTTGGTAGCACAGCGGAGATGTTCCAGCCGTAGCCCTGTTCTTTGACGAGCTGCTGGAAGGAATCGAGCATTGCACCGTCATAGGTGAGTTTGGTAGAGTCGATCGGAAACATACCGGAGCCGTCGCCGATGCCGATCACCTTTTCGCCCGTCAGGCGATAGTGGATATAGCCCGCCAACGTCGTTACAAATGCGATGGAGCTAACGTGGCCTTCGCGGTTGAGCATCGCCTGATACAGGTGTGCGATGCTCCAGCGCTGCGGGATATTGAAGCCAAAGCGCTTGGAGAGTGCGTCCGCCGCCTGACCTGTCGTCGTATTGCGCCAGGTGCGAAACGGCGCAAGCAGGTTGTCTTTCTCGTCAAACGCGAGATAGCCGTGCATCATTGCGGAGATGCCCATCCCGCCAACACGCGTGAGCGCAACTCCGTATTGCTTCTGCACATTGGCCGCGAGCTTTGCATACGCGTCCTGCAGTCCGGCAAACACGTCCTCAAGAGAGTAGGTCCAAAATCCACTTTCGAGGCGGTTTTCCCAGTTGTGCCCGCCGGAGGCAAGCACGGCGTGGTCGCCGTCGATGAGCACCGCCTTGATGCGGGTGGAGCCAAATTCGATACCGAGATACGTTTCTTGGCCGCTGATCTTGGCGGCAATGGTGGTTTCCTGCGTCATAACATGCCTCGATTCTTTTGATTTCATGCGTGAATGGTAGTTCGTGATGCAATGCATCACTTGCTGCTGTCTTTTTCGACCAGCGTCCAGCGAAGCGTTTGCGATTCCGCCGGTTGCCCCGCGATGCGGCGCAGCAGCGTTTGTGCCGCAACCTGACCGATGTTTTGCGCGCCGTATGAGAGAGAGGTGATCTTCACGGGGCTGAGCTCGCTGAGGCTGCTATTGTCAAAACTTACGACGGCGACATCCTGCGGCACGCGGATGCCGAAGGAGAGCAGCAGCGGAATCAGGCGGAAGGCGACCTCGTCGTTATAGCACACGACGGCGGTACTCTCCGCGATCTTCTTTGCGAGTTCCTCGGTGAAGAGTTCTTCGCGGGTTTCGGTTGTGTACCAGAACACCGAGCTGTCGGGAATCATCCGCCCCGCGTCGCGCAGCGCCGTGATATAGCCGGAGTATCGCTCGTGACCCTGGATGTCGTCGCTTTTGAAGATTCCCGCGATCGACGCGTGTCCTTTTGCAAGCAGATGCTGAACCAGCGCGTACCCGCCGCCAAAGTTATCTGCATAGACACTGGTTGCATTCGGTAGATCGCTATAGTATCCGTTGAAAAACACGATTGGGATATTCCGCGCGGAGAGCTTTTGATACAGGTCGAGGTTCGGGTTTGGCAGCGCGGTCTTTGTGCCCTCCACGAGGATGCCGTCGATGGGCTTGGTCAGCAAATCTTCCAATATCTGCCGCTCGTGGAAGACGCTGTTTCGCGTTGCGGAGAGAATGGCCGAATACTGGTTTGCGGCAAACACACTCTGCGCTTCGCGCAGGATGCCGGGGAAGATATAGTCGCTGATATAGGTTGCAATCACCGCGATGTTCCCGCTCTTTGGCGCGCTTGCCTGCGCGCGCACGCGCGAACCGCTGCCGCGCTGCTTGGTGATCAGCCCCGCGTCTACGAGAAGGGAGAGCGCCTGTCGGATGGTCTGGCGGCTGGCAGAAAAACGCTGGGTTAGCTGCTCTTCGGTTGGCAGCATTTGCCCGGCGGAAAGATGTCCTGTTTTGATTTCGTTTTGAAGTTCTGATGCGATGCGTTGATATTTTGGCATAAATCCTCGCTGTCCTGTTGATACGGCGCGATATAAAAAATGATAACGTGATTGACTGGTTGCGTCAATACAAATATGGTATAAGTTGGTTGAAGTTATTACGAAAGTAATCGCAAAAGCGGGGATAAAACCGTAGAATATTGCTCTATTGCAGGAGAATATCACAAAACGACATCAAATTCAATACAACTATGGCCAATTGATCCAAGAAACAATACAAATCGTAAGAAAAACACAATAAAACAAAAACAAATCGCCTTATTGAAGCATGTATCCTGATTGACAACGCGTTTTTTGAGTGTTACCCTGTTTATAAAAAGACAAAACCAATACAAATCAAAGCGAAATCAAGAAAACCTACGTACATCATCATACAATTTCAATAAGGAGCGCAAATATGAGCCTCAAGACGAAAGAAATCTGGTTTATTGTCGGTTCGCAGTTTCTCTATGGCCCGAAGGTGCTGGAGACGGTTGCCGCGCGCGGGCAGGAGATGGCGGACTATATCAATGCGCAGGCACAAATTCCCTGCCGCTTCCTTTACAAAGGAACCGTCAAGACGGCGGACGAGATTGAGCAGCTTGCCAAAGAGGCAAACTATACGGATGCCTGCTGCGGTATCGTGACATGGATGCACACCTTCAGCCCCAGCAAAATGTGGATCAACGGTCTGAACCTACTGCAAAAGCCGTACTGTCATTTTGCGACGCAATACAACCGCGAGATTCCGGATCTGGAAATCGACATGGATTTCATGAATCTCAATCAGGCGGCGCATGGCGACCGCGAGCATGGCTTCATCGCCACACGGATGCGCCTGCCGCGCAAGGTCATCGCGGGATTTTGGCAGGACAAGCCCGTGTTGGATGAGCTTGGTGCGTGGATGCGCAGCGCGATTGGCTATTATGAGAGCAAGCACCTGCGCCTTGTGCGTTTCGGCGACAACATGCGTGAAGTTGCCGTCACCGAAGGCGACAAGGTGGAGGCGCAGATCAAGCTCGGCTGGCAGGTGAACACCTGGCCGGTTGGCGAACTTGTGGACGAGATGAACGCGGTGAGCGAATCGGAGATTGACGCGCTCATGGCAGAATATCTCTCGAAGTACGATCTGGCGACCGAGCAGACGGATTCCGTGCGCTATCAGGCGCGCGAAGAGATTGCAATGGAGAAGATGTTCCAGCGCGTCGGCGCGATGGCATTCTCAAACACATTTCAAGACCTCGTCGGCATGCGGCAGCTGCCGGGCCTAGCCAGCCAGCATTTGATGGCGAAGGGCTATGGCTACGGCGGCGAAGGAGACTGGAAAGTCTCCGCCATGACGCGCATCGTCAAGGCGATGACGGAAGGCATGGAAGGCGGCACCGCGTTCATGGAGGATTACACCTACCATCTGGCCAAGGACGGCGCCTATTCCCTCGGCGCGCATATGCTGGAGGTTTGCCCGTCGATCGCCGCGACAAAACCGCGCATCGAGGTGCACCCGCTTGGCATTGGAGATCGTGAAGCGCCCGCAAGACTCGTGTTTGAAGGCGCGGCTGGTCCGGCAGTGGTTGCCTCGCTGATCGATATGGGCGGCAGGCTGCGGCTCATCGCGCAGGATGTCGAGGCGATCAAACCCATCATGCAGATGCCGAACCTTCCGGTTGCCCGCGTCATGTGGCGCGCTATGCCGGACCTCAGCACCGGCCTCAAACTCTGGCTCATGGCGGGCGGCGCGCATCACACGGTGATGAGCTATGCGGCCGACGCGCAGATGCTGGCCGACTGGGCGGAGATGATGCAGATCGAGTTTGTGCACATCACCAAGGATACCACGGTGGAATCTTTCAAGCAGGAGCTGTTCCTCTCCGATCTTGCCTGGAAGATGAAAGCATAACACCCGCCGACTGAGGCAAAACAAGCATTTTTCAAAGCATCGGCTTTTTTCATTCGGGTTCTCTCCTCTTTCCGCCAAGAGGGGCGGGTGGATCAGGGCAGCCACCCGCCCCGCAAAGCGGCTTCTGCTTTACACAGAGGCGAAGCGCGAACCAAATCCCAACAAACGAACCCGACTTTGGTGCTCTAAAGTCGGGTTTTTTGAAACTCTTTTTCGCAGCGCCACAATCCCGGAACAGTTGGAGACTCTGACCCGATTGCAGCGCAAAACGGGCAAAAACAGGCAAAAAGCAATCGGTTCCGAAAAAAATGTACTTTTCTCAAAAAATAACCTATTGGCGTAGCGCGAAATATGGTGAATAATATATGGGGTACTATACACTTCTTGAATGATCACATGTTAGCCCGTTCACAACATTCTCCAGAAGGGAAGATCCAATGTTCAAGGTCTTTCTTGTCGAAGATGAAATTGTAGTACGCGAAGGGATTCGTAAAAACATCCAATGGGAGCAGTATGGCTTTTCGTATGCTGGCGACGCGCCGGATGGAGAGCTTGCGCTTCCTTTGATTCGTCAAATTCAGCCCGATCTACTCATCACCGATATCAAAATGCCGTTTATGGACGGGCTTGCGCTCAGCGAACTCGTCCGCAAGGAACTGCCGCGCACAAAGATCGTCATCATCAGCGGATATGACGACTTTTCCTATGCGCAGCAGGCCATTCGTATGGGCGTGGAGCAATATCTGCTCAAGCCCGTCATCAAAGAAAAGATGGTAGACCTGCTCATCTCGCTCCAAAAAAAGATGGAAGCCGAGCAGCAACAGCGGGATTATCTTTCCATGTTTCAGCGTGAGGCGCAGGAATATGAGGCGTTTTCGCGCAGGCGTTTTTTTGAGCAAATCGTCACCGGCGGCCTGAGCGTGAGCGAGATCTCCGAGACCGCCAAATCGATGGACATCGACCTCAATGCGCCGGGGTACAACATCCTGCTCTTTTCGCTCAGCAGCGCAGAGTATGACGGCAGTGCGCCGGAAGGATATACTGACGCGCTTGCGCAGCTGCAGGACCGCGTGACCAACTATTTTCTCTCCCGCGCGGAGCTGATTCTGTTCCGCTGGAACATCACCACTCATGCAGTGCTGATCAAAGGCGGCGCGGAGGAGATCATGTCCCGCACAGCCGAGTGTGTTTGGGGCATTCAGGCGCTTTGCGAGGCGGCGGGGCACGAAATCGTTTGGCACATCGCCTGCGGATCGCCCGTTGCGCGGCTGAGTGCGCTGCCCGCCTGTTTTTCGGAAGCCAGCCGGATTCTCTCCTATCGCTATCTTTGCCCCGAGGAACACATTCTAACGGAAGAGAGCATCCAGAGCGTACAAAAGACACGAACCGCCGCGCGAGAACCCAACAAGCCCGAGGTAGATCAGGAGCGTATCCGCTGCTTCTTCAGCAGCGGCAGCGCGGAGGAGATTGAATCGTTTCTCGACCAACTCCTGCTTGGTTCGGGCGCGGAGGGCGTTCCGCTTGCGATGTTCTGCCGCTATTTGACCATGACTGCGTATTTTGCGGCGGCGGCCTATCTCGACTCCATCGGCTGCCATGCGGAGAGCTATTGGCCCGCGGAACTCCGGCCCAAGGACAACATTGCAACCCCGGACGAAGCGCGCAGCTATATGCGCCAGATTTTGTCGCATACCATCCGCCTTCGTGACCGTGAGAGCAGAAAGCAACAGCGGGATCTGCTCAGCAAAGCGATCGGCTTCATTGATGAGCACTACCCGGAGGAGACGATCTCCCTCGACAAAGTTGCACAGAAGGTAAACATCAGTCCGAACTATTTTTCGGCGATGTTCAGCCAGGAGGTCGGGCAAACGTTTGTGGAATACCTCACCGGCAAGCGCATCAACGAGGCAAAGCGCATGCTCCGCCAGACCGACCTGCGATCCAGCGAGATCGCCTATGCGGTCGGATTCCGGGACTCGCACTATTTCAGCTTTGTGTTCAAAAAAGTTTCGGGTTGCACACCCAGCGAATACCGCAGAGGGGACAAACGGTGATCGAAAACATTGGTTGGACGGCGAAAACCGCGAAGACGACCATGCAGAAAAAACTCTGGAAGATGATCCTCATCGTCACAATTCCACTGATGCTGATCATCATCCTTGTTGTGGGCATCGGCCTTGGTTATGGTTTGCAGTATAACTCTATCCTCAACAATGTGACCACTGCGTCCGACTTTAACCGCGATTTTACGGACAATATCAAGACCAAGATGTACTATTTTGTCATCGACAGTCAGTATTCGGAAGGTATGCCGACTGAGGAGGTCAAGTCCGCCGAAGCGATTGCAAAAAAGCTCATCGAAACCACTGGGGAAAAAGACAGCCTGCGCGCCATCAACAGCGTGCTCAATCTTTGCCACAATCTCGAGGGAAAAATGCAGGAGATTGCGGTTACGCAAGGGTATGATTCCCGCATGAGCCAGCTCAATGACAATATCTATGTCATGGCTGACCTGATTCAAGAATATATGTACACCTATCTCTATTATGAGGCGGTGCATTTGGACGCTCTTCAGTCAACCATGATCACCAACATGGTCGTGCTGATGGGCGTTGTTGTTGTGCTCGCGCTGGCGCTGCTGTTTTTCCTTTTGAGCTATTCGCGCAAGCTCAGCCGCCGGATTGTCGATCCCATCGATATGCTCTGCGATCGTCTCGTCGCCATCGGGCGCGGGGGGTTGCTCGTTATGGAGCCGATTCAGGCGGATGTTGAGGAGGTACAGCTGCTCTCGGACGGGATCGAGAGCATGGTCGGACACCTCAAGCGCTTGATCGATCGCAACACCGAGCAGGAGAAGCAGCGCAGAAAGACGGAGCTTGCCCTGCTGCAAGCACAGATCAACCCGCATTTTCTTTATAATACGCTGGACACCATCATCTGGTTGATCGAGTCCGGCGAAATTTCAGAGTCGGTCGCGATGGTCAGCAGCCTCTCCAACTTCTTTCGCTTTTCGCTCAGCCGCGGGCAAAACGTCATCACCCTCAAGGAAGAGCAGCAGCACATCCGCAGTTATCTGGAGATTCAGCACATGCGCTATCGTGACTTGATGGAGTATGAGATCGATATTCCTGAGGAACTGAGCATCTACATCCTGCCTAAGCTGACCTTGCAGCCACTGGTGGAGAACGCGCTGTATCATGGCATCAAGATTCGCCGCAGGAAAGGGCTGATCCGCGTCAGCGGGCGCACGGAAGGAACAAATCTGATTCTGGAGGTTGCAGACGACGGCAGCGGCATGAGCCCGGAACGGCTGGAGGAGGTGCGCTCCTCCCTCGTGGACGGTAGAAAGGAAGGCTTCGGCCTGCGCACCGTGCACCAGCGCATTCAGATTTTATTCGGGCAGGAATACGGGCTGACGCTGGAGAGTGAACCGGATGTCGGCACAAAGATTTTTGTTAAGATCCCCATGCAGACAAGTGAAAAGGAGATGGGCGCATGAAGACAAAGCGCGCGCTGATCGTAGTTGGTTTGTTGCTGCTGGCGTTGCTTGCGGGCTGTACGCAAGGCGCACAAGACGCGGCTGAGCAGCAGGAAAAGCCGGAAGGCAGTCCCATCGTGGTTGGGTTTTCGCAGGTTGGCGCGGAGTCCGAATGGCGGGTTGCCAACTCCGAGAGCATCAAGAGCGCGCTGAGCGAGGAGAACGGCTATGAGCTGATCTTTGACGACGCGCGAAACGAGCAGGAAAACCAAATTCGCGCCATCCGGACGTTTATCCAGCAAGATGTAGACTATATCGTCTTCTCCCCGCGCGTGGAGACGGGTTGGACGTCAATTTTGCAGGAGGCGCGCGACGCGGGAATCCCCGTGATCGTTATCGACCGCGACATCGAGGTGGCGGATCGCAGTCTCTACACCGCCTATATCGGATCGGACTTTCATAAGGAAGGCGAAACCGCCGTAAAGTGGCTTGAAACCCTGCTGCAAAAAAGAGGCAGAACGGAAACACCCGTGCGCATTGTCCATATTCAAGGGACGATTGGTTCCTCTGCGCAGATCGGGCGCACCGCCGCGCTGGAAGATGCGCTGGAGCGCAACCCGAACTGGCAGATCGTTGCGCAGGAACTAGGCGACTTTACGCGCGCAAAGGCGTATGAGGTCATGGGTGCAATCCTCAAGGAGACAAAGGACATCGACGTGGTCTATTGTGAAAACGACGGTGAGGCGCTGGGTGCCATCGACGCGATGGAGGAAGCGGGGCTCTCCTGCAACACGGAAGGCGGCGTGATCGTAATCTCGTTTGACGCGACAAAACTCGGGCTTTCCTATTGCTTGCAGGGCAAGATCGCGTTGAATGTGGAATGCAATCCCTTGCAGGGCCCGTATGTGGCCGAGATCATTCAGCAGCTGGAGCGCGGCGAAACCGTAGATCCGGTGAAGCACGTGGACGAGACTGCATTTGATTGTTTTACCATTACGAAAGAGATGATTGAGGGCAGGGGTTACTGAGCAGAAAACAATCCTGAACCCTTTATACAAAAACGTGAAAAAGCCCATACTTGCGGGCTTTTTTCTTTGTTTTGGTACAACAATAATACAGGTGTTTTTTTACGCCTCGGGTTGAAAAAATTACAGTGGTAAAGTCGTTGCTTTGCGCCCGGTTTCGCGCGCGGTTTGTAAAATCACCGGGTTGGTTCACATTCTTATCCGCTTGCCCGGGAAGCATTGGAATGCGGTTGTCTATATGATATAAGGTACTTGTTGGTCATATCTGATCTTTTGCCAACTTGCAAATCACATCTCAAAAAAGGAAAGGAAATCGGAACCATGAAAAAGTTTATCACATTGATCCTTGTTGCCATGCTGGCACTCGGAATGGTTGCTTGCGCAACTGCCGCACCCGCCGCGGCGACCGAAGCCCCCGCTGCTGCCGCTGCTACGGAAGCTCCTGCCGCAGCCACGGAAGCCCCCGCTGCACCCGCGCTGATCAAAGTCGGCATCATCAACAACCCGCCGGCAGAATCCGGCTATCGCGCAGCGAACGTTGCGGACTTTGAGAAAGTCTTCACCGAAGCCAACGGCTATGCCGTCTCCACCTTCTACAGCCTGAAGAACGACGAACAGCTCAACGCTGCCACGCAGTTCATCACCGATGGCGTGGACTACCTGCTGATCTCCGCAGCCGCCACCGATGGTTGGGACGCCGTCCTTGCCAGCGCAAAAGAAGCGGGCGTGAAAGTGTTCCTGTTCGACCGTATGATCAACACGGACGAGAGCAACTATGAAGCCGCTGTTGTTTCCAACATGGCCAACGAAGGCACGACCGCCGTCGAATGGCTCAAGGCCCAGAAGCTGGATTCCTATGATGTGATCCACATTCAGGGCGCCATGGGTTCCGACGCGCAGATCGGCCGTACCGCCGCTCTGGATGCGGAATTCGCAGCCGGCACCATGAAGAAGGTTGTGCAGCAGACCGCAACGTGGGATGAAGCAACCGCAAAGCAGATCGTGGAATCCGTCATCAACTCCGGCGAGAAGTTCAACGTCATCTACGCTGAGAACGACGGTATGGCCAAGGGCGCAGTCGCGGCGCTGGACGAAGCGGGCATCACCCACGGCGTCGGCAAAGCGGTCATCGTCATGGGCTTTGACTGCAACAAATGGGCGCTGCGCGAATTGCTCGCCGGTAACTGGAACTATGATGGTCAGTGCAGCCCGTTCCAGGCTTCCGTAATCGCGGACATGATCACGAAGCTCGAAGCTGGCGAAACCCTGCCCTCCAAGAAGGTCATCTCCGAAGAGCGCGGCTTTGATGCCACGACGATCACCCAGGCAGACATCGACACCTTCGGTCTTGGCGAATAAGAAACTGGTTTGAATCATCCCTGAAAAGGGAACTCAATCAAGCGTGACGGTGACGAGTATGCGGACTTGCTCCGCATACTCGCACCGCTGTTTAGAAGGTGTGTGATTCCGCAGCTTTTCGGATCATCGCCCATATTTGTAAACGCACAAAGGATGGTAACCCATGCCAAACGACATCGTTTTATCCATGCGTAACATCAGTAAATCGTTTCCCGGCGTGCGCGCGCTGCACAACGTGGATTTCACGCTCATGAGCGGGGAAATTCATGCGTTGATGGGCGAGAACGGCGCGGGGAAATCCACCCTCATCAAGGTGCTAACCGGTGTCCACCCGAAGGATTCCGGCCAAATTATGATTGCCGGATGTGCCAAAGAGGTCAACATCAAGTCTCCGCAGGAGGCGCAAAACCTCGGCATCAGCACCGTTTATCAGGAGATTACGCTCTGCCCGAACCTGACAGTCGCGGAAAATATGTACATCGGGCGCGGCAACTATTCCCTCGTCAACTGGGGGAAAATGCGCGAGAAGACGAATGAACTTCTCGAAAAATTGAATATTCCGGCGCGGGCGACACAGCAGCTATCCACCTGCTCACTTGCCGTGCAGCAGATGGTCGCCATCGCGCGCGCGGTGGACATGGACTGTAAGGTGCTCATTCTCGACGAGCCGACATCCTCGCTCGACGAGCGCGAGGTGGAGAAACTCTTCTCGCTGATGCGGGATTTGAAATCCCACGGCGTGGGCATCATCTTTATCACACACTTTTTAGAGCAGGTCTACGAGGTTTGCGACCGGATCACCGTGCTTCGAAACGGCGAACTGATCGGCGCCTATGACATCAAGGATCTGCCGCGTGTTCAGCTCATCTCCAAGATGATGGGCAAGGAACTCGACGATATTACGGACATGAAAAACAGCCGCGTTTCGCATGCGCGCGTGGGCACTGCACCCGTGTATGAGGCGACGGGGCTTTCGAGCGCGGCGGGTACGCGCGCGTTTGATTTTAAGATCGATCAGGGAGAAGTCAACGGGTTTACCGGGCTGCTTGGTTCCGGCCGCAGCGAGAGCGTGCGCGCCATCTTCGGCGCGGACAAGATCACGGGCGGAAAGATTTTTGTAAACGGAAAACCTGTGAAGATATCGAAACCCAGAGACGCCATGAAGCATGGTATCGGGTATCTGCCGGAGGATCGCAAGCAGGATGGCATTGTGGACGATCTTTCCGTGCGCGAAAATATCATTCTTGCGTTGCAGGTCATGCGCGGATTCTTCCGCCCGTTCTCAAGGAGCGAAGCGGAGAAGTTTGCGGACGAATATATCAAACTCCTTGGCATCAAGACCGCTTCAAGCGATACTCCGATCAAATCACTCTCTGGCGGCAACCAGCAAAAGGCGATTCTGGCGCGTTGGCTGCTTACCAAGCCGCAGTATCTGATTCTGGATGAACCCACGCGCGGCATCGACGTTGGCACCAAGGTTGAGATTCAGAAACTCGTGCTCAAGCTTGCCGAAGAGGGTGTGAGTGTCACGTTTATTTCTTCCGAGATCGAGGAAATGCTGCGCACCTGTTCGCGGCTCATCGTTATGCGGGATCGCAAGATCGTTGGCGAACTGAGCCAGGACGACATGACGCAGGCAAAGATTATGCACACCATCGCGGGGGAGGCTGCACAAAATGGGTAAACGATTCCAACGACTGAGAAAATCGCAGCTGGTGATTCCGCTCTTTGCGCTGATGTTGCTGGCTTTGTTCAACGCGATTCGCGATCCAAGCTTTTTTTCGTTTAACGTCACCGTCAACAACGAAGGCAACAGTGTGCTTTCCGGCAACATCATCAGCATTCTCAACAGCGCGTCCGAACTGGCAATCATCTCCATCGGCATGACACTGGTCACCGCTTGCTCACGCGGGCAGGATATCAGCGTCGGCGCAGTTGCGGCGATTGCAGGCAGCGTCTTTGTGCGCGTACTCAAGGAGCACACGATCAACTGGCCGATCATCCTGCTGGCGTTTGTGTGCGCGTGCCTCGTTGCGGTGCTTTGCGGCGCGTTCAACGGAACGCTTGTTGCCGGGTTCGGCATTCAGCCGATGATTGCAACGCTGATCTTGCTTACCGCAGGCAGGCCGATTGCCTACTGGATCAACGGCGGCGCAACGCCGACCGTGGAAAGCCCGCTGCTCGGCTACATCGGCAGCTTTATTCCGGGGGTTCCGATTCCAACGCCGATTTTGATCGTCATCGTATTTGCGATTCTCGTGTCTCTGGTGCTGCGCCTCACAAACCTTGGCCTTTACACGCAGGCGGTCGGTATCAACGAGAAATCCGCCCGGCTCAACGGCATCAATGCGTTTGGCATGAAGATGCTCTCGTTCATGATGCTCGGCATCTGCGTCTCCATCGCGGGCTGCATCGGTGTGAGCCGCATGGGCCTCATCAACCACGAGACGTTATTGCTGGATATCGAGATGGACGCGATCCTCGCGGTTGCCATCGGCGGCAATGCGCTCAGTGGCGGCAAATTCAGCATCACCGGCTCTGTGATTGGCGCATATATCATTCAGGCGCTGACCATCACGCTCTACGCCATGAAGGTGCCGTCCACGGCGGTCAAGGCATATAAAGCGGTCGTTATCATCGCAATCGTCGTGCTCGGTTCTCCGGTTGTGCAGAGCTTCTTCCTGCGTCTGCGCGACAAGATGTTCCCCAAACCGGTGAAGGCGGAGGAGAAACAAGCATATGCAGAATAATCAAAAGCAATCAGCCGAATATCAAAGAATTCAGCTGCGCGAACCAATCTCAAACACCAACTTGCTGCTGATCATCACGGTTTGCACATTTGTTGGCATGTATGGAATGGCGATGTCGGTCTGGGGCGGCGGGTTCCTCAATCCGCAGCAGTTTCTGGATCTCTTCAACAACAATTCATTCCTGATCGTTGTCTCCTGCGGCTTGACCATCGTCATGATCGCAGGCGGGATCGACATCTCCGTCGGCGGCATCACGGCGCTGGTCACAATGGCTTGCGTGGTTTATCTTGACGACAAAGGCGGCAGCGTGGTCGGGTCCATGGCGCTTGCGCTCGGCATCGGCACGGCGTTTGGCCTCGTGCAAGGATTGCTGGTGTCATACCTTGAGATTCAGCCCTTCATCGTCTCGCTGGCGGGAATGTTTTTTGCCAGAGGCATGACGACGATCGTTAGCGTGGCGCCCCGCACAGCAGAGCATGAGCTATTCATGGCGCTCAAGGAATTCCGTATCGTCATCCCCGGTATCGGCTCCTATGGCAAGACGGGCAACTTCATTCCAGCGCGCATAGAGCTCGGCGTGGTGATCGCCATTGCGGTTGTGGTGCTGGTGTTCTTTGTGCTCAAGTGGACACGATTTGGCAGAAACCTCTATGCCATCGGCGGCAACAGCCAGAGCGCGCTGATGCTCGGCATCAACGTCAAGCGCACGCGGTTCTTCTCCTATCTACTCTGCGGCGTGCTCAGCGGTATCGGCGGTTATGTCTACCTGCTGCATACGGGGGCTGGCAACGCCAGCAATGCCAGCGCAGCGGAGATGCAGGCGATTGCCTCCGCCATTATCGGCGGCACGCTGCTTACCGGCGGCGTCGGGAACGTGATCGGTACGCTCTTTGGTGTGCTCTCGCTCAAGACGATCAACAACATCGTCATCGCCTCCGGCCTAAGGGAGCCATATTGGCAGAGCATTACAACGGGCTTGATGCTGTGCTTCTTCATCCTGCTGCAGAGCGTGATTCTCCGAATCCGCGAGGGCGGGGTCAAGCGAACCTAATCGAATATGCATACAAAGCGGCTTCTACGGCGCGTTCGGGGAAGCCGCTTTCCCATGTAAACCGGGAAAGAGCATAATTATAAAAATTCTTGGTATATATATTATATTTAGCTTTCCTAATGGCTTTGTTTGTGTTATATTTCTCGCTAAAGAAAATGCAAACACGTTGTATGAAACAATAAAATCGCGAGAGAACAGGAGGAAGCGGATGGAACAGCCAAGATACCTGATCCTGGAAAACGGACGGGTGTTTCGCGGGCGGGCGCTTGGTGCCACGGGCCAGGTGATCGCCGAAATTGTGTTTACAACCGCCATGACCGGTTATCTGGAGACGTTGACCGACCCGAGTTATTACGGCCAGATGGTGGTTCAAGCGTTTCCGTTGATTGGAAATTATGGTGTCATTCCCGCTGATTTCGAGGCGGAAAACCCCGCATTGCAAGCGTATATCGTTCGTTCCTGGTGTCAAGTGCCTTCCAACTTTCGTAGTGAAGAAGACCTTGACACTTTTTTATTGTCCAAAGGGATCGTGGGGCTTTGGGACATTGACACCCGCGCACTGGTGAAGATCATCCGTGAATACGGTGTGATGAACGCACTGATTACCGACGATCCCGCGCCGGACGCGGCGACGCTCCAGCGCCTGAAGAATTATCGCCTGACTAACGCGGTGCGCGCGGTCAGCCGCATGCAGGCGCAGACGCTGCACACCGAAGTAAGCAAGCGGCACGTCGTCCTCTGGGACTTTGGCGCAAAGCGCAACATTACAAACGAACTTGTCAAGCGCGGATGCGATGTCACGATTGTGCCCGCCGGCACGACGGCGAAGGAGATTCTAGCATATCAGCCCGACGGCATCATGCTCTCCAACGGTCCGGGCGACCCGGCGGAGAATACGGGCGTCATCGCTCAACTCAAAACCCTCTGCACGGCAAACGTGCCGATCTTTGGCATCTGCCTGGGACATCAACTGCTTGCGCTTGCGCGCGGCGGCGAGACGATGAAGCTCAAATACGGCCATCGCGGCGCGAACCAACCCGTGCAGGAAACCGAAACGAAGAAGGTTTACATCACGAGCCAAAACCACGGCTACGCGGTGAAGACGGATTGCCTGCCAGAGCAATCCCGCGTGAGCTTCCAAAACCTCAACGACGGCACCTGCGAAGGGATGGAGTATCTCGACATCCCAGCGTTCTCGGTGCAGTTTCACCCTGAGGCGTGCGCGGGCCCGCTGGATACGCGCTATCTGTTTGATCGATTCATCGAGCGGATGGACGGCGCACGCGGCTAAGGAAGACGGTAGCAAACAACGCTTTTTTTCGACAGAAGGAGTACCAATATGCCACTGGATCAAAACATCAAGCGCGTGATGGTGATTGGCTCCGGCCCGATCGTCATCGGTCAGGCGGCGGAGTTTGACTACGCGGGCACGCAGGCTTGCCGCGCGCTGCGCGAGGAGGGGATTGCGGTCATTCTCGTCAACTCCAACCCGGCGACGATCATGACCGACCGCGCGATGGCGGATCATATCTACATCGAGCCGCTGACGTTGACCACGCTCAAGCGCATCATTGAAAAGGAGAAGCCGGACAGCCTGCTCTCCACGCTCGGCGGACAGACGGGGCTGACGCTCTCCATGCAGCTCGCGCGGGATGGATTCCTTGCCCAGCATAACGTCCGCCTGCTCGGCGCAAACCCGGAGACCATCGCAAAGGCAGAGGATCGGCAGCTCTTTAAGGACGAAATGCTCAAGATCGGGCAGCCGGTGATCCCTTCGCTGGTGGTCACGGAGTTAAACGATGCGCTGCGCTTTGCCGAGGAGATCGGCTATCCCGTGATCGTACGCCCGGCGTTCACGCTCGGCGGCAGCGGCGGCGGCATTGCGCAAACACGCGAGGAGCTCGCCGAAATCGCGACCAACGGTATCCGCATGTCGCCCATCCATCAGATTCTGGTCGAAAAATGCATCTCCGGGTGGAAGGAGATCGAGTTTGAAGGCATGCGCGATAAAAACGGAAACGTGATTACGATTTGCAGCATGGAGAATTTCGATCCCGTCGGCGTACACACGGGGGACAGCATCGTCATCGCGCCCGCCGTCACGCTCAGCGACCGCGAATATCAAATGCTGCGCTCCGCCACGCGAAACATCATCGATACCCTCGGCATCGAAGGCGGATGCAACTGTCAGTTTGCGCTGCATCCCACGAGTTTTGACTATGCGGTAATCGAGGTCAACCCGCGCGTTTCCCGCTCCTCCGCGCTGGCTTCCAAGGCGACGGGTTACCCGATTGCTAAAGTTGCAACCAAGATTGCAATCGGCTATACACTCGACGAGATTCAAAACGCGGTCACCGGGTCAACCTCCGCCTGTTTTGAGCCCGCGCTGGACTATGTCGCGGTCAAGCTGCCGAAGTGGCCGTTTGACAAGTTTGTCTATGGCCGCCGCACGCTCGGCACGCAGATGAAAGCCACGGGCGAGGTGATGGCGATCGGGCCGACGTTTGAGCAGGCGATCATGAAGGCGGTGCGCGGCGCGGAGATTTCACAAGACAGCCTGAACATGGCAAAGCTCTCCGGCAAGACGAACGAGCAAATCCACGCGCTGCTGCACAATTGCGACGACGAGCGGCTGTTTGTGGTCTTTGAAGCGCTCAAGCGTGGCATCCAGATGGACGAAATCCACGCGATCACGATGATCGATATCTGGTTTCTGGCAAAGCTTAAGCATCTGGTCGAATTCGAGCAGTCGCTCGTTTCCGGCGGATTGACCGAAAATGCGTATCGGGAAGGAAAAAAGCTTGGCTATCCCGACCGCGTGCTCACGCGGATCAGTGGGCAGCCAATTCAAAAACACCTTTATGCGGGCTATCGAATGGTCGATACCTGTGCGGCAGAGTTTGAGGCGCAAACGCCGTATTTCTACGCGGACTATGCCTGCGAAGAGAACGAAGCGCAAACGTTTCTGCAAAAACACGACACGGGCAAACCGCGTGTGATCGTGTTCGGTTCGGGGCCGATCCGCATTGGGCAGGGCATTGAGTTTGACTATGCCTCTGTCCATTGCGTCTGGGCTCTTAAGCAGGCGGGCTACGAGGTGGTCATCGTCAACAACAACCCGGAGACGGTTTCAACCGACTTTGACACCGCCGACCGGCTCTATTTTGAGCCGTTGCTGCCGGAGGACGTGATGAACGTGATCCACACGGAGCAGCCATACGGCGTGGTGGTCGCCTTCGGCGGACAGACCGCGATCAAGCTCACGCGGTTTCTTGCGGAACAAGGCGTGCGCATCCTCGGCACTCCGGCGGATAGCATCGACGCGGCGGAGGATCGCGAGCGGTTCGATGCGCTGTTGGAACGGCTTTCGATCAAGCGCCCGCTGGGTAGGACGGTCAAGACCGAGCAGCAGGCACTGGAGGCGGCAAATGCGCTGGGCTATCCCGTGTTGATTCGCCCGAGTTACGTGCTGGGCGGGCAGAATATGATCATCGCGTTTTCGGATGACGACGTGCGCGAATACATGGGCATCATCCTGCAGAAGGGAATCGACAACCCGATTTTGATCGACCAATACCTGATGGGTACCGAGATCGAGGTGGACGCCATCTGCGACGGAGAGGAGATCCTGATCCCCGGCATCATGGAGCATATCGAGCGCGCGGGCGTACACTCCGGCGATTCCATCGCGGTGTATCCTGCATGGAACCTCACGGGTCCTCTCATTGAGCGCGTGGTAGATCATTCCCGCAGGCTGGCGCTGGCGCTCAACACGCGGGGCTTGATCAACATCCAATACGTGATCTACGAGAGCGAAATCTACGTCATCGAAGTCAATCCCCGCTCGTCGCGCACCGTGCCGTATATCAGCAAGGTGACGGGTGTGCCGATGGTAGACCTCGCGACCCGCGCGATGCTCGGCGATAAACTCGCCGACATGGGCTTTGGCACGGGGTTGTATAAAACGCCGCCCTATGTCGCGGTCAAGGTGCCGATCTTCTCGTTTGAGAAGCTTGCGGATGTCGATATTCTGCTCGATCCGGAGATGAAGTCCACGGGCGAGGTTCTCGGCATCGGTAAAACGCGGGAAGAGGCGCTCTATAAGGGACTTGTTGCTGCGGGGTATAATATGAAGCGGCGCGGCGGCTTACTCGTCACCGTGCGGGATCAGGACAAGGCGGAGATGACCGACGTTGTGCGTAAGCTTGCCGATCTGGGATTCACTCTCTATGCGACAAAGGGCACGGCGGCGGTGCTGCGGCAGGCGCAGATGAACGTCATCGAGGTTGGCAAGCTGCACGAGACCGATGGAGTGAACATCCTCAACCTCATCGAGAGCGGGAAGATCGATTACATCCTCTCCACCTCGTCCAAGGGTAGGCTGCCCTCGCGCGACAGCGTGAAGATTCGCAGAAAGGCAGTCGAGCGTGCAGTACCGGCTATTACCTCGATTGACACCGCAAACGCGCTGGCGGATAGCCTCAGGAGCCGCTATTCGCAGCACACGACGGAGCTGGTGGATATCAACCACATGCGCACGAAGAAGATTCGTCTGCCGTTTACCAAGATGAACGGCACCAGCAACGACTATATCTACTTTGACTGCATGGAGCAGGGAATCATTGCGCCGGAATCGCTGAGCGTCTATCTTTCCGAGGAGCACGCGGGCATCGGCGGCGACGGCATCATCCTCATTGAGCCTTCCGCGGTTGCCGACGCGAAGATGCGGATTTTCAACCGCGACGGCAGCGAGGGAAGGATGTGCGGCAACGGCATTCGCTGCGTGGGCAAATATCTCTATGACAACGGCAAAACGGCGCAGACCGAACTCACCATTGAAACCCTCAGCGGCATCAAGCAGCTCAAGCTCTATGTGCGCGGCGGGACGGTGAAGTCCGTCACCGTGGACATGGGCAAAGCAGAGCTTACACCGGAGAATATACCCGTTTTACTGGCGGGGGACAAGATCGTGTCGCGGCTGGTGGAGATCGATGGATCGGCATACAACATCACCTGTGTTTCAATGGGGAATCCGCACTGCGTGGTGTTCTGCGACTATCCCGATTTGATGGAGATCGACAAGATTGGCCCCGCAATCGAGACTGCTCCGATCTTTCCGGATCGCGTGAATGCCGAGTTTGTGCAGGTGCTGGACGGGCATACGCTCAAGATGCGCGTTTGGGAGCGCGGCAGCGGGGAAACGCTCGCCTGCGGTACGGGCGCCTGCGCCGCGGTGGTTGCCGCGACCGAAAACGGGTTTTGCAAGAAGGGAGAGGACATCACCGTGCGTCTGCGCGGCGGAGACCTGCTGGTGCGCTACACCGATGAAACTGTCTGGATGACAGGTGA
>JAEWYO010000044.1 GCA_023395595.1 Bacillota bacterium
CTAATATCCGATGTATGCCAGTTGCTCAAAAATGTCGACTGTCTTCTGCGCGGATATCCACAACACAGAATCCGGGAGCAACGCAATTCCATCAAATACGCCGTCATTTCTATCAATCGCATAAAGCATCTCTACGTCATTTAGGATGGTTATTGACTCCCAGGAATCGCTGTTGCTATGAAAACTCGTACCGCCGCCACCATCAGCCAGCCACTCTTGCGAAATGATGATGCTTCCGTCGGTTGAGGAATAGGTCGATGTGAGTTCCGCTCCTGAAGTGCAATACTTTGTCAACGTAATCCTTGTGCAAGTGAAGTCATCTGAAATCAATCGTATGGGTGCAATCCCATATTCATCTGCAAACGATTCTATGCTGTCATATTGAATGATTAAGTCTCCAAACTCATCAACCGTTCCTTCCGTGGAGGATTCAAAATCGATGAGGCGTCCCGGATGTATCGGGCCTTGCTCCGTCGGCTCAATCTTTATATGGTTCCCGAACACATTCATGATGTAATCAAACGCTTCTTTTGCCAGACTTCTTCCGCGAGGAATAAAGGTGAAGAATACAACCACGAGGATCATTGCCGCTGCGATAGCAACAACGCGTCTGCGCGTTCTTAAATTGCTGCCCCAACCACGGGTTCGATCTATATGCGCTGTTTGCGCGCTGCCTTTGCGCTGTTTCGCCTTCAGCGCCAAATCGACCCGCGCCCAGGTCGCTTCCGATACGTCAGGACTCTTTCTAATCGGTAACAGCACTTGCTCAATGGTCAGCGTAGATGCCAGCGCCATCTGCTTCGCTTCGTAGCGGGAGCGCACGAACAAGCCATCCATCCTGTATGGTTTGTCACAAAGTATTCTCTTGAATTTTCTCTCTGTCATCTGATTAACCTATATTCAAAAACGCTGTTATCATGACCATCATCGTGATTGACTCAAGTTTGAGCCGTTCTTCAAGCTTCAACCGAAATCTTCGAAAACGCTGGCTTAGCGTGTTGCTTGAAATTTGTACCATGCTTGCCGCTTCATCAAGCGAGAATCCATCAAAGTAGACCATCATAAACGCTTCCCGCATTTCGGGCGATAATGTGCGCAACTCTTTTTCAAAAATGGTTCGCACTTGATGATATTGTGCGGTTGTTTCAACGTTCTCAGTCGTTGTAAACGTATCCATTATCTCAGGTGGTGCAACGTCTGCCCTTGATCGCGCGCGCAAATCGTCACGCCGCTTGTTGCGCATAATCTTGGAAAAATACGCGATCGGTTTCTGGTAGGTCGCTGCCGGCACATCATTACGGAGTATCTTCTCGGCCAAATCCTGAATCAAATCCTGTGCATCCGCATCATTGTCCACCATAGTGAATGCAATGGATAAAATTCTGGAGTAGTCGTGAATCAACACTTCCGAGAGCATCTTGCCCATTCCGCACTCCTGTGATTTCGATGTCTGTGTACTCAGCCGAACAACCGCTTCGTTCCCATCCGCTCCATTAACACGTTTGAAACCATATAATATGACATGCCGTGCTCAAATTTTCCAAATGGGTTCCACGTAAAGCCGTTCCAACCTGTAATCGTTATCATACCATTTTTTACTACGCCAGAATACGCGTTTGGCATGTTTCATCACTTCCGAAGTAAATATTTCTGTTTGATCCATCCAAGGATACGCGTGCTCTGGATCGATCCATAGGCCGATGGAGTAACTTAGTGCAATGTTATCATTTGATAGCGTCAGGAAATAAACCATCTCTGCAATCCAGAGATCGGCAGGTTTGTTGATATAAATCACAAAATGGTGGTATCCGCGATCATACAAGCCCAAGACGAAGCCTAATACCGTTTGTTTCACATATCCATTGCTGTTTCGGTAACGAAGAGAATCTGCTTGCAGAAGCGGGTGAAAATCAACACGCAGAAGGCATGTTTTGATCTTTGCCATGCAATACCCCCCCTCCAATCCGCGTTCGCACTTAACACGCCGATCTCAGCCGAAAATGACAGAGTCCGCAGATATAGGGGGGGGAGATATTCGGGGGTTCTCGATTAACCCGCATTGGACTGAAATGTTGTTCCATCGTGAATTTGTGACCTCACGCGGCTTTGCAGAATATACAAATCGCGAATGTTCTATTTCGCAACTCGAACTTGTTTTGACTCCGAGTCATTTGCGGCAAATGAAAAACGCGGTTAGTCGGAATCAATATGGTCAAGGATCATGTGCTTGTTCTCGGTACTTCTTCTGACGTATTCTGTTTTTGGCTGAGAACAGACATATTAATAGAACGGCGGGTCAAAACACGAGCTGAACGGATGACATATGCCCAATATCCTCACCACTGCCAACCAGAAGGGTGCTTATGAGATCGTCGCCGAGCACCGCCACGATTCTCATGTGCGATAGCAACCTGCAACGCAAAAAATCCTGTCACGTGAGCGGGCGGTTGCCGTTGCATTCTACAGTTGCAGGGTGTTCATCCGTTTTATTCGCGAAAGCACGACATCACCACGCATCCGATGTATCCGCTACTGGCGGATGCGGCGTTTCCCGAGGCGGTCAGTCCGCAGGACGCTTTGCTGATCCGCCCTTCGAGCCCCTTTGATACAACACAAAAACAAAGAGCCCATCGTTGATGGACTCTTTGTTTTTTGGTGGGGATGGAGGGGCTCGAACCCACGACCTCTTCGATGTGAACGAAGCGCTCTGACCAACTGGGCTACATCCCCGCGCAAAAGTTATTTTACCGTATCAGGGCAAAAATGGCAAGCCCTTTTTCGCCGTTTTGCGCAGGATGATTTTTCTTTTACCGTTTTTTTCGCGGGTCGTTCTTGTTCTTTGGGTTCGTGCCGCCTAGCCATATTTCGCGCCTGAGCAAACGCAGTTCACTGTGCGGAATACAGCAGCGGCTCCGTCCAGTAGGTGTTTTGATAGATGTCGTGCAGCGAATAGTACACAAGGCAGTTCCCTTCACCTACATCCTCATAACTCACCACGGGGGTGCCATTGATCACAAAACTGTCGAATATATATTGCGCGTCATATTCCTCGTCATAGGTGTAAAAATCACCTACGAGTTCGACAGAGTCGCCATCCTTGAGCGCAATCAATCCGCGGGAAGCAACGCCCGTATCATACACGCGCTCATATCCCGCAACGCTGGCATTCTCCCCGTTCCAGACGAGAATGAGCTTTGCCTCTTCTCCATTGACCATCGCGGGAACAGAACCCTTCGAGACGTTAGGGTCCTGGCTTTGCTCGGCAAAGAAACTCACGATGTGCCCGTCGATGGCAACCCAGGAGTTGTCGTCAAACGTCACGATCAAATCTCCGGCATCGTTGAACTGCGCAACATTGTCCGACCCAAGATGCAGGTACCCGTCGCCCGTATCGAGAAATACTTCCAAATATACATCCGAGATGATGTCCCAGTCCTCCTGACTCATCTCCAGGACATATTGTCCGTCCTTTTCCACGATCTCCAGCGAAGAGCTGTCATATGCGTTTTGCGCATAATAGGATTCATAATCCGAGACCAAATCCGAATCCAGCCAGTTGGAGTCGGTGAGGTCGCTCGTATCTTGCGAAGCAGAGGCAAACGGGCTCGTCGCGCCGCCGCCGTGATAGATCTGTCCGCCGGCCATCAGGCTTGCAAAATCAGACATGAATTTCTGATAGGAATCGCTCATGCCGATTGATTTTGCAACGCCCAGCGTGTCCTGCACCGAATCGATGCTGGAGTAGGGAAAATAAAGGCTCAGGCCCGCGTAATGCGCGGCTGTGACCTCGCTGAGGAGCACGGTGTCATCCAGACGGGAGAGCAGCGCCTGCCCGTCGCCCAGCGATATGTTGTTGACGAGATATGCCAGATCGACCTGATCATACTCCTCTTCGCCCGGAGAGCGGCTATCGTAGCGCGCCTTGGAGACCTCCTTGTATGCGGATGTATCGATCAACCCCGTATTCACACTGGCAAGATACGCATCCAGTGCATCCATAAACGGCGAGAACGCGGTGAGATCGATCATGGAGAGCGTGAGCTCATCGCCAAAGTCTCCGTTTTTCTCCTCGCGGATAAAGGAATTTACGATGATCTGCCCGATCTCCGGTGAAGAGAGCGAGGGGTTCTCGTACAGCGCGTTGAGCCAGTCGGTATAATACCAGCCGCCACCGGGTTCCGAGCGCTGGGACGCGATCAGATAGTCCGCGTGTTTTTCCGCGACAAAGGCGGTTTCCACGGTGCCCATCATGCAGCAGTCAAAGCCAATCCAGTCAAACACGACGTTCGCGCTGGTCAGCGCCTGATCGATCTGCGAGAGTGACATCGTGCCTTCCGGGTAATGTTCGTCCGAGCCGTATCCGCCCAACGTGCCGCCGCCGTGATCCCAGAAAACGAGGACGTTCCGGTTGGCCGGATACTGTTCGGTGGAGAATTGGATAAAGTCCGTGAGCGTCTGCGGGTCGGTCATGTTCTGTTGACCTGCGTCATCCAGCAGCTCCAGCCCGTCGCTTGTTACAAGCCAGCGCTGGGTAGTGTCGGCGTTGACCACGCTGTTTTGCCACTCGTTTGCGCCGCCGGTCTGGACGATCACGCGAACCCGATCGGAAGCCGTCGCATAGAGCATCTCATTGATGTCCGCGGTTGCGGCTCCGCCGTCGCTCTCCAGATCGCTTCCGCACATGTAGATCATCACGGTTACTTGATCGTCTCCATTGCCGAGCGGGGTCACGCGCGGAGCTCTGCCCGTTTGCGCAGGCGTGCTGTCAACGGTTGCGGTCTCTGCTGCGGGTTGAGTTGTTTCTTCAGCGGCAGTCGCAAGCGGCTCTTCTTCGCTTGCGCTGCAGGCGGCAAACGAGGCAAGCATCAGCAGAGCAAGAATGAGTGCGGTTATTTTTTTCGTCATCGTGTATCCTGCTTTTCAATCATTTTTGACTTCTTAACGTATCAAACGTGAGGATGCATTGTTTGGTATTTTATTTACTTTCTTGCCCGTTTAGTTCTCGAAAAACGGCAGAGCACGCGGGTTTCTTGTGAGTTAATGTATCATCCCGCTCTGGCGATAGCAAGCGATATTTGTAACCAAGTCACAGGAACGTAACACAACACGAAAACACACGCAAACACAACGAACATGCAGATGTTGCGGCGCGAATAACCCCCAACGTTGCGCAGAAGCGGCAAGAAGGCGTATAATACTATGATACTGAAAGAGCACTGGAGACATCACACGATGGCACATATCGACGACGCAAAGCGAATCCACCTCATCGGCATCGGCGGATGCAGCATGAACGGGCTGGCGCTGATCCTCAAATCCCAAGGGCACGAGGTGACCGGTTCCGACCGGGAGCGCACGCAATTTACCGACGCGCTGGATCACGAGGGCATTTGCTACAGCATCGGCCACACGGGCGAATACGTTGACGGAGCGGATCTCGTGGTCTATTCCGCCGCGATCAAGCCGGACAACCCGGAGCGTGTACTCGCGCGTGAGAAGGGCATTCCGGAGCTGGAGCGCAGTGTTGCGCTGGGGCAGATCAGCGAGCGGTATGACCAGGTGGTCGCCATCGCGGGCTGCCACGGCAAGACGACCATCACCTCCATGCTCGCCATCATCCACGCGCAGGCGAAGACCGAGGCGACGATCCACGTTGGCGGCTATGTCGAGTTTCTCGAAGGCGGCGTACACGTTGGCAATCGCGACCTGTTCGTCACCGAGGCCTGCGAATATGTGGAGAGTTTTCTAACGCTAAAACCCACCGTCGCGCTGATCAACAACATCGACGACGATCATCTCGATTATTATGAAAACATCGACGCGATCGTTGCGGCGTTTGAACGCTTCCTCGCGCTGCTGCCGGAGGACGGCACGTTTATTGCCTGCACGGACGACGCGCGGGTGAAAGCCCTCGCGGACAAGAGCGATCTTGAGGTAGTCACCTACGGACTCACCGGCGGGGACTATACCGCGCAGAATATCGTGTTTGACGCGCTGGGTAACGCGGGCTTTTCGGTCGTGCGCCGCGGGAAAACGCTCGGCACGGTGCAACTCAGCGTGCCCGGTATGCACAACGTGGTCAACGCGCTGGGCGCCATCGCGATCTCGGATCATTTCGGCGTACCATTTGCGATTCTGACGCAGGCGCTGCACGATTTTGTGAACACGCGCCGGCGATTTGAATTCTATGGCGAGCGCAACGGCGTGAAGGTGTTTCACGATTACGGTCATCACCCGAACGAAATCCGCGCGACGCTGGATGCGGCAAAGCGCGTTCCGCACAAAAAGCTCTACTGCGTATTTCAATGCAACAGTTATACGCGCGCGCGCACGCTCTTTTGCAACAATGTGACGTGCTTTACGGATGCGGATGTCGTGCTCGTGCCGGATATTTATCCCGGACGCGAAAAGGACACCGGCATCGTCCACGCGCGGGATATGGTTGCCGCAATCAATGAGCAGAGCAAAAACGCGACGTATATTCCGACGTTTGAAGAGATTCGCACCTATCTCGACGAGCACGCCGAGGCGGGCGACCTCGTGGTCACCGTCGGTTCCGGCGATGTCTATCGCCAGACGAAAAAGCTGCTCTAGTTGAACGACCCGGAGCGATCGAGTGCAGGAGGTTTGACATGCCGTCTATCTTTGAAGTGTTGAAAGATTATCTGCCGGACAAAGCGGTGCTGGATCAGCGTCCGCCGTTTGACGACGACCTTTCACAGCCGCTGTTTCACAAGGGAAACGAGATCGGCTGCATCACGCTCCACGGTATCGGCGGTACGCCCGCGAACATCCGTGTGGTGGCAGACGCACTGATCGCAAAAGGCTACACCGTGATTTCCCCGATGATTCCCGGGCACGGCGAGACCGTCCGCGCGCAAAACGCGTCCACGGGCGCGCAGTGGCTCGACGGTATTCGCGCGGCGTATCGAAAGCTCAAGGATGAGGGCTGCACGCAAGTCTATGCGCTTGGGCTCTCACTCGGGGGCATCCTCTGCGGCTTGCTGGCGGAGGAGGAGCATCTCGATGGCCTCGCGCTGATCTGCACGCCGATTCGGATGAAGCGGTATCTGCGCATCGCTCGCGCGATCAGTCCGATCATTCCCGTGGTGGGTTATCCGGAGAGCCGCGGCGGCAAACCCGCTTGGGGTGACAACCCGTATGCGCAGATGTACGGCGGGTTTTCAACGAGAAAACTTGTTGACCTCGGCCAACTCGCGCGCAGACTCACGAAAAATCTGGACAAGATCGACTGCCCGACACTGCTCATCTCCGCTGGTCAGGACGACAAGGTGGACCCCAAGAGCATCGAAATCTTCTGCACGGGAGCCGTCAACGCGCCGAGCGTGGACTTATCGGAGTTTGACCATTCGCCGCATGGCTGCACCTATGGGCCTGAGCGAGAGCAGATCGCCGCACGCTGCGTCGAATTCGTCGCGGGTTTGGTTGACAATCCCGCCCGCGCTTCGGTATAATTCCTCTTGCCGTACGTTTAGCGGAAGTCCATTTAGGACGCGCAATGCCGCGTGCAAAACAACCAAATATCTGTCTCCGTAGCTCAGCAGGATAGAGCGTTCGCCTCCTAAGCGAAAGGCCGCGCGTTCGAATCGCGCCGGGGACGCCAAAGAAGACATACAATTCCGTTTGGGAGGGGTATGTCTTTATTTTTACATCTGTGTTACGATTAAAAACAATAATTAACGATATTCCAACGGATTATTTTGAAATGGAACTTACTGTATAGGAGGAAAATTTATGAAAAAGTTGATCATTGGGATGTTTCTTTCTACATTGGGAACAGTGGGGATCTTAGTGACGAGCAGCAATGCGGCTGAACATCTGATGGATTCTTGGAACCCAGATCTTGGTCGCTATTTATCTACCTTGATAGACTTAGGGTTAGTACTATGGTTGGTTGTCTATGCCGTGATCTTTGCCATCGGTTTGATCATTGTTTTCTTGGAGTATCGTAGGAAGCAAGAAAGCAATCACTAACAAAATAACGAGTTAGTAATACGCGCGATCGAATCGCGCCGGGGACACCAAAGAAAAGACCACCCGTTTTTAATGTAACACCACAAACGAGTGGTTTCTAATTTGGCTCGCGTTTAAGAGGATTCGAATAAACAGCGCTATAGCACCTTCGTTCAAAAAGCAACAGCGCTTCTCTCATTCGTTACTCGCCGTACTCGCCATATTCGCAGCCGACATTCTTCGCCTCGATTTCGTCCACCAAGACTCTCTTTCCGCGCTTCTTCTGATAAAGCCGGATCAGGCCCGTCCCGTTTCCGCCATTCCAGAGGCGGTTATGCCGTTTCTGCCCGTTCGGCGATTCATAATTGATCCACAGCATCTCTTTTTTGTTGCAGCGGATATCAACCTCCAGCACCGCAGTTATCGTTTCCTGCTTCACATGCCAGAGAATTTCCGTCTCCGTCTCCTGTCCGGTGAATTCCGTGCGGCAAAACGTCCAGAACCGCGAAAAGTTGAATTCGTAGTTCTTGCCTTCATAGTAAAAGTCGGACAGGAGCTTGCGGTTGAACGCCACGCCGAATACCTTCGGGCAGCCGCCACCGATATCAAACACGCTGTTGTTCAGGCACTTGCCGCTGATCCTGCTGACCAAATTGTTGCTGGAAAGCCAAACCCACGGGCTTGTGTAGTCCCCGCCCCAGTTCTTGTCAGCATACCCATAACACGTCTCAGGCTTGACGACATATTTCCTGCCGTTCAGACTGATCGTTCCGCTATACTCGGTTTTCATTCCCTCCGCGTGCCAGAACATTTCAAATGCATTCACCCGCTGAAAGAACTTTGACGCACCATACCCGACATGAAACGCAACTTTCTTGCGGATGTCGATGTCCCATTCGACGACTCCACCGTTGCACATGTACTCCGGATGCGCCTTTGCTTCCTCCTCGGAAAGCGAAATAGAGCCCTTGGTATGCGTTTCGGAGCATGAGCAATCTTTGACTGTAATGTCAAAGTCTTTGTCATATTCGATAGCGGCATCCTTCCATGCAAAGAAACGGTGCAGTTGTCCGGCGGAATCACCCCACCATCCGACCTTTACCATGACATAGGACGGCTTTTTCCCGTCGATTTTTCTCTCCGGTAATTGTCCGAATATCGGCTCCGCCTCGCCGAGCGCCGGGTTGCAGGTATAGAATTCTATGAAAAACGGCTGCTGCTCCCCCGTTTCCGCATCCTCGGCTGTAAAGTTATGCCACCACCAGTCAAAACCGCGCTTTGCCAGCGGCCCACGCAGCATAAACTGATCCCTTTGTTTATCGCTGATGTTTCCCATACGATCCTCTCCTCTATCTTTGCAATATGTTTTGTTCCATTATTTCCTGAACCGGTTGTCGCAACACGCGAGCCTTGCTTCTGCGTATCCGATCCAAACCGTCTTTATCCGCACCAAATATCATCATTTCGTGAAGAACATCTCCGAACTCTCCGTTATGATTTTGCTGACTACCAAGGACAATTCATTGAGCGTGTAGTCCACCTCCCCCCGAAACCACGCTTGGTAAAGATTCACAACCCCGCCCGCAAAAAAATGCACACGAATCATGAATTCCGGCGAATGCTTGATCGACTGTTGAATGTCGGCGTCCGTTTTCATATACGTCACAAAAATCCGCTTGAGCTTCACCAAAAACTGTTCAGACCCCTTGGAGTTGATCAGAATTCGGAAGAATTCCACGTCTTCCTCCAGATACCTTGCCAACATCAAGAGCAACGGAAGCGGATTTTGGAAAAAGCTTTTATAATGAAACTCACCTAAAAACTCCAGCATCTTTTCGATAATTTCATTTTCGATTTCCTCAATCACTGCCCGCGTATCCTGATAATGCGCATAAAAAGTACCCCGGTTCAGATCGGATCGGGTTATGATGTCCGTTACCGTAATCTTCTCCAAATCCTTCTCTTGCATCAGTTCAACAAACGCCTGCCGAATCATCCGCCGGGATCGAATTGCGCTCTTGTATTCCGCCTTTTCCTTCACATGTGACTCCTTGATGATCCAAAATTAAACAAATTTGGCTCATCTGTGCAAAATTGTATAGTTCTCGGAATTCTGATGATTGAACCCGAAGCACGCTATTATTATACTCGACACAGTAACAATATTCAACAGTTGTTTGATTTTGTTGATTTGTTGATTGATGAAGAGAAAGGTGTTTCAGATGAAAAATTATGATCGCGTCAACGCCAGAAAACCGCAAGGAATTCAAAACCGTCATGCATACATCGTAGGTGGCGGAATCGCGGGGCTATCTGCCGCGGCGTTCCTCACCGTGGACGGCAGCATGCCGGGCAAAAACATCACGGTGTTTGATCAACTCCCTGTCGTCGGGGGCTCCATGGACAGTTCCGGCAACGCCGTGGATGGATATGTGAGCCGCGGTGAGCGAGAGCTGGAGCCCTATATGGAGTGTCTATGGTATTTGTTTGCCATGGTCCCTTCTCTTGAGGAGGAAGGGCGCAGCGTCCTCGATGAAACCCGCGAGAGCAACAAAAACCTCCCGATTCACGCCAATCGGCGCCTGTTTGAAAATCGGTTTCAGGCAAGAGACCTCTCCTCGCTCGGTTTGACCAAAGCGGATATGGACAACATGGTACGGATGATGACCACGCCGGAAGAAGAAATTGAGAACGTAACGATCGAGCAATGGTTCTCTGCGGATTATTTCCGCAGCAACATCTGGTATTACTGGAGCAGCATGCTTGCGTTCCAACCCTACCACAGCCTGATCGAGATGAAGCGCTATACCGTTCGGTTTATGCAGCATCTCGACGGCATCGAGAATCTCAAAGGGATTCTGCGCACCAAATATGACCAGTATGCCAGTTTGATTCAGCCGCTCCATGCATGGCTGGAAAGCAAAGGCGTTGTGTTTGTGACCGGCGCTCTGGTGGAAGAAATCCATGTGGAGGTCGAAGGCACACGCAAGACGGTGACCTATCTAGATATCGTCCGGGACGGCAAAGCGGAGCGTGTTTCCATCGCTGCGGACGACCTCGTGTATTTCACCAACGGCAGCATGACGCAGAACAGCGCGCACGGCGACAACAAGACTGTCGCGCCGATGAACCGTGATCGGGAGCACAGAGGGTGCTTCTCCGTTTGGGAAAAGCTCGCAAAGGTCAGCCCGGTGTTCGGCAGACCGGAGAAATTTATCTCGACGCCGGACAAGTCGCACTTCATCAGCTATACGATCACGATCACCGATTATCCGCAGTTTTTCCGGCATATCGAAGAGCGAACGGCAAACGTTACCGGAACAGCAGGCGCGATCACTTTGGTCGATTCGGCGTGGTTTCAGTCCATCAACACGCCGCCGCAACCCGCCTTCAAAGGTCAGCCGGAAAACGTGCAGGTCCTCTGGGGTTATGGGCTGCACGGAAACGAAATTGGAGACTATTTGAAGAAGCCGATGACGCAGTGCACCGGCGAGGAGATTTTGCAGGAGTTACTGTATCATCTGGATTATCTCGAAGCGTATGAGGATCTCCTGCCGCACGTTAAAATCATCACAACGATGATGCCGTATATCACGAGCCAGTTCATGCCGCGCGGCCTGACCGATCGCCCGCAGATCATTCCCGAGGGCTGCACAAATCTAGCGCTCATCGGACAATTCGTTGAGCTGGAAGGCGACGTGGTGTTCACCGTTGAAACCTCGGTTCGCACCGCGATGATTGCCGTATACCGCACGCTCCATCTGGACAAGCCGATTACGCCGCTGTTTGAAGCGCAGTATGACGTTCGGATCATCGTAGCAAACCTGAAGAAGATGTTGAGTGTTGAGGTGATTCGCAAGGAGGACTTGCCGCCGATCAATCCGCTGCATTTGCCTAAGCTGATCAGCGACATGCTAAAAGCGGTCAACTCGGTTCCCAAGATGAAGAGCTACTATCCTGAATCCGATGAGAACCGATAGCTTTAACTCGGCCGAGCCGCGACGGTTCGGCTCCTGTTATTCGGATTGATTTGCATAGTGAATTCTGCTGCATTGTGTACCCATGTTATCGATGCAGCAGGATTCCTTTGCTGTTTCCGTTCGAATTGACCTTCTTTTGAGCAGAATATGGTATACTGTTTCGGTTGATGTAACGTATGCAGACATGCGACAATACAAGAATAAGCAACATAAGAAATGAGTAACTATGACGTTTCAAGAAATGGAACTCGTCCAGCCGCTCTTACAGGCGGTCACAGAGGCGGGTTTTACAGAGCCCTCCCCCATTCAGGCGGAGGCGATTCCCGTTCTGCTGCGCGGGCGCGACATCATCGGATGCGCGCAAACAGGCAGCGGAAAGACAGCGGCTTTTGCCCTGCCGATTTTACAGCGTTTGAGCAAAGAGAAGAGCAGCCAGATCCGAGCGCTGATTTTGACACCGACACGTGAGCTTGCGATCCAAATTTACGACACCTTCCGCTATTTTGGCAGACGGCTGCGCCTGCACTCCGGCGTGGTTTTCGGCGGCGTTTCGCAAAACCCGCAGGTCGATGCCCTCAGCAGAGGAATCGATGTGTTGATTGCGACGCCCGGGCGGCTCAACGACCTGATCAATCAAGGTTATATCCATCTGGATCACATTGAGATTTTTGTTCTGGACGAGGCAGATCGCATGCTCGATATGGGCTTCATCCACGATGTCAAGAAGACGATCAAGCTCCTGCCCGCGCAGCGGCAGACGATGCTCTTTAGCGCAACCATGCCCTCTGAGATCGAATCTCTCGCGCAAACGCTGCTGAAGAATCCGGCTATGATCAAGGTCGATCCCGTCACGCGCGCAGTGGAGAGCATCGATCAGCGCGTATACATGGTAGACAAACCAAACAAGACGCTTCTCCTGGCGGAATTGCTCCGCACCGAAGACATCAAGAATGCGCTCGTGTTCACCAACACCAAGCACGGCGCAGACCGCGTCGTCCAGAAACTCTCGCAGGAGGGGTTCGTTGCTCGTGCCATACACGGAGACAAAACGCAGAATGCCCGGCAGGATGCGCTCAAGAGCTTTCGC
This sequence comes from Bacillota bacterium, assembly GCA_023395595.1. Classification (GTDB taxonomy): domain Bacteria; phylum Bacillota; class Clostridia; order Christensenellales; family CAG-138; genus UBA7703. The sequence goes on from JAEWYO010000044.1 coordinate 13,042, forward strand.
GACGGGCGCGTGCAGATTCTCGTGGCAACAGACATTGCGGCAAGAGGCATTGATATCCCCGAACTGTCGCACGTAATCAACTACGACTTGCCCGACGTTGCGGAGACGTACATCCATCGCATCGGGCGTACCGGCAGGGCGGGGTTGGGTGGCACTGCCATTAGTTTTTGCAACATCGATCATCTGGACAATCTGCGTTCCATCGAGAAGATGACCGGCCTGAAAATCCCCGTGCGGGAGTCCAAATGGCCGATGCAAATTTTTGAAAAAACGGTCAAGCAGCAAAGACCGCCGCGGCCGGAAAAACGCGCAACGCCGAGCAAGCGTTTCTCCAGCCCGACAAAACCCAAGCAAAGCAGACCCGAACGCTAAACGAGATAACGTTTCTTCCAAATAGGCTGTACGGACGCGATTCCATCGAATTGCAATCCGGACAGTCTTTTTTACTCTGTGCGTTCCCGTACAACAAAACGGCCTCTTGCGAAGCCGTCTTGCTCGTATGATTTTGATTGCTTGTTAGTGCGAGCTGGTGTTGGTCGGCGCCGGCAGGAACGGGATGATCCGCTTGGCAAAGCCCGGCATCGTCATCGTCTGCAACCAAACTCTACCAGGTCCGGTCAAGCGTGTGTTCAGCAGACCTTCGCCGCCGAGCAGCACATTCTTAAACCCTCTGACCATCGTAACCTCGTATTGTACCCTTGCTTCAAACGCGGCGACATTTCCGGTGTCAACGATCAACGATTCCCCCGGCGCAAGTGTCTTTTCGCAGAGCGCACCGTCGATTTCAAGGAACGCGACCCCGTTTCCGCTCAACCGTTGCAGGATGAACCCCTCGCCGCCGAACAGCCCCGCACTGAGGTTCTTCACCACATGCGCGTTGACGGTGACGCCGGGCTCTGCGCAGAGAAACGCGCTCTTCTGTGCGATGATGTCTCCAGACTCAGGATGAACCGCCACGATTGAACCGGGAAACGTGGAAGCAACCGTAATCTCCTGATCGGGCGCGGTTGCCGAGTATGTTGCGATAAACAGTGAATCGCCGGACAGCATCCGCCCAAGCCCTTTCAGCAGGCCGCCCTTCATGTTTGTTTCCATGCGCATACCCGCGCTCATCCACGTCATACCGCCAGACTGCGTAAAGATCGATTCACCCGCGTTGAGCGTCATCGTGACGGCAGGCATGTTTTCGCCAAAGATCTTATACTGCATAAAGCGCTCCTTTCGGCAGGCTTATTGCCTACCGTATCCTATTATAGAACGATTCCGGCATCAAAGCCAGGTGATCGGTACCTGAAGCATGATCGCAACGCCAAAGATCAGCGCCGCAACCGATACAGAAGCGATGATGAGCCTTGTGCGCTTGCCTTGGAACACGCCGACGATACCAAGCATGAACAACACAACCGCGAGAATTACCGAAACCAAGCCAAGCTTGTCCGCCCAGTTGTTCGCCTCGTCGCCTTGCTCAATCTGTGTATAGCCCTCGTCCATAACAGCGGATGCATCGGCATAATAGCTGTCAATGAATCCATCCTTGTCAAACGGGGTTGCATAGTTTTCCTGCGCGTTTGCCCATTCAATTCCGGCGGCGAGCTCATCCGACACGCCATACATCAGCATATCGAGCTTATACTGCGCGGCTTCCGCCGTGTCCGCATCGGCACGATACTCGGCATAGTTGAGATCGACCTGCAGCGCGCTGATTTGGTTCCATGTGTTCATGTCCTGTGCGAGGGTTTGCGATGCCTCGTTCCAGCGGGCGTTGCCGTCCGCCAGCGTGGCGTTGCCAAGTGTGTAATACTTGGCTTGCGTGCTGTCATAGAGCGAGCCCTGCCATGCTGCCCATGCGGTGATCACCGCCGTGATGCCGAGCAGGATCGCAATCACCAATTCAAATACTTTATTGAACTTTACCGATTTCTCTTCCATTTTTTCTTCCATATTTGATTCCATATGAGTTCTCCTTATTTATTCTACTTTTTGATTCTATCTTCGTTTAGCTTCCGCCGCTCTCTTTCCCTACCGCATCCGTCTGTTTCCGGCGGTTTAGGGTTGGGTGGCAACAGGCTGACAGTCATTGTCTGGATTCGAATTGTCAAATTGTCCCTTCGAAAAACGTTGAATTTATATCCCCGCCGAACTACTCTTTTCACGTGTATTACTATCAGTAATGCATATTGTTTACTGTGATTTCTGCTATTATTATGCGGAAAATAGTATTCATTTTTCTGAAGTTGATAGTAGTATACCTTGCGCGTAATCTGGCGGCTATAGCTGTTCTCATATGAGTTGTGCACAATTTTTATATGGATGTTCGACGATGTTAACTCACTCGAATCCGCACGCCCCAAAAACCAAAAACCACCGTTTGACGGGTGGCTCTTGGCTTCACATGCGCTTCTCTTGTCATTCGCGGGTGAACGCTCCCGCGAAACTGAATCGATCCTAGTTACTCTGCAATCGCCTGTTCGAGCGTCGCAAAGAACAGCTCCGGATCGTCGGTAATCGGTGAATGGCCTGTTGTTTCGAGCGTGACGAGCTTCGATCCGGAGATGGCAGCCGCTGCGCCCTCCGCCCAGGCATACGGCACAACAAGGTCGAGCTTGCCGTGGATCAGCGTGACCGGGCACTGGATCTGTCCCAACCTTCCGCTGCCTTCCGCTGAGCCGGTCGGTTCACTTGTCATATTGAACGTCAAAAGCGAATAATCGATGTCTACGAGGTTTTTTTGCTTGAGCATGGCGTCGAGATACTGCTCATAGTCCGCAGCGGGCGGCTGCGCCATGTTGTAGATCACAGCGTTCCAGATGGCGCGCATCATCTCGCGGTTGCCGGATGCATACGCTGCGAGCACAGGAGCCACCTGAACCGGATCGCTCTCGATCTCCTCTTTGGTCTTGAGCAACTCGGTCAAAATCGGCTGACCGGTGGCGTCTTTCTTGAACATCGGGTATCCCGTCGGCGGAACCGACTCGACAAGGATCGCCTTTTTGATGCGCTTGGGCAGATCCGCCGCCATTTCGAGCGCAACACCGCCGCCTGTTGACCAGCCAACCAGCGTGCAGGTATCAATGCCCGCTTCGTCGAGAAAACGCTCCAGGTCCTGCGCGAGTTCGCGCAGCGAGTCGAATCGGCCAAGATAGGTGCTGTCGCCAAAGCCGCGCATATCCGGCGCGACAACATGATAGCGTCCTTCCAGATATTCCATCGTCGTCTGCCAATGGACGGAAGAGGACATATTGCCGTGAATGAGAACCACCGTCTCGCCTGCGCCGCCCGCACGATAGGACAGCGTTTCGTTGCCGATGGAGATCTGTTTTACTTCATACTGTTTCATGTTCGTAATCCTTTCCTATCTTCACGTTCGCATTTCAGGGTCTTGTTTCGGGTTAATTGAATGAAAAACAGAACGCTTTACTTTGCTTACTGTGCAACAGAACCAGTATACAATACTTATTAAGCTGATTCAGCAGTCCTCGCGTTGTTTGCGAGGATTTTTTTGCGTTCATCCATCCAATGTGCGCACAACGTGCCGCATCATTCTCAGCAGGTTTTGAGCACGACCGCCGTGCCCATACCGCCTCCGATGCACAGAGAGGCAAGGCCTGTCTGCTCGCCCGCGGCACGCAGGCCCGCAAGCAGGGTCACGATGATGCGCGCGCCGGATGCGCCGACCGGATGGCCAAGCGCGATTGCGCCGCCGTTGGGGTTCGTGCGCGCCAGAAGAGTCTCCTTGTCCATATTGTGTTCTTCCGACAGCAGCTTGATCACGCCGAGCGACTGCGCGGCAAACGCCTCGTTGAGCTCAATGCGCTGCATGTCCGCAAGCGCAAGACCACCCATCTTCAGCGCCGCGCGCACGGCGGGCACCGGGCCAAGACCCATCACATTCGGCTCCACGCCGCCCTGTCCCCAGGCAACGAGTTCCGCCAACGGGGTCAGGTTGTGCTCCTTCAGCGCGCGCTCGGAAGCGATCAGCAGGAACGCCGCACCGTCGTTGATGCCGGAGGCGTTGCCCGCTGTGACGGTTCCGCCCGGCAAAAACGCGGGCTTCAGCGCGGAGAGTTTTTCGAGGCTCGTCTTGCGGTTGGGGTATTCATCGGTATCAAACACAATCTCTTCCTTGCGTACCTTCACCGTGATCGGTGTGATTTCCGCGCGGAACGCACCCGCGTCCACCGCGCGAATCGCCTTCTCCTGCGACGCGATGGAAAACGCATCCTGCTCTTCGCGCGTGATGCCATATTGCTTTGCGATATTCTCCGCCGTGATGCCCATGTGGATGTTGTCAAAGGCATCCGTCAGCGCATCATACACCATATGATCCACGATCTCCTTGTTGCCCATGCGCAGTCCCTGCCGCGCGCCGGGGAGCAGATAGGGCGCAAGGCTCATGCTCTCCGTGCCGCCCGCAAGGTAGAGATCACCCATGCCGGATGCAACGTTGGCAGCCGCCGTCATCACGGCCTTCATGCCGGAGCCGCACGCCATGGAGATACCCCAGGCGGGGACTTCCACGGGCACGCCCGCAAGAATTGCAACCTGTCTGGCGACGCCCTGCCCGCAGCCCGCGGGCAGAATGTTGCCGACGATGACTTCATCGAGCTTGTCGCCGGACACGCCCGCGCTCTGGAGCACATCACGCGCGACAGCCGCGCCGAGCGCAGGAGCTGTTACGGTTGAAAGCCCGCCGGCAAATGCACCGATTGCGCTGCGTTTTGCCGCAACGATATAGACCTTTTTCATATGATTCTCCTTTTTTCTGTTGCGCGCGCAGTCTCAGGATAAAATCCCCTTGACTTCATGCCGCGAACTGTGTTCTGATTAATAACGTCAAATCATGGTAAACCCGCAGGGAGGCCGTTATGCCGAATCCAACATTCCACAATCTTTCCGAGGAGAAAAAGGAACGCATCCTGAACGCCGCAATCAAGGAGTTTCGGGTGCGTAATGTGCGCGAAAGCAATCTTTCCAACATCGTCAAGGACGCAAAGATCGCCCGCGGCAGCATCTACCAGTATTTTCCTTCCAAAGAAGATTTGTATATCTACATCTTCGATACCCTGCGCGCCCAACGCGCGGAGTTTGTCTTCCCCGCCTACGAGTTCTATAAAAAAGCACCGTTTCTGGACTTTTTTCAGGCGTTCTATCTGCGCGACAGCGAATTTCTGCTGATGCATCCGGATCACATCGACCTGGGTCAACAGCTCTACGGTTGCTCCCATCCGGTGTCGCAAGGCTTGATTCGCCAGCAGCAGAATCGCTATCGGGATATGTTCCTGATTGGAATCGAGTATGATAAGCAGCGCGGCTTGATCGACGCAAACGTGGAATCCGCGATTCTTGCCGACCTGTGCGTGCATTTCGTCACGGATATCTTCATCTTTCAGAGCGTCTACTCCCAGCTCACCATGCAAAACATCCGGCTGCACTGTCAGCAGACGCTCTTCCTGCTCGCAAACGGCACCAAGCCGCGCGCATAACTTCGCTTCTTAGAGGCGCATACCGCCGTTGACTTCCAGTACGTGTCCCGTGACATAGCTCGACTCGCTGCTGGCAAGATACAGCGCGGCATCCGCGATCTCTTCCGGCTGACCCAGGCGGCCAAGCATCGTCATCTTCGCGAACTTATCCAGCAGATCCTGCGGGACAGTCTTCAAAATATCGGTCATGCAATATCCCGGCGCGATGGCGTTACAACGCACATTCGCGCCTTTTCTTGCGAACTCTTTTGCCCAAGTCTTCGTCATGCCAATCACGCCCGCCTTGGTTGCAGCATAGTTCGTCTGCCCGATGTTGCCATACACGCCGACGACGGAGGAGATGTTGATAATCGAACCATAGCCCGCCTCCGCCATCGCGGGGCCTACGATACGGGTGAGGTTGAACACGCCCTTGAGGTTGACGGAGATAACCGCGTCCCACATGTCGTCCGTCATCTTCTGAATCAGCGCGTCGCGCGTGATGCCCGCGTTGTTTACGAGGATGTCGATTTTGCCTTGTGCGGCCACGATTTCATCCACCGCTGCCTGGCAGCTTGCCGTGTCGGTCACGTTCAGCGAAACAAAGTGAACGTTCTCCGCCTCAAACGTCAGCGGCCGTAGATCGCCGGCGTAGACGATTGCGCCTTCCTGCGCAAAGCGTTTTGCGCACTCCGCGCCGATGCCTGCCGCGCCGCCGGTGACGAGCGCAACTTTTCCTTCCAGTCGTTTCGACATGTTCTGTTCCTCCATTTGATTTTTAGATGTTTATTTGTGATCGCTTTGCTTCTTGCGAAGCCTTTGTTGTTTAAACTGTCTTTACGTCCGTATCGTTGTTGACAAACCCCAGCACAAGTGAGATGAACTCCGCAGGTTTTTCGTACATCACCGCATGCCCCGCATCGAGAATCATCGCGTGTGCCGCATACGGAATTGCCGCAACGATCTCCTTTTGCTGATAAAGCGGGGTAACATAGTCGTGCTCCGCCGAGATGACGAGCGTTTGCGCCGTAATTTGATGCAGCGATTGCCGCACGTCATACGTCTCCGCCGAGCGAATCAGACGCGAGAATGCGTCATAGATCTCCGGCGTAAACACGCGCTCAAAGAGCGCCTCCCGCGCGCTTGCCCAGGCATAGTTTTTCACATAGAACTGCGGAGAATACACGATTGGTATGCAGGTTTTGAAGAACTGTCTGCCATCATGGCTGTTGCAGGCGTATTCCCAACTGTGCCCGATGTCCCGCAGCCAATCGGACGTGTTCGCCGCCGTGTTGGAGAGAATGAGTTTGTCCACCTTCTCGGGATAGGCGCTGGCAAACTGCATCGCGATTTCACCACCGTAGGAGATGCCGATGATGCTGCACGATGGAAGCCCCATGTGCCGCAAGAACGCATCCACAACCTTGACCTGCTCCGCCTGCGTATAATCCATTTCCCGCTTCGCCGTGCGCCCCTGATCATAAAAATCCAGCAAAAGCAGGCGGCAGGACTTTGAAAACGCGGGAACAAACGTATTCCAGGAAGCACAGCTCATGAAGATGCCGTTGAGCACGAGAAGCGGTTTTCCCGCGCCGTGATCCTCGTAATAAATCTCTCTGCCTTCCAGCAAAAACGTTGCCATACAGTCCCCTCCTTATTGTGATAGATTCGCTTTGGTGATGCCGCTTATGGCATCATCATGTATTCGCGCGCCGCAACGGAGAGTTCCGCGCGGAATTTCGGGTGCGCAATGGAGATGAGCCGCCGTGCGCGCTCCTCCACATTCAATCCACGCAGGCGCACCGCGCCATACTCGGTCACCACATAATCCACGTCGTTCCTGCTCAACGAAACTGCCGCGCCGTGCTTGAGCAGCGGCACGATCTTGGAGATTTCCTCGCGCTCGCCCGTGTTCTTGTTTTTCACCATCGCGGTGGAATACAGCGCGATGAACGAACGTCCATTTTTCGAGATCTGCGCGCCGATCGCGGTATCGGACTGTCCGCCCGTTCCGGAAAACTGAATGGGACCCAGGCTCTCAGAGCAGCACTGTCCGGTGAGGTCTACCTCCAGCGAGGTATTGATCGAAACCTGATTATCGTTGAGCCCGATCACATGCGGATCGTTTGTCCACGCACCGGATTTGATACAGACCTCCGGGTTGTTGTGCATGAAGTCATACAGTTCCTGCGTGCCCATGCCGAAGCAGCAGACGGAGACGCCGGGATAAAGCTGCTTTTTGCGGTTGGTGACAACACCTTTTTTCATCAGGCGCATGATGCCCGTGGTCATCATCTCCGTATGTACGCCGAGGTCTTTCTTCTCGGAAAGAAACTCGCAAACCGCATTGGGGATGCCGCCGATGCCGATCTGGATGCAATCCCCATCGTTGACGAGGTCGGCGATGTGTCGCCCGATTTCGCGATCTTTTTCGTTTGGCGCAACGTCCGCAATCGCAGGCAGAAAATAGTCCGATTCGATGATGTAGTCCACATCCTCATAGGAAACCACATGGTCACCCATGGTATGCGGTATGTTCGGGCTGACTTCGAGGATCACGATGTCCGCGCGCTTGACCATCTCCATCTCGTAGACATTGGAGCAGGACAACGCGATGCCATCCTCCGTCGGCATGGAAGCCGAACAGACGAAGATATTGGTGTGCACCGCCTGGTTCCGCTTGAACCCCGCGAGGTGCAGATGGTTCGGGATAAACGAGATGCGCCCCGTGTGCTGCAAGGCGCGCAGCTGACCGGAATAGAACCACGAATCAATCCGAAAGGCGTTTTGATAGCGCAGAAAATCCGTAAGATACGGCGCCTGAACGGTCGAGAGGCTGCTGGTGATGGTAACGTCCTTCACGCGGTCTGCAATGGTATGCAGCTTCATGAGAAACTCATTCGGCTCTGCGCTTGCCATACCGACGGTGATGACATCGTTGCTCTTCACCAGTTCGAGCGCCTGCTCTGCCGTGATGCACTTTTGCGGATATTGTGTGCGGAAATCAAACATGAACGAAATCCCTTTCTGTGTGTGTTGGTTGTGCGGCGCTCACTGTGCCGCGCCCCAGCGGACGCAGGTAGAGGCCCAAACGTAGCCGATGCCCGCTGCGATCATCGTCACCAGCGTGCCGTCTTTGATCTTTCCCTGCTCGATGCCGAGCGCGAGGGAAAGAATCTGATCGATCTGCCCGATATGGCCGTAGTCCTCCAGATAGATGGTTTGATCCGGCGTGAGCCCCAGCTCCGCAACCATACCCTCGTGCTGCGAGCGCTTGAAATGCAGAATGCCGAGGTAGCCGATGTCTTTTCGCGTCAGGTTTCCGGATTTTCTCAGCGACTCGTCGATGCAATGGTACCAGTTTGCAATCGAAACCTCGTTGAGCCGCGCTTTCATATGCGCCGGGTTCAGCAGGCGAAGCGAGCGATAGCCTTCCTCAACGTTTTCCGGTGTAAATGGCTGCGCAATACCGCCGATCTCCACGCCCGCGTCTCGCGAGAGGCTGCCGTCCGCCACGATGTGCGAACCCAGTACGAGGTTTTTATCCATACCCTTTTTGAGGATCAGCGCACCTGCACCTGCGCCGAGGTTATACATCATGGACATATCCTTGTCGGTGAAGTCCACAAAGTCGCCGTTACGATAGCCGCCGACGATCATTACAGTGTTGATGTCCTCGTCCGCAATCATCATGTCCTTGGCGATCTTGATGGCGGAGCACGTGGTGCAGCAGCGGTTTTGTACGTCGATGCCCCAGGCATTTTCCGCGCCGATCTCGCCCTGCACATACAGTGCGGAGGTCGTGAGCGGATATTCCTTCCATTCCTCCCCGACGCAGAGGATCAAGTCGATGCTCAACGGATCGACATCGCCGCGCATGAGCGCGTCCTTCGCGGCACGAACAGCCATCTCCTGCGTGCCGTCGTCTTCCCCCGGGATTCGCTTTTGCACGATGCCGAGTTTTTGCTTGACCGCGTCCTCACTCCAGACGCCCTTGGTCGCCTCGGAGATTTCGCGCGCTGTCATAACGCGCTGCGGCAGATAGAGACCATAGCTCCAGATACCAATGCTGTGATCTGGCATACGTTATTACCCCTTTCCAGCGGAAAATTGCTGGTTATTTTACTGTCGTTTTCTTGGTTTGGTTCGCTTAATTTTGATGAACGGACTGGCTGATTTGCCATTTCGAACACGAAAGATTTGTGCTGCAGGCGATTTCGCTCCGCAATATGACAACCTTGTCACTTCGCTGCCAGTATAGCAGACGAAAAATCGAATTTCAATGGTCTTTTTTCGTCTTTTTCGATTTTTTGTTCGGTTTTGCTGTGTTTCTTGCCGTAAGAATGACTATTGACAAGCTGTATATCGACAGGTTATCATGCAAGTAAGCCGGTTAATCAGGCGACAAATCGCACAATAATCCATTATATCTAGCAAAAAACGCAATTCAGTGACATTGATGTCATTTACGAAATGCAAGACGCAAAACCCAAACCAAGCGTCATCTGAACCCAACCCGAAAAATCAAAGTTCCAAGGTCTGTGGCTTCCCACTATACAACCACCCGTAAGGAGTTCAATTCTATGGTCGAATTCTTCCAACAAGTGGTCGGCGGCATCGAAACCGGCAGCATGTATGCGCTGGCGGCGATGGGTCTCGTACTCATCTATCAAACCGCAAAGATCATCAACTTTTCACAGGGCACACTCGGCATGTTCATGGCGTATGTGTGCACAGGGCTGATCCTTGATCTCGGGCTGCCGATGTGGATCGCGGTTCCGGTCGCGATGATCCTCGCGATGGTGCTCGGCGCGCTGATTGACCGCTTCCTCATGAACGGCAAAAGCAATATCACGAACCTCAGCCGCGAGATGATCACCCTTGCGATCATCATGATCTTTCAAGGGCTTGCACCGATGCTCTTTGGCGCAAACGAAACGCCGTTCAGCAAATTTATCTCCGCCTCCGCGCTAGACATTGGCGGGGTGAAGCTCCTGCCGAACTCCCTATTGATCATCGGCATCACCTGCGTGATCATGGCGGTTCTCTTCTTTGTTCTGGAGAAGACAACACTGGGCGTCGCCGTCCGCGCAACCGCATCCAACCCGCAGGTTGCGCGCCTGCAGGGCATCCCGGTCAAGCTGGTCACCATCGGCGCATGGGCGGTTGCAACCGCGCTTGGCTGCCTTGCCGCCGTCATGGTCGCTCCGCTGAAAAACGTGACCGTCTCCATGATGGACAGCATCCACCTCAACTCTTTCATCGCGTCTGTGCTCGGCGGGTTTTCCACCTTCTACGGGCCGGTGGTCGCGAGCTTTATCATTGGCATCGCCAACAACCTTCTGGGTTACTATGTCTCTACCAAGTGGTCTCTGCCGCTGCTGTATGCGCTGATTCTGCTGTTTATCGTGCTGCGCCCCAACGGGCTCTTCGGCAAAAAAATCGTCAAAAAAGTATAGGAGAACCGCATGCGGCTGATTCGAAACAAGTATTTCCAATATCTTCTCGTCGGCGTGGTGTTTCTGCTGCCGGTGATCATCCGCGGCGTGCCAACGGCGACGGTCACGCTCGCCGCCAGCATGGTGTATACCGCAATCGCAGCCCTCGGCATCAATGTGCTGCTCGGCTATTCCGGTCAAATCTCGCTGGGACACGCTGCTTTTATGGGGCTTTCGGCCTACCTGAGCGCATACTTGACCAAGCAGATGGACCTCCCGTTTCTGCTCTCCGTGCTGATTGCCGTGATCGTACCGATGCTCATCGGACTCATCCTCGGCGCAATCGCGGTCCGGCTGGAAGGGTTTTACCTCGCGATCGCGACGCTAGGCTTCGGCGAAATCCTGCGCCAGCTCTTCATCGAGATGGACTGGTTCACGGGTGGCTTCTCCGGCGCATCTGCAACCTATCCCAAAGTTTTCGGGCATACCTTCAGCAAGAGCGAGATGTATATCTTCATGGTCTGCCTGCTTGTGGTGCTGATGATGTTGGTCTATAACCTCGTTCATTCTTCCACGGGTCGCGCGATGATCGCCATGAAGAGCAGCAAAACGGCAGCGATGGCGATGGGGGTCAACGTTTTTCAATACAAGCTCATCAGCTTTGCCATCAGTTCCGTGTTTGCCGGGCTTGCAGGTGTTTGCTATGTCCACTTCTTCCGTCACGTGGACCCGACCGTCTGGACGGCGGCGCTCTCGCTCAACCTGATCGCAATCGTGGTCATCGGCGGCGCGGCAACCGTCGGCGGCGCTGTCGTCGGCGCGGTGGTCATGCACGGCCTGCCGGAGCTCATGAAGGGTATGCCCGTCGTGGGCGAAATCCCCGGCGTGCCGCTGCTCATCGTCGGCATCCTGATGGTCATCATGCTGATCTTCTACCCGCGCGGCTTGATCCATATCCCGCGCGATATCGCAAACTTTTTCCAAAAACGCGCCACACGCGCCAAGAAAGGAGAGGCATAAACCATGTCGCGAGTATTATCGGTTGACCATCTCTCCATTAGCTTCGGCGGGCTCCGCGCGGTGGACGATCTCTCCTTTCATATCGACCGCCATGAGATCTACGGGCTCATCGGCCCGAACGGCGCAGGTAAAACCACGGTGTTCAACTGCATCACGCAGTTCTATAAGCCGGATACCGGCGAAATCCGTTTCACCGACCAAAAGGGTAAGGAACACCTGCTCAACGGCATGCCCGCGCACAAGATCATCGGGCTTGGACTGGTTCGCACCTTCCAAAACACGGAGATCATCCGCGAACTGCCGATCATCGACAACGTGCTGCTCGGCGCACATACCGAGTTTCGTGCCGGAACGCTGGCCAACATGTTTGCGATGCCCTGGGCGCGCAAACAGGAGCGCGAACTGCGCAAAAAAGCGATGGATGTGCTGGCGTATGTCGGCCTCGACAAGATCGCAAATGAATATGCCGGTGCACAACCCTACGGTGTGCTCAAGCTCATCGAGCTGGGACGTACGCTGATGTGCGACCCGAGCCTGATCATCCTCGACGAACCGGCGGGCGGGCTCAACGACAGCGAGACCGAGCGCTTAACCGAGCTCATCCGCGGCATCGCGCGAGATCGGCACTGCGCAATCCTGCTGGTGGAGCACGACATGAAGCTCGTGATGACGTTGTGCGACCGCATCTGCGCAATCTCGTTCGGCAAAAAGCTCGCGGAGGGAACCGCCGCAGAAATTCAGCAAAACCCGTTGGTTCAGGACGCATACCTGGGCAAGGAGGACGAGGCATGAGGCAACCCGCCGATTCACAGCGCGCGGCGCTGAACATTCACGACCTAAGCGTATCCTATGGCCGCATCGACGCCCTGAAACACGTCAATTTGGAGATTCGCGAAGGCGAGATCGTCGCCATCCTCGGCGCAAACGGCGCAGGAAAATCCAGTCTCTTGCGCGCCATCTCCGGTCTTGTGTCGGTTTCCGGCGGTGAGATCCTCTCCTTTGGCAAGCCGATCCACACCATCCCCGCGGAAAAACTCGTTTCGCGCGGAATTGTGCAATCCCCCGAAGGACGGCAGATTTTCGCCGACTTGACGGTGGAAGATAACCTTGTTGCGGGCGGTTTCACCGTCTCCGCCGCTGAACGCAAGGCAAACCTTGCGATGGTGTATGAGCGTTTCCCGATTCTTGGCAAGCGCGCAAAGCAGGTTGCGGGCACACTCTCCGGCGGCGAACAGCAGATGCTCGCCATCGGGCGCGCGTTGATGGCGAACCCGAAGATTCTGCTGCTGGACGAACCCTCGCTGGGTCTTGCGCCGCTGATCGTACGCGATATCTTCAACATCGTCGAGCAGCTCAACAAGCAGGGCGTCACCGTTGTGCTTGTGGAACAGAACGCGAAGCAATCGCTCAAGATTGCGCACTATGCTTATGTTCTGGAAGTCGGCTCCATCTCAATGGAAGGCCCCGCGGAAGATTTGCTCAAGGACGACCGCGTCATCGAAGCCTATCTGGGCAAGAGCTGACCTTCCGACGTGCTTGAAAAACTTCGATTCACGTATTATTACCCGATTGACATGGCGATTTGCCATTCATAAACCGAACATTAAAAGGAGGAAGACCATGAAAAAAATCGTATCATTGCTATTGGTGGTTCTGATGTTGGGATCGCTCGTTGCCTGTGCTCCGCAGACGCAAGCGCCCGCAGCAGAAGCCCCCGCCGCCACCGAAGCCGCACAGGAAGCGGCAGCCCCCGCAGAAGAAGCAACCCCCGCCGAACCGCAGCAGGGCGTGACGGACACCGAAGTGCTCATCGCCAACAGCATTGCTGTCTCCGGCGCGTATGCGCCCGTCGGCGTGCCGTTTAAGTACGGCATGGAAGCCTACTTCAAGATGGTAAACGACAACGGCGGCATCGCCGGCAGAACCATCAAGTACATCCACACCGACGATGAATTCTCGCCGGAAAAGGGCATCGCAGCCTTTGAAAAGTTCTTCTATGATGACAAAGTCTTCGCCATCGTTGGTCATTTCGGCACGCCCGTCGTCGCCGCCACGCTGGACGAAATGAAAGAAGTCGGCATCCCGACCGTTTACTACGCAACCGGCATCGGTCAGCTCTATCAGGAGAAGGCAGAGGGCACGAACCGCTCCTCCTTCCCGATTCAGCCGATCTACACCACCGAAGGTCAGGTCATGGTCGCCTATGCAAAGGGCTACTTTGATGCCAAGACCATCGGCGTTGTTTACACCAACGACGACGCGGGCAAATCCCTCTTCGAAGGCATCTCCATCGCCGCCGAGAAATACGGCGTGACGCTGGTGTCCGAGTCCATTCAGGCCGGCGCAACCGATGCCTCCGCGCAGGTTGCCAAGGTCAAGGATTGCGACATGGTCATCGCCGCGATGATCCAGGCAACCTTCCCCGTACTCATCAAAGAGATGGAAAAACAGGACATCATGAAGCCCGTGCTGACCACCTACGTCAACGTTTCCAAGACGCTGACCGACGCAAACGCAGAGCACGTGCAGAAGCTCATGAAGACCGAAGGCGCGGGCATCTACGGCTTGGGCTGGGTGGACACGACCGACCTCACCACCGAGAGCTTCGTCAACTTCTACAAATACATGCCGGAAGTCGGCGCAACGGAAGCCGATATGAACGCCTTTGCCATGACGGGCTGGATCGCGGGCAGCGTCTTCTGTCAGGGTCTGGAGCGCGCAGGCAAAGACCTCACCTGGGCAAGCTTCATGGATGCCATGGAATCCGCGCCCATCGTGAACCCCTTCGGCGGCTCGGTCGATTTCTCGAACGGTCAGCGCAAGGGCACCACGGAGATGAACCTCTCCAAGATGGATGACACCGCGGCCTCCGGCTGGACGCTCATCATCCCGATCAAGAGCATCGACGATATTCTTGCGGGTGTGAAATAAGTACTATCTCCTGTTCTCCTTCCGCGTGTACCGTTCAGACGGAAAGCCATATACCGTCTGAACGGGCACGCACTGATTCAAGCCACACGCTTCGGCAGCAGGCAAAGCGATTTGCCAGCAGAATGTTGCCCGAGCAAAACACAAGCAGAAGAAAACCTCCTACCGAACAAGTATCGGTAGGAGGTTTTGTGTAGTCCGTTATTTGATTGAATCGTGCGTTTTGTGACTTTACAGCCGCTTCATTGTGCACTCCGACGGGATCATCTTGAGCAAAAACGGGAATCCCGCGTTGGTTGATCTGCGCGAGAAGATGAGTTGATCCATTTCCAGCGCGAGGCAATACTCCTGTTCAAAGCAGGATTCAATCCAGCGTGCAACGAAGACCAGCTTGGCCGGTTCCTCAAAATAACCGCTCAAGAGCACGCGCGTCATCGGCGAACCGGAACCGGAATAGTCGTTCTCCCGGCGGGAACCGTCCAAAGCGATCACAAAACGTTGTTCGTTTCCGTCGGCAAAGCGCAGATCCAGCGTGCAAGACGCGGAGGCGAATCCGATCGTGCAGCCTGCCACCTCCGGCGGAAGCGGCGCGCCGCCCATCATGCTGCCGGTCGCTTCACCGATGATGAGTTTTCCGGAGCCGGTCTCATAAGCACCGGAGAGCAGTTCCCGCATGCCATGCGGCTGAAAAACGGGCTTGGGCAGCGCAAGCCGCTGCAAACGCGCGGCAAGCCTCGCGTCCGCCGCCTCGTCCGCGCGAAACGGTTCCGATTCCAGCCGCTCAAAGAAGCGCCAGATGCAATCCAGCGATTTTTGCGCCCAGTGCGCGCTTCCCGCCGTCTCATTGATCGAAACGATCAAATCCAGCTTAGGATGCACGATAGAATATTGCCCGAACGCGCCGTCCGCACGATAGCAGCCGGGGTGGCGGCACATCCAGATTTGGAACCCATAGCCAACGAAATTATCCAGAGCGGGCGGGTTGTTTGCCGCCTCGCTCGCAGTGTCGATCTGTTTGCTGGTGGCAAGGCGCACATATTCTTCCGAGAGGATGCGCTCGCCCGACCATGTGCCGCCGTTTTGATAGAGCATCATCAACCGCAGGTTATCCTCCGTGGTAGCGAATAGCCCACCGCCGCCGACCTCAATACCATCCGGCATGGTCGTCCAGTGCAGGTTTTCCGCATCGATACCAATCTTGTCAAACAAGCGGGGCTTGAGATACTGCATCAGCGTCTTGCCCGATCTTCTGCAAACCATCGCGGCGAGCAGTGTCGATCCCGTGCTGTTGTAAAAAAATGCGCTGCCCGGCTCGTGCAACACGGGAGTAGCGAGAAAGTCGCGAATCCAGTCCGCGCTCGGCCACGGCATCTCCTCCATGCCCGTGCCCATGCAAAGCACGTCCCGCACAGTCATTTTACTCAGGTTTTCAGAGACCTCAGCGGGCATCTCCGCCGGAAATATCGCGGAAATCTTCTCGTCCAACCGCAAAAGCCCTTCTGTATATGCGATGCCAACCGCGGTTGCCGCATAGGTTTTGGAGAGCGATTGCAGCCCGTGGCGTGTGCCCGGCGCATAGGGAGTCCACCATCCCTCAGCGCAAACCTTGCCGTGGCGGAGGATCATCAGCCCATGTGGCTCAGTAAAGCCGGACTCCAGCTCGTCTAGAAACGCATTGATTGCGGCGGCGGACAAGCCAACTGCGCCGGGCGAAACCCGTTCTAATTCCATTCGATTCATCGTGTCATTCCCTCTTCTTTCATTCTATTGTGCTTCTACCATCTCTTGTGCGTTTCTATCGTCGCCGTTATGCTTCCGATGTCTGAAACACCGTCGTCCCTTGCGGATCAACGCCCGTGACGGAAAACGTCGCTTGCGCAAAATCCACCAGTAGCGTCGCCGTGAATCCATCCTTCTGCCAAATAAAGCGCACGATGGATTCCGTCTCGCTCATGAGCGCCAGTTCTGCGTCAAAACCGAATGCGGGAAATGCGTTGCGAAAGCGCAGGAGCGCGAGCTGCCGCTGCACCACGTCTTGCCCGATTGACTCTTCGATTCTTTCTTTGGAAAGATTGCTGCGGTTGATCTCCTTGTGCCCACCCGCGCCAGCGTGCGCAACGGCTTCATGATCGTTTTTGCCCGCGAAGAGATCCAGATACCATACCTGCGGGATGCCGGGCATGAAAAGTTGCACCGCGCGGCAGAGCAAAAGTCGCTGTTCGCTCTCGCCCAATGCGGAAAAATACGTCGCGTTTACCTGATAATACGCGTTCTTCTGCCCGTAGAGATTCTTCACATAGCCGCCGCGCGAGACGACGGTTTGAATCAGCGATTCGATTCTTTCGTCCGGCACCAAGCCGCGCAAATCCAGCAGCGGGATTCCATCGTGGCAGCCGAGCATGTTGACCACGCGATAATCGTTTGTCACGAGCTCCGTCCCCCAGCGCGTAATCAGCGCGCCGGAACCTGTCTCCAACGCATCCAAAAGAACCCCCGGCAGGAAGAAGTCATAGGTCATATAGCCACGCTTGGCGATCTCGGCATACGTCTGCTCCGCATAGGTCGCGTGAATCTCCGGAAGCAGTGTCAGCCCCTGCTCCGCCGCCATGCCACGCAAGCACTCCAGCATCTGCCAAGTCTCCGGCTCGTTGAAGAAATTGCGTCTGCCCGCGATTTTGGACGCATACGCAAACGCATCCAGCCGGACGATCTTGGCGCCGTAGGAAGCAAGGTTCTCAAGCGTCTGCTGGTAAAACGCCCAGACAGCGGGAGAATTTACGTTCAAGTCCATCTGGCCGAGATAGCTGCGCTTGGATTCCAGCGTGTCGATTCCAGCAGCTTCCTTGCCGCTTGGCCAGTCGATCTCAGCTGGTTTTTTGCCCACGTCCAGCACGAGGTTGACGCGCTGCGTGAGCGCCTCCGCCGCCGCAGACGAGAGCGAGAGTCGCTCCATCCAATCGTTTACCGTCAGGCGCGGATAGCGAATTTCCTGATAAAACGTGTTCCAATACGGACGCTCGGTTCCGTCAGGAAAGCGCACCATCAAAATCGGCAAACCCGGCTTGCGGAAGAACATATCCGCGATCAGCTCCGGCTCCGGCTGCAGATAGCCCCCTTGCGTCATCTCACCCCTGCCACTCCAGAACGCGTTCCAGTCGATGAAAAAGTCGCGATAAGGCGAATCGTCACCACGCACGATCATATCCTGAAACTGCGGAGACTGCACCGACGCATGGTTGAGCACAAAATCGAGTTTAAGCGAAACACCGCTCGCGCGAATGGCGTCAAGGTCGGCTTTGGTCGCCAGCGATTGCTCGATGCCGTAGTCAATTACGGAAAAGCCACGATCCAAATCGGTGTGAAACAGACTCGGCAGTACATAGAGCGCAGAAAACGCACCTTTCACCCCATCTTTTGCAAGAAACGCGGCGGCTTGGCCGAGCGTTTCACCAAGGCTATCGGGATACAGATTCAACATTGTTCCGCCGAGCGGGGAACTCTGCTTCGTTTCGTTTTGCATATCGTTCTTACTCCGCGCGCAGTTGCTGCATTTGTTCCGGTGTAAAGAGTTCGCCGCTCTTGCTGACAACAATCTTTGCCTTATGCGCCTGTTTTTGCAACAACCCTTGTTCGATCTCCAGCACCATCGTGGTAAAGGGGCTGTCCGGCGCGCCGTCCCGCGCGCGCAGCTTACGATGCGCGAGGGTTTCCTCCGGCGTGCTGTTGAGCAAAACCGGGATGTCCACACCCGCCAGCAGGTCGTTGTTGCCATGTGTCCATTCCACGACAAGCACGGAGACATTCTGCATCTCGACGCGTTCATACCAAAGCGCGGTTTCCTCCCGACCCATGCGTTTGAGAAACAGCGCGGGTTCACCTGCGTGAAAACGCGACAGAATGGTCGAAAGCTCTGCAAAATCGATCTCGTTTTGCGTGCCGAGATAACCCGAAAGCCCTGCCCTGCCTGCGTTTTGATAGATCGCAAGCCACGGGTGCTCACTGCGCAGCGCAGTATCCGCCTCGCGTCCGTCACGCATAAGTTGCGCGAGGGTTTCCGCCCGCGCGGCGTTATATTCACCCGCCGCGAGCAGTCCACGCAGCGCGGCAACGCGGAACACGCGCAGGCGCTCCGCATCGTTGAAAAACGGAATGCGATGCGGATAGTTGTCCCCGGAGAGCGTATAGGCCCCAATCCCACATTGATTCAAATAAAAGCTCAGCAGTGACGCGGTTTCACTCTTGCCAACGCCGGAACCGCCGCAGATCGCGACAACCGCCTTTTGCGCGGGATTGTTCGCCAGTACATCCGGCAGCAGCGTGAGCAGGCGCGGGAAAATCACATTCGCTTTGGCAATGTGCCCCGCGTTGATCGAAACCTTGTCCCCCGGCATGTCCCCGTGGGGGATTTCGTCCGGAATCGCAGGCGCGATCCATACGCGCGAAAAAACAGAAAGATCCATATCTCTTTTCTCCTAAATCAGTGTCCTAAGCAGCGCGGCGAGTTCGTTCCCCATGCGCAGCTGCGTCTTCGCATTTGGATGGTTCAATCCGCCCATTCCCTCGCCCCACGGGTCGATTGCGCCAAACTTGAAGCAGACCACACGGGTGTCGCCCGTCTTCTCGCGGTATTGCGCGGCTGCTTTTTCGATTGTGTCGTAAAGGAAATAGTCCATCGAACCAAGCGTGCAGACAATCCAAGCATGTTCTCCGTTGCAGGCGCGAACCTGCTGCAAAAACGCGGCATACCGCTCCTGAAAATAGGTCTCCTCCGCAGGGTCGTTGCCCGAAACGCGGATACGAAACGCGTCGTTGGTGCCGAGGTTGATTACGACCGCATCCGGCTCAAAGCGCGAAAAATCCCAGCGGGTAAAGCATTCCTGTTTGCCCTCTCGCTCCTCTTGGAACCGATCGGCATAGGCATAATAAGCCTCCATCGTCCGCACAGGCGGCGTAAAATCCGGCGCCCACGGCAGGCGCATGCGGTAGTGCTCATCTCGCGCCCAGCACAGGGGTATGCCGGAGACACAGACGAGCTGGTAGTCCGCGTCCAGCAACTCGGCGGCTATCGCGCCATAGGAGAGAAGCCCGTTCTCCTGCTCTGCAGAGAACTGCGCTGCCTCCGGCGGCATCTCGTTGCCAAACCCGCAGGTGATGGAATCCCCAATAAACTCGATCTTGCGCTTTCTGGTCACGGTTGAAGGCGAAAGCAGCTCGCCCTCAATCGTCAGCGCACGCAAGCCCGCTCTGCCCTTGGACCCTTCGGAGCGTTTGACGAGCGTAAGCGTATGCTCCCCCGCGATTTCGCTCGTAAACAGCGTGACGCAGCTCTCGCCCGCGGAAAGGGAGAAGATGCGCGCAGGCTCTTTTGCCCCGTCTAGAAACAGCGCAAACCAAGGCAAGCTGTCCGCCTCGCCGGGATAGGTTTCCGGAAAAGCGAGTGCGTCCAATACGACCCGTTTGCCAAAGAAACGCACAGTAAACCCCGCGCAAGACCAGTTAAAAAACAGTGTATCCCGGCTCTCGTCATAGAGCGTCCGCCCCGACCAGCGCAGGTGCTGCGCGCAGTCTCTTGCCGTAAGAATCATATTTGCCTCCGTCGTGTCCCGTTTTACACCCTAGCGCAGGCGATAGACGCGAATGTCTACCGCGTTTTTTCCGCCGCTGACAAGTTCCGCCGCGTAGGTATCTCTGCTCAAAAAGGCATATGTTCCGTCGATGTCACAGGTAAAACGCGGTGTAGTTCGTATGGTTGCGTTCTCGCGGTTCTGGTTATAGTATCCCTCGTTCTCGATGGCGATGATCGCGCCGTCGTCGGTTTCGATCCAGTAGCGAGCGTGCACATGCGCCACACCGCCGGGCAGTTGCGTGCTCCAGTCCGCGCCGCCGGGCAGAACCTTGCCGCGCAGCGCCTCTCCCTCGAAGCTGCCGCCGATGATCGGAATGATCACAAGCTTGCCAGCGCCGGTCTCACCGACGAGCTTCGGCACACCAACCTCCACATGCAGCGTGAGGATTGCGTCCGCCTCGAGCATCATAACGCCGTCTCCTGCTCGCCAGACAGCCAGCCGAGGCTCGCGGGGAGCGACGCATTCCAGAATACATAGTCGTGCACGCCGGGTGTGACCCACCACGTGTGCGCGTAGCCGATCTCTTCCAGATGCGCATGAAATTCACAATTGCGCGCATAGAGAAAATCCTCCGACCCGCAAGCTAAGAACAGCTTTGGCGCGGTGCCGTCCTTTAGCCGTTCGCTGGCCAGATGCATCGGGTCTTTATCCGAGCCCAGCAACGCCTTGGGTTCGCCAAATGTATGGCGATAATACGCATATGGTGCCATGAAGTTGCCCTCGCCTTCACGCATGTGCGCGACCTCGTTGGTAATCAACGCCGCAGAATGCGAGAGTATCGCACCAAACGTGTCCGCATACTTCAGCCCGTTGCGCACCGCACCATAGCCGCCCATCGAAATGCCGCCGATGACGGTATCCTCGCGCTTGCGGGAGAGCGGAAACATCCGGCGGGTGACATCCACCAGCTCTCTGCCAATAAACTCGCCGCAGTATTCCAGCGATTCTTCGATGTCAAGGTAAAAATTATTCCGCGCGTCCGGCATGATGACCGCGTATCCGCGCCGCGACGCCATCTCCACAATCTGCGTGTTGGTGATCCAGTCGTTGCGGTTGCCGGAAAACCCATGCAGCAGATACAGCGTTGGGTACGGCCCGTTGGTGTAGGAAGCCTGTTCATGCCCTTCCGGCGGGCGCTCCACGGGAAGAATCGCGTTAAAGGAGACAAAGCCCCTGCGCGCCAAGGAATAATAGTCGCAATTGATCACAGCCATACTGATTTCCTCCTGCCGGTCGTTTTTTTGTTTTTCTTCTATTCTTCTGTCGTGTTTAGAGATAGGTAAACGGTTCTTTGGCGTCCAAAAAGACCACAGGTGTGCCGTTACCGATGTCCGCCAGCCAATCTCCAAGGCGCTTCATACCCGGTTCTTCGCTGCGCTCGTGCCCGAGCACGAGAATTGCGCGGTTGAGTCCAAGCTGATATGCATCCCGCACATAGGCGGGCAGAGTCCATTCCGTGATATCGCCGCAGATGAGCACATCCGCGTTTCGCAGGCGCATATAGCGCATCGGCATTTGCTCGGTGCCGAGGCCGAGACTCCCACCGCCGGGCAGAACGCCCACGCGGGAAACCTTCATCTCCGGGTCGCCGATGATCTGGATCACGGGCATGTTGAACTTCGCTTTGAAGAAATCACAAAGCCCGCGCAGCGTGGTTTCGGGGATCTCGTAGCAACCATCGGGTTTTCCAGTGATGCCAAATCCGAGGGTGTCAGTCGTTGGCGGTGCCATGCGGTATTTGTCCCAGCCGGTCTCCTGCTCGAAACCACGGAAAATGCCGTCCTCACCAGCCATATGCATATGGTCGTGAAAACGCCAGATTGCGATGCCCGATTGATCGATCAGCGCTTTCTTCGCCCAATACACCTCGTCCTCCTGCACCCAGTCGGTCTTATCCATACCGGTAAACCAAGTCGGCTCGTGCGTGATGATGAGGTTTGCCCCCTCACTTGCCGCGCGGCGGATGACATCCACCGTCGCCATAAACGTAGTGGCGATCTTTGTCACCTGAGTGTCCCAGCTTCCGGCGATCAGACGATCGCACGTGCGCTCCTCCGGCAGAGGCGGAACGCCAGTCTTCTGAATGATTGCATCAACGATTTCACGAACGGTCATAGTATCTCCCTCTTTCCCAGAAAAACCCCGCATTTACGCGGGGTTTGTTGTTTTTGCAAACCGGTTGCAGCCTGTTACCCTTTTACCGCGCCGAGGACAACACCCTTGATAAAGTGCTTCTGCACGAACGGGTACACGATCACGACCGGCAGTATGCCGATCACCGCCATCGCCATACGCACCGATGTGCCTGGCAAATCGACATTCATCGTTCCCAGCAGCGACACGTTGGAGCTCACCTTGAGGAACTGAATGTTGTTCATAATGCGAATCAACAGGTTTTGAATGCCGTAGAGCTTCGCGTCCGTCAGATAATACAAGCCGTTGATCCAGTCGTTCCAGTAGATCAGGCCGGTGAAGAGGCTGATGGTTGCGACCGACGGAATCGCCAGCGGCAGCATAATCTTAAAGAAGATCGTCAGTTCACTCGCGCCGTCGATCTGCGCGGATTCGATGATCGAAAGCGGCACGCTCGTTACGTAATAGTTACGCACGAGGAACACGTTGAACGCCGTGACCAGATAATTCGGGATGATCAGCGCCCAAATCGTATCCTTGATCTGAAACACGCGCGACCACATGATATAGGATGACACGATACCACCGTTGAACAACATCGTGAAGAACACGAAGAACGCCAATGCGTTGCGATAGCGGAAGTTTGGGCGCGACATCGGGTAAGCCAGCATAGTCGTGATCAGTACGCTGATGATCGTGCCCACGCAGGTGACGGTAATCGTCACACCGTATGCGCGGAGGATCATCTCGCTCTGCTTGATCATATAGTAGTAAGAATCCAGACTGAGCTTGGACGGAAAATAGGTATAACCTGATGAAATCAGCACGTTTTCATCGGTAAACGACGAGATTACCACCAGTAAAATAGGCAGCAGGATGAGAAACGCCAGTACGCTGAGTATGATGGTGGAGCCGAGGCGGAATTTGGTTCCGTCGTCTCTGAATTGCTTTTTCATGTGCTCCTTCCCCCTTAAAACAGCGCGTTCTCGCGGTCCACTTTGCGCACCAGCGCGTTTGCACCGAGCACGAGCAGGAACCCGACCACGGACTGATACAGCGCGGCAGCAGCCGACATACCGATGTTTTTAAGTTCCATCAAGCCGTTATACACATAGGTATCGATGGTCTGCGTGACCTCAAAGAGGCGGCCGGACTGCTGCGGCACCTGATAGAAAAGGCCAAAGTCGGAATAGAAGATACGACCGATGGACATCAGTGTGAGGATGATGATCGTGGGCTTGAGCATCGGCAGCGTGATCCTAAATATCTGCTGCATCTTGGTGGCTCCATCCAGCTGCGCCGCCTCGAAAATTCCCTTATCGATGCCGGAAATGCTCGCCATATAGATAATCGAGTTGACCCCGACGTATTTCCAAAGATAGGTGACTATGATGATGAATGGCCATGGTTTTGTGGTGCTGTACCATGAGATCGGCTCCATGTGCAGCGCCTTGA
Source organism: Bacillota bacterium (assembly GCA_023395595.1). GTDB lineage: Bacteria > Bacillota > Clostridia > Christensenellales > CAG-138 > UBA7703. The sequence goes on from JAEWYO010000044.1 coordinate 37,105, forward strand.
GGATGGTGTTGTTGATAAAGCCCGTGTCCGCGTTGAGAAACGCATAGACGACAAAGCCGATAACCACCCAGCTTAAGAGGTTTGGCAGCAGCATGACGGATTGAAAAAACTTCACCCGTGTGCGCTGGCCGAGTTCGTACATCAGCACCGCGATAAAGATTGCCGCAATGGTGCCGATGATGATGAACACGATGTTGTAGAGAATCGTGTTTCGCGTCATCACCCACGCATCGTGGGTTTTGAAAAGGAACTTGAAGTTATCCAGTCCGCACCATTCGCTGCCGAAGATGCCTTTGCGATAGTTGAAATCTTTGAACGCCAGAAAGACGCCAAACATGGGGATATAGTTATTGATCAGCAAATACAGAATGCCCGGCGCTGCAATCAGCAGCAGAGGCGCGCTGTTTGCACGCTGTTGCTTTTTTTTCTTCATAGCAGAGCGTCCCTCCGTCGTGTTGTTGTTGCGCGCGCCGCCATTCAAACAGCCTTGCGCGGATGCGGGAGCGGAGAGGGAAAAGCCCCTTCCGCTCCCGTCGATACGCTACCTTGAATCGCTCAGGTTCTTATTTGCCTGCTGCCCAAGCGTCCAACTGTGCCTGTTTCTCGGCGATGATGGCGCCCATGCCGGCATCCGCCAGTCTTTCGAGGAAGACGGGGATTTCCGTGGTGGGGTCAACGCTGCCGCAGACGAGGCCGTAGACATACTGCTCGATCACGTTGGTGACGGCGGTATACTCGGTCTTGACCTTGCTGTTGTCAAAGGTGAAGCCCATGGCGGCAGAGGTCTTTGCGCTCTGGTTCTGTTCGAGTTCCCAGGCGAGAGAATCCACGTTGGTGCCCGCCATCGGGTACATGATGAAGAAGTTGCCCAGCGTGCCGCAGGAAAGCTGAGAGGTATAGGGCACGGTGGTCGCATCCTGTCCCTCGGGATAGCTCATGAAGCCATCATCGCTCAGGACATAATCGCGATCCTTCAGACCGTAGATGATCAGGTTGGTGATCTCCGGATCGGTGAAGGTGAGGTTCAGGAACTTCAGCGCGCCTTCCGGCGCATCGCTCGTGGAGGAGACCATCCAGGTCAGCGCGTTGATGGAAGACGTATCGAGGAACGCGGAACCGATCGTCTTTGCGCCGAGGTCAAAGCCGCCGCACTGTGCTTCCAGAGAAGCTGCGGTATCCGCTTCCGGATAGCTGTAGGACGCGACATAGCAGAAGTAGTTGCCGGAGGCCATCAGTTCCGCTGCGGTGCTGGAGGTCGTGGCTGCGTCTTTCATGACGAGGCCTTTGTTGAACCAGTCGCGTGCGAGGTTGCAGAGGGAAGCGAATTCAGGGGTTGCATAGTAGTCCACAACCTTGAGTTCGTCACCCATGAGAACGCCCTTGGGCGCATACATGCTGTCGGTGAGATAGTCCACATTTTGCGCAGAGAGGCCGATGTTGCCCTGGTTGACGGCGGCGACCGGCGTCATATCCGGATAGGCTGCCTTGACCTGTTCGAGTACGGCGGTCACATCGTTGATACTGTTGACCTTGCTCATATCGATACCGAGGGCATCCGCGATGTCCTGACGATAGATGACCATCTGTGTCAGCGCGATCGGCTTATAGGTCGGGAAACCATAGAGCTTGCCGTCCGAGGTGCAGGCTGCCAGCCACTTGTCGCCGATGAGGGCTTTGGTTTCCGGCGCGCAGGTGTCCACGATGCCGGTGATGTCGAGGCACATATCCGTGCTGATTGCGGTGCTCAGATCGCCAAGGCTCTGGAAGATGTCAATCTTCTCTCCGCCCTGCAGCGCGAGGCTGACGGTGCTGGAGTAGTCCCAGATCACGATGGGTTTGAGTTCCACTTCCACGCCGATTTTGTCACGGGTGATGGCGTTGATCGCCTCTTCCACCGTTGCAAGCGTTTCTTCGGAGGGAATGTTGTTGAATGTTGCATAGGCGTAAACCACCTTTTCGATGGCCTTGGGTTCCGCTGCGGCCGGAGCTGCCGTTGCGGAGTCGCCGGATGCCGCGGGTTCGGTCGTTGCGGGCGTGGCTGCTTTGCAGGCGAACGCGCCGAACGCCATCACCGCAACCATTGCGAGGACGAGAAGACGTTTGGTCAGTTTCATCACGAGAATCCTCCTTTTTTGATACTTCGAGTATACCAAGCGCCGCTGAATCGCTCTTTCGAAATCGAGCACACTTATTTTGAAAACGGGAGTATGTTAAGTTTGTGTTAAGTGTGTTTGGGTACACAAAACCAAGCCCTCGTTGCCCTTCGTTTTTTGCACGAATCGGGGCAAATGTGCTTGCGTTTTCGTTCCAGTTTGCTTCTTTTTTATATGGCCACGCGTGCCCTCACGCGCGAAATGCATCGTTGTTTATTTTGCCTTGCCCGGGCGGATCGATTCTGCAAAGGCAAGCATACGCCGTTAGTCACCGCGGCGGTATTCGTTTGGTGTGACTCCGACGTATTTGCGGAAGATCGTCGAAAAATAGCTGAAGTTATCAAAACCGACCGCGCCTGCCACATCGCTCACCAACACGTTTTTGTCCCGCAGGAGGCGCTTTGCCTGCTCCACGCGGTATTCACGGATGTAATCCTTGAGATAGACCCCGGTCTTTTTCTTGTAAAGCTTTGCCAAATATTCCGGCGCAAGATGGAACGCACCAGCAACCTCGTTTCGATCCAGCTGCTCGCTGTAGTGCTCGTGCACATAGGCGTTGATGCGCTCGATGAGCCCGCTCGCTTTCCGCACCTCTTCCTCATAATCATACGCGCGTTCCAGCAGATAGTTGACCCAGCGGATCATATCCACGGCGGACTGCGTCGCAAGATCGGACAGACGCATAGAGTTATCATCGTGAAAGAGCAGAGTCGCCTGAATTCCGCTCTCGGAAAGATAGCCGTACACCGCCTGTAAGATTTCCTGCTTCATCAAAAACAGGCTGCGTTCATTGAGCGTGCGGTTGTCGGTACGGATTTTAAGCACGTCTTTGATGTAGGTCAGAATGGACATCTTGTCCCGCTCGACGAGCCATTTTTCGAGGCGATCCAAGTCCAGAATGACCGGCTCACCGCAGAAAACGCCAAGCGCACCGCTCTCCGAAAACGCTTGGCCGTAAAACGCGGCGCTGCGCTGAATCATGCGGTGCAGTTGGTGATGTTTCTCGGTCAATTCTTCAATCGCGCAGGCGCACCCCACGCAACAGGTTACTTTGACCCGCGCGCGCTCCGCGCAAGCCGATACCACCTGCTCGCAGCGGGCGATGATCTCCTCCTCCGGTGCGTCCGGTACGGTCGTCATAAACCAAAGCCCCGTGTCGCCCACACGGCGCACGACGCTGTCGTTCTCTTCGGAATGGCAGATCAGGCTGGAATGGATGTTTTCCAGCAAGAAGAAGAACAGATCGTTGCCAATGTCTTCCAGCGGGCGTTCATAGTCCGTGATCTTGGTGACGATGAGGCGGAATGTCTGCCGGGTGTCGATTGGCAGTTTGCGCGCGGCAATCTCGCTCAAGATCGCTTCCCTACCGCTGCTGACGATGCCGCTGTAGAGCGAGAGCCAGAAATAGAGCTGCTCCTGACGGAGGTTTTTGCTGTGCCATTCGCCATATTCGCTCTTCTCGCGTAAGCGCTTTGCTTCGGATATTTTCGCGATCACGCGCTTGAGCGAGAGCTGCATAATCTCCGCGTCAAAGGGTTTCACGAGATATTCCGCGGCATCGAGTTTGATGGCATGCGCCGCATAGTCAAAGCGCTCGTGGCAGGTGAGCAGGATAAACTCCGTCTCCTCGCCGCGCCCGCGAATCCACGCAAGCAGGTCGAGTCCGCTACCCTGCGGCATCTCGATGTCACTGATGACAATGTCCACCGGCGCGCGCTCAATGACCGCTTTTGCCTGCGCAACGCTATGCGCAATTTCCACCTCCGAAATGTCGATGTCGCGCCAAGCGATGGAATCCCACACCGTTTCAACGGTTGGGACATCGTCATCAACGATCAACAGCCGCATGCGCCACACCACCTTTCGTTCTTTGTCCGGACTTGCTCAAAGCTCCGGTTCGCCTTCATCCGTGAATTCATGTACCGGTTCCGCCGGAACCCAGATGCGGTTCAGACAGCCGTGTGGTTCGATGTTTGTCAGCTCCAGCAAATCGTCGCGTTCATACATCAGCGACATCATGCGTTTGACACTCCACAAGCCCACGCGGGAGCCATCTTCCGTCCTCGGCTTGCCGTGACCGTTCATATAGCGCAGCACATCGCGCGGGTAGCCTTTTCCGTCGTCCTCAATCTCGATGAGCAGCATCTCCTGCCCGTTTCGCTCACTTAAGCTCACCTTGATGAGCACGGTAAGCACGGTATCCACCGAGATTGCATACTTGAACTCGTTTTCCACAAACGTTTGAATCAGCATCTGTGGGATGCGCCAGCCTTCCAATGCCGCCGGAAGGTCAATGAAGTAAAACGCACAGTTGGGATATTTGAACGCCTGCATATCAAAGTAATTCTCGATGTGGCGAATCTCTTCCTTTACGCTGACGGTATGCAGGCCGGACTTGAACATATAGCGAATGTTCTTGCTCAAGGATTCGACATAGCCCTTGATCTGCTGCCCGCGTCCCTGGCTGTTCATGCTCGAAAGCGTGCTGATCGCGTTGAGAAAAAAGTGCGGCTTGATCTGGAGGCGGATGCTCCGCAGCTCCATATCCTTGAGGGAGATGATCTTCTCGTAACTCTGGATTTTCAGGTTGACGATTTCATCCATGAGTTTATTGAAGGTGTCTTTCAGGTGCGTGAACTCACTCGTGTCAAACTCGCCTTCGATGCGAAGGTCATATTCGCCTTTGTCGATTCGCTCCATGCCCTCGGTAATCACATTCATCGGCAGCATCATCTGCTTGCGCACATAACGAATCAGCAGAAAGCCAAAGAAGATCGTAACCACGATGGCCGCCAGTGAAACCGCAGTGCTGGCGCGCACCTGCCGCCATACGCTGAGGTTTTGCACGACACTGTGGAGAGAAATCTGCCCGGGATAGACCGGAAAACTGACCACCAGCGTGCGCGCGGAGGAGGCGATGTTCATCTCCTGCCCAACTGCCAGTTGCTCCAGCGGCTCACCCGCCGCATCCGCAACGGTGTTGTATTCATCCGTCAACACAAATGTCTGCTCGCCATAGTCACCCGGCGGGATTGTGGCAAGTACATCGTTCGTGCCCGTAAACGCACTGACCGCACGTCCGTTGTAGAAATAGGACTTGGTCAAATACATGTGGTTGTTGAGAGAAACAAACGACCAGCCGATTGGCGTTTCTTCGCCGCGCGCACACGCGGACGTATAGTCCCGCATCGCGTCGCGATCCCAATAGTTCAGTGTCGTTGCCGCCGCGTCCACGCAAACGTCATATCGTGCGTCCGCAACCACGATGCAACCGACTGTGTCATCGCTGCGTAGCAAATCTGTGATGTAGTTCTTGATGTTGAGCGAAGCATAGACGCGTTTGGATTCCTCCGCGCCGCGAATGATCTGCAAATCTGTAAAGTTCTGTACCAGCAGGTTTTGCAGTGCGCGATCCATCTGCAAGACCCGGCTTTTGATCTCCCCGCCGTAGACCTGCAAAAAATTCTCCGCACTCTGCTCGATTTCACCGCGCAAAATAGAATATGACGACGCGGCATGCACCACCAGCACGATAGCCAGCAGCATCACCAACGCAGCCAGAAGCAGAATAATTTGGCGGACAAATGCTCTTTTTTTCAACCGTTCGCCTCCCCGTGATCGGCTCGGATCGGCACAATAGGATAGGTAAAACACTCCAAGGATAGAATACCGCGTGCGGCGCGGGAACACAATTTCCCCTGGGCAAGTGATCCCGTTTTGAAAACAGATTCACTCGTTTTCAATAGTTCGGCGCTTTCCTGAGCATGCAACCGGTGTTTGGTTCACTCTATCTCGGCATACTGCGCAAACACACGCAGGAACAAACCGCTTGCGAGATACGCCGGTAGCGAGATACCGAAAAACAGCCAAACCAGCAGGATGAACGGTGCCTGATCCGGCAAAAATCGCATCAGCAGCACCCAAACGACCTGCATTGCAATCACGATCAGCGTCACAGGCAGATGCCGGATGCTCATGAAGAACGCGTTGACGATGGTCTTTTTTACGGTGTTTTCAAACTTGGCAAACAGCGGGAAGACAAACGACATCGGAAAAAAGAACAGTGCACCGATGGCGGCAACCGCAATCCAGGCCCAAACGTTTTCCGCCGCAAGTCGCGGATAGAGCAGATAGAGATATGCGCCATACGCGGCAAGCGCAACAATCGCAAGCAGCCCAAGCGGCAGCGCCGGGCGAAATTCCGCCCGAAACGTCTGCCAATAGCCGATCACGGTGCGCCCTTTGTGCTGGCGGATGTCGAAGAGGGTTTTGTACAGCGCGGTCATGGCAGCGCCCGCGGTCACAATCGGAATGCAGAGCAGCAGCGTCATGAGGTTGAGCACCACAAGATCAAACACGCGCTCCAGAAAGCGCATAATCGGCGAGTTGTATGAAAACAGGTTCAATGTTGATACCACCTTTATCCTTGTTGCTTGTTGTGCGGTTTGGCAGGTTTTTGCGCGATTTCTTGCTTTTTATCACAGGAAACCCAACTCCAATATAAACTCCCCGCGCAAAACCGTCAACTCATTGCAAGCCCGGTGCTTTGCTTCTAACGCTAGAAGCGTTATGCCTCTTCCGGCAGAATCGCCGCGCGCTTGAGCGGCAGCAATCGATCCAGCGCCAGTTCGATATAGTCGTTCCACATCTTGAAGTCGTGGTCATAGCCCTCTGCGAGAAGATAGTCCACATCGAAGCCCAGCGCTTTGAGTAGGCGCGCGTCGTTTTCCATCCGCGCACGAATGAACTCCAGGCTCCCGCAGGCGAGGATGAACTTGCACTCCGGCATGCCATTTACCCGGTTTTCCAGCGCGACGGCGCTCAAGTCAAACCGCGAGCCGACCACCTCGTCCGCCGAACCAAACGTCGCGCCGTAGAGCGGGAAAAACTTCAAGAAATGCTCGCTCAGTAGCTCGTTTTTCAGCGTTTCGGCATCCAGTGTCATACCGATTCCGCCAGAGATATCCATACACACGCTGTACCGATCCGGCCGCGCAATCGCGGCGGCAAGCGCAACGTTCCCGCCCATGGCATAGCCCATGATGAAGTTGTCTTCGCGCTTGGGCGAGCTGGCGAACAGCGTTTGAATCACCAGCGGCAGTTCCTCGGTGATGAATGTTTGATATGGCACGCCATAGCATGCGTCCGCGCCAAAGCTATTTGCAATGTTTGGGGTTACGAGCATCACATGGTTTCGCTGCGCAAACGCTTCCGCGTTGGTATAACGATAGGTCAACGTGTCGTCGTCCCCGCCGCCGTGCATCAGATAGACCGTTTGAAACTTCATGCCCGGCGCAAAAAAGTCTTTTTTTTCGCGGAGCAGCAGCCCGTGGGAGCGCTTGGCCAGCGCAGGCGTCTCCGGCAGGCGATACGTGTCCGTGGGATACACGACGGTGATGTCCACATAGTATCCAAGCACCTCACTGCGATAGTTAAAGCGTAGTTTTCCCAAATTTACCTCCTCCGGTTTGTACCGTGTTGCTCAATTCTGCGGCTCAAACGCGAGCGCGCCGTCCGGCAGGCGGCGGAACTGGCGGACATAGTTCCAACCCAGCCGTGCTTCCTCCGGGTTGCAGTCGTGCCCTTTGCCGTCCGCTAAAGAGTAGTTGTACAGATTCAGCGACACAGCATCGTTGGAGAAGAATCGATGCGTCGTATACTTGCGCGCGGGATAGCGCGGATTCGGATGATAAGTCTCAATCACATCGCCCGGTACGCCAACACCGGAAGCATCCGCATCCGGGAGATACGGCGTTTCCTTGCAGGTAATGTTGTTATACGATTTCCAGAAATCATACTGCACCTGCTGCCCGCTGCCGCGCACGGCGGGATACTCCATGTCCCGCGTGCCATACGTATAGAACACCGGCATACGGTAATCGTAAGCGAGTTTTTTGCAGCCCGCGATGGCAAATGGCTTTGTGTTACGGTTCTGGCAAAAGCGGGTGTTGTCGGCAATCACAGCGGCGATCATCTCGGGGTTGGTCATTGCGAACACCTGCGCCATCGCCGAGCCGTTGGAGAATCCGCCGATATAGACGCGCGTTTCATCCACAGCATAAGTCGCTTTCATATACGCAATCAATGCGGAAAGATACGCCACGTCATCCGGCTGCTCCGGCACCATGTCCTGATTCCAGCCCCAACGCGCGGTTGACCACGGATAGACGAGCAGGAATCCCTCTTGTTCCGCGACTTCGTGCATCTTGATCGTGTTTGCAATGTTGCCCGGCGTGTCCGCGCCGCCGTGATTGAAGAGCATCAGCGGTACCGGCTTGCCCGGGTTTTCCTTCACACATGTTGGCACATATTCTAACCATGTGTGCCCGACTTTACCGTTGTCACCGAGGCGCATGTCGTCCTCATGCACGAAAAATTGGTAATCGTCGCGCACGGTACGCGGTCCCATATCGCCCAGCTCGCAGGAGTTGGAGCGGCACACCTTCGAAAACAACCTCTCCCAGCCGGAGCGGATCACACGCGCGTCGATCTCGTTGGACTCCGAGTGCTCGGTGATCACAAACGCCGCATCGTTCACGGGGTTGACGAACATGCCGTCGCCCGCTTGCTGTGCCCCATTCAGCGAAACAAAGAAGTCGCGCGTATCCGCGTCCGCATTGCGCAGGATCGCGGAGACGGTGGCTCCAACCGAGCGCGACTGCGCACGATCCGAAAGCCTGCCGCCGAGGGTGAATATGCCTGCAACGTTGACGGGATTGCACGTGGCAAGCGCATGCAGAAGGGACGCGCCCGTGCCACTGCCGATGAAATAACGTGCGTTGTGCATGTTGTGGTAGATGCCCATGTCCACAAACCCTGGCTGGTAGTTAAAGAGACGTACCAGCTCCGCCACGTCGCTAAGATCGTCCCGCCCGTTTGGATCGAGTTCCCCGTTCCAAGTGCCGCCAATGGGGTTCGGAAACAGCAGGATCATCCGCTGACGATCCGCCAGAGCGCAAAAGTCCGCGTCGGAAAGCAGCGACATTGGCAATGCGTCGCTCTCGTCCTCTCGCAGAATGGTAATCAGCGTATTTTCATAGCAGCTCAGTCGCTCGCCCGCGGGATAGAGCACATACATGCTCCTGCCCAGTTCAGGATAGTTGATGAAATCCAGTCTCATGGGTTCACTCCTGTCTTTTAGAGTTCCATTGCCTCATACGCAAGATCCCGAATCATCGGGTGAATTTCGCTGTAGGAGGTAATCATGCCAAGAATCTGATGCGCATAAAAGATGCTTATGCCGTTTTTCGGGTCGGCCAGCGCATAGGCACCTGCCGCGCCGTCCCAGCCGAACTCACCGATTGGGCTCTTAGAGCACGCGGTATCCACCAGCGTGCGCACGCCGAGACCGTAGCCATAGCCGACCTTGCCCGCGCGGGAGAAATCTTCCATCTGCTGCCCATTCAGTCGGTTTTCACGCAGCAGATCGATCGACTCCGGCTGCAAGATCCGCGCACCGTTTGTGCCAACGCCGCCGTTAGCGAGCGCATCGAGCACCACGCTGTAGGAATCCACCGTGCAGGTTAGCCCCGCACCGCCGCTCTCGCTTCCCGCGGAGAGGCGGAAGATCATATCCGGGCTCTGCGTCATCTCGCCAGTCTCAAAATCCTTGCGATACTGCGCAGAGAGCCTGCTCCTCTGCTCCTCGGGCACCTGATAAAACATCTCCTTCAACCCCAGCGGCGCGAATATATGCTTGTGCATGTATGCGCCAAACGACATCCCACTGACCACCTCGATCACTGCCGCGAGCACATCGTGCCCCAGTGCATAGGAGTAGCGCGTGCCGGGCTCCGCAATCAGCGGCATCTTCGCAATCGCGCGGACGATTTTCCGCGTACTTGCACGGTCACTCGTCTGTTCCCGAATCTGACGGATCGGCTCGGAGAACACGTCGTAGGAAAGCCCCGCCGTCATCGACATCAGCTGATGGATCAAAATCGGATTTTGTGCGCGAACGAGGGGCGAAGCTTGTGTCGGCCACTCAAACGGCCAATCGCCAATCTGGAAATCCGTTGCCACATACATGGTTTCAAACTCTGGCAGATAGCGCGAAAGCGGGTCGTCAAGCCCCAGCTTGCCGGATTCGATCAACTGCATCACCCCCGCCATGGTGATCACCTTTGTGCAGGAGTATAGATCATATAGATCGTTTTCGGAAACAGGCCTTGTCATGGCGTAGTCGCTGTGCCCCGCCGTGTGGCGATAGAGCACTTCGTGCCCGCGCATGACCTTGCAGTCTAGCCCGTGAACCTCATATTTGCTCTCCAAAGAGTCGAGATAGTGTGTCAGTTTCGAAAAATTCATCGTTACCCCCGCTTGCGTGATCGTTCGCGCAGTTTTCACTTTTGTAAGATTGGTTTCGCTTGTTTACTTCCGGTGCGAAATCATCCAATCCAGAATACCATATTCGTTGTGCAGCACAAGTACCCAGCTGTTGTGATTGGCGGCGCGAATCTCCTTCTCGCTGAGCGTTGGCGCGGCAACGATGCCGTATTGTTCCAGTTCTTCCGGCGTAAAAAGCGTGTAGCGCAGGTCTTTTCTGCCGCGCTCCCAGAGCTTGGTCAGTGCACGGAGGATATAGGCATGCCTGCCCGCCTGATGGTCAATATACGCCGTTGCGATGTACGCGGGCACTTCCGGCCAATTCTCCAACAGCGGGTAGCTATCCCCGTTCATGCTCGGGCAAATCGGAACCGCCGCGGCAAACAGATCTGGTGCGGAGGAAACGGTTGTGATCACACCCGCCCCGCCCATACTCATGCCGATAACATAGACGCGCGCGGCATCCACACGGCCTTCGGCAATCATCTTGCGGATCAAGTCGCAAACCCTGCCGACATAGTCCCGGTTCCAACCGCGATCGCCAAAGCTGATGTTGGTCGGCGCGCCGACGCAAACGCGGAACGGATCGCCCGTTGCCATCATCTTGGCAAACATCTCCTGCATGCCAATGCCGTAGTCCGGCGCCTGAGGAGCCAGAACGAACATATCGGGAAAACGTTTGGCGAGGCTGATTGCCCCGATGGTTCCCGTGAGCTGGAGGAGATTATCCGTGCCGCATTCTCCACCGCCATGCAGAAACAGAATCAGCGGACGAGGGCTGCTTGCCTTCGGTTCATAGAGACGGTAGAGCACGTCGCCCTCGCTGTGCTTGCCAAACAACACCTCGTCGCGCACGGTGATATCCGCGATATCCGCCTTGCGGATCGTTTGCCCCTGCACCGTCAGCGAAAAGTCGATTCGATAGAGAAACGGATCTACTTTGACGACGGTTTCGCCGCCGACAAGCTTCACGGAGAGCACTCCTTTGCTCGCAATCGTGGCGCAGCAGTCGGTATAGCACTCCTTGAGCGCAATATCTGCCGCCGTTACTTCGCCGGAGAGCCCCGTGATGCGGATGGTCTCCACCATCTGCCCAAAATCGCCGATGAACGTATCGATACTCGTCTTGATCATGGTATTCATCCTTCTTTCCGTTTGTTTTGTTCAAAACTGAGCGCCTTTTTTATTCCCCGTCCGCGCAAAGCATATCCTGAAAAAGCCAGGACATGTAGCGCGAGAGCACGGAATAATGATCGGTCGCGTAAAGCACTCCATCATATTCCGACACCTGCCAGTTCATCGCAAAGCGGCAGAACCACTCCAGCGAAGCATAGAGCGCGCCGTTGCGGAAGATGCATTCGCAGAGCATCGCTTCGATGCGGTTATCGACCACGCAGCCAATGCACCCTTCGGCAAAGGTAAAGACTCTGCCATCCGGCATGGTAAGCTGCGCGCGCCTGCCGACCGCGTCCGCCGCGATTGCTCCACCAAACGCCTGCGCGAAAAAGTCCACCGGCACGCAAAGATAGCTTCCGCGAACGATCTGATCACCGTTTAGCCCGTGATATTTCAATTTCTCCCAGCGCACCACCGGAGCCGAGAGCGGCACAACCGCGCCGTTGAGCCACGCGCGGCCTGCGCCCTCGCAAACGGCGATCGCCGCCGCGTCGCCCGCCTGCCGGCTGAGCGTCGGGGTATGCACGAGCGTTCCGTCCGGTTCTTTGCGCACACCGGAGAAGAGAAAGTCCCAAACCATCTCCGCGTCGTCAAACGTCTGCCCGTGGTCGCGATTTTTCACGTCCATCAGCACGACATTCGCCTTGTTTCCGCGATAAAACGCATAGTTCTTCTCGCCCTGAAGACTGATGAGCGGCAGCACGTCCGCCTCGTTGATCCGCTTCCAGTAATCGAGGTTTGCGCGCACCACGGTGCGGTCGTCCAGCCCGTAGTGAAACGGCGTTTTGTCGTGCTCCAGTCGGGATTGCCAGATGTCCATCGCGCCGCCTTTGTTGATTACGCTCCCATCCGGCGCAAACAGTAATAACGGGTTGGTTGGGCAGCCCGATCCGGCGGTTGCGGCAAAATGCATGCCGCAATAGCGCGCAACCTGGCTTGTCATGCAATCTCCCATCGACATGCCCTGCATGAACACGCGGCCTTCGTCGATGTTGTAGCGTTCCTTCATTCGTTTGAGCAGCGCGAGCACAAGTTGCACGTCGTGATATTCCTCCACCGTGCCCGTAGGTTTGTTGAGCGAAGGGATTCCCTCCGGCATCGGCTGCGAGAGCTCATCAATCGTGTTGGGATCGCATTCGATCATCCACATCCGCTTGACATGCGCATTGGGAAAGACGCAGATAAACCCCTCGCGATCCGCAATGTGCGTCCAGGAGGTGTAGATGCACTGTCCCCAGCCGGTCATTAAGCCGCCGTGCATCGAAAACACCAAAGGTGTTTTCTTGGCCGGATCATAGCTTACCGGCACGTATTCATACCAGGTATCCGTCAAGCCGTCATCGGTGACGCTCTCGCAAAACTCTTGCAGCCGCGCGGGATAAACCTGTGAGCTGTTGCCGTTTTCGTTGACGACCATGCGGCTGCCTTTGATTGCCTCCGGCAAATAGTCGCGGTTTGCGTCGTTTGGCTCGCCCGCCAAAAGGTTGATCTTGCGCTTCATCGTTCCCTCATTTCTTCGCCTTGTGTAAATGACTGTGTGCTTTTGCGTTCGATATAGGACACCGGCAGCACAAGCTGCTCCGGTGCTGTTTCGCCGTTGATGCGGCGAATCAGCAGCTCCACCGCGCGCGTGCCCATCTCGCGGATTGGCTGCGCCACGGTAGAAAACGAAAACAAGCGTGAAATATCCAGCCCGTCGAACCCGACGATTGGCAGCCGGACGCGTGCAAGAGAATCCTCTTGCAGCACCGTGTGCAAAAACCCCGCGGCAATCATATCCCCAAGCGCGAACACGCCGTCCACGATTGGTGCTCTCGTCATCATGCGCTTGATCTGTGCCGTTTCCGCTTCGCCAAAGCCGACGTCTCGCAGCATGAGCGGGCGCGCGATCATATCATGCGACGCGCACGTATCGAGAAACCCGCGCTGGCGCTGATACATCGCCATATACTCCGGCACGTCGGTGGTCAGCAGCAGCGGATTGCGCGAACCCGCGCGAAAGAGAGCCTCCGCCGCCAGCACGCCGCCGTTGTAGTTGTCGGCGGTGACGGAGGGAACGCCCGGAATTTCGCGGTCGATGCTGATGATCGGAAAATCGTTTTTGGTGTAGAGCGAGGCGTCGCCAAGCCTGCTGCAAAGCAGGATGCCGTCCACCTTGTTCGCCTTGAGGAGAGACACCATCTCCAGCTCTTTTGCGGCATCATAGGCGGACTGGCAGAGCAGGAGCTTGTAACCATAGCGGCTGCAAGCCTGCTCCACCGCGTCCGTCAGCCTGCTGAAAAACGCGTAGTCCACAACGGGCACCACGAGCCCAATCATGCTGCTCTTCTTGCTCTGCAAGGCGCGTGCCGTGGGATCGGGCTGGTAGCCCAGTGTTTCAATTGCGTGGCGCACCTTGCTCTGCGCTCTTTCGCTAAGCATCTCTCGCTGGTTCATATAGCGGGACACCGTCGCCGTCGAAACACCCGCGTGTTTTGCGACATCCTTGATGGTGATCATCGCATTGCCTCCGTTGCCCGTTGTCCGCCTTTGCGGCGGTTAGTCTTCGATGACGGAGAAATCCTCCGGCATGGCGCGCCCTTTGAGCAGGTCTTTGATCAAATCCGCCATGAATATGGAAAGCTCCGCAAAATGATCCGTCACATACACCACATCGTTGCTGGCGCTCACGTGCAAATTCATCAGATAACGGCAGAACCATTCCACGCCGACGAGCAGCTGCCCGTCACGATGTAGCGCCTCGCAATACATGCTCCTTAGATCGTTGTCGATCACACAGCCGATGCTGCCGCGCGCAAACTGGAGCACCCTTCCATCTTTGAGTGTCACGACTGCGGTGAGCGTATCCACGCTGGGTTCATATTTCGCGCCGAACACCTCGCAAAGAAACGAAAGCGGGACACACAGATATTCTCCGCGCACCGCCTGCCCGCCGTTGAGCCCGTGATATTTGAGCTTTTGCCAGGAGACGGCCTTCGCGCTCATCTGGTAGACGCGGTTTTGGTACCAAGCCTTGTCCAGATCGCGGCTCAGCGCTATTGCAAACGCGTCGCCCTTACGCGGGAGAATCGTCTCGGTGTGCGTGATCGACCCATCCGCCTCGCGCCGCGTGCCGGAGAAGAAATAGTCCCAGTAAAGGAACGCTTCGTCCAGCGTCTGCCCGTGGTCGCGATTCTTGATGTCCAGATAGACCAAATCCGCTTTTTTACCGCGATAGAAGGCAAAGTTGTCCTCGCCCACGATGCTGATTTCCGGCACAGGGTCGCACTCGTTGAGCTTCATCCAGTAGAAACGGTTGTATTTATTGGTGGTGAATTCGCTGTAGTTTTTGCCTGGAGGCGTGCCGTTGAGTTCCGGGCGGGAATGCCAAACCGCGAGGTGCCCGCCCTTGTTCTTGAGGTTGCCCTGTTCGTCGAAAAGGATGTTGACGCGCGAAGGGCCGCCGCTGCCCGCGGCACCCGCGAGCAAATGCCCGTAATTGCGTGCGAACTGATCCGTCATAAGGTTGCCCATCGACATACCCTGCATGAAGATGCGCCCTTCGTCGATGTTGTACTGTCCCTTCATCTTCTCGATGAGACCGAGCAGGAAGTTCATGTCGTGGTTGTCTTTGATATCCTTTGGCACCTTCTGGATGGGCAGATCCGGCGCGTCCTTGGGATCAAAGTCGTCAAACACGCCCTCGACCACCCACATCCGGAGCGAATGCGCATTCGGAAACACGCAGATGAATCCTTCGCGATCCGCAACCATCGTCCAACTCGTATAGATCGCGTGACCCCAGCCGGTCATCAACCCACCGTGGTTGCCGATCACGAGCGGCGTTTTCTTCGCGGGATCATAGCCTCTGGGAACGTATTCATACCAAACATCCTCCAAACCGTCGGCGATGATGCCGCGGCATTCCTTGAGTCGTTCGGGATAGGGCTGGGAGTTGTTTCCGTTTTCGTTGACCACCATATCGCTGCCCTTGATCGCCTCCGGCAGATAGGTCCTGTTGTCGTCGTCCGGCGTGCCGGCGCGCAGTGTTACCTTGTAGTCCATACAATCCTCCAAAGAAGTTTCATTGCTTGGTTTGGTTTTATTCGAGATTATGCCTTGGGCAAGGCGGTCTTCTCATAGTCCGGCAGCGCGCCGCCGTTTCTCAACAGATCGGTGATCAAGTCCGCCATGTTCACGGAGAGCGTGTTGAAATGATCCGTGGCGTAGGCGACCCCGTCGCAAGTAGAGACATGCAGATTCAGCAAATACCGGCAGAACCACTCGATAGAAACAAGCAGTTCGCCGTCGCGATGGAGCGCCTCGCAATACATACTGCGCAGTGTGTTGTCGATCACACAGCCGATGCTGCCGCGCGCAAACTGAAGCCGTCTGCCGTCTTTGAGCGTGACGATTGCCGTCAGCGTGTCTTCACTCGGTTCATAGGTCGCGCCAACCGCCTCGCACAGAAACGAGAGTGGAACGCACAGATAGTCTCCGCGAACCGCCTGTCCACCGTTGAGCCCGTGGTATTTGAGCTTTTGCCAGCGAACCGCTTTCGTCTTCATCGGCACAATTCGATTGTTCATCCAGCCATAGCCGCAGACATCCGCAGCGGCAAACGCGAACGCATCGCCTGTGCGCGCAATGTTGGAATTCGTGTGCACAATGGTTCCATCCGCTTTTCTGCGCACGCCGGAGAAATGATAGTTCCAGATCAACGACGCGTCGTCCAGCGTCTGCCCGTGATCGCGGTTTTTGATGTCCAGATAGGTCACATCCGCTTTCTCGCCGTGATAGAACGCAAAGTTGTCTTCGCCGACGATGCGGATCTGCGGCACCGGCTGGCAGCCGTTGATGCGCATCCAGTAATAGCGGTTGTAGCGGTTGACCCTAAGTGCCTCCTGTTTGTTCGGCGGGATGTCGTTGAGCTCCGGGCGGGATTGCCAGATGTCCACGTGCCCGGCTCTGTTTTGTACCGTACCATCGGGCGCAAACAAGACCGAAAGGAACGTTGCGCAGCCCGAGCCCGCAGCCCCCGCGAGCACATCGCCATAGTTTCTGGTAAACATCGCCGTCATGAGGTCGCCCATCGACATACCTTGCATGAAGATGCGCTCCTCGTCGATGTTGTATTTTTGCTTCATCTTCTTGATGAGCGCGCGCGCCATCTGCGCGTCGTGATTGGCTTCGATGCTCTCCGGCACCTCCGGCAGCTCGCCGGGCGCTTCTTCCCGTCCCGTCTTGCCGTCGTCATGGCTCCAACGACCCCATTCGACGCACCAAACGCGCTTGCTGGAGGCGTTCGGGAACGCGACAATGAAGTTGTGTTCCTCAGCCATCAATGTCCAGCTCGTGTAGATCGCCTGACCCCACCCCGTCATCAGCCCGCCATGCATAGAGAGCACGAGCGGCACCTTCTTTGCCGGGTCGTAGCCAGAAGGGACGAATTCATACCACGTGTCCGTGATGCCGTCGTCCAACAGCGCCTCCTGATATTCCTTGAGCCGTTCGGGGTAAGGCTGGGAGTTGTTGCCGTTTTCGTTGACCACGATGTCGCTACCCTTGATCCGCTCCGGCAGGTAGTCCCGATTGCCGTCGTCCGGCGTGCCCGCCGCTAAAAAAATCTTACTCATCTGCATACCATTCCTCACTCGTACATTCCATTATTCACTCAGTCGCTTATAGGTGTCTTCGATGGCGAGCCAATCGATGAATTTCTTTACATGCCGGTCGCAGTATTCCCAGTTGTGATGCCCGTGGTCGATGGTCCTCTCAAACTCCAGCCCGAGGGCTGCGTATTTGTCCATGTATTCCACATTGCCTTCGTAATGCGTGTCCTCCACGCCGGTCGCCATGTACCCTTTGGGAAACTTCTTTCCAGCTGCCTTCTGTTTGCGAATCAGATAGGCGACGTCATGCTCGGTGTTCTCGACGTTTGACTTGCAGCCAAAGGCGCTTGCAAACATATAGAAGCTCTGCGTGTTGTCCTCCACCTCCGGCACAAAATCGATCACATTCTTGTTGCCGGAGAAGGTGCCAAACGCCGCGAATTGCTCAGGATCGCGCAGCATCCATTTCAGCGAGCCATAGCCGCCCATTGAAAAGCCAGCGATGTAGTTGTGTTTCGGGTCTTCGTTCAGCGGGAAGAGATGGCGCACCACGCGCGGGGTCTCAATCGAAAGCTGAGTGAAATATTTGAAATCGCCATGCAGGGTATCCATATAGCCTGAGCAATAGGTGCCGCTGCAAACGACCGCGATGCCCGCCTCGGCGGCGTAGAGTTCAATCGCGGTATAACGCTGCCAGTCGGTATAGTCAAACCCACCGCCGGATTGCAGCCACAGCACGGGATAGCGATAGCCCGCCGGACGATCCGCCAGCGAATGCCCCCATGTGTTTTCGGGGATGATGACGTTCACGCCGACCTTCATCTTCAGCGCTTCGGAAAAATAATACAGCCTGATGTTTGCCATTTTCTTGTCCTCCCGATTATGCGCAAGCCCAAGCGACGGCTTGCGGCAGGCTCTTTTGCTGGCTCGTGCAGTCCGCCCCGGACGGTAGGGTGACAAGTTCCGCCGCCGTGCCGAGCAGTTTCGCGAGCGCTTCGCTCTCTTTTTGATGGCGAAAGCCATCTTCGCTGACAAAGAGGAACTTGCCCTTTGCTTGCCGCTTTGCCAGCGCGAAGAGATCGTTTGTCCCTCCGGAAAAATGCGAATGGTCGCTGAAAATCGCTTCCAACTGCGCTTTGCCAAGCAGGATGCCCGTATCCTTGCCCGCCTCCGCTTTCTCGATGATCGCGTTAAGATCCAGCACGCCGTCGAGGGAGAACGCTTTGCTGAACACGTCCGGGTGATGCAGCGCGAGCTTGATTGCGCCGTAGCCGCCCGTGCCGACTCCGCCAACCCATGTTTGGGCGGCATCTTGCGCGATTGGAAAAATGTTGCGGCAGATATTCAGTAGCTCGGTACTCACAAACGTCTCATACTTCGGGCCATATTCCATATCCGTACCCAGCGCGTGCTGCACATCCGGCGTAATCACGAAGATTCCGTGCTCCGCCGCGAGCCGCTCTGCAGGCGTGCGCTGCCAGTCTATGCTGGCGCCGCCTTCGTCATGCAACAGCACGAGCACGGGGTATTTGTGCGCGTGTGCGGTGTCGTCGAGTTGCAGTTTGTCCATCTCCGGCAGGAACACCCGCGCGGCAAACGAGCCGCCGAGGATCACCGAAAGCGCATTGAATTCAAAAAGTGCCATCTGCTTTTACTCCTCCAAATCGAAACTGGATGCGCACGCATGCGCCAATTCATTCTGTGTTAATACGGGTTGCCGCCCTGTTCCGTCAGCCCAAAGAACGACAGCGCTTCCTGAATCGCAAGATCCCAAAACCGCCATTCGTGCTTGTAGCCCGGCAGCTCAAACCAATGCGCATCCAGCCCGATCTCTTTGGCATGCGCTTGAAATTTTTTAAATAGTTCATAGAGCATTACATCCTCTTGCCCACAGGCAAACATCAGCCGCGGAAGCGTGTCGGTGTTAGCGAGGCGGTCGATGATCGCCCAAACATTCTCGTTGGAATTTTGGAATGCTTCCACCCCTCCCGCGTTCTGCAGCGTCGCGTGCATGCGCGGGTTGTTGGTGTTCAACATCGGGCAAGGATTGTCCGGCCCCATATCGCTCATGTCCATCGGCGTTGCAGAGAGCACGGCGGCCGCCGCGAATTTCTCCGGGTGGTTGACCGCGTATTTGATCGTTCCGCGTCCGCCCATACTCAAGCCCGCGATGAAGTTATCCTCCCGTTTGTCGGAGACCGGGAACCAGCCGTAGATCATCGGCATGAGCTCTTCGGTGAGAAAATCGAACATGCGGTAACCCAGCATGTAGTCGTTCCAGTTGGAATAGTTGGAGTTGAGAGCGCTGGGCATGACCACGACGAGGTTTTTCTCCGTCGCATACATCTCGATGTTGGTCTTTCGCACCCAGTCGGTATGATCGCCAAACGTGCCATGCAGCAGCCAGAGTACCTTATATTTTCTACCGTTGCCATAGAATTCCGCAGGGCTAAGTTCGCGCGGCTTGTCCGGCAAAATCACGGTGATCTGCGTGTTGTTGTTCAGGCAAACGCTTTCAAACGAGTATTGTACAATCGACATACACTTCTCCTATTCTTCTTGCTCTATGCTTCCAATGTGCAGACAAATGGTAGCATTGGCAGGCCCGCGCTGTTATAGATGTTGTCCTCGCAAAACGGCATCTGGCAGAACGAAACCATCACGCGCCCGCCGTTGGCAAACGCACCAGACTGAATGCGCAGCTCGTTTTCGCAAACTTGCGCAAAAAACACGCTGATTTCGGTTCCGTCCAACGTGAGCGCAATCGTTTCCGGTGTTTCGCCGCGGCAGACAAGCCCGCTGCCAGTGTGCGCGAAGCGGAGCACGAGCGTGTCCCCTTCCCGTTTTACCGCCTCCACGGCGGGCGAATCCGCAAGAATCGACTTGCCGTAGACGTGTAGGAGCGCTTGCCCCGCCAGCCGTTCGCCAATCGGACGCTTCTGCTTTGGGTGGATGTCATAGCGCATGCCCGCGTCCATCGCACACGCAAGCCAAACCTTGTCGCAAGAGCGTGTGAGTTGCTCCTGCGCGGCGCGAATCGGGACAAAGTCCAACGGCTCCATCATCTCTTCAAACGAGGCAAGCTGCACGATCAAAAACGGCAGTTCCGCTTTCCAGAGGCTGCGCCAGCAGGCGATCATCTGCTGCATCAGCCGCT
The DNA here is from genome assembly GCA_023395595.1 of Bacillota bacterium. Lineage (GTDB taxonomy): Bacteria > Bacillota > Clostridia > Christensenellales > CAG-138 > UBA7703. Next base: position 57,507 of record JAEWYO010000044.1, read on the forward strand.
CATATGTGTCCGCGTAGGCCGCGTCCGACTCTCCCTGATACCAGATCACCCCGCTGATGGTGAAGGGCGCGGTCGGCTTGAGCATCGTTTCGTAAAGCCCGCACGGGCGAAACGGCGAGTAGCGCGAGAGGAACAACTCTCCCATCTCCGCCATCGATGCCATCATCGCCGGATCAGGACGGACGGGCGCAAGGTTGCTCATGCTGTTGTCAAAGGGCATATTGTCCATCGTGTGTTGCAGCTTGCAGTAGCGATCCAGCTCCGTCGCCGGGTCTAGCTTCGCCTGTGCCTCCGTTGCGCGGTCGAGATAGGGTTGAAGCGCTCCGGTCAGGTAGTCCTTGCTCATAAACGCGCTTGCAGAGGTACCACCCCAGGTGCAGTTGAGGATACCGACGGGAACATCCAGCTCCGCATGCAGTTTTTTTGCAAAATAGTAGCCCACTGCTGTGAAATATTTCGCTTCAACACCGCGCGCCTTTCGCCAAACGCCAACCTTGGAATAGTCCCGGTCGTTCTCCTGTCCAGCATAGGCAATCTTCGGCACTTCATAGCAGCGCATATCCGCGCAGTCACTCGCAATTTCGCCTGCGACCTCCGCATCGTCCCGCAGGAGAAATTCCATATTGGACTGCCCGCCCGCGAGCCAGACTTCGCCGATGGCGACATCGCCTATTACGATGCTCTCGTCTCCCGCACTGACGCGGAGCGTAAGGTTCCGCCCCGCTTCCATCGGCGGAAGATAGGCGCGAAAACCATCCTTTCCCGCAACGGCATAGGCGGGTTGTTCGTCAAGCTGGATCTCAACGAGGCTTCCTTCTTGCGCTGTTCCCCAAATGCAGACCGGAGTTCTTCTTTGCAGCACCATACCGTTTTGAAACAGCGTCGCAAGTTGCAGTTTGCCCATCGTTATGCTTCCTCCTGCGCAAAGAACACGGTTTCGCCGGATGCATCTGCGCTGGTAATCGTGAATGCTTTGGTCACAAAATTCGCATCCAGCCGTGCCGTCTGCGCGCCGTTTTTCCAGGTTACGCGCAGCTTACCGTCATCGTTCGATTCACCAATTTCGACTTCGCCGGAGAACGCGGGGTTCTCGTTTCGAAAGCGCATGATGCGATACATGTCCTGAAGCATCGGTTTTTCAACCGTCTCGGCGATCTCATCCTCCGTGTACGTGTGGCGGTTGATGCTCCTGGGTTCCTCGCCGCGCTTAAGCGCTTCGATGTCGTTTTCACCTGCGAGCAATCCTACATAGTAGACCTGCGGTACGCCAGGCGTGAAAAACTGCACCACGCGGGCAAGCAGATAGGCGCGATCGTCCGCGCCCAGCGCGGAATAATAGCTGCACATGAGCTGGTAGCGCTGCGCCTGCTTGCCGGAGGTTTTAATCATGCTCGGGAACTTCATATACGGCTGTGCCGGTAGGGTGATTTCGTCCACCCGGGCGCGCACATAGTCGATCTCCTCGTCGCTGAGTAACCCAACCACGTCCACAACGCCGATTCCATCATGCGTGTCCAGCGTGGTGAACTGTTTGCGCGGGCAGACGTTCAGCCAATGGATCAATCGGTCGGTTCTGCCGCTCATGAGCCCGTGCAACAACAGCATCGGCAGCGCAAAATCGTAGACCCAGTAGCCTTTTTCCGCCATTTTTAGTTGGATTGTATAGTTCTCATGGATTTCGGGCAGCATCTCGGTTCCGCTCTTACGCAGCGGCTGCATGCCCGTCTCAAGCACATCCCAAATCTCCGGCTCGACGAAGAAGCATGAAGTGCCCGGCTTTTTGGAGGCGTAGGCAAACGCGTCAAAGCGAATCAGCGGCACATGCTTTGAAAGCAAGCCGAGATTGCGGCGATAGTAGTCCTGCGTTGCCGCGCTGTAGGGATCGATATCCACCTGCTCCTGAAAGAACGTGTTCCAGAGGTTGACACTCTTGCCGTCCGCGCGGGTGAAGGAGAAGAACGGGCCTTTCTCCTTGCGGCGATACATTACATCCAGCTCCGCCTCGGTTGGTTCGCCGTTGGGCCAGAACTTGTTCCAATCGATGAACATGTCTTTATAGGGCGAGTCGTCGCCGTTTTGCAGATAATCCTGAAACTCGGCACAGCGGATCGAAACATGGTTGAGCATGAAATCCGCCATCAGATAGTACTGCTCTCCAAGGCGGTCTATGTCTTCCCATGTGCCGAACGCGGGATCGACGATGTCATAATGAATCACGGCAAAGCCGCGATCACCGGAGGACGGAAAGAACGGCAGAATATGCACGCCGCCAAATACACCGTCAAAATACCGCGCGAGCACGTCGTTTAGCGCCGCAAGATTGTTCCCCATGGTGTCGGAATAGGTGATGAGCATAATCTTATTTTCGACTTTTTTCATGAAATACTCCCAACTCTGTCTCTTGATGCAACGCGTGTTCCTGCCAATGGACACATGCAGGCTTAAATTGTAAACGTTTTCATTTTTTTGGAAAAACAAGCGCCGGACAAAGCCTTTTGTTTCGCACGGCTCCGTGCTTTCTTTTGCGAAAGCCGCTTGCTGTTTCTAGCAAGCCACGGTAGGGGCTCCCCGCACAGGAAAACCGGAGCCAATGCGTCTGTCTGGCGCTTGTTGTTTGCTCTGCGTCATGAAATGGTACCCGCAAAGCGCGAGATCGGTGCATCAGCCCTTAACGGAACCGAGCGTGATGCCCTTGACGAAATACTTCTGGAAGAAGGGATACGCAATCATCAGCGGAATCACCGCAATCACGGCGATTGCCATACGCACGCTGATGTTCGGAATCGATTTTGCGCTGATCATGCCCGACGTGTGCGACTGGAGGAAAGCCGCTTTGTTCATCACGTCGTTGAGATAGTTCTGTATGCCGTAGAGGTCTGTGCGCGTGGTTAAGAAATACACGCCGTTTGTCCAGTTGTTCCAGTAGGAGATCAGCGTCATCAGCGCGATGGTCGCGATGATGGGTTTGCTCATCGGCAGCACGATCTTGAGCAGGCTCTGCACCTCGTTCGCGCCGTCAATCTTTGCCGCCTCCAGTACCTCGCCCGGAATGCTGGAGGTAAAGTAGGTGCGCATGATGATCACGAAAAACGCGTTCATCAGCAAAAACGGCACGATCATGCCCGCAAGAGAATCTTTCACATTGATGAGGTTTGTATAGACCATATAGGTCGGCACCAAGCCCCCGTTGAAGAGCATCGTGAAAAACAGGAAGAAGGAGATGGCACCCCGCCCGGGCAGGTCCTTGTGGGACAGCGGATAGGCAAAGAGCACTGTGAGTACGATGTTTGCCGCAACACCGATGAGCGCGATGACGATGCTCATCAGATATGCCCGCCCGATAGAATCTTTCGCGTCCCAGAGATATTTGTATGCGTCAAAACTCAGCTCCTTCGGCAGCAGCGAGTAGCCGTGCTGAATCAGATACGTCTCGGACGTGATGGAGCTCACGAACAGCAGCCAGAACGGGATGATACACGCGGCAATCAGCGCCACCAGCAGAAAGTTGACGAAGAAATTGAACACCTTGCTGTTATTTACCATAGTTTTTACCCTCCGCCCGAAGGAGGCGCGCCTCGCTTCCGGCTGAACACATTTACTGTACCTTGATCCGGTTTCCCTGCGCCGTTAGAACAGCGCGCTCTCTTTGTCCAGCTTACCGACGAGCCAGTTTGCGCCAAACACAAGGATAAAACCGAAGATCGATTGCAGGAAGCCCGCCGCAGAGGAACGGCCAACGTCATTGAGCTCCAACAACGCGCGGTAGACAAACGTGTCGATCGTTTGTGTGGTGGAATAGAGCAATCCGCTGTGCTGGGGAATGAGATAGAACAAACCAAAGTCCGAATAGCAGATCCTGCCGACCGAGAGAAGCACCAGTGTGATGATCGTTGGCTTGATGCCCGGCAGCGTGATGTGAAGAATCTGCTGCCAGATGCTTGCGCCGTCCACAACCGCCGCCTCATAATAGGTTTTATCGATGCTGATGACACTCGAATAGTAGAGGATCGAGCTGTAGCCGAACGACATCCAGAGATAGACAATGTTGAGGATGAGCGGCCAATATTTCGACTCGTTGTACCATTTGATCGGGTTCTCCACACCGAAGAGCGGCAAGATCGTGTTGTTCATGAAACCGTTGGAGGGGCTGAGAAACGCAAACGCGATGTAGCTGACGATCACGGTGGAGAGCAGGAACGGAATCAAAAACACGACCTGGCTCACCTGCTTGAAGTATTTGTTCTTCGCGCTGTCGAGCGCAATGGCAACCACGATCGCCAGCAGGTTTCCAAACAGGATGAACCCAAGGTTGTAAAGAACCGTGTTTCGCAGGGCAAGCAGCGCGTCGTTGTTGCTAAAGAGGTATTTGAAGTTGTCCAGACCGACCCACGGGCTCTTGAAGATACCCAGCGAGTAGTTGATCTTTTTGAACGCGATCAACAATCCCGCCATCGGCAGATAGTTGTTGATGATTAAATACACCGCGCCCGGGATGAGCATGAGATACAGCGGCAGAAAGCGCAAAAACCGCCTCTTTCTTCTGAGTCTCTGATACGACTTTTCAGAAGGGGTCATGTCCCGTTTTCCCGACGCTTTTGTCTTTTTTTCCATTGAACATCCTCCGTGAAGGGTTGAAGTGCGTTGATTTTTGCTTTGTTTCTTACGAAAGGCATGGTGCGAAATGTGCCTGAACAGCACCTTGGTAAGATCGTATCAAAAAGAAAAACCCCTCACTATCAAAATTCCGACTAGATTTGTTACTTTTCTGAAGGGTTTTGCAGAAACCCGGATTTCTGCAGATTTTTGCGGTTTTCTCATCGATAACTGCAATGGAAACCGAATTTCGATCAAGGTGCTAAACTATTTCGGAATCATTCTTATATAAATGACGTGTAATTATTATCGAAAGAACGTTTTTCGGCTCTGTTTCCTCTGGTGAGGTCCAGTTGCGCTCGTTGACGTATATACGCGCCTTGCTCCCTGCGGTATTCCGCGATTTTACCCGTTTTTGATCGGAAATATGATAAAAGGGGTCAGAAATTTGATGGCATCGCCGCGAGACGCTTTGCTATGATGGCTGTGTCAGAGGCGGTCTGCCTCACCCATCCGGTATTTTTTTAATCACACAAGAGCAACCGAAAAACAAACCAGAAACCACAAAACCATAAAAGGAGAGAGACCCAATGAAAAAGAGCAAGGCCCTATTGTCTATTCTTGCGATGCTCCTGATCGTCGGAATGCTCGGCGCCTGCGCAGCACCCGCCGCAACCACCGAAGCGACGGCAGCCCCCGCAGAAACCGCGGCAATCACCGAAGCAGCTCCCGCGGACGGCACCTACCCCGTGATCCGCATGGCATACACGAAGATGTTTGCCACCGACTCGGAAGCGAAGATTGAGGAAGCCCTCAACGTCATCATGCGCAAGGAAGCGCAGGCTGAAATCGACCTCATTCCCGTTGACTTCTCGACCATGAGCACCCAGCTCAACCTGATGCTCACCGGCGGTGAAGATTCCATCGATATCTTCTCGTCCTTCTGGTATATGCCGATGAGCACGCTCTATGCCAATGGTCAGCTGGCTCCGCTCAACGACCTGCTGGAGTCTGACGGGCAGGGCATCCTGGATCTGTTTGCAGACACACCCGGCATTCTGGATTGCTGCACCATCAACGGTCAGCTCTACGGTCTGCCCACCTATGGGCCGTTCTCTTCCCCGATGATCTATATCGTCAAGGAAGGCGCCTCCAAGGCCGCGAACATCGACTGGACCAACATCAAGACGCTGGATGAAGTCACCGCCGCGATTCTTGAGATGAAGAAAGCCAACCCGGACAAGTACTTTGTCCCCGGCGCAACACAGAGCTACTGGATTCCGAAGGACATCGATTACCTCGGAGACACCAACTTCCTCGGCGTTCTGACCGATCCGCTCAACAGCACAACGGTCGAGAACTATTATGAATCCGCCTACTTCATGAACCTGCTCGACAACGTGAAGATCTGGTCGGACAACGGCATCTTCAACCCCGATGCGATGAGCAACACGAACCCCACGCTGATGAGCGTCCAGTTCGGCATCACGGAAGGCACCCCCGGCTACTGCTGGAACCTCGACGAATGGATCTATGAAGCAAACCTCCAGCAGACCTATGGCGACAACATGGTCGGCACACAGCTTGGCGATAGCATCATCACCACCGGCAATGCCACCACGTATCTGTATCACATCACGAGCTTCAGCCAGAACAAAGAAGCCGCCATGCGCGTGCTGAAAGTGTTCTATACCAACTCCGAAGCCGCCAACCTTCTCGGCAACGGCATCGAAGGCGAAAACTACGTCATCGACGACAAGGGCTATGTCCGCTTCCCCGAAGGAAAAGACATGACCAACTGCGGCTGGACCGGCCTCGGCGCATCCTACTATCTGCCCAACTCCTCCGGCTGCCCGGTGTGGTACTATCAGCCCGACAATATGTGGGAGATGATGGTGCAGTCCAACAAGGACGCGAAGAACTCCCTCGCGCTCGGCTTCACCTTTGACAGCACGAAAGTTGCAGATCAGATCACCGCTTGCAGCAACGTCATCGCGCAGTATTATCTGCCGCTGATCAACGGCGAAGTGAACATCGCAGAAGTGCTCCCCGTCTTCCAGAAGGCGCTGCACGATGCGGGCATCGATGCCGTCATCGCAGAGAAGCAAGCCCAGCTTGACGCTTGGCTCGCCGCGAAATAAGCACAGCAAGACAACACAGTTGAAAGCGAGGGCACCTCTGTGCCCTCGCTTTTTGAGAGGAACCATCCGTGGAATCAATGCAAACAGCCGAACAAACCCAAAAGCTTTGGAATAAGCAATACATACTCGTGCTGATCATCAGCACACTGAGTTCGTTTTCCTTCTATATGGTGGTGACGATACTCTCCAAATATCTCACCGGCATCGGACTCTCGATCGCGCTGGCTGGCGTCATCGTCGGCCTGTTTTCGCTGACCTCGCTCTTTAGCCGACCGTTCTGCGGCCTCATGGCAGACCGCCTCAACAATGTTTGGCTGCTGGTTGCGAGCAATATCCTCATGGCGCTTGGCCTCCTTGGCCTTGCATTTACCAGGAATGTAACGCTGATTTTCGTCTTTCGGATTTTAAGCGGACTTGGCTTCGCCGTCGGTAGCACGGTGCAGGTGTCCCTGATCATCCGCTTTATCCCCAAGGACAAGATGGGCGAAGGCATCGGCTATATGGGCATCAGCCAACTCATTGGCTCCGCCTGCGCGCCCGCTGTGGGGCTTGCGATTGCAAACGCGGTCGGCATGCAGCAGACGTTTATCGCGGCGGCGCTTTTGCCCGCGCTGACGTGTCTGCTGCTGCTCTTCATGAAAGACCTGCATCAGCCAAAACCGCAGGCGAGCCAAACAATCGCGCTAAGAGACATCATCGAACCAAAGGCGCTGCCGTTCACACTGCCCTACTCCACGCTCTCGTTTGTCAACGGTATTATCTCGTCCTATCTGGTGCTGTATGCAGATGAACGCGGTATCGCCGGCATCAGCGTCTATTTCACCGTGTACGCGGTGTTTCTCTTCCTGGTCCGTCCGCTTGCCGGCAAGCTCATGGACGCAAAAGGCATCCAGTACACCGTCTTTCCGGGCATGGTCATCACCGCACTGTCGATGTTTCTGCTCGGCAGAAGCACCGCGCTTTGGATGATCCTGCTCACGTCTTTGCTGCGTGCGGTGGGACAGGGCGCGGCGCAGCCGTCCTTGCAAGCGGGCTGCATCAATCATGTCGGGCGCGAACGCAGCGGCGTTGCAACAAGCACCTATTTCCTCGGTGGTGACATCGGCCAGGGCATCGGCCCGATGATCGGCGGCGCTATTCTGGGTCAGGTGGCGGGTCTTGCGGGGTATCAGCTCGTGTTCAGCCTGTGCGGCGTGCTGATTCTGCTCGCGATGACGTATTTCTATTTTGCGCGCAAACGGAGGAACCTGCCATGACGCAATTCGATCTTCCGCGCTGCACGCCGGAAGAGATCGGTCTTTCCAGCACGCAGGTTGCTTCTTGTATTCAGGCGCTCAACCACGACCTGACCACCATGAACGGGTTTATGGCGGCGCGCTATGGCAAAGTATTCGCTGAGTGCTGGTGGTCTCCGTTTCGCGCGGGGCTTGTGCACAGCAACCACTCCTTTGGAAAAAGCTATACCGCAACGGCGATCTGCATCGCCCAGCAGGAAGGTAAACTCCATCTCGACGAGCGCATGGCGGACATCTTTGCCGAGGAGATCGCCAGTCGCAATCTCCGCCTCGATGAGCGGACGCGCCGCATCACCATACGCCATGTATTGACCATGACAAACGGCATGGTGCACCATCCCGACATGGCGGGCGACTGGATCGGCAACTATTTCGCTACGCCCATGGCGCACGAGCCGGGTACGTACTTTGCTTACAACTCCGCGGGTTCGTGTATGCTCGGCGCGATCATTCTCAAGCGCACGGGGCAGAACCTGAAGGAGTATCTCACCCCGCGTTTGTTTGACAAGATCGGCATCGACGCAAATCGCTTCGTCTGGTGTAAGTTTCCCAATGGAATCGACGGCGAGCCGGGCACTTTTGCCACCACGGAGGATAATCTACGCCTTGCCCAGCTCTACTGCAGCGGCGGCGTTTGGAGCGGTGAACAGATTCTCGATTCAAATTTTGTACAAGAAGCGCTCTCGGTTCAGATTGAGAATCCCTATGCGCCGGAGCAGAAGGACGGCAGATGCGGCTACGGCTATCAGCTCTGGGCCTGCAGCATCCCCGGTGTGTTCCGATTTGACGGTGGACAGGGACAATATGGCATCCTCTGGCCGGAGAAGCAGCTTGTCATCTCGTTGCACGAGGGTGCGTTTGCGCCCGTCGGCCCGCAGAAGACGCTCGATGTGCTCTATGAGCATCTGCTTCTGCCGATGCTGGATGAGCCGCTCCCGACCGCGGATAAAGAATACCGCGCACTGCTTGCACTTGAGAATGCGCAGGCGCTGACGCGAGGCGACGTCGGCAGTACGCTGCCGGACGATGGTTGGAACGGCACTTATTCGGTGCAATCCGGCGTGTTTGATCCGTGGTTTGCCGTGGCTCCGCCGGGCGTTGGCGACCTGTTTGCCGCGTTTCGGGCGCCGGAGCACGACCGACGAATCCACAGCTTCACACTCTGGGTCTTAGCCAGACAGGTCTCGCTGACGCTGGATTCCGGTGCGGAGATCTACGCATATCTCGACGGTACACTGCACGAGTGCGCTGTCCCCACCCCGTTCCCCGCGCTGAGCGCCTATGCAGCAACCGCGCGGCTGCTGCCGGACGGTGCGCTGGAGCTGCGCATTCGCTGGCTCAACGGCTGGTTTGAGACGATGCTACTCTTTGCGCAATCGGAGAACGGGCTGGCTGTTACGATGAAAAAACTCCGGCTCAATGCGGCCGACAACTATTTGATCGAAACCTGCTTTGCGGTACGGCAAAGCTGCGTTTGACTTCTGAATCGCAGAAAACGACCTGATTCCTCCCTTTAGCAAAGACACGGCAGCGGAGCAAGAACCGCATGCCGTGTCTTTGTTTGATTCCCGAATAGTCGGTAGTTTTATTTCTCTGCGAGGGACGAATATTTGCTGCGATATTCGCTTGGTGTCATGTTTTCATACTTTTTAAACACCTGCGTGAAATGCGAAAAATAGGAATATCCCAGCTCCAGCGCGATCATCCCAACGGAGATATTGGAGTGCTCCAGCATCTCCTTTGCTGCGGTGACTTTGGAGAGCGCGATGTATTCCTTGATATTTTGCCCGGTCTCCCGCTTGAAGAGTTTGGTGAAATACTCCGCGCTGAGGTTGACGTGATCCGCCACGTCCTTGACCGTAATCGGGTTTGCGATGTTGTTTGCAATATAGCTCTTGGCCCGCTCTACGTCGCTCTTTGGCATATTGTGCCGCTGCGCGCTGTCGATGGCGTTGAGCATGAAACTCACGCCCTTTCGCAGCGACTCAACATCCTTAAAGCTATCCATATAGTCGGTGTAGGTATAGCCTTCGTGGAACAGTTCACTCATATCGACATTGTTGTTGTAAAAAAAGCCGAGGAAGATATGCGTGAGCTGCTGATGCAGTTCGCAGAGCGACTTGAATTTATTGTTGCTGTTGGCGATGGTGTTTCGTAAAAACGAATCGATCTCGCTCTCCAAAATTCGCTTCTGCCCAGCTGCGATCAGCGTTTTCCAGCGCTCAGTACTCTCGGCAAGGTTGGTTGAGGAAGCTGAGGCAATGTTTTGTCCGGAGATAGCATAGATGCCACTCGTGTTTGAAATGTTTTCGTCGAGATACTGGTGTATGAGCTTGATCTCGTCCCGCATGTCCTTGCAGGCAACCCAGTTTCCGGCATAGCAGGTCAGCGTTTCATTCGGCAGTTCCGCGCAGAGCATCTCATAAAACGCCTGATATTGCTCGGACGTGATTGCCAGTTCCTCCTCCGTTGCGGAAAACAGCACGAGCACAAAGATGCGATAACGGTTTACCGTGCTGAGTTTTAACACAGGATAGATCATGTTCGCCTGCTTCAGCGCGTTGGAAATCGCTTTATGGATCGACTTTTCAGAGAAGATCGGTTCACTGGAGTTGCGAAACGACTGCACGTTGATGAAGATGATCTGCACGCGCTTGTCCTCGTGGATCGGATAGCCCATCTTGTTCAGAAACTCGATAGACGAATCCACATCCTCCGGAATACGCGAAAAAAGCTGGGTGACCACATGGTTCATCAGCTCGGTCTCGTTGGTTTCAAGCAGTTGGCCGTATTGCTGGAGCCGCTCGCGCTTGCGCTGCTGATAGAGGTGCTGGAGCGCGCGGCGCAGGCAATCCTCAATCACCTCATACGGTGCAGGCTGTAAAAGATAATCAAAGCAGCCGAGTTTGATACTCTCCTGCGCATAGGAAAACTCCGCATGTGAGGTGAGCAGGATGCGCAGCGTGTCCGGATAACGCGCCTGCACCTGTCGGTTGAGCTCCAGACCGTTTTCACCCGGCATCTCGATATCCGTGAGCATGATATCGATTGCAAGCTCCTCAAAAACCTCCAGTGCCTGCTCCGTGCTGGTAGCAGAGCGGACGTTGTCGATGCCAAGCTCGCGGAAGTGCACGCCGGAAAGGATGCTGTTGAGCACCGATATTTGATCGTCAACGATCAATACGTTCATTCGCGTCACTCCCTTGCTCAAATTGCAGCGGCAGATAGATGAGCGAGCATGCGCCGCCGTTTGGCGCGTTGAAAAACGCCACCTGAAAATCGTTTTGATAGATCAGCGCCATCCTGCGTTTGAGATTGCTGATGCCGATGTGGTATTGCTCAAACTGCTCGTCGGGCTCCGAGAGCTTCTTGAGCACCTCGTTGCTGTATCCGGCTCCGTTGTCACTCAGGCGCAGGCGTAAATAGGGGCGCGCTTCGATCTCAATTTTGTCAATCTGCACACCAAAGCGCAAAAACTTCTTGCTATTGGTGTTGTATTTATAGGAATTTTCCAAAAACGTCTGCACAACCAGAGGCGGTACACGGCAGTCCAGCAGAGACGGATCGACCTCCAGGTCCAGCAGGAGCGGATGCGCGCGATCCATCTGGATAATGTGGTAATAATCCTGCGCCTCGTCCAGCTCCGACTTGAGCGACACGAGCAGCAGATTATCGTGAAAGACATAGCGCAGGTGGTTGGAAAACGCGAGGATCATCAACCGGATCTTCTCAATTTCGCCGCGCTCAGACATATGATACAGGCTCTTGAGGCAGTTGAGGAAGAAATGCGAACGCGTTTGCAATTGATAGTATTGCAAGAGCGCGTGCTCGGTCTCCTGCGTCTTGGTGCGGTTGGCCTGCTCGAGTTGCACCTTTTGCTCGACCAGCGCATCCAGCGCCACACGGATGGTTGAAAACTCCAGCAAGTTATCCTGATCCGTCTTGACCGTTTCCGCCGAGCCCGAGAGCTGGCGCGAAGCGTTTGTGATCTGGTTGAGCGGATAGATCAGGATGCGGTTGATGAATGCGTAGATGACGAGAAACAGCCCGCAGATGATGAAGAGCACGATCACAAACAGAATCACCGAGATGCGCGAATAGCTCCAGATGCCCTGCAGCGACATGATGCCCGAAAGCCCAATGTCAAACGCCGGATAATAGTCCGATTGTATGATATTACCGACATAGAAGTTTTTCACGAGGTTTGCATCCGCGCTCTGGATCATCTCCAGCGTGATGCCTTCGCTCGCGGCGTAGTCTGCGTTGGTTAAAATCTGATCCTGCGTGAAGAAGGCATATTTGATCGCCTCCACTCCTTTTGTGTGGGTGCCGATAAACGCGTTGAGATCCAGAATCGAGCAAACGTAGAGATCCTGCAGGCGGTATGCGTTCATGAGCAGCACGGTTTGATCATCCGAATACGCCGTCCAGCGCATCAGGTCTGCCTGTCCCGATTCCAGCCAGTGGTCGCGAATTTGGTTCATGAATTCCATCTGCACGCGCGTGATGGTTCCGCCGAGGAAGTTGTGCCCAATGCAATAGAAGAACTCCGAGCGTGATTTGTTGAACAGAAAGATTGCCCCCGCGCTGGACACACGGTTGTTCATGAGCTTTCTGAGGTTGTATTCCGGCAGGATTTTTTGATCATCCGTGAGTAGATCGGCTTTGTTGGCCAGCAGCATAAAATCCGTATCGGTGGAATAGACGCTCTGGTTGAAGGAGGTCATATCCTGCAGCTCATAGATCAGATTGCTGGAATACACATCCAGCGCGGCCTGATTGCTGAAGATGAGCTGCTGCTCATACATCCAGACGGAATAGAGCCCGTATGCGACGAGGCAAAGCAGCGTGATCAGCAGCAGGATCACGAAATATTGAATCAGGCTTTTCTTGGCGGAACGAACCCGTTTCAC
>JAEWYO010000069.1 GCA_023395595.1 Bacillota bacterium
CTTCGCATCACATGGGGCATCGTGATCGCGGTTTTGCTCGGCATCGCAATTTGGTATTTCCTCTTCTACACGTCTAAGGGCTTTCAGCTCCGCGCGGTTGGCTTCAACCCCGTCGCGAGTAGCTATAACGGACTCTCCGTCAAAAAATACATGCTCTCGGCGTTCATCGTCTCCGGCGCGATTGCCGGGCTCGGCGGCGCTTGCGACATCCTCGGCACACAGTTCCGGCTCATCAGCGGCTACGGCGGCGGGTATGGGTTCGACGGCGTGGCGCTGGCGTTGATTGCGCAGCTGCACCCGCTGGCAACAGTCGTGGTTGCCTACTTCTTTGCGGTGCTGCGCGTCGGCAGCACGACGATGCAGGTCGGCACCGGCGTGCCCACCAGCGTGATCGATATCATCCAAGCGCTGGTGATCATCTTCGCCGTCGCGGGTTCTTCGATGATGTATCTGCCGAAGGTTCGTAATTTTGTCATGAACCTCTTCGAGAAAAAGGGGGTTAAATCTGTATGAGCTGGTCTACCATTTCCGATTTGCTCATCTCCGCCGTGCGTATGGCGACGCCGCTGCTGTTTGTTGCGCTTGCGGAGCTGTATTCCGAGCGGGCGGGCCTTGTCAACATCGGCCTAGACGGCATTATGGCGTTTGGTTCGCTGGTTGGCTTCCTTGTGTGCTACTGGACGGGAAATCCCTTCCTCGGCGTGCTTTGCGGCGCGCTGGGCGGCGTGCTGGTCAACATGGTCTACGCGTTTTGCACAATTACACTGGCGGGTCAGCAGATCGTCTACGGCATGGCGCTGAATATCTTCGCGCCAGCGCTTGCCTCGTTCATCTATCGCGTCGTGTTCGGCGTAAGCTCCACGCTCGCGCAGGCCACGCTGATGAAGACCGTCTCCATCCCCGTGCTCAAGGACATCCCGTTTCTCGGCAAACTGCTCTTTGACCAAACCCCGATGGTCTATGCGGTGTATCTCATCGTGATCATCACGATGATCTACTTCAACCGCACCAAGTCGGGACTCAACTTCAAAGCCGTCGGCGAATACCCCAAAGCCGCCGAGACCATGGGCATCAACGTCATCCGCACCAAGTACATCGCCTGCATCATCTGCGGCTTCCTCGCAGGCATGGGCGGCGCGTACCTGACCACCTGCTATGTCAACACGTATTCCGACGGCATCGTTGCAGGACGTGGTTTCATCGCGCTGGCCGCGGTCATCTTCGGTCGCTGGTCGGGCTCGGGCGTGCTACTTGCCTGTCTGCTGTTCGGTTTCTTTGACGCGATGCAGCTCAGGCTTCAGGTGGGCACCAACCTGCTGCCGTATCAGCTCTTCCAGATGATTCCGTATGTGATGACGCTCATCGCGCTGACCATCTTCGGCAGCAAGATTGCAGGCCCCAAGAGCAAGGGCAAACCGTATTATCGCGAAGAACGATAAAGACTCCCGCGGGTGGATACCATCCGTCCGCCAACCCCGTTGCCACTTCACCCATCCCACCGGTAATCACGGGTAACACCGTATTACATAATATTTTAGGAGGAAACGAACACTTATGAAGAAGATTCTTGCTATCGCGCTCGTTCTGTGCCTGGCCCTCGGCATGCTCGCCGGTTGCGCCAAGACCGAAGCTCCCGCTGCGGAAAAGACCTTTAAGGTTGCCATGATCTGCGATTCCAGCATCTCTGATGGTGGCTGGGGTGCGGCCTGCTACAACGGCATGACCGCTGCTGCAGAAAAGCGCGGCTGGGAAACCGCCTACACCGATTCCATCGATCAGTCCGCGTATGCCGACACGATGATCAGCTACTGCGACCTCGGCTATGACATGATCTTTGCGCCGGGCAACCAGTACAGCGACGCCGTCAAGCAGGTTGCCGCCGATTACCCGAACGTTGCGTTCGCGGTGCTCAACGGCTCCACCGAACTGCCCACCGCCAACATCATGAGCATCCTGCCCAACGCCGACCAGATCGGCTCCATCGCAGGCATCATCGCGGGTCTGATGAGCAAGACCAACGTCATCGGCTTCATCGGCGGCATGGAACTCGACACCACGAAGTCCAAGCTCGCGCAGTTCACCGCTGCCGCGCAGGTCATAAACCCCGCCATCAAGGTTGTCTCCGCCTATGCCGGTTCCTTCAACGACACCGCCAAGGGCATGGAGCTTGCCGCTTCCATGATCAACGAAGGCGCTGACGTGTTCTTTGGCGATGCATCCGCCGTCGATTCCGGCGCGCGCCAGGCAATCGACCAGGCCAACGGTGACACCGTGAAGATCTTCGACATCGGCCAGCCCGCCGACCTGCTCGGTCAGAACCCCTGCGTCGTGAGCAGCGTCGTCACCGACAACGCCGCCATGATCGCCATCTGCCTCGAAAAGGTCGAAACCGGCACCTTCGGCAAAGAAGTTGTCTTCGGCTCGCTCGAAAACGGCGCAGTCTACCTCGGCAAGTTCAACGACACCCTCATGGATGCCGCCACCCAGGCCAAGGTTGCTGACTACATCAAGCAGCTGCAGGATGGTACCTTCGGCAAATAAGTTCCGCTACGCAAGCAACAAAAAGTCCGGCTCCGCAGCCGGACTTTTTTTCGATTGTACGTGCAATCAGCGGTTGAAGAAGAACGTCAGCCCAAAGGCAACGAGCCCGATTAGAGCAACCAGCAGGTTCTTTCCCTGCCCGCTCTTATAGTAGAACACCGCGAAAACCGTGCTCAGCGCCAGCGGAATCAACAATCCGAACAGCTTTGGCAGCGTAGTGCCCGCGGAGCCATCCGTACGCACCTGCATCACGAGCATATCGGGCAGAACGATCATGCCAACTACAAACAGCGCGACGGCAAGCAGCAAAATTGCGCCCGCGATGAACAACCGTGTTTTATCTTTCATACATCCTCCAAACTCCTGAATCTATGCCTCAAATAGCTGTATTATACTGTATCGAAATAAAAATGCAATTGCGTTTCGCGCGAAAACGCCTTGTTTGGCGGGCAAGTCAACGAAGCGTAGAGAAAACGCACAAAATGTTTGCGCTTTTGCGAGGTTTCGCGTAAAATAATGCCCGGCGAGGCAATCGCCGAAAGGAAGTGAATCTCATGAAACCATTTCTCCCACGCGAGAAGATGAGCAAGCGCGAGAAGCGCGCGCTGGACACGGCAAAGCGAACCACCTGGGACGGCATCAATCCAATCACCCGCACAACCGAGAGCAAGAAAACCTACAACAGAAAGAAATCCCCGCGCTGGTACAACGACGACAGCACGGGGATTTTTTTATTGCGTGTGAGTTCGTTTTCTTACTCCGCAGCGTCCGGAGCAACCGACGCGGCTGCCTCCGGCGCAGGCTTGTTATCTAGCGCACGAATCGCGGGCATGGACATCATCAACAGCGCAATGAGAATCACCAGAATCCCAGAGATGAGAAACCATGTGTGCACGCCAATGACCTCCGCAAACGCGCCGGCAAGCATCAGCCCAATCGGCATCGCCAGCGACATCATACTCATACTCAACGAAAACACGCGCCCGAGGCACTCCGGCGCGATGCGTTCCTGAAAGATTGCGGTCTGTACGCCGTGAAACGGAGCCGCAAAGCCCATCACCACACAAAGAATCGCAAAGCCGACAAAGCCCCACGTCGGCAGCATGCCGGAGGCGGCGAAGCCCGCGCCCATCAAGATTACCGAAACGCCGAGCGTAACAATCCTTCGTTTGAAGCCGCCCCATGCGCCGAGCACAAGCCCGCCAACCAGCATGCCCGCCGAGAATGCGGTCTCCGCGATGGCAGCGTGCGTGGTTGTTCCGCCGAAATAACCCATGCTCATGAGCGGGAAAAGTGCATTAATCGGCATAAACACGAGCATATACAGCGTGCCGATCAATAACATCTGAAACAGTCCTTTGTCCTCACGGATCGCAAGATAGCCATTCTTAAGATCGGCAAAAAAGCTTTCTTGCCCCACCAACTCCGATTTGGGCGGCTTCGGAATCGCAATAAACGCCACAAACGCAACTGCGATGATCGCGCCGACGACATCCAGCCCCACGATTGCGGAAATCGACCAGCGGTCGTAGAGCACCGCGCCGAGCGCGGGGCTCACGAGAAAGCTGATTGACTGGATCGACGAGCTATAGCCCGCGCAGCGCACAAGCTGATCCTCCGGCACGATGAGCGGCGTGACGGCAGACATCGCGGGCGAATGGAACGCCGAACCGACACTGCGCAAAAACAGGATGCCGAGCACGACCCAAATGGGTGGCTGCGCGTTGAGCGCGATGATTGCCAGCGCGACACCAGCCAGCGCGATGAATAAATCCGCGCCGATCATGACGGCTTTTCTGCTCCAACGATCAACCCAAACGCCGATGAACGGCCCCAGCACTGCTTGCGGCAGAAAGCCAAAAAACGTCGCAAGTGAGAGCACGAGCGCAGAGCCAGTCTTCTCCGTAAGATAGAAGATCAGCGCCATCTGAAGGATTCCGCTGGTCACCATCGAGATCGCCTGTCCGGTCAGAATCGTGAAATACTTTCGTTTCCAATTATGTAATTCAGGCATGTGTATATCCCTTCATTGTTCCTGTTGTTTGTTCCATTTTACCACGCCGGTCGGTTTTGCCTGCGTGATAGGGTCACCATAGAAAAAAGCAGGCAAGCATATCGCCTGTCTGCCATTACCCGAAGAAAAGGAACGCAAGCGCGGTTGTTCCGCGTGTGTTTCATCCGTTTCGTCCGGCAAAGCAAACAGCGCCATATTCTGGCAATTCTTGCTGTTTGATCTTGCTTAGCGAATGCGGATGTAAAAAAACATGTTTCCTTCTTTCCCTTCTACTGTTGGTTCGAGTGTATCATATTCCCTGCATCCTGCGCAATATCCTCTTTGGCGGAGGGTTTGCTCGCGATAGCTGCGATGATGTCCTTGACCACTTCTCCGGCTAGAATATAGCCCGCAACCGGCGGCACAAACGAAACACTGCCCGGCACCTGGCGGCGGGCGGTGCACTTTCGCTTGGTTCCCGGCGGGCAGACGCAGCCGGTTTTGCAGCTGATGGAGAGATCGTCCTCCGGCTTGATCGACTCCTCGCGCGAATAGACGACCTTGAGCTTGGGAATGCCGCGAGATTTGAGTTCCTTTCGCATCACACGCGCCAGGGGACAGACAGAGGTTTTGTAGATGTCCGAAACCTCCAGTCGCGTCGGGTCAAGCTTGTTGCCCGCGCCCATGCAGCTGATGATCGGCACGCCTGCGGCGTTTGCCCGCTCGATGAGCAGCAGCTTGCACGAGACGGTGTCGATGGCGTCGATGATGTAATCATAGACCGAGAGATCGACCGAATCCGCCGTCTCCGCGCTATAAAAACACGCGTGTGCGGTGACCACGCAGCGCGGGTTGATATCCAGAATGCGATCTCGCATCACCTCGACCTTTTGCTTGCCGATGGTGGAGTGCAGTGCGATGAGTTGTCGGTTGATGTTGGTGAGGCAGACTTTGTCGTCGTCAAACACGTCGAGATTGCCTACCCCCGCACGCGCCAGCGCCTCGGCAGCGAAGCTGCCCACCCCGCCGATGCCGAACACGGCAACGCGAGCGCCGGCAAGCGCCACCATCGCCTCCTTGCCAAGCAGGAGTTGTGCGCGGGAAAATTCGTTGAGCATGGTTGTGTTCGCCTTTCGTTTTGTGCCGCTAAAAAGCACCTAAAGATCATAACCTGAATTTATCGGCGCGTCAACACGCGCATGGCGGCAGCAAAAAAGCCGCGCAATGCGGCTCTTTGGCTGTATTCTTGCGTTGTTCCATGTTCAGCAGAAGAACGCTTGTGAGAATCTTGTTCCGGCCAAGTTATTGCAGGTCTGCAAACAGCGCGGTAGAAAGATACCGCTCGCCCGTATCCGGTAGGATGACCACGATAGTCTTGCCCGCGTTTTCGGGACGTTTGGCAAGTTGCGTTGCCGCCCAGGCCGCGGCGCCGCTGGAGATGCCAACGAGCAATCCTTCGTCTCTGCCGATTTCGCGGGCGACGGCAAATGCGTCCTCGTTCTTGACAGGGATGATCTCGTCATACACGCTCGTGTTCAACACGGCGGGCACAAATCCCGCGCCGATGCCCTGAATCTTATGCGGGCCGGGCCGTCCTTCCGAAAGGACGGGAGAATCGGCGGGCTCGACCACGACGATCTTCACGTCGGGGTTCTTGCTCTTGAGATATTCGCCAACGCCGGTCACGGTTCCGCCCGTGCCCGCGCCTGCGACAAAGATATCGACCTTGCCGTCGGTGTCTTCCCAAATCTCAGGTCCGGTGGTCGCCTTGTGGATCGCTGGGTTGGCGGGGTTGTCAAACTGCCCGGGGATGAACGAATTCGGAATCTCCGCCGCCAGTTCGTTCGCCTTGGCGATTGCGCCCTTCATACCCTTTGTTCCCTCGGTGAGAACGATTTCCGCGCCGTAGGCTTTCATCAGCACGCGACGTTCCACGCTCATCGTCTCCGGCATGGTCAGGATGATGCGGTATCCGCGCGCGGCCGCAACGGATGCAAGTCCGATGCCGGTGTTGCCGCTGGTGGGTTCGATGATGACACTGCCCGCCTTGAGTACACCGCGCTGTTCCGCGTCGTCAATCATCGCCAGTGCGATGCGGTCTTTTACACTGCCGCCGGGATTGAAATACTCTAGCTTGGCGACGACCTTCGCCTTTAGCCCGTTTTTCTTTTCATAATTGGAGAGCTCCAGCAGTGGGGTCTTTCCAATCAGTTCCGTCAGGCTTTTTGAAATCTTAGCCATGTGTTTCTCTCCTTGTATTTCGCATATATGTTTTATATGTTTAATCTACACGCGGAACAGTGCTTTGTCAAGCGCTTTTTCAAAAATGTAGGTAAAACTCGTTCAAAAACGCCGTAACAGCAGTTCTGTTTCAAAAAAGCAGCAGAAAATCACTCCTGCTGCCCATTCTTTCCGTTATTTCGCCGTAAACGGCTCGATCCAAACCTTCATGCGTCCGCCGCAGACCATTCCCTCTTCCTCCGCCACGTCGTTGCTCATGTCGAGATGGATGAGTTTCGCATTGCCTGTGCGCAGCACGTCCAGCGCGTGTTTGACGATTTCATATTCCCCGCAGCCGCCGCCGACGGTACCGACGATACCACCGAGCGCGTTGACCGCCATCACGGCTCCGGTCGGCACGGGGGTTGATCCGCTTTTTTCCACCACAACAGCCAGCGCGAAAGGTTCTTTGCCCGAAAGCAGGTAGGCGAGCAGCTCCGGCTCGTGGGATGTGAGCGCGAGACGCTCCGCTTCCCGCGCGCCGCTCTTGCTGCTGCGCTGCAAAATCAGCTCCGCTAGGATGGAAATCGCGATCTCCTTTGGCGTTTCCGCGCCGATGGCAAGCCCGATTGGCGTATGGATCTGGTCGATCCTTGCGCGGTCAAATTCTTCTTCTTCGAGCATCTTGAAGAGCTCGATCGTGCGCCTGCGCGAACCGATCAACCCCAGATAGCGCGGTTGCGTGCCCGCAAGCAGTTTCCGAAGGCAGAGCGCATCGTGCCGGTGTCCGCGCGTAATCACGCAGACAAAGTCGTATTTCGTGACGGCAAGCGTTGCCAGCGCATGCTCAAATGAATCGCAGATCACGCGTCCGGCTTCGGGAAAACGCACGGTATTGGCAAAGCCCGGGCGGTCGTCCACCACCACCACATCAAACCCCAAATCGGCGGCATAGCGGCACAGCGGCTGGGACACATGCCCGCCACCGAGTAAAATCAAACGCTGCGGCGGCAGGAACACGCGTGTATAGACCGCCTCGCGGCCTTTTTCGTCCCGCGTGGCGAGGATCAACTCCGCCGGCGCGCCGTCTAACATGGCAAGATTGACAGTTTGCATGGGTTCCCTCCCGCCTCTCGTCGAGTCTTCTATTGCTTCTGCGCCTGCTTCATCGAAAGCGAGATCCTCTTTTTCGGAATATCCACGCCAAGCACCAGCACCTGCACCACGTCTCCGATGGAGACCACCTCACTCGGGTGTTTGATGAAGCGGTTGACCAGCTCCGAGATGTGCACAAGCCCGTCCTGATGCACGCCGATATCGACGAACACGCCGAAATCGATCACGTTTCGCACCGTTCCGGTGAGGATCATGCCCGGCACGATGTCCTTGATATCCAGCACGTCCGTACGCAAAACCGGCTTTGGCAGCTCGTCTCTTGGATCGCGTCCGGGTTTGACCAGCTCCTTAACCACGTCCTTGAGTGTCGGCAAGCCAACGCCGCACTCGGCGGCAAGCTTGCTCTCGCCCGCCTGTTTCACGCGCTCCGGCAGATCCGAAATCTTACCCGCGGCAACATCCTTGAGCGTATAGCCCGTGCGCTCCAGCAGTTTTTCCGCGGCGGTATAGCTTTCCGGATGCACGCCGGTGTTGTCAAACACGAGCTTGCTCTCCGGCACACGCAAGAAACCCGCGCACTGCTCAAACGCCTTTGGCCCCATCTTTGGAACCTTCATGAGCAGCTTTCGGCTGGTGAACGCGCCGTTTGCCTCGCGATACGCCACGATGTTTTTTGCGAGGGTTTCATTGAGTCCCGCAACCTGCTTGAGCAGCGACGGAGAAGCGGTGTTGACATCCACCCCAACCGCGTTGACGCAGTCTTCCACCACGCCTTCGAGCGTTTCGCTGAGCCGCTTTTGCGGCATGTCGTGCTGATATTGCCCAACCCCGATGGCTTTGGGGTCGATTTTGACCAACTCGGCCAGCGGGTCTTGCAGTCGCCGCGCGATGGAGACAGCGGAACGCAGGTTGACGTCATACTGCGGGAATTCCTCGGCGGCAAGCTTGCTCGCGGAATAGACGGAGGCGCCCGCCTCGTTGACGATCATATAGCTTACACCGCGATTTCTGGCGATCAGCTCCACGGTCATCTGCTCTGTCTCGCGGGAGGCGGTTCCGTTGCCGATTGCAATGTGCTCAATGGTATGCTTCTTCACGAGGGATTCGAGCTTTTCAATCGCCTCTTCCTTCTGCCGCTCGCCAAAGGTCGGGTAGACCACCGTGGTGTCGAGTACCTTTCCCGTGTCGCTGACCACGGCGACCTTGCAGCCGTTGCGATAGCCGGGGTCCAGGCCCATCGTGACATGCCCTTTCACGGGCGGCTGCATCAAAAGTGGCTTGAGGTTGAGCGCAAAGTTATGGATTGCCCCTTCATTGGCAAGATCGGTCAGCGCGTTTCTGGTTTCGCGCTCCACCGAGGGGAATATCAGGCGGTCGTAGGCATCCTCCGCCGCGTTTTCAACGAACTTGCCCGCGGGTGTGTTGGTTTTCACCACCGCGCGTTTGACGGTTCCAAGCGCGAGCTCCCGGTCAAGATCGAGATTGACCTTGAGGAACCCTTCCTTCTCACCGCGGTTGATCGCGAGGATTTGGTGGCTTTGCAGGCGGCTCATCGGCTGGTCAAACTGATAATACAGGCGATAGACCGAGTCCTCTTCCTTTGCCGCAACGGAACCGACCTTCGCGTTCTTCGCGATGACGTCGCGCAGCTTCTGGCGGATGCCTGCATCATCCGAAATCGACTCCGCAACGATGTCCGAAGCACCGGCAAGCGCTTCTTCAATCGTATTCACTGCCTTTTCGGGATTGAGGTACGCCTGCGCGAGCTGCTCCAGCGAAGAGACTTCCTTGCCCTGCACGAAAATTTGATTGGCGAGCGGCTCCAGCCCTTTTTCTTTTGCAATGGTCGCGCGCGTGCGGCGCTTTTGCTTATATGGGCGATAGAGGTCTTCCAGCACGGCGAGGGTTTTTGCTTCGTCGATTTGGCGGCTGAGTTCGTCCGTGAGCTTCTCCTGCCCTGCGATGGATTTTTTAATCTCCTCGCGCCGCTCGGCAAGGTTTCGCAGATACGTCAGCCGATCTGCAAGATCGCGCAGGGTGGTGTCGTCCATCGTGCCATGCATCTCCTTGCGGTAGCGCGCGATGAACGGAATTGTGTATCCTTCGTCGATCAGATCGACAACGTTTTTTACGTGGGTCTCGTTTTTGTCAAACTCTTTTGCGAGAAGTTGAATTTCTGTTTCCATGCTGCTCCTTGCCATGGCTTCACCTGCTGTAACAGCGCGCGCCATGCGTTTTCCCCGCCGGAGAATCTCATCCCGGCGTAGGGTTATTTTACCATAAACCCACCGCGCGAGAAACAAAAAAAGAGCGCGCCCGCTGATTCGGTTCGCGCCCGGCGTCTATTTCTTTCGGTTTTAGCGGCAAGCCTTGGTCTCCAGATAGCGCATCAAGTTTTCAAGCGGCATCGGCAGCGCATGATAGTATCCCTGCACACGGTCGCAAGCGGCATGCCGCGCAAAGCGCATCTGCTCCTCCGTCTCCACCCCCTCTGCTACCACCGCCGCGCCGAAGAGATGCCCGAGGCGAACGATCATTTTCGCAAGACCGGAGACGCTTGGGTCTTGAATGAACGCTTTATCCACCTTGAGCGTGGAAATCTTCAGATCCTTGAGCAGGCTTAGCGAAGAGAAGCCCGTGCCGAAATCGTCCAAAGCGACACGAACGCCGGAATCATAGAGCATGTTGAGCTTTTCCACAACGCGCTGCTCCCGGTTGACCACGACGGACTCCGTGACCTCCAACTCCAGCAGCTCCGGCTTCACCAAAGTCTCGGTCAGCAGATCAAACACGCGGTTGGCAAACCCGGCCATCTGGAGTTGAATGCCGGAGACGTTGACCGCCATAAAGAAATTTGCTCCGAAGCGCTCGTTGATCTTCCGCAGCGTTTCGCAGGCGGTGTGCAGTACCCATTCTCCGATTTTTTGAATCAGCCGGCTCTCCTCCGCGATGCCGATGAACTCCAGCGGAGAAACCTCGCCAAGCGTCGGGCTATGCCAGCGCAGCAGCGCCTCAAATCCCAATAGCCTCTCGGAACCCGGTTGAATCTGCGGCTGAAAGAAGAGCTCCAACTCGTCGTTCTCCAGCGCCTTTGGCAGCGCGTTTCGAATGTTGGTACGCCGCAGCAGCATCAACCCGATCTGTTCGTTATAGAACGATACGGCGTTTCCGGTGTGCTTTGCCTGATAGAGCGCGAGGTTTGCACGCATGATCAATTCGTCGCGGTTGGTGCTGTCCTTGGGATAGCAGGCCGCGCCGCAGCTGGCGGAGATATAAAAACTTGCGTTGTCCACCTCGACCACCTGCCGTATGGCAGCCTGCGCGCGATCCAGTAGCGCATGAAGCTGCGGCTCGTCGCACGAAGCGTTGATGAGCAGCACCAGGTCGGTTCCCGTCATGCTAAAGCAGGTGTTGCTTTCGGTAAAGAGTGCGTTCAGGCGCTGGGCCAGAATGCGCATGATGGTATCACTGAGCACGCTGCCATAGGATGCGAGAATTTCGGCCAGATTGTCCGGCGCAAAGATGGCAAGCGAAAACCGCGCATGCTCGCTGGCAGCCCGCTGCACAAACGCTTCGTAGAGGCAGAGCCGGTTCGGCAACCCCGTGATCGGCTCTTCGTGCGCCAGGCGAAAGTTTTCCTCGCGCTGGGTGCGGAGCTCCTCCGTGGTTTGCTCCAGCGAACTCTCTTTTGCAACAAAGTCCGTGATGTCGCTCACCGTGATGGCGACATGTCCCTGCCTTGGGGAAAAGACAAATGTATTGTACCATTTGCCAAACACAATGGAATATTTCGAGATGCGCTCCGGCACACCGGTCTTCGCGACGCGGCCGAAGCATTGAATCCAGTAGGATTCGGTTTGCGGGAAAATGCTGCGCACGTTCTTACCGATGATGCGATCCCGGCTCAACCCCGTCTCTGTTTCAAACGCGCGGTTGACTGCGAGGAACACGTAATCCACCGCTTCCCCGTTTGCATCGTAGACCATGCGATAATACGAAAACGGGCTGATCATGCTTTCGAATATCTGCCTCAGCTCCGCTTCCGAAAGGGCCTGTTGTTCATCCCCATTGGTGAAATCCGGCTCTTCTGTGTTCATCCTACATCCTCCTTGTTCAGGTGGCGCTGGTGCAATAACAAGATTGACGCTGTCTGGATGCTCGTGCTTTGGCGCTTTAGGAGTGCGTTCGTATGCCGTTGACGCGGTTTCTGCCCGCGCGCTTGGAGGAATAGAGCGCGCTGTCCGCCGCGCCGATGAGCTCCTCCCGCGTGATGCCGTCCTCCGGCATGGCGGCAACGCCGAACGAGAGCGTAAATTGCTCCACCCCGTCGTCCTGCGTCTCGTTCAGGTTTTCAATCGCACGGCAAAGCGCGTTTGCGCGCTGAATACCTTCATTGAGCGTGCAGTCCGGCAAGATCAAGCAAAACTCATCCCCGCCAAAGCGGCACGCCACATCCGAAGCGCGAATGCTCTTCATCAAAAACGCGGACACCTTCACAAGCGCCTTGTCGCCCAGAACATGCCCGACGGTATCGTTGATATTCTTAAAGCCGTCGATATCCGCCATGATAACGGAAAGCGGCTGCTGTTTGCGAATCGCCCGCTGGATTTCGCGGTCAAATGTTTCCTCCATATAGCGGCGGTTATACAACCCCGTGAGCGGGTCACGCACGGAGAGCGCGCGGAGCTTTGCCTCGTCGAGCACCAGCTGGTTGCGCTGTTTTTCAATCTCCCGCAGCTGCCGCTTGCTCGAAAATCCGTAGAGCACGCCGATCACCGAAGTAAACACAATATAAGACACCAGGCTCGGCCAATTGATTGCTTGGAACGCAGGTGTCGTTAGAATGAGCGTGATGACTGCGGCCAGCTGAATGAACGCGATGATGATCGTCATACGCTCACTCAGCAGAATCGAGCAAAGTTGAATTGACATGGCGACATAGATCAGCGGCACAAAATCCCCGGCGAGTACCGCAGGATCAAGCAAGATCGCGAGCCACGGGCCAATGACCATACACGGCGCGGTAAGCCAGGATGCCGCGCGAAAACGCCCCGCTTGATTGACAAGAAGCGCAAAAAAGATGACGAGAAATAATCCACCAAGCAGCAGCATGTAAAACAGCAGCCGTTCGCCGCGATTAACCGCAAGAGTGAGAATCATGGTTGCCGAGATCAGCACAAGATAGATAAACTGAAACACCAGCAGATTGACGGCGCTTCTCGCCTCACTCTGCAAGTGCTTTGCCTGAAATGCCTGCAAGTATCTCTCGGTTCGCTCGGACGCATTCATGTATGGTATCCAGCTTTCGCTTGTGATCGCCGTGTGTTTGGATGATCGGACACGCCATTATCCGCACTATCGCGATATAACGAGAAAATGCCCGGGGTTTGCGATACAGTCCGGTTGGCAATGGCTTGGAGTTGTGATGTTTTCTCAACGATGGTGAAGTTGTGCTTTGTTCTGTGATCCAACGATAGACAAAATGAAATGACACATGTAACGCATGTCTATACCGCTATTGTAATTCTCCGTGGTCATGCCGTCAACGGGGTGATCTGGAAACGTTCCTCCTGCAGAGATCCTGATCATGGTTTCACGAAAGAGCTCCGTGGTTGAACCAGTATTCCGATGTGCCCGCACGTATTTTCCTTGTGCGATCCGCTTGCGAGGGCGTATAATAAACGCTAGATGCTCGCCTGTTGAATAATGGCTTCCATTCACGGCGTGCATCATTTGTTGAGGGGGAACCCAATCATGCCGCAGCAGGATGCCTACCAATTTTCGCCCGAGCGCCGGAGCGCACTCGAAGCGCTGCCGCACGCACTCGCTGCGTATCAATACGTCGGCGGAATTGTCCGAACGCTGCTGGTTTCCGATGGTATGTGCCGCATGACCGGGCGCAGCCGCGAGCAGCTGACACAAAATCTAAACGAAGATATGTTTGCCAGCGTTCATCCGGATGACCGCGAGATGCTCGCCAACCTCGGCTACACCTTCAGCACAAAGGAATGCGTGTATGATGTCGTCTATCGAACCCGCCTGTTTGGGCACGACGACTATCGCCTGCTTCACGTAGTCGGACGCTATCAATCGATGCAAGGCGGAGTACGCGTCGCATTCTTAGCCTATCACGACATCACCGATACGCCGCACCATCAACTCCGCGCGCTCGCAGGAACCGAATCCCCCAAAAGTCGCTTTTTTGACGAAAATCTAGGCGCGATGGCTATCGTTTCGCAAGCCGACTACCGCCTGCTCTACTACAATAAGGCGCTCACGCGCCTGCTCCCGCCGAAGATGGTCTACGATTCCGGCATCACCTTCAACCGGTTTTTCTTCGGACAGGACAACATCCGCATCCGCGGACTGTATCATGCAATTGATGCCGGTCCCCGCGTGACAACCGACCCGCTGACGCAGCGCAAAATCGAAGTCAACGTGCTCTCCACCAGCTATGGTGATGAGGCCGCTTATGTCATCTATTTCTACGAGCAGCAGCCGGATGCGGGCCCCGCGTCCGTGCTTGCCGCAACGCGCCACCTGCGCGCCGCGTTCAACGCCACTATCTTTGCCAGCGAAAGCAACGGATTGATTTTTCACGACGGTGCATATAAGGGGTTTCGTGTTTGGAACCTCACGCAGAACATCAGCTCCTATCAGGCGGGCTGTGATGTACTTTTTCCGGGAACCGGCGCGGAAGCCACACTGGAACGGTATCTTGCGCACATCAAGAACCTCTGCACCCAATCGGATCAAACCGCCATCTTCTCGGAGCTCTCGCGCGAGAAATTGCTGCTGCTGTTCGAAAGCGGCTCCTATCCGCGCCAAATTACGCTCTCGCTCGGAACTCCGGACGGAACTGAGTTCCTCTCGTTTCGCAGCACGATGATGCGCTCTCCCGACAGCGGCGATCTTTTCCTGAAGATTGACGAAGCAAACGTGACCGAGACCACGGTCATCGACATGTTGGTGACCAAGACTGTTGAACAAGCCTATGACTATGTAGCGTATTCCGACCTGAGCGCAGACCGCTGCCACATCATCAGCGGCAAAGTGACCGCGCGCGGGAAGAACAGCTACTGCATCAAAACATCGGATTTCATCCGTTCCCCGGGCGATATCCGCACGTTCCCGTCGCTTTTTCCGCCGCATGTACGCACACTGGAGCAGATGCACACGTATCTGGCCTCCGTTTGCGATGAGGATGGCCTCTACAGCACCTTGCAGGAGCTGCCCGGCGGCGTGATCAAGATTCTCTACTTTGAGCTGATCGACAAGGTGCGCAAGACGTTCTACATCCGCTGCAAGGATGTCACCCAGCTTCTGCACTCCGAGCGGGAGCGAAAAGCGGAGCTTGAGCGCGCAGTTTTGGATGAGCGCGCACGGGCGGAGCGCCTCCAATTGCAGACTGTGCTCTCCATCAGCAATGCGCTCGATGCACGCGATCCGCTGACCTGTAGCCATTCACAGCGTGTCGCGCAGTATTCCGCCGGAATCGCGAGGCGGCTCGGCTGGCCGGAGGAACGAATTGAAAACTTCTACAACATGGCGCTTGTCCACGACATCGGAAAAATCGGTGTTTCCGACGCGGTGCTGCAAAAATGCGGCAAGCTCACAGCGGAAGAATATCGCCAGATTCAGACGCATGTTGACATCGGTGGTTTTATCCTGAAGGATTTCTCCGCCATCGACAAAGTCAGCGAAGGCGCGCTGTATCACCACGAGCGCTATGACGGCAAGGGGTATTCACGCGGACTCGCGGGGGAAGAAATCCCGATTGAAGCGCGCATCATCTGCATTGCGGACGCGATCGACGCGATGAATAGCTCCCGGCTCTATCGCACAAGGCAAAGCGAAGAATACATCCGCGCGGAGCTGATCCGAGAACGCGGAAAGCAGTTTGACCCTCAGCTTGTGGATGTGCTCCTGACGATGATCGACGAAGGATTGCTCGAACAAGCCTGACCCTGGACGCAAACAGCAAGGGAACCGTCTTGACCGGCGGTTCCCTTTTGCATGCGTTGATGATTGGTTTGTGCCGGAGCACGAAGGCTTTTACTCCAGCGTGATCCCCTGCGAAAGCAAATCCGAATCCTTGGAGCTGCCTCCGACAAAGAGCGTGAAGTCTCCGGGTTCCACCACGCGCGTTTCGTCCGCGCGCACCAGCGAGAAGTCGTCCCGCCGGAGCTGGAACACCAGCTCTCTGGATTCGCCAGACTCGAGATGCACCTTTTGAAACGCGACCAGCCGCTTGATTGGTGTTAGAATGCTGCTGACCAGATCGCACACATATACCTCGGCCGTTTCGTTGCCCGCGCGCGCGCCGATATTGGTGAGCGTGACAAAAATACGCAGCGACGCTTGCTCCACGCGCAGATTGGAATACGTAAACGAGGTATACGAAAGCCCTTCGCCGAAGGCGAACAGCGGTGTTTCCGGCAGATCGACATAGCGTCCTCCGTGCCAGCCGGGCAGACTGTTGTAATAGACCGGAATCTGGCCGGAGTGCCGCGGAAACGAGATCGGCAGTTTTCCCGCCGGATTGATTTCGCCGAAGATTGCCTCCGCGACCGCCTGACCGCCATACATGCCGCCGTTGAACGCGGCAAAAAACGCGGAGGAACCCTCCGCCACGCGGGACACGCAGAGCGGCTTGGTGGAGATGAGCACCGTGACGATGGGTTTGCCGAGCGCGAGCAACCGCTCAAACAGCGCTTCCTGCGCGCCGGAGAGCGAAAGATCCGCCCGGTCGCGATATTCCCCCGCCTGCTCAATGACATCGCCCACACCAAATATGACCACATCCGCCTCGGATGCTGCCGCAACCGCCGCGTCCAGGTCGTCCGCCTCGCTTGGCAGCGGTCCGCAGCCCCGCGCAAACGAAACCGCGATCCCGCGCGGCTGAGCCAGCAGGCGCACCCCTTCCAGCAGCGTCACATATGGGCGCGCCGGTGTCTGCTTCGGGCTCGGATGCGGATGGGTGAAATACGTCCAATCGCCATATTGTGCGCGGATGTCGTCGGCATTTGCCCCGACTACCGCGATTTTTCGAATGCTGTTGTTCAAAGGAAGGATACCGTCATTCTTAAGCAGTGTGATGCTCTCCCGTGCGGCAAAGAGCGCGCTTTGCAGATGCTCCGCGCAACCGAGGCACGCCGGTGTGCCGCGATCCTGCGGCTGCTCAAAAAGCCCCATCGCAAGCTTGACGCGCAGAATGTTCATCACCGCCTCGTCCAGCACGCTCTCGTCCAGCGCGCCGCTTTCCACAAGGCGAATCGCGCTCTCATAAAACGCGGTGGTGGTCATCATCATGTCGTTTCCTGCGCGCGCGGCAAGCAGGGACGCTTCCTCTATGTCCTTTGCGACAAACTGCTTTTCCACAAGACTGGCTACGTTGTCCCAATCCGTCACCACAAATCCCGCAAAGCCGAGCTCCCCGCGCAAAATCTCGCGCATCGCGCGCTCACTCGCGGTAAACGGTGTACCGTCGATGGAGCCGTAGGCGGTCATGATCGTCGCTACGCCCGCCTCCACCGCGCGTTGAAACGGCGGCAGGAACGTCTCCTTTAGCTTGCGAAACGTCATTTCGGTGTCGCAGGAATCCCGCCCGCCAATAGCGTCGCCATAGCCGATGTAATGTTTCGCGCATGCTAAGATATGCTCGCCGTCTGCGATATTCCCGCCCTGATAGCCGCGAATGATCGCCGCGCCCAGCTCACCCGCCAAATACGGGTCCTCGCCGAACGTTTCGTTGATTCTGCCCCAGCGGGTGTCGCGTCCGAGGCAGAGCACGGGCGAAAACGTCCAATGCAGCCCGTCCGCCGAAACTTCCCGCGCGGTCACGCGGCCCATCTCCTCCGCCACAGCGGGATTCCAGCTGCAAGCCGCGGCAAGCTGGGACGGAAAGATCGCTGCCTTTTGGTTTAGCCCGTGCCCGTGAATCGCGTCGATACCAAAGAGCACGGGGATACCGAGGCGCGTACCCAGCGCATGCTGCTGAATCTCCCGCGCATCCTCGCCCAGCACATGCAGAAACGAACCTGCGCCGCGTTTTGCCCAGTCCAGCGCTTCCTCGCGCGTAACATAGGCAAACGGCACCTGTACCATCTGCGCGGCCTTTTCGGCAAGCGTCATTTGAGTGAGAATTTCCTTTGCGCGGGCGTTGACTGCGGGTGTGTTCCAAGGTTGCATAGCGTCTCCTGTATGGCTGCGCCGCTTGGCGCGTGCGTTTTTTTCATACTTATTATAGCCGGATCGTCAGCTGTTAACAAAAGTTAATTTTCCGCGAGAGACTCCGGCGCAGGCCGCGCGGGTATTGGCACCCGCCGTTTTGCCCGCTTGGGCAGCGCCTCCAACAGCGGCACGAGAAACGCCGCCACGATGCCCGCCGAAAATCCGGTGTTGTAGAGGTTCATTCCCCCGTGCAGCACACCGGAGCAAAGCGCGACGGAGGAATTGAGAAACCCGGCGACGATACCCCAAACCCAACCGTAGTGTCCCGCGATTGGCGCAAGACTGGTACCGAACAGCGCGGCGAGCAGTACGGCGGGATCGTCGATATTCCAAACCTTGGTCAGGCTGCCGATCACCACGCCCAGCAGCACAGGCAATATGTTCTTACCGTGTTTGCCGCACGCGCCGAATCCCGATATTGTCAGAATACCGCCGATCGTTGGCCCGTTGAGCGGACCGCCGACAAGCAGTACATACCCTGTTGCAATGAGACCGTTGAGCCCCATGTTGACCAGCGCCGCGCCAAGCCCACCCACTGCAACAAAGTCCGCCGGGGCTTGCCCGCTTTCGCGAAAAATCGCCTTTACTCCCTCAAACGCATGCGGGTTAATCCAGAATCCCAGCACGACGAAAAGCGCAAACAAAAGAGACAAAAACACGCCAAAAAGCGTGTTGTTTGTGTTGCTCCATATGAGATTGAACCCGGTCTGGTAGCCATAGGACTTCAAAAGCGAGACAAACACCGTGCCGATGATACCCGCCGTGAAACCCACATTGTAGAGACTGAAGCCCTTATGCACGTTCTTGAGATGCCCCGCCAGAGGAGGAGCGGCCAGCCCGGCACAGATGCCCACGAGAATGCCGAGCAACGTGCCCATTTTCTGCGGCAAGTGCAGCACAAATGCAAACTCGGTTACAATCGGCGAAAGGCAGGTCGCAAACAATGCGGTATAGACATGCTCCGTCAACGCTTCTTTTTTCAGACGCGCATACAGCCATATGCCAAACAGAATCGGCCAGATGTTATAGACGTTTTTACCAAAGAGTCCGAAACTGCCCATCAGGAACACTGCGGCAAAAGTGATGCCCCGAAACGGCGCGCGCAAGAACACGAGCAGCGCAACAGAGGCAAGCATCAATAGCCCCGCGTTGACAAATGCCGCGCCAATACCGCCGAGCGCAACATAGTCGGTAATCAAGATATTGGTGGAAGATATGATGCGTGAAAATCCGGCAAAGATGGACGGCAGCGTGCCATTCGCGAACCCGAACGCGATAAACAGCAATGAGATGCTGAATAGTACGACGTAGCCGCGCGTGCTCTCCTTCTTCTGCGTGTGTAGATACGGTTTCTCCGCGCTGTGCTCGCCCGCGCGGGCGCATGCCGAAGCGTTAGTTCGATGAAATGTGTTTGGGCGCAAGAGTGTCAGCCTGGTCATGGTATCCCTTCCTAATCGGTATGACGGGATATCGGCACGGGTTGCAACAGTCCTATTCAGCGGCGAAACCGGCAAACAGGGAGATGCCGCGGTTCGTGAATGATTCGTCGTTGAGTTTGACCCGCTCTTTCGTCATGGTTAAATCCGATATTCTGTTTTCTAGTCCTCTTGATTATTATCCTAACACGGCACTGACCTCGTAATCCAGAAAAAATCTTGTGAAAAAACCGCGAAACAAAAAAGAGCGAGGCATATTCCAGCACTCGCTCCCGATGTTTGATTGTGTTACTCCGCCGTCTGCTGGCAACCGCAGTCCTGCGTGAGCGCACGGTCGATGCTCCAATATACATTCTCCTCGCCGATGAGTGCGAGAATCCCGCTGCGCTCCATCGTTCTGCGCGTCTCTGAGGAGAGCCCGCAGCAGCCGACGCGCACCCCGCGCTTTTGCAGCGAGACGACCAGCCCCTCAAACGCCTGCGCGCAGGAGACATCCAGATACGATACCCCGCGCATGGAGAAAAACACCATGTCGCAATCGATGGGGATATTCGCTAGAATACCCTCCACCGCACTGGTGTTGGCGAAGATCATCGCGCCCGCGATATAGACCACGCGCGCACTGCTGTATTTTCGGCAGATTGCTTCACCATCCGCCGAAAGACGGTTCGCGTCCACGGCCTCGATGTTGATCTCCAGCTTGGAGAGTCTGCGCACGAGCAGCAGAAGGGCCACGAGAACGCCAAGCGCGATCGCCGTGGTCAGATCAAAGATGACCGTTGCGATCATGGTCACCAGATATTTCAGGATTGCGCCCTTGAACTTGCGCGAGAACATATAGCGAATGGCTTCCCATTCGTTCATGCGAAACGCGGTGACCATCAGCACACCCGCCAGCGCAGCCAGCGGAATCGACGACATCACGGGGGCCAGCAGGAACATCGAAACAACGAGCACAAGCGCATGTACGATGCCAGTTACACGCGTCACCGCGCCACTCTTGACCGCGACGCTGGTGCGCGCGATGGCGGCCGTTGCGGGTATTCCGCCAAAGAACGGGAGCACGATGTTACCAATACCCTGCGCGACCAATTCCTGATCGCTGTTGAACGCTTTGCCTGTCATGCGGGATGCGCTGGAGCCGCACAGCAAGCTCTCGATCATACCCAGCATAGCGATGCTAAACGCCGGAGAGAGCAGCTTTGTGAGCGTACGAATGTCGATATCGCCCAAATTCAGCCGATCCGCCGGCAGCAGCGTCTTGGGGATTTCACCCACGCGCGCAATATCGAAGTTCAGCAGCGAGGCAACGCCCGTTGCGAGGATGATCGCGACCAGCGACCCGGGCACGACCGCGTTCCATTTTTTCGGATATGCGATCATGAACAAAATCACAAACAACCCGACGCAGAGCGCATAGAGATTTGGATGAAAGCCGAGCGAAAAATAGCTGCCGATGCGCTCGATGACATCCTCGCCAACCGACTTGACCCCGAAGAAGTTGTCAAGCTGGCCTGCCGCAATGAGGATCGAGATGCCGGAGGTAAACCCCGTAATGACCGGAGCCGGGATATAGCTCGTGAGTTTGCCGAGGCGGAGCACGCCCGCCAGCAGCATGAAGACCCCCGCCAGCAGGGTCGCGAGAAACACGCCCTGCATTTGATACTTCGCCACGATAGAAATCAAAATTGCCGCCATCGCGCCCGTTGGACCGGAGATTTGGAAAAACGCGCCGGAGAGCGAGCCGATGATGACGCCCGCAATGATCGCCGTGATCAAGCCCGCTGCCGCATCCGCGCCGCTGCTGACGCCAAACGCGAGCGCGAGCGGTAACGCAACCGCCGCGACGGTGATACCCGCCATCAGATCCTTGGAGAACGACTTTGCGTTATAGCCGGAAAACTCCTGCTTCAACCCCGATAAAAAACTCTTGATCATGCCTTCTTGATACCCCGCAAAAATTCACATACGCCCGCTAGTATACCCCTTTCGGCCCGATAATACAAGGTTTTCGCACAGTTTATGCGGATTTTGGGCATTGGAAAGAGTCAGCTTTTGGGCGCAAGGAATCCTTCGCGGGTCAGCAGCAACTGCTGGCAAGCACCCGCCTCACCAACACGTTCAAATCCCGCGTGCAAAAACAACCGCAGAGAGCGCGCGTTGTCATGGTGGATGGTCGCAAACAATCGCCGAACGACGGAATCCCGCGGATAAAACACCTCCTGCAGCGCAAGGCGCAACGCACGCGCGCCAAAACCCGCACCCCAGAGCGCGGGCTCACCAATCGCGGTGACGATTTCATAATCCCCAACGTTTTGCATCCGCTTGAGCGAAAGGAATCCAATCGAGCGTCCACAGCGCAGCGAGATGAAATAAAACAGCCCGCCTGCGGACAACCTCTGCCGAAGCAGCGGTTCCGGCACTTCGTATAGAAGCGCGTCAAGCGAGCGGGAGACCGCCGCGTGTTCGTTGAGATAGCGCGTCACCGCCGGATGCTCCATCCAGCGGGACAACTGCGCAATATCCTGTTTTGTGACCTCTGACCGCAAAAAAATAGAAGCGGCTTTCTTCATAACGCTTACCTCTCGGTATCATATTGAAAAGCCCTTCTTTGCGGTTGCAACGACGGTTCTTTTACTGGCTATATAATTGTCAATGGTGCGGGGTTTTTCTCCTCGCTTTTCTTATTATACCCCAAGTGACGCGAAAAGGCAACCCGCCGAAAGACCGGCGGTTGCCTTGACCGCTTGACACACGTGAGAAAACCGGATTTCTGCAACGATTCGTGCAAGAACACATCAATCGTGCTTAGGTTCGCCTTGCTTCGGCGCGTCGTCCCCGCCCTGTTTCTCCTTCGAAGAATCGCTGCCCTGGTACGGCTGGTTTTCTTCTGGATTTTTGCTCTGCTGCCCCGTCGGGGTTTTGGTAGGTGCGCCGGTCGGCCAACTCCGCTCCTTACTCTCGTCTTCGCTTTGCTCTTCTCCGCGCTGATCGCTCGTTTCACGGAGGATATCTCGCACGGGACGTGCAATCCAGTCGTCGGCGTCAAAATCTTCTGCCGCAGACCAGGAATTTTCCAGTTCTTCAACAAGATAAAGCTTGCCTGCGCTGGTGCCGCGCGCATGCGCGTCCTCAACCTCCACCTTGGAGACCGGAACGGAATAGACACTCAGCCCTTCGTCCCGACCCAAGCGCAACCCAAGCCGCTCCGCAATCTGTTTTGTATGCTGCGTGTCATAGGAAGAGGCGGAGATGACCACATCGTTCGCCGTTGCATCAGTGAGATAGCCGCCTTCCCGCAGAGCAAGAATCGTTGCATCCACCACTTCATCCACCGGACGAAAACGCAGCGCATCCTTGTCCATGCTCGCGAGAATGCGTCCCGCGTCGTCATTGACGGCAGAAATATCCAGCACACGATCAAAGGCATTGATCGTGTATTCGATCGAGGGGTTCACGTCGAGGCTCACCACGCCGACGGGCATGGTGTAGCCCTTGAACCCGCCGAGTACAAGCAGAAGAAACCCTGCCACCATAGCGGAAAGCGCACGCATGCGCATGTGCCGACGAGTGGGTGCGGCAATCGCCATCGACTC
Source organism: Bacillota bacterium (assembly GCA_023395595.1). GTDB lineage: Bacteria > Bacillota > Clostridia > Christensenellales > CAG-138 > UBA7703. The sequence goes on from JAEWYO010000069.1 coordinate 23,136, forward strand.
AGACAAGCAAATCTGCTGTCCGATGGTGTACTCCTCGTTCTTCACGCGGATGAATTCGCCCTGACGGGTCAGCGCCGCGGCGTTGCGTCCGCGTACTTCGACGATGAGAGCGTCTGATTGTTCCTGTTTCATGATAGATTTCGCCCCCCGCGAATGTATCCCTGCAGCGCGGGAAACTCTCCTGCGCAGATGACAATGGTTGCGATGATGTATCTTCTGTATCGTTCCAGCCGCTTCTTTGGCAGCCCACTCTGCTCCATGAGCCATTTCATCGGCAGCTGCCGCGTGCGCAGGAGCTGATCCAGCGCGACTGGATGGTCGAGCACCGTCTGTGCCGCTGCGAGGCATTCCTCTCTGCTTTTGCCGCGCCCCGGCGAACAGTCGATTAGCTCGTAAAAACCGAATCCGTAGCGTTTGAGTGCGCTGTTTGCCGCACGGATTTCGTCCTGTAGTGTGGTGTCCGCGGCGCGGACGCTCTGCTCGATCACAGCGGGGAGAACCGGGTTTCTCTCGTCTTCATCCTGCTCGCCTTCAAATGCGCTTGGCGAAACCGGCATTTCTTGAACATGTCTTGCATTTGCGCGGTGCTCGTCGATCAAACTCCGCTTCATGAGCACTTCGGCATATGGCACGAACGCGCCCTTCGTCGGAAGATAGGTGTCGATTGCGTGCGAGAAGGCGCACAAAGCGATCGCCCATTCGTCGTCGCTCTTTGTCGCAAAGCCGCGCTTTGCCAGAGAGGCAATTCGAAGAATGTTCTTTTCCTGGCGGGAGATGAGTTCTTCGCGCGCGCGCTCATCCGTTTTTGCGCGGAGCGCGAGTGCGGACTCGCCAAAGCCCATGCTGTTTGAATCGTCCGTTTCCTGCGGTTTGCCCCGCATGTTTTCGTTTGCACCGCGGGAAGGTGAAACTCCCCGCGGTGTTATCGTATCATTCTGCGGCGATGATGCAAAGCGTGATTTATGCCGGCTTGGTGATCCCGGTCACATTGAACCGGGATTCTGGTTAATCGTCGTCTTCTTCCGCTTCATCCTCGTCGTCATCCACACTGGACGAGGCTGTATATTGCGGCTGATTTTCTTCCCGCACCTTCGGCACATCAATGCCGGCTATCTGCAGCGCTTCCACCAACGCATGCTCCGCGGCATCGACGGCGTTCTCCAGCGCATCAAGTTCCGCTTCGCTCAGTGCGGTTCTGTCGGCGGCAGCCTCGGCCGCGAGCGCGGCACTGTATGCCTCCATCAGCGCGGTCAGGTTCGCTTTGCTCGCGTCGGTGTCATCCAGCGCGGCGATGCTGGCAAGAATTGCCGTCACATCAAGCTCCGATTGGCCAAACGCATAACCACTGACAAACTGTCCGCGACCGTTTCCGCCGATGAGTCCCGCATCACGGGAGGCAAGCAGCAGCGCTTCCTCCGCCTGACGCACCGCATAAGAGAGCGTTTGCAGTTGCTGCTCGGTAAGCATGGCGGTGTCTGCCGCCTGTTGGGCTGCCAGCGCGGTTTGATAGGCTTCCAACAGACTCGTCAGCGTTACCTTGTCCGCGTTGGTATCCGGCAATTTGGCGATTGCGGCGAGAATCTGCTCCGCATCCAGAACCGGACGGCGGTCTCTGTGCGCGGAACCATCCAGCGCCGTCACCGGTTTGCCATAGACGCTATCCAGAGGCACCGCAACCTTCAGTGCGGCATCCAACGCGGCCTTCGCCGTCGTGATTGCCTCCGTCAGGGTATCGAGCGATGCCGTATCGTTCGCCGCAACCGCTTCCTGCTTCGCCGTCCATGCATCCCGGTATGCGGTCAAAAGCACGATCAGGTTCGCCTTTACGGTTTCATCCGTCAGCGCGGCGATGGCTCGCTCTATCTTGTCGAGATCGGGCACACCAATCTTCGCCTTGGCGCGATTGTTGGTCTGGTTGCTGTTGCTACTCCCGCTGTTGCTGTTGCTGTTGCTGTTCCCGTTGCTATTTCCGTTGTTGCCAGCCGGGGGTTGCTGCGTAGCCCCGCTCACCGCGTCCGGCCCGTTTGAGGGAGGATTCCCGCCGCCGTTGCCCTTGGCCGCAAGTGCGGTTGTGCTAAATGCGAGCGCAAGAATCATTGCGATCACAGCAACGAAGAGTCGCTTCGTGCGTCCGCGCATTGCCGTTCGCTGATTCGCCTGATCTTCCTTCATGTGTATGATCTCCTTATTGTATGATTGCGCAGGATTTCTCCTTGCATTACTTAGATACGATCCAGCTTGCCTTGAAACGGGGGTCACGCACGCATGTTTCCGTGGGTTTCGATTTTTGTCACAATCGATGCAACGCAACACGGCGCAAGGAATCCCCTGCGCCGTGTGAAACGCCAAATGGTTTATTTTGTGATCGCCGTACCGTTGACGTAGACGGTATAACCGTTTGTCACGATCTGGCTTGCGTCGCCCGTAAACGAGGTAATGTGGCTATCACCGGTCAGTATCCACTGGCAGCCGCTGCCGAGCGTTACCGCGACCGTTCCCGCCGCCCCCGTGTTGTTGATCGCACCCGTGAAGACAGATCCATCTGCAAGTTGGAAATCCAAGCTGGAGATTGCATCTACGAGGATATTGCCCGTAAGAACCTGATTGCTCGCGGTAAAGGTGCAAACACCGCCGTTTGCGCCCGCCGTGCCCCAGCCGCGGGCGCTGCTGTTTCCGGCAACATTCAGGAGGGTGTCGTTCGCCAGCGTCAACGCAACGTTTGTCAGCGAGATGGTGCAAGTCGTGTTGGTGACGTAGAACATATCTCCCGCGTTGGCAAGAATGCTGCCGTTTGTAGCAGTGAAGCTGGAATGACCAACCTCCGCGTCGCCGGACATGCTCTGGTAGAGCATGATGTTATGCACGTTCTCGTTTGCGTCTGTACTCGCCTGCATGTTGCCCGTGAGGGTCACGTTGCTCAGCGTCACGGAGTTTTTGCCCTCGACCACGACCGCTTCAGATGCATTTGCCGTCAGCACAGCGTTCTCGGCCGAGATATCCGCGGTGCTATAGATCGCGGGGCTGCCTGTTCCGTTTGACACATAGCTGCCGCCGGTCACATTCACATCTCCGCCACCCCGATCAGAACGGATGGCTGCGGAGGAATTCCCAAGTGTCTCCACATCAAGATCGGTTGCATTCATCGTTGCACCGCCGGTGGTTTGAATGCCGCCGGAATTGTTCAGCGTCGTGCGAATCTTGGAATCGGAGATGTTCACCGTTGTTCCCGTGCCATAGCTGAACACGCCGTTGCCGTTGACCGCGTTGGTGGTCACATCCGCGCCGGAGATCGTCACCGTTGCGCCGTTGAGGGCGAGAAGCCCCGCGTTCATGCCGTAAAAATCACCGTTCTCCGTGTTGGACGATGCGCCGCCGGTCTTGCTGAGCGTGATGTTGTTCAGCGTGACCGTTGCACCGTCAATGCGCAGCGCGTTTTCGTCATCCCCGCTGGAGGTGTAGGCTTGCGCGCTGAGGGTTGTGTCCGTGTTGATCGTGGTCGCTGCCGTGCCATTGGTTACGGTGTCGCTGCCACCAAACGTACCGACCGGTTGACCGCTCGCCGACTGAATCACGATGGTCTCGGCGGTATTCTCCGTCGAAAGCGTGACGGCAAGGATATCGCCCGCGGTGATGTCGCTTATCGCGGCCTGTGTGGATTCCTGTCCGTCTTGTTTTGTGACGACGGTCGCGCTGTCCACATAGAACGTGATCACTGCGTCACCCGCGGTAAACCCGCCTCCGGGTGCTCCCTGTCCGCCTTGCGGTGCCTGATCACCCGAGGGTTGTTCGGGCGGAGTACCTTGCTGCGCGCTGTCACCCGACGGCATTTCCGGCGGCGTGCCTTGCTGCGCATCGTTGCCGGAGGGCTGCTCCGGCGGAGTTCCCTGCGGTGCATTTGCACCTTGTCCGCCCTGCGCGTTGTCCGACGGCATGCCCGTCGGCTGGTTCATGGTTCCGATCCGTCCGGTAATGGTGTTGTCATCCACACTCTGCACCTGCACATACAGCGTATCCGTTTGGCTGGCTGTTGCCTGCGCCGCAACCGCCGCCGTGGGCTGTGCTTCGCTCTGCGCCTCGGTTGCCGTCGTTCCGCAGCCGGACAATGCCAGAACGGCCGCACTCACGAGTGCAACGATCATCATCTTGTGCTTTTGCATGTTGTTCTCTCCCTGTTCCATAAGTTGCTCCATGCACAGAGTTTACTGTTCCATTGCGGCAGCATTGCGTCGCGCAAACGTTAAAATTTGTGGCTTTCGGAACAAAAAAACTCTGATTGTGACACCAGAGTTTTCTGTAGGGATTGTATGTTTCGATTTTTACTTCATCATCACGCCAAGCAGATACTTCTCCGCTTCCGCGTTCCAGAGCCCGTTGTGGGATTTGACGAGTTCGTCGAGTTTGGCGAACATCGGGTTCGTCTTGCCGAGTTCGGCAAACTCGTTGATCGCGGTCAGCGGCAGGTCGATCTGCGTGTAGATCAGCTTCTTGCCACCGGGGATCTTCGGCAAGTTCTTGGTGGTCTCGACCACGCAATCCAGCCCGCCGATGTGCGTAATCATCGCGGCGGGGTTGAGAAGACCCGCGTTCATCATGGAGATCGCCTCGCGCATGTCGTCTGTGTTGCCGTGGCTGGTGGCGGCGACGTGCGTGCGGCTGTAGTGTACATGATAGAAGTTCATCAGTGCGGAGAATTGCGTGTCCGCCGGACCCGCGAAGAAATTCAGGCAGCCGTCCACCGCGAGGATGCTATCGCTCTGTTCCACCACGGGTTTCACCGGCGCAAAACAGATCACGTCGTTGTAGCCCTCTCCGCCGGAGAGTTCGCGCAGGGTGGCCGCCGGGTTCTCCAGCTTGCCCGTGTTGACATAGTGCAGCTCCACGCCGCATACTTTCGCGTGCTCAACGGTATAGATGCTTGCGGCTCTGTTCAGCCGTGCGTCGTCGATGTCGGTTACGACCAACAGGCTCGGCTTGCGGTCACAATGCAGCGCGTAGTCGATTGCGCCTAAACCCATCGGGCCTACGCCCGCCAGCAGCGCCATCTTGCCGCCTTCCACAATGCCCATGTCGTGAACATACTCGCCGTCGCGGGTGTGGTACATCGCATGGAATGTCCCGATGATGCAGCTCATGGGTTCGGCAAGCGAGCCGTAGAAATAGACGTCGCTGTTGTACGGCAGCAGGCAGTCCATGTGCAGCGTTTCCCAGGGAATGTTGACATACGTCGCGTCGCCGCCGCACTCGCGGAAGGAATAGCCCGGCGCGGTCAGCGCACCTTTGTAGGAATGCGCGGGCTGGATCACAAACCCGTCGCCCTTCTTGAATTTGTGCGCCCAGTTTTTGCCAACCTCGTCGATGACGCCGCAGAACTCGTGCCCGATGATCGTCGGGTTCGTCGCGACATCGTCCGGCACGCGCTTGTGCGCCGCGCCTTGTTCGAGGGCTTTGAAACTACTCATACAGAGGCTGTCCGAAATGACCTTGCAGCGCACGCCGTCGTCGCCAACGGGGCTGAGTTCAAACGTTTCGAGTCGGATATCGTGCGCGCCATACAGGCGAACCGCTCTTGTTTTCATACTTGCTTCTCCTTTTTGTTCTGTCCAAAAAGCCTTGCCTTATCT
>JAEWYO010000029.1 GCA_023395595.1 Bacillota bacterium
GGCAACGTCGTCCACTTCGCCGGCTACAAGAGCCACATCGGCTTCTACCCCGGCGCGGACGGAATCGAGGCGTTTGCCGCCGAGCTTGGCGCATACAAACTCAGCAAAGGCACGGTGCAGTTCCCGCTGGATCAGCCCCTGCCGCTGGATTTGGTGAAACGCATCACAACCTATCGCAAAGAGCAAAACCTCGCGAAGAAAAAGTGAAACAACGAACGTAAAATCCCGTAATAACTGATCTGATAAACGGAATCAGCAGATAAGAAAAATCCCCGCCGGATGCGATTTCGGACGGGGATTGTTTGTTTGCGTTTGAGTAAAGTCTCTATTTCTTTATCACGATTGCGCGGACGATCAGGAACGCGACCAGCAGCCAAACCAGCACAATCGGCAGCGCATAGTACCAGCGCTTCGGCTTGCCGCTGCTCCACATTCCCTCCGCCTGTGCGCGGCACTCGTCCAACACCTCAGCTGGAACGCAGCGAATCGTCAGCGCGACCAGCGCGGGCAGGAGAATCAGATCGTCGAGATACCCCAGCACGGGGATAAAATCCGGAATCAGGTCGATGGGCGAGAGCGCATAGCCGACTGTAACCCCAGCCAGCAGTTTGGCATACCACGGCGTTTCCCTCCGCCGAAGCGCGAGGAACACGGCGGGGATATCGGTTTTCAGTTGCTTTGCGCGGTCTTTGAGCGTCATTTCGGCTTCCTGCTTTGGCGTTTTTTTCTATTATATCTCTACCCGCCGCGCGGCGCAAAAAAAGACCCTTGCGGGTCTTTTGTGTGGTTGCGTTATGCTTGTGTTTCGGTTTCGGCTTCTGCCTCCATAGCGGCTTCCGCGGGTGCTTCTATCACTTCCACGGGTGCATCTGCGGCGGGTTTTTCCTCCGCCTGTACCGTATGGTTCTTCTTCCAAACCGAGACAGCGAGGATAACAAACGCGATTGCGATGACATAGACCGCGCCTTCGATGATCCAAACACTCACGCCCGCGCCGGAGAGAATGACCGCCACCGCATCCACGAACAGATGCAGCAGAATCGCAAGCGGGAAGAGCCAGAAGCGCTTGCCGTTTTTCGCCGCGAACCAAACGAGCACGGAGAGCGAAATATGAATCGTAATCGCCGCGAGACGCTCCACCGCGCCGATGAGCAGCATCCAGAACGGCATATTGACGAGCGTTTGCGCCTCGTTGATGCCGCCAAACGGGGAATCGATGCCCGCGTTGAACTGGATCGCGAAGATACTGTTGAGCACCATCGTCGCGCTGAGCAGAATGATCGCCTCAATGCCGCCATGTCCCGCGCCATACATCAGGGCGTTCTGATCGTTGCCGCGTTTTTTGCGCAGTACGGTCTTGAAGGCGAAAAGCGGCCCGTCTCCTCAAACACGCCCGCAAACAAGCCGGCAACAACGCCATAGAGAATCAGATTGCTTGTGATCGTCGTCCAAATCGGCAGCTTCATCACAAATGTGAGCGTTAGACGCTCCAGCACAAAGGCAAAGAGCACGAACGTGACGCAGCCAATCCAGAATGGCAGGTGGTTTGCGCCTTTTTTGCGATAGACAATGTAGAGCACCACCGGCACGGCAATGCCAACCAGCGCGGAAAACAGCATCGCAACAATACTCAACACAGGAATGATCGTTTCCATTTTAAGCCCCCCAGTTTCTTTCCTTTGTATCGCTGACCAACCCCGTCCCCCCGGGCGGCAGCCGTGGTTAGGATGCACCCGGTTCCGTCTTGCCGTAGGTTTCGACGCACCAGCCGTGGCTCTGGCATTTTGTGCAGGTGAGCAGGCGGGTCTTTGCCGTGTGGCGTGCCCAGAACATCTCCTTGAGCGACGGGCGGAAACGCGCGCCGCAAGACGGACAGATATACAGCGTGCTCTTATAATACATCCGCGAAACAAAAATGCCAAGTGCGATCACAAACGGCCAGCACGCGGCAAACGGCCACCAAATTCCCTCGGTGATCCATATAATCGCGCCCGCCCATTGCATGCCGGACATCACCATGCCGATCCCCATCATCGCCGCATGTAATCCGGTAAGTTTCTTCTTTTCCTCCATCATGCGATCCATGTCCGCGATGGATTCAATCGAGATCATGTGTCCCGTGCGGATGGTTTCGCGGACGGTATCCACCGCGCGCTTCTGCCGCTCCAGATTGCCCTGCTCGTCGGCAATGCGCCGCTCCTGCTCTTCTAATAGAAGCAGCAGCACGCGCTCCGGCTTTTCGCTGGCGAGTACCCCCTGTATCGCGTCCAACGAGAGCCCAAGTGTCTTGAGCGCACAGATCATGCGCATCTTTCTTAAGTCGCTTTCGGAATAGAGCCGCCGTCCGCCTTCGCTGAGATCGGCCGGGTGCAATAGCCCGCGTGCATCGTAAAACTGCACCGTGCGCACGGTCACGCCGCAAAGCCGGGCAAGCTCTCCCGTGGAATAATCGGGCATGGTTTTCTTCACCTCCAAGCCGGAGTGTAGCAAATGACGTTACGTCATGAGCAAGAGAAACATGGAAAATATTTTCGTCTTTGATCGTTTAGCTATAGATCTCCGTCCGCCCGCTGATCGTCTCGGCAATCGAGTCCGCGATGACGCGCTTGGCGCTGGCAACGTCTTTGCGCGCAATGCATTCGAGAAGCTGATCGTTACGCTGCTTGAGGATGCTCACGCCGTTTCGGGTCACATACCTGCGCCAGAGCTCCTTGATCGGCGTCTTGAACGAGCAAAAAAACAGCGGAAGCAGAGTATTACTCGAAAAGCCGCTGAGCATATGGTCGAATTCATAGATGAGCTGCGCGGCTTCCTCCGCGCTCTTTGCGCGCGCAAACGCCTCGCTCTGCGCGGCCAGTTCGTCAATATGCGCCTGCGTCATATTCGGAATCGCGCTCTCCAGCGCAAACGCCATCATCACACCGCGAATTTCGAGAATGCTGCGAATCTCCTCGCGCGAGAGCTGGCCGCCGTTGTAACTCATGATCGAAACCAGGATGTCCAGCGTGCCGTTGCGGTGAAAGTCCGCAACCACGGTGCCTTGCCGCGGCGAAATTTCGAGAAATCCACGCCGCGCCATCTCCGCGAGACCATCGTTGACCACCGAACGCGAAATCTGCATCTTCTGCGCCAGGTCCCGCTCGGATGGCAGTTTTTGCCCGATCGCAAGTTCACCAGAGAGAATCAATCCCTCCAGCTCCTGCACGAAGAGTTCCTTGAGTGTTGGTGCGGTGAGTTTTTTGAACATATCGTGTGCCTCTTTTCTGAAGAAAGGTGTAAAATAGCATGTGTACGCAATCTCACCCACAGGATCGAATGCGCACACTGGTACTTGGTTCAACCACGCTTCTAACGCGATTATAGCACGTCAAAACAATATATTCTACAGAAAAAACGCCCGTTTTCTGCTGAAATGTTGACCATTTGCTAAATCAATGCTATTGTATCGATATGTGGTTCAACCAGATGCCGTATTTCACCCGCGCATCCTGACCGCCTTTCTAACCGCACACACACGAAATTCTTTTTTCGGAGGAAATACCATGTATAAAGTGTATGAAATCAAACAACGCGTGTTCGAGAGCAACGAAAAGCTCGCGGACGCACTCCGCGCCGACCTCAAGCGCGAGAAAACCTTCCTGCTGAACCTGATGTCCAGCCCGGGAGCGGGCAAAACCACCACGCTCAAGCGCACGATTGAAGCGCTCAAGGACGAGATGTCCATCGGCGTAATGGAAGCGGACATCGATTCGGACGTGGACGCGGCCGCCATCGAGCAGACGGGCGTGCGCGCCATCCAGCTGCACACCGGCGGCATGTGCCACCTAGACGCGGACATGACGCGGCAGGGCATCGACGAGTTCAACGCGATGGATCTCGACCTCGTGATCCTCGAAAACGTCGGCAATCTTGTTTGCCCGGCAGAGTTTGACACGGGCTCTGTCAAAAACGCGATGATCCTCTCCGTACCGGAAGGCGACGACAAGCCGCTGAAGTATCCGTTGATGTTCTCGATTTGCGACGTGCTGCTGGTCAACAAGATCGACGTGCTGCCGTATTTCAATTTTGATCTGGACGCTGTGGTGGAGCGCGCGAAAAAGATCAATCCAAACATCATCGTGCTGCCGATCTGCGCGCGCACGGGCGAAGGCATCGAGCCCTGGGCAAACTGGCTCAGATCACAAGTGAGGGCCTGGCAGCAGGACTAAGCCGTTCTCGTTCCTTCTGAATAAGATTTGCCTGATTCTATTTTTTTGCATGCAGTAAATAAGGAGAGAAAAGAAACTATGGATCGCATCACCAAGATGACCTTCCCCGAAGGATATGTTTGCCAGTATCGCGACAACATCATATCGCTTGCCAACATGATCGGGCGTAAGAAACCCGGTCTGAAGGCGGGCGACAAGGGCGGCTATAACTGGGACGACCCGGAATATGTCATCCTCGAGGCGGGCGTGACCGACGACATGTGCGAGGCCGGTCTCGCGCTGGGTTCCTATGAGAAGAAGAGCGCGGCGCAGGTTGCAGCCCTAATCGGCAAGCCCGAGGACTGGTGCCACGAGCAGTTGATGAAGTTCGCGGTCTACGGCGGCTGCTTCGTCAACAACATCAACGGTGTGGACATGTTCTGGACGGAAACGTGGATTCCCGGCACGATGGAGATGATCATCAACAACCTCGATGTGGTCAAGCAATCTCCCATCGTCGGCTACGCCATGGAAGCATACGGGCGCGTGCGCGGGCCGATGAGCTCCGGTTCCTTCCCCGTCGGCGTGGGCTTGATGCGCGTGATTCCGATTCAGAGCGCGATCGATGGCGAAAGCCGTAAGGCCAGCTATGAGGAGATCTCCAGCTATCTGGAGGAGAACGATATCTTCACCGTCTCTCCGTGTAGCTGCCGCACCGACCGCGAGGTCATGGGCGAAGGCTGCGGGCATCTCAAGGAAGACATGTGCATCCAGATGGGTCACGCGGCGGAATACTATATCCGCACGGGCAGAGGTCGCCAGATCACGCGCGCGGAAGCTTACGAAATTCTCAAGCGCGCGGAAGAAAACGGCCTGATGCACGAAATCCCGAATACCGACGGCAGCGGCAAAACCCATGCGATCTGCAACTGCTGCGGCTGCGGCTGCCTCTCGCTTCGCACCGCTGCGATGTTCAAGAATGTGGACATGGTGCGTTCCAACTACGTCTCCGAGGTGGATGCCAGCAAGTGCGTCGCCTGCGGACAGTGTGTGGAAAACTGCCCCGTCAACGCGCTCAAGCTCGGTCAGAAACTCTGCTCCAAAACGCCGGTGGTTTCGGATATCACAACCACCGTTACCCCGCGCGACGAAGAGTGGACAGAGGATAAATGGAACGCGGAGTACCGCTATAACCGCGAAGACGTGGTAGACAGCGGCACCTCGCCTTGCAAGACCAACTGCCCGGCGCACATCTCCGTCCAGGGTTATCTCAAGCTTGCGGCGCAGGGAAAATACCGCGAGGCATTGGAGCTCATCAAGATTGAAAACCCCTTCCCTGCCGTCTGTGGGCGCATCTGCAACCGTCGTTGTGAGGACGCCTGCATGCGCGGCGAAATCGACTCCCCAATCGCCATCGACGAGGTCAAGAAGTTCGTCGCGGCGCAAGAGCTGACGACGGACGGTCGGTTTGTCCCGAAAAAGCGGCACGACTACGCCGACAAGAAGATCGCGATCATCGGCAGCGGCCCTGCGGGACTCAGCTGCGCGTATTTCCTCGCGCTGGACGGCTACACCGTGACCGTGTTTGAAAAAGAACAGCAGCTCGGCGGTATGCTGACCCTCGGTGTGCCTGCCTTCCGGCTCGAAAAAGACGTCATCAACGCGGAGATCGACATTCTCCGCGCACTGGGTGTCACATTCCAAACCGGCGTGGAGGTCGGCAAGGACATCACCCTCGACGCGCTGCGTAAGCAGGGTTATGACGCGTTCTATGCCGCCATCGGTGCGCAGGGTGGTCGCAAGCTCGGCGTGGAAGGCGAGGACGCAAACGGCGTACTCTCCGGTATTGAGTTCCTCCGCCGCGTGAACGCGGGCGAAAGCATGCAGCTCTCCGGCAAGACCGTCGTCATCGGCGGCGGCAACGTCGCGGTGGACGTGGCACGCACCGCTGTCCGCGCGGGATCGGCTGAAACCGCGATGTATTGCCTCGAATCCCGCAAGGAGATGCCCGCCTCAGAGGAAGAGATCGAAGAGGCGATGGAAGAGCACATCGGCGTCAACAACAGTTGGGGTCCCGTCCGCATCCTCAGCGAAAACGGCAAGGTCACGGGCGTGGTGTTCCAGCGCTGCACCAGCGTGTTTGACGAAAACGGACGCTTCTCGCCGAAGTTTGACGCGGGCGAAACCGTCACCGTTCCAGCCGACCACGTGTTGGTCACCATCGGGCAGAGCATCCTCTGGGGCGATCTGCTCGCGGGGAGCGAAGCCGTCACCAACCGTAACGGCACCGTGCAGGCGGACTCCTTCACCTACCAAACCGCGCAGAAGGACGTGTTCTCCGGCGGAGACTGCTATACCGGCCCGAAGTTTGCCATCGATGCCATCGCTGCGGGCAAGCAGGCGGCAATTTCGATCCACCGCTTTGTGCATCCCGGTCAGTCGTTGACCATCGGGCGCGACCGCAGGGAATACAAGGAGCTCGACAAAAAGAACGCCATCGTCGAGAGCTATGACAACACCCCGCGTCAGAAGCCGGACGCGCTGGATTGCAGCACGCCCGCGGAGAAGACATTCCGCGACCTGAGAGGCACCCTCACCGAAGCACAAGTGCGCGCGGAGACAGCACGCTGCCTTGGCTGCGGCGTGACGCTGGTCGATCAGTATATGTGCGTCGGCTGCGGACAGTGCACCACGAAGTGCAAGTTTGACGCGATCCACCTCGTCAGGCGCTATGATGGCGCTGGCGTGGAGTTCACAGAGATGAAGCCCGTGGTCATCAAGCAAATTCTCAAGCGCAAGGGCAAGATCGCAATCAAGAAAGTCAAGCGCGCCCTCGGCGTGGTGAAATAACGCGCATGCACGAGCTTGGGATCGTATTTGAAATTCAAAAGCGCGTGACAGCCGTTGCGGAAGAAAACGGTCTCGCATTGAGCGATATCGCGCAGGTGGTGGTGGAGGTCGGTGAGGCCTCCACCATCGTCCCGCGTTATCTCAAGGAATGCTGGCCCGCGGCAACCGACGGAACCGAGATGGAACACGCGGAGCTGGTCGTGGAACTTCTGATTGCAAAAGTACGCTGCAAGAAATGCGGCGAGGTCTACGAATACCTCAAAAACAACAAAAAATGCCCCGTGTGCGGCGCATGGGAATGCACCATGGTCACAGGGCA
>JAEWYO010000018.1 GCA_023395595.1 Bacillota bacterium
CCCGCATATTATCATTTGAAAGAAAAAGAACGGAGACAACCATTTTAAATATACCGTTGCCGAAGAAAACAACGCTTCGTTTGAGCCGGCAAGCAGTACCAATTGATCCCTGAAAACGAAGCTAAAAAGTGCGAGTGCAGCGCCCAGCATGGCAGACAACGCAATGCTCTGGCAAAAAATATTGTTTGCCTTGGTTAAATTATCTTGTCCTTTATAAAAAGAATATACGTTTGCTCCACCCACCGAAAGCAACATGGCTAGCGCCACAACAATCATGCTATAGGGAAATACGATGTTGACAGCGGCAAGTCCAATTTCTCCGATTCCTTGCCCTACAATGATTCCGTCCAAAATGACGTATAACGCCTGGACAGCCATCCCAATTACCGATGGAATGACATACTTTATAAATTGACGTTTGATCTCTTGTTTATTGTTCATGTTCGCTCCTTCCCCGTCGCATATGCGCGGCTGATCATCCGGGCAAAAATAAAAAGCCAGACAAGTTACCGGGCGAACCCGACATCTTATCTGGCTTTGATCGCAAAGCCCTCCGATGATTCTCATAAATCGCTGCGCGATTTAAGTTCAAAGTATTTTATACTAGATTTTGTTCGTTTGTCAAGCTTGTACCCTTGATCTTTATTCTCGGCTGTCACCAAAGTCAAGCATAGTCTGTTTACCCTGAAGAGCAAACGGCCATGACGACCGGATTCCCCCGCTATTTCCCGATTGCGGCTTTCAGCGCGTCCACGCGATCCAAGCGCTCCCATGGCAGGTCGAGATCGAGCCTGCCAAAGTGTCCGTATGCCGCGGTCTGGCGATAGATCGGCTTACGCAGGCCAAGCGTTGCAATGATCGCCGCCGGGCGGAAGTCGAATACTTGCTTGACCGCGCGCTCGATTGCGCTATCCTCCACCGCGCCCGTGCCAAACGTATCCACGCGAACGGAGACGGGTTTCGCCACGCCGATGGCATAGGCAAGCTGGATTTCACACTGCCGGGCAAGCCCCGCCGCGACAACGTTTTTTGCCGCATAGCGTGCGATGTACGCGCCGCTTCTATCCACCTTCGTCGGGTCTTTTCCGCTGAACGCGCCGCCGCCATGCCGCGCATAACCGCCATAGGTGTCCACGATGATCTTACGCCCGGTGAGTCCGGAATCCCCTGTCGGGCCGCCGATGACGAACCGCCCCGTGGGGTTGACGAGGACACGCGTTCTCTCGTCCACAAGCGACGCGGGCAAAACGGGGCGGATCACATGCTCGGCGATGTCGAGCCGAATCTGCTCCATCTCCACATCGTCATGCTGGGCGGAGACAACCACGGTGTCGATGTGCACAGGGGTATAGCCGTCGTACTCCACCGTAACCTGACTCTTTCCGTCTGGGCGAAGATAGGATAGTTCCCTGCTCTTGCGTGCCTGCGTGAGTTTGCGCGTGAGCGCATGCGCAAGCGAAATCGGCAGCGGCATATATTCCTGCGTCTCGTTGCAAGCGTAGCCAAACATCATGCCCTGATCGCCCGCGCCGGTCGAAAACAGCGCTTCCTGCTCCCCGTTCTTCTGCTCCAGCGCGTGATCCACGCCCAGCGCGATATCGGGGGACTGCTTGTTGAGCGCGGTGATGACGGTCAATGCATTTGCGTCAAAACCATATTCCGGCTTGTTGTAGCAGATCTCGTCCACGACGGAGCGAACGATCTGCGTCACATCCACGTGCGCGCTCGTCGTCACCTCTCCCATCACGAGCACGAGGTTTGTGCTCGCCGCGCATTCGCAGGCGACGCGCGCGTTTGCGTCGGCAGAGAAGATCGCGTCCAGCACCGCGTCCGAGATGCAATCGCAAACCTTGTCCGGGTGCCCTTCCGTGACGGATTCAGATGTAAAGAGTCTGGTTGCCATATGTGTGTTTCCTCCAAGGTCTGGATACAAAAAAACCTCATCCGCTGATGAGGTTTCACAGAATCGATGGTGCAACGCTCATCTTTCAGCTTTCGCTGCCGGAATTGGCACCTTATTTGCTCTTCACAAACAGGTTGCCGGGCTTCACAGGGCCGGTCCCTCTGCCACTCTTGATAAGGCGGTATTCGGTTTTTTGGTTCGGGGTTTATTCTAGCACGCGATTTTTATCCCGTCAACTGTAAAAACAACGAAAATAGTCTCTGCGGATTTTTTTATGGCGTTGTTGCTATGTTGCCGTTATTGCCGTTGTTGAGCACGGGATCATCCACCGACGGCACCTGTTCACTATAGCCAAACATCAAACCATCCGGCACCGCACGCTGATAGGAGATGTCGTCCACGGCGCCGGAGCGCTTGCCGGAATGCGTGTTGAGCTGTTCTCCCATGAAGATCATCGCCGCGGAAAGCCCACCGTCGAGATTATATGCAATGGTGCAGCCATAGGACGCAAACAAATCGGCCAGATCCCAAACCGGCAAACCAAGGCTATAACCGGGTTGCCGTCCATCGACCACGATTGCGATAAAGTGCCCCGGAGAAAGATAGCCGATGGCCGTGCGCGGGTTGGCGCGGCGGACACGATGATATTTCGCCTGCGTGTTGATGATTCCGTTGTCAATCAATGTGGGTCCGAAGGAATAAGCATTCTCTACGCCGTCTTCCAACAACGCCATTGGACTCATGGAGCCTTTTTTGATGATGCGCATGGACAGGTCGGGATAAATCGCCAGCGTATCCTCTTTTTGCGCCGACCAGAACAGCCGCCCGTCGCGAATCAGGATTCCCTTCTCCTCGCGCTCGTCGTTGATCAGGTTATCCCCCGTGATCCAGAGGACTGCTTTCTCTCGCCGCGCAATGATCCACGGGCGCGTTGCGCCTCTGCCTGTGTGCGCCTGCGCGCCAAAGCCGGGGCGAAATTCGGTAGCATCGCGCATATGAATATCCGCAACAAAATAGGTCAGCGGTTTGTTTTCGCTGGTCTGCGTCTTTACGCGGTCAATCGAAATGCCCAGATTGTCGTTTTTATATTCCCAATGCCCGTTTTCCGCGTCCACAACGATCACCTCGGCGGGATCGCTCGCCTTGCGGTAATACTGCGCGTCTTCGTCCGCGTCTGCCTCCGCCGTCGGTTGCGGCGTTTCGGTTGCGGCCGGTGTTTCGCTCGGCTGCGGCGTGTTGGTTGCCGCGGGCGTCTCGATTGGTTGCGCGGTGGCGATTTCCTGCGGCGCTGGTGCTGTCTGTGCCTTTGGTTTTCCTCCCGCGAGCACGGCCGCCGCCGCAAGCCCCAGCGCAAGCGGAAGCAGGCAGATGCAGACCGCATCGCCTTTGTTCCGTGCAATCCGAATTCGATTGTAAAGAACAAGAAACAGAATCACGCTCAGCAACAGCCCGGCGGCAGCGACCGCTAGAACGGGGCTGCCATTTTCTGATTGCGGTCGCGTTGCGGTTGTTTCCGGCGCAGGCATTGCGGTTGCTTCCGGCGCAGACGATTCCTCCGCCGTCGGGGCAAGGGTTGCCGTCGCTTCCGGTTCCGGCACGGGGGACGGCGTTGCAGGTGCATAGGTAATCAGCGACGCGGTATCGATGTGCTCAAACAAATCGCTTTTCGCCTCGTCGGCTCCCGCGGTGCTGTAGACCAGCGTATAAGTACTGCTTTGGTCAATCGTCAGCCCGAAGATCTTCCGCGAGACATGCTTGTCCATGGCGCTCTGCGCAATCTCCGCCGCGGTTTTGCCCGCATAGGCATTCAGCGGCGTATCCATGCTCAGCACCGTTGCAGCAACACCCGATTCCGCACCGAAGCAATAGAGCTTCTGCACACTGGGGCATTCTTCCACGGCGATCTGCACGCATTCCGACACAAGGCTGTGCGCACCCGACGGATCGGAAAACGCATGGGTTACAATCACCTTGGGGCTGAGTTGCTTGATTTGAGCTTTGAGGTATTCCACAAACGCGCGGCGGTCAAACTGCGCCGCAGTGGTCTTGTAGGAGTCATAGTTGTCACTTTGATATCCGGCAAAGATGGGATAGCTTGCATCGTCCGCTGCGCGGAGACCCTCCAGTGCTTCATAGGCACGCGCGCGCTTGCCATAGTCGGAAATATACAGAACACCCGTGGTGATTCCCTTCTCCTTTGCATAGGTCGGCAGGACCGCGCCAAATTGCATCCATTCCATACCCGGCTCGGCGGTGATGATCAAGAGATCGCACGCTTCGAGCGTGGGTAAAAACGCCTGCGGCGCGGCGACATCTGACGGATATGCGGCAACACCGCCCAGAGAGCCCGCGCTGTCGAACAAGACGGTGATCGTCTTGCAAGCCGGATCGAGCACGATCTGCCGCCCAAGCTGGCGATCCGTAATCGTCTCTTGCGCGATCGCCTCGCCGGAAGCGCCGAGCTGCGTTACGGTATATGCCTCCGGCACGTCATACCAGTTCAGCACGAGCCGTTGCGCCGGTTGCTCCGGCGCAATCGTGAGCATTTCCTTGGTCCGGAACGACACACGGGAAGCAATGTATGCATCCGTCAAGCGGTAGGCATACGGTGTTTGTTCTTCCGGCAGGGTCAGCTCTACGCCAAGCGCTTCACCGGATGGATTGCTTTGTTGCGTTGTTTGTGCGTTGGTTGCGCCCGGCATGAAAAGTAACGCCGCCGCAAAGGCAAAAAGAATGGTGGTTTTCTTCATGATTTCATTCATAACTCCAGAGATTCTTTTGCTGTTGATTGTATGTGTTTACGATGCGGGTTGTTTCCTCATAGTTTGTTCTTCTTATCCCGCTGCTGTTTTGTGACGATGAGCGCGCCTGCGCTGAGAAACAGAAAGAGAATGGATGTGATCCCGCGCAGTTGCTGCTGTTGTTGTTTGTCGAACTGAGGTCCGCGCGACTCTTCAATTGTCGTTGGCAGCTCGGTTTGCACCGCCGGGGAAAACGTTGGCGCGGGCGCGGGTGAAGCCGTCGGCAACACAGCGTTTGTAAGGCTGTCCGGATCGATGTGCTCAAAAAAATCATTCTTTGCCGCGTCCTGCCCAACCGCCGAGTACGCCAGCCCGAAACGCAGCGAACTATATGCTCCGTTTGCGTAGACGCTGTTATGATACTCCAGCTGGGAGACATGCATATGATACGCCTCATTTGCAATCTGCAGCGCGGTCTTTCCGCCAAAGGCGTTCAGCGGCTGGTTCCAGTCCATCGTGATCGGGTTTTCGGAATACAGATGCAGATAGAGTTTCTTTGCCTGCCACACACCGTCTGCTTTGGCAGAATCGGGAAACGCCGCGCCATCCGCCGCACGATGAACCGCCTGCATCACACAATATGCCGTCGCCTGATGCGCGCCGTGACCATATTCGCCGTCCACATCGTGCGAAACGATCACCTCCGGCCGAAACCGGCGGATCAGCCCGACGAGCGCACCCGTCGTCTCCTCCTCGCCCCAGTTGAGGAGCGCCAAGCGAAGCGTTTCGGTATAGACATCCTTGCAAGGCAGGAACACGGGTGAATTGCGCACGCCCGCATGCCAGAGCCCGTTGAGCGCCTCGTCCACACGCGCACGATCCGCGTTTGCCATATACACAACCTGAACGGCTAGCTTTTTTTCACCCGCATAATACGGAATCGTGCCGCCAAAGAAGATCAGCTCGTCGTCACAATGCGCGGAGACGATCATGAGATCCGCTTTTTCAACCGACGGCAGCCATGGGTGGATGCCTTCCGGTAAGTCGCCTTCGGAAAAGAGCGTGGCTTCCGAAATCTGCATGCCGCCCTCGCAGGAGAGCGTGAGCCTCCGCGCGTTGGGCACGATTGCATAACAATCGTTGTAGATCGGTTCGTCAATCGTCCTGCGGGACAGCTCGTTCCCGTTTTCATCCGATTGCACCAGTATAGCATAGTCCGGTAGGGTACGCCACTTCACATAGACCGTGGAGACCGATGCCGCGGCTTCCCATGTGAGCGAAAATGCTTCGTTCGCGCCATATGCGGCATAGGTATTCAGATTTCCGTCCCGCGTGCGGCGCACGGCTCGATCATCCTCTGGAAGCGTCGCATGCGAGAGCGCGGTGACATCCTCCGCCTGCTTGGTTTCCTCCGCAAATGAAATAATCGGCGTGGCCAACAAAAGCGCTGCCACGCCGATGAATACAATCGTCTGTAGAGTTGTGCTAGCTCGCTTCATCAATGGGTTTCCTTTTTCGATCACCGGATTCGATTCATCATATCATATCTTCCGGCGCTTTCCCACGATGAATGCGAGATCGGATCATTCCCCCGCCTGTATCCGTGCGTTTGCCTGCCGCATCTCAATCTCGGTCTTCTCGAGTTCTTTTCTGCCGAAGAGCAGCAGCAGGCCGCCACTGGCAAAGAGGATCAGCAAGCTCAAAATGCCAATGGATGCGCGGTCGGTAAGCATATAGAACATCGCATACAGCAGAGGCCCGATGACGGTTGCAAATTTGCCAAACACATCGTAGAAGCCGAAGTATTCCGCACTTCTGGTCTGCGGCACCAGCTTGCCGAAATAGGAGCGAGACAGCGCCTGAATGCCGCCCTGCACGGTGCCAACCAGAACCGCAAGCACCCAGAAGAGGATCGTTGCTGTGCCCTTTGCTGCGTTGTAGTCCGTTTGCTTTTGAGTGTCTTTTGCGTAGGCATCCAGCCGCTGCCCGACGGCGGTGATGGCGTTTGCCGCCGTCGTGCGCGCCGCGTCGCCGGAGAAGGCATAGCTCACCCCCGCGGGATCGCCGACCTTGCGCACCAAATCGGCGGTGACTTCGTCAAACGCTGCGGTTCTGTCCTCGGCGGAGAGCGCCGCGCGGGTGTCCTCCACATAATCCTTGGAGAGCTCCGTCCACGCTTTCTGGTCGTCCGCGTTCTCAAACGAAATGTTTTGCGCTTTCATCATCTGGCGCGTGGTGTTGACCAAATCCAGCTGATATGGTTCGACCAGCCGTCCCATGAAGAAGCCGACGCCGCAGATGACGAAATACATCGCAATAGCGGCGATTATCATACGGATTGCGCCGAACTTACCGGAAAGCTTACTAAAAAGAATCGCACACGGTGCCGCGACCAGCTGCGTCACCAGCAGCGCGAAAATCATGCCTGTTGTGCCAAGCCCCAGCGTCGCGCCATAGTTGGTCGCAAGCGAAATCACCGCGCCAACGCCGTCTATATAGAGAAAATATGCGATCAGGTAGATAAACAGGCCTTTGTTGCTTACGCAGCGCTTCATCGTGTCCCAAAGGTTGCGAAACGCGTGCTTGGCGAGTTCGCCCTGCGGGGTTTCGACATAGTGCACCTGTTTGACGTTTTTGAGAATCGGGATCGAGAAGACCAACCACCATACGGTGACGATGAGGATTGCGAATTTCATCGAGAACGCGTTGTAATTATTCAGCAGCATGACCGCAATCGAGATCACAAACGGAATTGTGCTGCCGCCGATATAGCCCATCGCATAGCCCCAACTCGACACGCGGTCCATGCGCTCTTCGGTCGTGACATCCGTCAGGAACGAATCGTAAAACACGCAGGAGCCGCTAAAGCCGATGTGTGAAATTACGTAGCCGATCAACATCCATTTCCAATCACCGACAAACGCGAGTACGGCGGTTGAAAGCGCGCCGATGAGGATGAACGCAAACAGCAGCTTCTTCTTATTGCCCTTGAAATCTGCGAGTGCGCCCAGCGTCGGCGAGATGATCGCGCCGATGAGCGAAGCGAGGGAAACGCCGATGCCCCACCATTTGTTGCCGAGATCTCCGGCGACGCTGGCGTAGTAAATCGGGAAAATAACCGCCATGATGTTGGTTGCATAGACGGAATTTGCCCAGTCATAGAAGATCCAGCTCTTCTCCTGCAAGGTGAAGCGTTTGTTCGGGTCGCGTTGACGCATGAATGAATCCACCCTCTCCCAAATTCAATTTTCAATTGTGAAAAATTAGAACAAGAACTGATTGCAGTATAGCACCGATGGACAAGAGGAACAAGGAAGAATACGCGCATTTCACCGATTAGAATGGTAATCGGTCAAATTTTACGCGCTTGTGATTATTTGTTGTTCTCCTTCTGATCTTTGGTCATTTCTCGCCTCGAACGATCAAATCCATTACTCCGAGTTTCAACCAATGAGGGTTTCTTAAAATCGGCTACTCCAAATCAAACACCCGTTCAATCAACGAGTATTCGGAAGGATCGATGTTCTCGACATAGACCCGATCGATCACGGCTTCGAAGCTCGCATTGAAGCTTACGAGCGCATCCAGCGTGCTGTCAAACGAACTCTGCTCTTCGATTCTGCCAACCGTGATATGCGGGCAATAGGTCACTTTTCGGAACAAAAACTGCTCCAGCACACCGGTATAAAGCCGATCATGCAGTTCAACGATGGCATCGTTTCCCCGCTTCACGTTCAAAAACAAATAGCCGTCGCGAAAGTCTCCCGTAATACCCTGCAACCGCACATCGAATTTCTTCAATCCCGTGAGCGCGTTGGAAAGATGCGCGCTCAGTTCCTCTGTTGAAAGCGCGCTCTCAAACGGAAACACAATGGTGAGATGCGGGGCGATGTACTTCGCCAGAGGATCAAATCTCTGTCGAATACTCTGAATGGCATCCAAATTTTGAAACTTCGGAAACAGGACGATTGCTCGCTTCATCATTCTCTCCTGATCTTCGTTTGAGCTCTGCTCGGATTTTTATGTTTGAGTCTCGTGAATTACAGAAAAGGGTTTCGCGCGTCAGCACGAAACCCTTTGGTTCATTACTCGTTTGTCTCCTGCGACCCTGCGGGTTCCGTTTCCGCGGTTGCGGGTTCTGCTTCCCCCTGCGGAATCTCGGCCGGTTCTTCCTCGTCCGAATGCGGCACGATCTCGACCGACACCACGCGGGTGCCTTCGTCCACGCGCATCAGCCTTACGCCCTGCGTGTTACGCGAGATGATGTTCACCTGATCCAGCGGCAGGCGGATGATCGTTCCGTCGTCGCGAATCAGCATGACATCCTCGCCCTCTGCCGTCATCTTCAGGCAGGCCAAATCGCCCGTCTTCTCGGTGAGCTGGGTCGCGAGCACGCCTTTTCCGCCGCGATGATGCACGGGGTACTGATCCTCCGGCGTGCGCTTGCCCATGCCGAGCTCGGTGACGGTCAGCACGTTTCCACCCTTGACCACCTTGACCATATCGACCACGGAGTCGTCTTCTGAAAGATTGATGCTGCGCACACCCATGGCGGTTCTGCCCATCGGGCGCACATCCTCTTCCGCGAAGCGGACGCACTTGCCCTTGCGGCTTGCGATGATGAATTCATCGTCGCCCATGCTGTATTCCACCGCGATCAAAGCATCCCCTTCGCGCAGGCTCTGCACGATCAAGCCGCCTTTACGGATGTTTTGCAGTTCGGTGACCGGCGTCTTCTTGATGATGCCATCGCGCGTAGCCATCACGAGATAGCCTTCCGTTCCTTCGCCCACGATGGGGAACATCGCGGTGACCTTTTCCCCTTCGCCAAGCTGGAGCAGGTTGACAATCGGCATGCCCTTCGCGTTTCTGCCCGCCTCGGGAATCGCATAGCACTTCTTCTTAAACGCGCGCCCCATATTCGTGAAGAAGAGAATATTGCTGTGTGTACTGGTCACAAACAACCGTTCCACGAAGTCTTCGTCATGCGTACCCTGGCCGATGACCCCGCGTCCGCCGCGGTTTTGCGCACGGTAGGTGTCCGGCGTAAGGCGCTTGATGTAGCCGAAGTGAGTCATGGTGACCGCCATGTCCTCTTCCTGAATCACGTCGTCCAGGTCGATGTCGTCGATCATCTGCGTGATCTCGGTGCGGCGCTTGTCGTTGTGCTTGTCCTTGATGGCGAGCGCTTCTTCCTTGATGATGGAGAGCAGCTTGCCCTCGTCGTCGAGGATGCTTTGCAGATAGCTCACGCGCTCTCGGAGCATGCGGTCTTCTTCCATAATCTTGTCGCGCTCCAACCCGGTTAGGCGCTGAATGCGCATGTCAAGAATCGCCTGCGCCTGCCGCTCGGAGAGGCTGAAGCGATCGATCAGCTTCTGCCGCGCGTCCGCCGGGCTTGCGCTGGTCTTGACCAGATCGATGATCTCGTCGATGTTGTCCAGTGCGATGATGAGCCCTTCGAGGATGTGCAGGCGCTCTTTCGCGCGGTTGAGGTCATAGGTCGTGCGACGGGTGACGACATTTTTCTGGTGCTCCAGATAATAATACAGCACGTCGCGCAGCGGCAGCACCTTGGGTTCGCCATCCACCAGCATGAGCATGATCACGCCGAACGTGGTTTGAAAGTCTGTGTGCTTATAGAGCTGGTTGAGGATGACGTTTGCGTTGACATCCTTTTTCAGCTCGATGACCACGCGCATGCCCGTGCGGTCGGTTTCGTCGCGCAGGTCGGAGATGCCCTCCACGCGTTTTTCGTGGACGAGTTCCGCAATGCGCTCCACCAGCCGCGCCTTGTTCACCTGATACGGAATCTCGGTGATGATAATGCGGCTCTTGCCCGCGCCGTAGGCTTCAATCTCCGCACGCGCACGCACGACGATTCTGCCTCTGCCTGTGCGGTATGCGCTTGCGATGCCGCTAAGCCCCATGATGATGCCGCCCGTGGGGAAATCCGGGCCCGGCAGCACCTGCATGAGCGCGTCGTTGTCGATCTCCGGATCGTCGATCAGCGCGCAGAGCGCATCGATGGTTTCACCGAGGTTATGCGGCGGGATATTCGTCGCCATACCGACAGCGATACCACCGGAGCCGTTGACGAGGATATTCGGAAAACGGCTGGGAAGCACGGTCGGCTGCATCAGCGTTTCGTCAAAGTTTGGCATGAAATCAACGGTATCCTTCTCGATATCCGCCATCATCTCGCTTGCCATCTTGCTCATGCGCGCTTCGGTGTAACGCATGGCCGCCGCGCCGTCGCCATCCACGCTGCCGAAGTTACCGTGGCCTTCTACGAGCATATAACGCGTGGAGAAATCCTGCGCCAAACGAACCATCGCATCGTAGACGGAGCTATCGCCATGCGGGTGATATTTACCCAGGCAGTCGCCGACGATACGCGCGCTCTTACGAAACGGTTTTTCCGGCTGCAAGCCCAGCTCATCCATCGAATAGAGGATGCGCCTGTGGACGGGTTTCAAGCCGTCACGCACGTCCGGCAGGGCTCGGTTGATGATGACCGCCATCGCGTAGGAAATGAAGCTTTTCTTCATCTCGGTTTCGAGCTTGATGGGTACGATGCGGTTTACCGCTGGCGTTGGCACCGGGGTCAACGTTGTGTCTTTTTCTTCCATACTCTTACTCTCAATTCTCCCTTTGCTGCCTTACACGTCCAGATCGACGACGAGCTTGCTGTTTTGCTCTATGAACTCGCGCCGCGGTTCCACCTTGTCTCCCATCAGGAGGGTGAATAGCTCGTCCGCCTCAATCGCGTCCTCGACCGTGACCTTGAGCATGATGCGCTGGTCGGGGTCCATCGTCGTGTCCCAGAGTTGCTCCGGATTCATCTCGCCGAGGCCTTTGTAGCGCTGGATGGTCGGCTTGGGTTCGCGCCCGATCTCGTTGAGGGTGGCTTCCAGCTCCTCGTCGGAATAGACATACTTGAGGTAGTTGCCGCGCTTGATCTGATACAGCGGCGGCTGGGCGATATAGACATAGCCGTTTTCAATCAATGGGCGCATATGCCTGTAAAAGAACGTCAGCATCAGAATGCGGATATGGCTTCCGTCCACGTCAGCATCGGTCATGCAGATGATCTTATGATAGCGGAGCTTTGCTTCATCAAAATCGGCGTCCATGCCCGCACCAAAGGCGGTGATCATCGCCTTGATCTCGGTGTTGGCGAGGATTTTGTCAAGGCGGGTTTTTTCAACGTTCAGAATCTTGCCGCGCAGCGGAAGAATCGCCTGAAACGCGCGGTTTCTGCCCATCTTTGCGCTGCCGCCCGCGCTGTCTCCCTCAACGATGAAAATTTCGCATTTACTCGCGTCCTTCTCCTGACAGTCAGCCAGTTTTCCGGGCAATGAGGTGGAATCCAGCGCGCTCTTTCTGCGGGTGAGCTCGCGCGCCTTTCTGGCGGCATCTCTCGCACGCGAAGCGGTGATGCATTTTTCGATGACGAGCTTTGCACAGCCTGGGTTTTCTTCGAGGAAACGGGTCAGACCGTCCGCAACCGCGCCATCGACCAGCGGGCGGATGTCCGCATTGCCAAGCTTGGTCTTCGTCTGCCCTTCAAACTGCGGCTCGGTGAGCTTGACGGAGATGACAGCGGTCAGGCCTTCGCGAATATCCTCGCCGGAGAGCGTTGCTTCGCTTTCCTTGAGTATTTTGTACTTCTTGGCGTAGTCGTTGATCACGCGGGTCAACGCCGCCTTGAAGCCGACGAGATGCGCGCCGCCTTCGATGGTATTGATGTTGTTGGCGAACGTGTAGATATTTTCGTTGTAGCCGTCGTTATATTGCATCGCGATCTCGACTGAGCCGGTCTCCTGCCCGTCCTCCATCCGTTTGGCGGTATAGTAGATCGGGTCGGGATGCAGCACCTCTTTGTTTTTGTTGAGGTATTGCACGAAGGAGACGATGCCGCCCTCATAGCAGAACGACTTTGTATGCGCCGGCGTTTCCCGTTCGTCAGTGATCGAGATGCGCACGCCGGCGTTGAGGAACGCCAGCTCGCGAAAGCGGCTGCTCATCGTATCAAAAACAAACGTGACATCGTCAAAGATCGTATGATCCGGCAAAAACGTGATGATCGTTCCCGTATCGTCCTCGGGAATGTCACGCTCGATATGCACCTCGTTGATCGGTTCACCGCGGATGAACTCCTGCACATAGGCGTGCCCGTCGCGGTGAATTTCCGCGCGTAGGGTTTCGCTGAGCGCGTTGACGCAGCTCACGCCGACACCATGGAGTCCGCCGGAGACCTTGTAGCCTCCGCCGCCGAACTTGCCGCCCGCATGAAGCATCGTCAGCGCCACGGTGAGCGCGTTTTTGCCCGTTTTCTCGTGCAAGCCGACGGGAATACCACGCCCGTTGTCCACAACGGAGACGGAGTTGTCCGTGCGAATGAAGATTTCGATATGTGTGCAGTAGCCCGCGAGCGCCTCGTCGATGGAGTTGTCCACCACCTCGGTGACAAGGTGATGCAGCCCGCGCGTGTCGGTCGAGCCGATGTACATGCCCGGGCGGCGGCGCACCGCCTCCAGTCCTTCCAGAACCTGAATCTGGGACGCATCGTATGCTTGTTTGTTGGGTTGTTCCATGTTGTCTTCCTCTCTGTCTCGCCGCGCAAACGCCCTATGGGTTTCTGCGCATTCAGTCCTTCTCTATTCGAAAAATCACGCCGCACAGCGGCTCAATCTTGATGATTACGAGTTTGCGTCCGAGATGGTCAGCACCGCGACCTCGTTTAAGTATTCTCTGCCGATTTCGCTCTTCCATCGCTTCTCCAGCGTAGCTGAAGCGATGTGGGAAGCAAATACACGCTCCCTGCCGCGCTCCTTGAGCACGACATAGGATTTTGTCTTGCCCACGCAGGGAGTAAACCTGCGTTCGCGCCGCGCTTTCTCGATAAACGCCTTGGTCGGCGGTGTCATGCCCGATTCATTGAGCACGAACAGTATCTTATCCAGCGGAATGCTCACATCCGCGCCGATATGCAGTTGCATGTCTTTATGCCTCTTTTCTTCCCGTTACAGCTCAACCACATGGCGATTTGCCACCTGATAGACCTGCATCTGCTCCACGCCTGCCGCCGCAACCTCCTCAAGATGGGTACACGACAGAAATGTTTGGCAATCCTGTGCGGCGATGAGCAGCATCTTCTGCCGGTTGCGGTCGAGTTCGGAGAAGACGTCGTCCAGCAGAAGCACCGGCGAATCGCCCTTCTCCGCGCGGAGAATTTCCAACTGCGCGAGCTTGAGGCTCAGCACAGTCGTGCGCTGCTGACCTTGGGAACCATAGACGCGCACATCCGTCCCGCCGACGCGAAGACCGAGGTCGTCCCGATGCGGTCCAACCGACGTGCTGCCGCGGTAGACATCCCGCTCCGCCGTGTCGGACAGCGCGAGGCGAAGGGTTTTCGCCAGATCGCTGGACGCTTGCGGAGAGACGTTTGGTTCATAGTCCACCTTGAGCGTCTCCGCGCCGTCGGAGAGCGTCTCGTGCTGCTCCGCGGCGATC
>JAEWYO010000042.1 GCA_023395595.1 Bacillota bacterium
CTTGGCCGAGTAAAAATGCCCATCGGACAGGGCTGGCCGCCGCCGCGCGTGACGTGAAGCGTCACATTATTGATTGAGTTTGAAGACTCAAATTTTATAAGTTGGTTACTTCATAACCAGTGCGAAAAGCACACCACTTGTGAAACGGTCAATAAGAGTAGCGACGGCAGACTTGCTCAACAACACTCTGATGAAACGGTCAAGGTTATCGTATCGTTCGATCCCTCTCGCGCCAGAACCATCGGCGCGCCGGAAAACGGAACAACAACCAGAGACAAACAAGTGGTATCCTGTATGCCGCTTGTTTTTGTTGTTTTGCGGTATAAAAGGAGGCTGCCGACGGAAGGAACGAATATGAATCTCAACGATCAAAAGCACGCGCCCATCTATGAGGCGCTCAACCGCTTCCGAAAACAGCGGGTCGTTCCCTTTGACGTGCCGGGGCATAAGCGCGGGCGCGGGAACCCGGAGCTGGTCGAGCTGCTCGGTGAAAAATGCGTCGGCATCGACGTGAATTCGATGAAACCGCTGGACAATCTCTGCCACCCGACCTCGGTAATCAAGCACGCGGAGGAACTCGCGGCGGATGCGTTCGGCGCGGCGCATTGCTTTTTTATGGTCGGCGGAACGACCTCCAGCGTGCAGAGCATGATCCTCTCCGCCTGTAAAGCGGGAGAGAAGATCATCCTTCCGCGAAACGTGCATAAGAGCGCGATCAACGCGCTGGTGCTCTGCGGCGCAGTGCCGGTCTATATCGATCCGCGTGTGGAGCCGAGGCTCGGCATTCCGCTGGGCATGGAGCTCAACGACGTGCGCCGTGCGATGGACGAAAACCCGGATGCGGTCGCGGTGCTGGTCAACAACCCGACGTATTACGGCGTTTGTTCCAATCTCAAAGAGATCGTCGCGATGGCGCATGCGCGCGGCATGCAGGCGCTGGTGGACGAGGCACATGGCACGCATCTATACTTCAACGACGATCTCCCGCTGGACGCGATGTCTGCGGGCGCGGATATGGCGGCGGTGTCGATGCACAAATCCGGCGGAAGCCTGACGCAGAGTTCGCTTTTGCTGCTTGGCCCAAACGTCAACCCGCGCTATGTGGACAAGATCATCAACCTCATGCAGACCACGAGCGCGTCGTATCTGCTCATGAGCAGCCTCGATATCTCGCGCCGAAACCTCGCGCTGCGCGGCGAGAAATCGTTTGAAAAAGTCGCGCAGATGGCGCAGTATGCGCGGGACGAGATCAACGCCGTCGGCGGATACTATGCCTACGGGCGGGAGCTGGTCAATGGAGACAGCGTGTTTGATTTCGACTTGACCAAGCTTTCGGTCTACACGCGGGATATCGGCCTTGCGGGCATTGAGGTATACGACCTGTTGCGGGACGAATACGACATCCAGATCGAGTTTGGCGACATCAGCAACATTCTGGCCTATATCTCGATCGGGGACCGATTGCAGGATATCGAGCGGTTGGTTGGCGCGCTGGCGGACATCAAGCGGCTCTATTCCAAAACGCCGACGGATTTCTTCATTGCGGAATACATCTCGCCCATCGTGGCGGCAACCCCGCAAGCCGCGTTTTATGCGGAGACGGAGTCTCTGCCGATTCGCGAAACGGTCGGCAGAATCTGCAGCGAGTTTGTGATGTGTTATCCGCCGGGAATCCCGATTTTAGCGCCCGGTGAGGTCATCACCAAAGAGATCGTGGAATATACCCTCTATGCCCAGGCAAAGGGCAGCAGCATGCAAGGCCCGGAGGACCCGGACATTCGCTATTTAAACGTGTTGAAGAAGGGAGTGTAGCGCGTGGAGTTCTGGTTTAACGACATGCACACGCAGAATGTGCAGCTCTCGATTCGCGTGGAAAAGCAGCTCTTCTCCGGTGAAAGCGATTTTCAGCGCATCGACGTGTTTGAATCCCCGGAGTTTGGGCGCTTCCTTGCGTCCGACGGCAGCGTGATTTTCTCGGAAAAGGACGAGTTTACCTACGACGAGATGATCGTGCACGTGCCGATGGCGGTGCATCCAAACGTCAAGCGCGTGCTGGTCATCGGCGGCGGAGACGGAGGGGTTGCCCGCGAACTCACCCACTACGAGGAGATTGAGTCCATCGACGTGGTGGAGCAGGACAAACTCTTTGTCGATGTCTGCCGAAAGTTCTTTCCCGCGAACGCCTGCGGGCTCGACGATCCGCGCGTGAAGGTGTTTTATCAAGATGGGCTCAGGTTTTTGCGATCCCGTCAGGATGAATACGATCTGATCATCAACGACGCGACAGACCCGCTTGGGCACACGGCCGGGCTCTTCACGAAGGAGTTTTACGGAAGCTGCTACAAGGCGCTGCACGACGACGGCATCATGGTCTATCAGCACGGCAGCCCGTTTTTTGACGAGGACGAGGACCCCTGCCGCGCGATGCACAAAAAGGCGTTTCGCAGTTTTCCCGTCAGCCGCGTCTATCAGGCGCATATCCCGACGTGCCCCGCGGGCTATTGGCTTTTCGGGTTTGCGTCGAAAAAATATCATCCGCTGGAGCATTTCGACAAGAAACGCTGGGAAGAGCGGGGCATCAAAACCTGGTATTATACCGCAAACCTGCACGTCGGCGCGTTTATGCTGCCGCGATATGTAGAAGATTTATTAGAGGAGGAAGAAAATTCATGAACCGGAAATTGCTTGTCATCGGCTGCGGTGGCGTTGCCGCCGTCGCGATTCAAAAATGCTGCCAAAACAGCGAGATGTTCCCCGAGCTCGTGCTCGCCAGCCGCACGGTAGAAAAATGCGACGCACTGGTTGCCTCGCTCAAGGGAAAAACCGACATCGTCCTCTCCACTGCGAAGGTGGACGCGGACAACGTGCAGGAGGTTGTCGCGCTCATCCGCCGTGTGCAACCGTATGCGGTGCTCAACGTCGCGCTGCCGTATCAGGATTTGACGATTATGGAAGCTTGTTTGAGCTGCGGCGTGCACTACATCGACACCGCGAACTTTGAGCCGGAGAATACCGAAGACCCCGCCTGGCGCAAGATCTACGACAAGCGCGTGGAGGAAGAGGGCTTTTCCGCGCTCTTTGACTACAGCTGGCAATGGGCATACGCCGAGAAGTTTGAGAAAGCGGGTCTCACCGCGCTGCTTGGCACGGGATTTGACCCGGGCGTAACCAGCGTGTTTGTTTCCTATGCAAAAAAGCACTATTTCGACCGCATCGACACCGTGGATATTCTCGACTGCAACGGCGGTGACCACGGCTATGCGTTTGCGACAAACTTTAACCCGGAGATCAACCTGCGCGAAGTCTCAGCGCCCGGCAGCTACTGGGAAGACGGCAAGTGGGTCGAAATCCCCGCGATGAGCATCAAGTGCGAATATGATTTCCCCGAAGTCGGCAAAAAGGATATGTACCTGCTGCATCACGAGGAGATTGAAGCCCTGGGCAAGCATTTCCCCGAAATCAAGCGGATTCGCTTTTTCATGACGTTTGGGCAGAGTTACCTGACCCACATGAAGTGCCTCGAAAACGTCGGCATGCTCTCGACCACACCGATCGATTTTCAGGGGACGAAGATCGTGCCGATTCAGTTTCTAAAGGCGCTGCTGCCAGATCCTGCGTCGCTTGGACCGCGCACCAAGGGCAAAACCAATATCGGCTGCGTGATTTCCGGTGTGAAAGACGGCAAGCCCAAGACGATCTTCATCTATAACGTCTGCGATCACGAGGAATGCTATCGTGAACTCGGCAGCCAGGCGATCAGCTATACCACCGGCGTGCCCGCGATGATCGGCACCGCGCTTGTGCTTGACGGAAGCTGGCGCAAACCCGGCGTGTTCACGACGGACGAGTTTGATCCCGATCCCTATATGGACATGTTGAACAAATGGGGCTTGCCGTGGGTGGTCGTGGAAGACCCCGAGACGGTGGAGTAACGGCAAGTGAAGCGAAACGAACTGCCCACGCCGTGCTTTGTGGTTGGCGAGGCGGAGCTAAAACACAATCTGGAGATTCTTGCGGGTGTGCAGAGGCGCACGGGCGCGAAGATTTTGCTCGCGCAAAAGGCGTTTTCGATGCACCGCGTCTATCCGCTGATTGCCGAGTATCTTTCCGGCGCGTGCGCGAGCGGGCTGTATGAAGCACGCCTTGCGCACGAAGCGATGGGCGGCGAGAACCACGTGTTTTCGCCCGCCTATACGGCAGCGGAGATGCAGGAGCTGGTCACGATCTGCGACCATATCGTGTTCAACTCGTTTTCCCAGCTGGAGCAGCACCGCGCCGTCTGCCAAAAATCGGGCGCAAGCGTCGGCATCCGCGTGAATCCCGCGTGCAGCACGCAGGACGGCCACGCGATCTATGACCCCTGCGCGCCGTTCTCGCGGCTTGGCGTCACGCGGGAAAACTTCCACGCGGACTTGCTCGACGGCGTGGAGGGACTGCACTTTCATACGCTCTGCGAGCAAAACAGCGATGATCTCGTGAAGACGTTTGACGCCTTTGTGCGGGAATTTGGCGTGTTTCTGCCGCAGATGAAGTGGCTCAATCTCGGCGGCGGGCACCACATCACCAAGCCGGATTACGATCTCGCCGCGCTGGAAGAGCTGCTCTATTACATCCGCGCGAAATATGACGTGCAGGTGTATCTGGAGCCGGGCGAGGCGGTTGCGCTGAACGCCGGATGGCTGGACACCACCGTGCTGGACATTGTGCACAACGGGATGCCGATTTTGATTCTCGACGCATCCGCCGCATGCCACATGCCGGATGTGCTGGAGATGCCGTATCGTCCGCCGCTTATCAATGCGGGCGAGCCCAATGAGCGGGCCGTCACGTGCCGCCTTGCCGCGCGGACATGCCTCGCGGGGGATGTCATCGGCGACTACAGCTTTGATCGAATGCCGGAGGTTGGCGAGCGGCTAACGTTTGGAGACATGGCGATCTATAGCATGGTCAAGACGAACACATTCAACGGGATGCCGTTGCCTGCCATCGCGTACCAACGCGAAGACGGAGACTGCGAACCCGTCAAAACGTTCGGCTATGAAGACTTCAAGGGCAGGCTTTCATAAAAAACTGTCTGCCAAGACGTAGATTATCAAGGGGGATTGTCTGAATGCTGCAAACACTGCCCGCCAAAGATGGATATATCATGCCCGCCGAGTTTGCGCCGCAGGACGGCGTGCTGCTCGTTTGGCCGGTGCGTCCCGGCAGCTGGGGGAAAGACCCGCGGACGGCGCAGCGCGCGTTTTGCAACATCATGCGCGAGGCAGCCAAAAGCGAGCGTGTATTTCTGCTTGCGGATGCGGCGCACATCGATGAAGCGCGCGTGCAGGCGGGCGGGTTTGCGACGATACTCCAAATCCCAACCGACGACGCTTGGGCGCGGGACATCGGACCCACATTCGTCGCCAACGGAACCGTAGCGCGCGGCATCAACTGGCGCTTCAACGCGTGGGGTGGGTTGGTAGACGGGCTGTATGCCGACTGGGCGAAAGACGACGCGGCGGCGGAGGCATTTTGCCGTGACATCTGCGCCGAATGCTACGACGCGGGAGATTTCGTGCTGGAAGGCGGGTCGATCTGTTCCGATGGAGAGGGCACGCTGCTGGTCACGGAGTCGTGCCTGCTCAGCGCGGGCAGAAACCCGAATTTGGGCAAAGCGCAGATCGAGCAGAAGCTCATGGACTATCTCGGCGTGCAAAAGATTCTTTGGCTACCGCGCGGCATCTACAACGACGAGACGAACGAGCACGTGGACAACGTCTGTGCATTCCTTCGCCCCAGCGAGGTTGTATTGGCTTGGACTCACGACGAGCAAGACCCGCAATATGCGCTCAGCCGCGCGGACTATGACTATCTTTCGCGCGAAACGGACGCGCGCGGGCGCAAGCTCGTGATCCACAAACTCCCGGTTCCCGACCATGCTGTACGGGTGAACGAAGCGGACATGACAAACTATGTCTTTGAACCCGGCGAGGACGCGCGGCAGGTGGGAGATCGCCTCGCGGCGAGCTATGTGAATTTCTATTTTACCAACGATGCAATTCTCCTGCCGCAGTTTGGCGGCGAGAACGCGGCATCCGACGCGCGTGCGGCGGAAATTCTGCGCGAGCTTTGCGCGGAACGCAGGATTGTTCCGATCGATTCGCGGGCGATTCTCGTCGGCGGCGGCAACATACATTGCGTGACACAGCAGCTTCCCAAGGGCGCAATCCGATAGAAGAATGTGTGCGGCACGACCGACCAAGTTCGAAAGGGGTACTCCAATGAGCGAAATCACCGTTGCGGCAGTTCAAATGAAGATGTCGGCGCATCCCGCCGAAAACCTCGCCCGCGCGGAAGCGCGGGTGCGCGAGGCGGCGGACAAAGGCGCGCAGATCGTACTCCTGCCGGAGCTCTTTGAGCGCCCGTATTTCTGCCAGGAACGCCGGTATGATTTTCTAGATTTCGCGCAGACGGTTTCGGAAAACCCGGCGGTGCTGCGGATGCAGACGGTCGCAAAAGAGCGCTCGATAGTGATACCCGTGAGTTTTTATGAACGGGACGGCAATTGCTCTTATAATTCCGTTGCGATGATCGACGCGGACGGCAGCCTGCTTGGGGTCTATCGCAAAACGCATATCCCGGACGATCATTATTATCAGGAAAAGTTCTATTTTTCGCCCGGAAACACAGGCTTTCGTGTGTTTGAGACGCGGTATGGCAACGTCGGCGCCGGTATCTGCTGGGATCAGTGGTTCCCGGAGGCTGCGCGCGCGATGGCGCTGCTTGGCGCGGACATCCTGCTATATCCAACTGCAATCGGTTCCGAACCGATCCTGACGACCGACAGCGAGCCGCACTGGCGCAGAACCATGCAAGGGCATGCGGCGGCAAACATTCTACCCGTCGCGGCGGCAAACCGCGTCGGCGAAGAACGGGTGCTGCCCTGCGTCGATAACGGCGGGCAGACGAGCGCGCTGGTGTTCTACGGCAGCTCGTTTCTCACCGACGAGACGGGCGACATCATCGCCCGCGCGGATCGCGAAGGCGAAGGCGTTCTGCTCGCAAGCTACGACTTTGCGCGCATCCGGCAGGAGCGACGCAACTGGAACATCTTTCGTGACCGAAGGCCGGAATGCTACGCTATCCTGACTCAATAATTCAAAAACTTCCTGGCTGACTTGTACGATGCAATTGCAACGGGTCAGCCACTCTTTTTTTATTACTAAAAATATATTATTTAGATTGCAAATCCAACGACAGATGGTATAATATATAAAACTTTGCAAGATGGAACATTTCATCTTGCACTTTTTAACAGGAACAATGGCGTTCCGGATTCCGCGCACCTCCCGAAGACGGAGCGACGCGGAGATTCCGGACGTCTTTTTTCAAAAAGCCGGAACACGAGCGACCGGCAAAGAGAACAAGAAGAATCAAAACGCAGGAAAAGCTGCAAAAAATGTTCTATATGCAAGAAGAATGCAGGACGGTGCAGCAAACCAGAGGAGAAACGAACCGCGCCAACGTTTGGCGGCAAAAATACGCAGGGAGAGAAACGGATTTGGGGGACGGCTCAAAGGAGCCGGCAAGGAATCCGGAAGGTGACACACGATGCAGCAACAGCAAAGCAATCAAGAGCAGGTTCGACAGCAATGTAACGAGAATTCGGAATCGGCGGTCGCGCCGAATACCAAGCGTGCGGGGCAAGCGGCGGGAGCGATGAAAAACGCCACGCTCTGGCGGCCGGAATTTGAGCATGACGCCTGCGGAACAGGCTTCATTGCCCACATGAACGGGTTGCGTTCGCACGCGATCATCAAAGACGCACTGGAAATTTTGGTACGCCTTGCGCATCGCGGCGGTACGGGGTCCGACCCCGACACCGGAGACGGCGCGGGCGTGCTTTTGCAGTTACCGGATCAGTTTTTTCGCAAGTATGCGGGTATGCATCTGCCGAATGAGGGCGAATATGCCGTCGGTATGTTTTTTTTGCCCTTGGATGAGGAGGCCTGCCGTCTTGCGCAGGTTGCCATTGAGACAATCGCCAAGGAAGAAGCGTTTTCTTTGATCGGTTGGCGCACGGTGCCGACCAATCTGCACGCCTGCGGCTATGGTGCATGGGCGAGTGTGCCGAGCGTCAAGCAGCTCTTCATCAGTTGGAAGGAAAACGACCTTCCGGCGGATGTACGCCTCTTTGTGCTGAGAAAGCGTATTGAAAAGGCGATGAAGGAACAGGGCTTTGCGGTTTATATCCCGAGTCTTTCGAGCAAGACCATCGTCTATAAGGGCATGATGCAAGCATGGCAGGTGTCCGCTTTTTATCCCGATCTGCTCAACGAGGAGTTTATCTCCGCCATCGCGCTGGTACACTCCCGCTATTCCACAAATACCTTCCCGAATTGGGAGCGCGCGCAGCCGTTTCGGATGGTTGGGCACAATGGCGAAATCAACACCCTCAAGGGCTGCGAACACGCGGTGCTTGCTGCCGCTGCCGCAATGGATGGCGGGCGGCTCAAGAAGCGCTTTGCCGATATTCTGCCGATTCTGGACACGGACGGCAGCGACTCTACGAAGTTTGACAATCTCCTGGAGTTCCTCGTCGTTGCGGGCCGTTCGCTTCCGCAGGCATTGTTTATGATGATGCCCGGCCCGTGGTCAAAAGACCCGACGATGGACGAAAACCAGCGTGAGTTCTTCCGCTATGCCGCGTGCCTGATGACCCCGTGGGATGGCCCCGCTGCGATGTGTTTTACCGACGGGCGGCAGGTTGGCGCGGTGCTGGATCGAAACGGGTTACGTCCCGCGCGCTGGGTGCTCACAAAGTCCAACCTTCTGGTGTTGGCTTCCGAGAGCGGGGTTGTGGATATCGCGCCCGCGGATGTTGTGCGCCGCGGCAGGCTGGGCCCGAACCAGATGCTGCTGTTGGACACTGAGACGGGCACACTGCTGGAAGACCAGGAGATCAAAGATCAATATCTCGACGGGCCCTGGAAGCAATGGCTCAAGCAGCAGGTGATCGACCTCGGCGAAGCGCACTATGAGCGCAAGAGCACGCCGGGCGGCAACCAGACCAAGCAGCAGAATATCTTTGGCTGGACGTATGAAGACCGCATGCTCACCGTACTACCGATTGCGCAGACGGGGCTTGATCCGGTGGGTTCGATGGGGTACGATGCGCCAATTGCGGTGCTGTCCGAGCGCCCGCAGCCGCTGTTTCATTATTTTAAGCAACTCTTTGCGCAGGTCACCAACCCGCCGATCGACGCGATTCAGGAAGAATGCGTGGTCGGTATGGACGTGTTCCTCGGCCCGAATGGCGACCCGACGCTGGATCAGCCGGACAACTGCCGAAAGATTCATCTACCCTCGCCGATTTTGCAGACGGCAAATCTGGAGCGCTTGCTCTCCGGCATTCCCGGCTTTGGCGCGGCGCAACTGGACATGGTCTTTGATCCCAAACAGGGGTTGGAAGCCGGACTGGACACGCTCTTTGCCGCGGCGGAAAAGGCGATTCAAAACGGAATCTCGATTCTGGTGCTGACGGATCGCCTCGCGAGCGAAACGCTGGTTCCGATTCCGTCGCTGCTTGCGACCGCAGGCGTTCACCACCACCTGATCCGCAAGGGGCTGCGCGGCGGCTGCTCGCTGATCGTGGACAGCTATGAACCCAGAGAAGTACATCACGTCGCCTGCCTCGTCGGCTATGGCGCGAAGGGAATCCATCTGCGCGGCGTCAACGAAGCGGTGGAAGCACTCTACGACGAAGGTCATATCGAAGGCGTAACGCTCGAAGAAGCCATGGAGCACGTCTATCACGGCTATGATCACGGCATCCTCAAGGTGATGAGCAAGATGGGCATCTCCTGCGTGGACGGCTACCACAATGCGCAGATTTTCGAAGCGCTGGGGCTTTCCAAAGAGCTGGTCGATCGCTACTTCACGGGGACGGTCACGCGCGTGGGCGGGATGTCGCTAGAAGACCTGGAGCGCGAAATCCTCCGCCGACACAAGGAGGCACTGGAGTCGCCAATCAACGAACTGCCCTCCGGCGGCAGGTTCCAATATAAGAAGGATGGCGAACACCATCTCTATAACCCGGAAACAATCCACCTGCTGCAGACCGCCGTGCGCACGGGCGACTATTCGCTCTTCAAGGAATATATCAAGCGCATGGAAGGCGACGCGCCAGTCTCACTGCGCAATCTGCTAGGCTTCACCAAGTGTCAACCGATCCCGATTGAGGAAGTCGAGCCGGTGGAGAAGATCGTCCGCCGCTTCAAGACGGGCGCGATGAGCTATGGCTCCATCAGCAAGGAAGCGCACGAGTGCATCGCCATGGCGATGAACCAACTCGGCGGCAAGAGCAACTCCGGCGAAGGCGGCGAGGCACAGGAGCGCTATGGCACCGACCGCAACAGCGCGATCAAGCAGATTGCTTCCGGCCGGTTTGGCGTGACTGGGCCGTATCTTGCCTCGGCAAAAGAGATTCAAATCAAGATGGCGCAGGGCGCAAAACCCGGCGAGGGCGGACAACTCCCCGCGGGCAAAGTTTACCCGAGCGTCGCGCGCACGCGCCACTCGACACCCGGCGTGGGGCTGATTTCACCGCCCCCGCATCACGACATCTATTCGATTGAAGATTTGGCACAGCTGATCTTCGATCTCAAGAATGCGAATCCTGACGCGCGCATCAACGTTAAGCTCGTCTCGGAAGCGGGCGTTGGCACCATTGCGGCGGGCGTTGCCAAAGGCGGCGCGGACGTGATCCTGATCTCCGGCTACGACGGCGGCACGGGCGCCAGTCCGCGCACGAGCATACAGCACGCGGGACTTCCGTGGGAGCTTGGCTTGGCGGAAACGCACCAGACATTGATCGCCAACGGGCTAAGGGGCAGAGTGCGTGTGGAGACGGATGGCAAGCTCATGACGGGGCGCGATATCGCAATCGCGGCGCTGCTCGGCGCGGAGGAATTCGGCTTTGCGACGCTGCCGCTGGTCTCCATCGGCTGCGTGATGATGCGCGTGTGCAATCTCGACACCTGCCCGGTCGGCGTTGCGACGCAGAACCCCGCGCTTCGGGCGCGCTTCTCCGGCAAGCCGGAATATGTCATCAATCTGATGCGCTTCCTCGCGCAAAACCTGCGCGAGATGATGGCGGAAATGG
Source organism: Bacillota bacterium (assembly GCA_023395595.1). Classification (GTDB taxonomy): domain Bacteria; phylum Bacillota; class Clostridia; order Christensenellales; family CAG-138; genus UBA7703. The sequence goes on from JAEWYO010000042.1 coordinate 11,147, forward strand.
GGTTCCAAACCATCGATAAGATGGTTGGCATGGCGGGGCATCTGGCGCAGGTCAAGCAGTCCCCGAAGACCTCCGGTATGGACTTGAGCGACCTGATCCCCGGCGATCAGCCGCTGCCTTGGCGCGACCTCAAGCCTGCGACGGACGACCACAACCGCCTCTTCCACGACATGGTTCGCTCCTTGGTCGAGCAGGGCGACGCGCTGGTCAAGCGCCCGATTCGAAACACCGAGCGCGCGGTTGCCACGCGTGTATCCGCCTTCATCAGTAAGGAATATGGCAGGCTGCCGGACGGCAGAGTGCGGCTTCAGTTCAACGGCACGGCGGGGCAAAGCTTCGGCGCGTTTGCAACGGCGGGTATCGAACTCACCATCGAGGGCGACACCAACGATTATCTTGGCAAAGGATTGTGCGGTGCGCGGATCATCGTCAAGGCACCGCAGGACGCGGGTTGGTCCAGCAAGGACAACCTGCTTACCGGCAACGTGGCGCTCTTTGGCGCGACGGATGGCGAGCTGTATCTCGCCGGACGCGCGGGCGAACGCTTCTGCGTGCGCAACAGCGGCGCACTCGCCGTGTGCGAAGGCGTTGGCGACCATGGCTGTGAATACATGACTGGCGGCACGGCGGTCATCCTCGGCTCCGTCGGCAGAAATTTTGCCAGCGGCATGAGCGGTGGTATTGCCTATGTGCTCGACGACGGCAATCTGTCCCGCATGGTCAACCGCAAGCTCGTCTCAACCTACCCGCTCGACGCGCTCGATCTCGTCATGCTGCACAAGCACCTGACCAACCATGTGAAGTATACCGGCTCGAAGATCGCCCAGCGGATTCTCGATAAATGGCCCACCACGCACGCGAAGTTTGTCAAAGTCCTCCCGCATGATTACCGCGAGATGTTGGATGCGATGGACGTCGCCGAACGCGAAGGGCTGGAAGGCGACGAGATGCTGGAGCGCGCGTTCCTGCTCAAGACGGGCAAAGGACTGGCAGCGGCGAAAGAAGCATTGCGCGGCAAACCGGTACTACCCGACCTGACTCTGTGAGAACAAGGCACATGGCAGAGCGGAAGGAGAAACGAAAATGGGAAAACTGACAGGTTTTTTAGAATATGACCGCAAGACGGCGGAGGAATGCTGCGCGCAGGAACGCATCCAAAACTGGGATGCATTTCATCCTGCACAGAGCGCAGAGGAGATTGAGCAGCAGGCGGCCAGATGCATGAACTGCGGCGTGCCGTTTTGCCATGCGGGCGTGAGCTGGCGCGGCGTCGGTTCCGGCTGTACGCTCGGCAACCTGATCCCCGAATGGAACCATCTGGTGTTCAAGGGACATTTCGAGGAGGCATATCGCAGGTTGGAGAAAACCAACCTGCTGCATGAGTGCACCTCTCGCGTTTGCCCCGCGCTTTGCGAGGGCTCCTGCACCTGCGGCATGAACGGCGAACCCGTTGCAATCCGCGAGATTGAGCGCTTTTTGAGCGACATGGCTTGGGAAAACGGCTGGGTCATGCCGCGTATGCCCAAGGAGCGCATCGACAAGAGCGTCGCTGTCGTCGGGTCCGGACCTGCGGGGCTAACCGCGGCGCATCTGCTCAACCAGCGCGGCTTTTTTGTGACCGTGTTTGAAAAATCGGAAGAGCCCGGCGGGTTGCTGATGTTTGGCATCCCGAATATGAAGCTGCCCAAGGAGCGAATCCGCCAGCGTGTGGAGATTCTCCGGCAGGAGGGTATCACGTTTGTGTGCAACACCGATGTGGGGAAAGATATGCCCGTTTCGGAGCTGGATCAATTTGACGCGGTGCTGCTCTGCGGCGGCGCGGGTCAACCGCGCGATTTGTCCGTCTCCGGCAGAAACCTACCCGGTGTTCGTTTCGCGGTGCCGTTTTTAGCCGATGCAACGCGGATGGTTTTGCGCGGGGAAACGGAAGAAAAGCCGCTTGCGGGCAGAAAAGTCGTCGTCATCGGCGGCGGCGACACGGGCAACGACTGCGTGGCGACCAGTATTCGCATGGGCGCAAATTCAGTCATCCAGCTTGAAATCATGCCGCCGTCTCCCGAGACGCGCGCGCAGGATAACCCCTGGCCGCGCTGGCCTCTTGTGCTCAAGACCGACTACGGTCAACAGGAGGCAATCTGGCTCTACGGCAGAGACCCCAGAACGTTTGAAATCACCGCCGTATCGATCATCGGAAACGAAACCAGCGGTGTGACCGCAATTGAGACCGCAGAGGTCGAGTGGGTGACCACGGAACGCGGACGGATGCCCAAACAGATTGAATCCACGATTCGCAGGCAACCTGCGACGGATGTGCTCATCGCGATGGGCTTTGTTGGCGCGGAAACCTATCTGCCCGGGGCACTGAACATCACGCTGGACAAGAGCAACTATGCCACCTCGCGTCCCGGCGTGTTCGCAGCGGGGGATATGCGAACGGGACAGAGCCTCGTTGTCCGCGCGAGCGCGGACGCGGTGCGTGCGGCAAAGGAAGTGGAGCGGTATCTGCTTTTGTAAACAGCTTCTCTTGCAATAAGTGTCCTTTCGCGATTCACACAAAAAGCAAAACCAAAGCCCGGCAAAACGCCGGGTTTTTTGCTGCAAGCGTTGTTCTCCTGTAATATCACGCTTTGAATCCGTAATATGTCGCTTTGAACCGAAAAATTACAAATATTTTTTGTCAAAACCTGTCATCAAACGCGCGTTTCGATTGTCTTATTGGTAGAAAGCAAACAAATTGCGTGAATGCGGAAAGTTGTATAGGCAAGAAAATCTTCTATGCACAGGAATGCATGAAGCGTGCAACTGTGAATACAACAAGAAAGAATGATTGTTCTCAGAAAGACACTGTGTTTGCAACTGCGAGAATGGCATGAAAGTTCTGTTGCTCTTTGAAAGATGCTATGTTTTCCACTGTGAAAAATGGTATGATTCTTGTGATCGGTGATTTCCAATCACGGACAAGACACCGATACGCATTCTTCACAGAGCGGAGACATCCATGCAACAGAAGCTTTCCGAGTTGTTTGTTCAGCAATATCAGGCGCTGCTTGCCGTTGCGTTCCAGCTGGCGCGCAACGAAGACGACGCGCTGGATTTGATGCAGGATCTCGCGGAGACGATTGCGCGAAACGACCGTCCCGCAAGCAGTATCGAACACCCGATGGCGTTTTTCCGCACGTGCCTTCGAAACGCGCGCATCAATGCGCACAAGAAAGCACAGCGGGAGGTGCCCTCCGAGCCGGACACGTTTGCGCAGATTCCTTCAGACGATTCCGTGGAGCAGGATGTGGTTGGCGGCGCGGCGATGGACTGGCTCAAGCAGGAGCTGGCATCCTACCCGCCGGAGATGCGGGAGGCATTTTATCTCTATTTCTTTGACGGATATTCGCTGGAAGAAGTGGCGAAAAAGCTGAACATCAACAAAAATACACTGAGCCAGCGATTTGTGCGCATTCGCACAAAACTTGTAAAAAAAGCGGCGGATCAATCCCTCTTCTTTGCGCTGATGGTACTGTTGCTGCTGAAACCGAGGTGACGTTCGTTGAACGAAAAAAAAGCAAAAACAATCATTCAAAAACACCTCTATCAGATAGACGCTCTGTTTGTGCATCCGGAAGAAGAAGCAAAAGCGCTTGCTGCCGAATGCCGCGTGTCCGCGCGCGCGCTCGTGATGCGCGCCGAGGCGGCGTCCGCGCTTCCAAGCACTGCCTGGAGCGGGTTTCATGATGCGCTGGATGCAGCGGATCGCAAAGCCGCCGGAGGCTGGCGCGAGATGCTGCGGGAGGCCTTGCAGTCGTTCGGCCGGCACAGAAGGCTTGCGCTTGGCAGCTTGATTCTTGCGCTTGCGCTTGCGTTCTTCACGCTGGTACCCGCCGGACGAGCCATTGCGGAGAGCATTTTCAACTATGTCATCGCAGTGTTTGACAAGAAACTGGAAATCGAACAAGCGGACGAGAAAGCCCTCTATGAAGAGCGCGGCTATGATGTGCCGGAAGTGCTCACCAAAGAGCAAATCGCGGAGTACGGATATGATAAAGACGGCAACCTCATCATGGAAAAGGAACCGGTTTATTACGATTCGGTTGCAGCGTTTGAGGCTGTCTATGGTGTGGACGCGTTTGAACTCTCGAGCGATGCGCTCACGCTGACGGAAGTGATTGAGGAAAACAATATCTTCACGGGCAAAAAGCTGCGTTCCAATTACCTCACGGCGGATGGCCTCAAAGTCAACATCATCGAACAATGGTACAAAGGAGACGGGCAGTCGTTTTCGTTAAGAGGCAAAATCGAGCAGGAGACGGTTCTCGACGGCCGAATCATGCAGTATGCAATCGATGGTGAAAACGGTTCGTTTGACGGGTTTGTTCTGCTGGAGAACTCGGTTTTAATCATCTATGCCGACCAAGGCGTGGATCTTGATTTCATCTGGAGCCTGCTCTCATGATCGAATGAACCAACAACGAGCGGCGCAACTTCTTTGCGCCGCTCGTTTGTGCGTTTGAGTTGGTTTTTCAGCTCACGGTATAGTTGCGTGTTCTGCTGCCGGAGCCAGAGACGCTGCCGGTTGCGGAAGCGACCACGCGATAGCTGCCCGCGGAGAGCGTTGCGCTCCGGCTGACGTATGCGCTGGTGCCGGAAACGGTGTTGCTGCCGGAGGTAATCAGCGTCAGCGTGGTGCCGACGACGCGATAGAGCTTTACCGTTACGGTGATCGTTTCCGCTACGCTGGAGGATGCACTACCCCAGGCAAGATAGGTGCTGCCGCCACTGTTGGATAGGCCGCAGTCAACAGACAGGGTTGACATCGGCGAAATCACGATGTCGGTGGATTCCTCCTGATCCGGCGCGAGGGCAAATGTGCTGCCCGTATAGCACAGACAAAGCACAAGCATCAGGACGGCGAGTAGTTTTTTCTTCATAGTTTCTCTCTCCAATCATTTCATTACGGGTAAACCGTAGTTTTATAGTACAAGTGAACAAAGCAATGATGACATGGAGACTTTGGCGAACGATCAGAAAATCTGTCTACTTACCCGTATATTTCTGCGAAATTTTTAGGAAAACACAAAACAGGCGCTGATGGACAAACCACAGCGCCTGTTTTGTGTCAGGATGCGAGGGTGTAGGGCTTGAGCAATACGTCGAGGTCATTGCCCGTGTCGTCCTTCATGGTTTTGAATACCCAGCCTTCGACGTTTTGCACATCCACACCGAGGTCTGCAAGCGGTTTGGCGGCGATGACGAACACGATGTCCTTATCGTTGGTCGACTCGTCCTTCGCCCACTCAAACTTGCCCGCGGGGAGCTGGATACCGTAATGATCGAGGTCCGCGTGATACGTCAGCACGGCGCGATCGGCTTTCGCGCTCTCAAACAGCGCGCTGGTGATCGTGCTCTGCGCGCCCGTGCCCGCGCCGAAATCGGCGACGAGATAGAGCGAAGTATCATCCGCGCGATACCCCGCATCGAGCTTGGCGGGATCAAGCCCTGCGTCGAGGAAGGGCTTGAGCGGCGTTTGGATCACTACATCTTCCGCCCCGGTGAGGCTGAAATCGTTGCTGACCTTAAGCCGCGTTTCGCCATCGACAGAGAGGGTAAAGTAGTGGTCGGTGCTTGTGCTGTCGCTCACGATCGACGGAAATTTCTCCGCTATCGTGTTGAGCGACGAGGGGCTGTATTTGAGAATCACGTCGGTCGCGGCGCATCCGGTCAGCACAATGGCGACCAGCGTAAGCGCAAGCGCGACGGAGAATGCCTTCTTCATAAGAATCGTATCCTTTCTATTTCTTATCCTTTAGCCGGAACCGTTTGAGCCGCAGCGCGTTGGTCACGACCGAAACGGAGCTCAGTGCCATCGCCGCGCCCGCGAACACGGGGGTGAGCAGCGGGCCACCGAAGGCATAAAACACGCCGGCTGCAAACGGGATGCCGATGACGTTGTACGCAAACGCCCAGAAGAGATTTTGCCGGATGTTGCGGATGGTCGCCCGGCTGAGTGCAACCGCTGCACTGACTGCGGAAAGATCTCCGCGCATAAGCACCACATCTGCGGATTCCACCGCGACATCGGTCCCTGTACCGATCGCCATGCCGACATCCGCTTGCACGAGTGCGGGCGCGTCGTTGATGCCGTCGCCAACCATCGCAACGCGCTTACCTTGCGATTGCAGCTTTTGCACCTCATCCGCCTTGCCGTCCGGCAGTACGTCTGAGAGCACATGCGCGATGCCGACGCTTTCGGCAACGGCTTTGGCTGTCGCGGCGTTGTCTCCTGTGAGCATGTAGACCTCCAGCCCGAGTGACTGGAGCTGCTGCACCGCCGCACGACTGGTGTGTTTGACCGCGTCCGCCGCCGCCATGAGTGCATAAAGCGCGCCATCAACGGCGATGTACATGAGGGTTTTGCCTGCGCCGGAGAGTTTGGTTGCGTCGCCGACGGAAGGCGTGAGGTCGATTTTGTTTTCGACGAGCAGTTTTGCGCTGCCCGCGAGCACACGATGCCCGGAAACGGTCGCTTCGATGCCTCTGCCGGGAATCGCGCGGAACTGCTCCGGCTCAACCAACGCGAGATTTTGCGCCTGCGCTGCGGAGACGATTGCCCGCGCGATGGGGTGTTCTGAACCGCGCTCGGCAGCGCCTGTCAGCGTGAGCACTTGTGTCTCGCTGTCCGACGTATAGCGCACGATGTCGGTGAGCTCCGGTTTGCCCTGCGTGATGGTGCCGGTTTTGTCGAGCACGACGGCGTTGATGCTGTGTGTGGTTTCGAGCGCTTCACCGCCCTTGATCAGCACGCCGAGCTCCGCGCCTTTGCCGGTGCCGACCATGATCGCGGTCGGCGTGGCAAGCCCCAGCGCGCACGGGCAGGCGATGACCAGCACGGTCACGAAGATGTTGAGCACGAAATTAAAATCTTTTCCAGCCAGCGCCCAAATGACAGCGGCAAGCACCGCAACGCCGAGCACTGCGGGCACGAAGTAGCCGGAGATGACATCCGCAAGCTTTGCAATCGGCGCTTTGCGTCCCTGCGCCTCTTCTACAAGATGAACGATCTTGTAGAGCGCGGTGTCCTCGCCCACGCGGGTGACGGTGAAGTGTAAAAGCCCCTCGCCGTTTATGCTGCCGCCGGTGACGGGGGAACCAGGCTGTTTCTCAACGGGCAGGGATTCGCCTGTTAGCATGCTTTCGTCCACGCTGGACGCGCCGTCGAGCACAACGCCGTCAACGGGAATCGCCGTACCGGGACGCACGAGCACAACGTCGCCAACCACAACTTCGTCCAGCGCAACGGTGAGTTCCGCGCCATCCTTGACGATGACCGCGGTCTGCGGGCGAAGGTTCATGAGTTTCTTGATTGCTTCGGAAGTTTTGCTCTTGCTGACCGCTTCGAGGTATTTACCGAGCATGACCAGCGTGATGACCACCGCGGCGGACTCAAAATAGAGATGCTGCGCAAAACCGAATTCGCCAAGATAGATGAGCAAGGTTGCATACACGCCGTAGAGAAACGCGCTGCCGGTACCGATTGCCACCAGCGTATCCATATTGGGCGAGCCTTTGAACAGCGTCCTCATGCCAACGCGGAAGAAACGGCTGCCTGCGAAGAGCACGGGAATCGTCAAAAACAACTGCACGAGCGCAAACACGAGCGGGAACGTGTGCGGGTTCATAAACGCGGGCAGCGGCACGCCGAGCTTGGGGAACATATGCGCCATGGCGATATACAGAATCGGAGCGGCAAACACGATCGCTGTAATCAGCCGCAGCCGCATGTTGCGCAGGGCGTTTTCGCGCTTTTCCTGCTCTGTATCGCGCGTGTCCTCGGTTGCAAGGTCGAGCGGGGTGTAGCCCGCTTTGGTGATGGCCTCGCGCACCTGCGCGAGCTTCACCTTGCCCGGGTCATAGGAAAACGAGGCGCGGTTGGTTGCGAGATTGACGGAAGGATCGCTTATACCGTCGAGCTTTTTCAGCGCGCGTTCTACCGCGGCGGAGCAGCTGGCGCAGGTCATACCCTCCACGCCGAGTTCCGCGTGCTTGAGTACCTGAGGAGCCACGAGCCCGTACCCCGCACCTTCGACAATGGATTGCAGCTTGTCAAAATCCAGTTTGGATTCGTCATATTGTACACGCAGTGTCTCGGTCGTGAGATTGACCTCTGCCGAAGCGACGCCATCGGTCTTGTTCAGTACGCGCTGCACAGCGGCAGAGCACGCGGAGCATGTCATACCCGTGACTTGATAGTTTTTTTCGATCATAATACCTCCTGTGCCGCGCATCAGCCCGGCGTGCTTGTTGCGTTTGCAGACGGTGAACCGCCGGACGCAGGGAACAGATTATCGACGACGAGGATGCGCCCGTCTACCATGCCCATCCAGCAGGTGTAGGGAATCAGCCCGGTCTCGTCAGGTGTAAATTGGATGACATTGTCGCCTGCCGACAGTGTTTTTTTCACGTCAAACGCGGGGAAGACCACGGTTTGATTGCATCCGGTGATCGCGCTCTCGTCCGCTTGGATGGTCAGTTCCACAGGAATCCCTTTTTGTACGATGATAAACGGATAGACCGAAGGATTCAAGTCGGCAGAGATTTTCTGCACGTCGCCATCCAGCGTTGCGGGGAGATAGCCTTTATCCAGCGCCTGCTGGAGAAGCGATTCTCCGCCCTTCTCCGCTTGCGCTGCGGTGGCTTGCGCGGGCACGGCGGAAGGGGCGCTGCCCAGCCCGAACAACGAGAGCGCATTGCTCGCCATCACGACTGCAAAGAACACGACCAGAACAGCGCTTACACGCTGCACAACAAACGCAAACTTGCCCTTGAGCGAGGAAAACAGCGCGCCTGCACCGAGCATCAGCGGAACGGTGCCGAGCGAAAAGAGCAGCATCGACAGCGCGCCGGTCAGCGCGGAGCCGGTTGCGAGGGCGTAGAGCTGCATTGCCTGCAGCGGCCCGCAGGGCATCAGCCCGTTGAGCAGCCCGACGACGAGCGGACCCTTGCCCGCGCCCGCTTTACCGAGGCGAGAGGAGAGAAAGCGTGGCATGCGCGGCGTTAGCCACCACGGCAACCAGCCAAGCATACTCAACCCCATCAGCAGCATGCCGATTGCGGCAAGCGAAAGCAGGATCGCTTTGAGAGTTTCGCTAAAAAACAACACGGAGCCGATTCCGCCGACGATAGCGCCAACGACGGTATACGAAATCACGCGTCCGAGATTATATAGAAGCGGATTTTTGAGCAGCTTCTTGCCGGATGCACCCGTACTGACGCTTTGGGAAAGGTTGATTCCACCGCACATGGCTACGCAGTGCACGCTGGTGAGTAAGCCGGTTACAAACAACGCGGAGAGAGAGATCGTACTGTCGATCTTCGGAATAAAGCCGAAAAAGTCAAAGCCGATGGTGTAGCGCAAAACCAGATACAGTGCAAGCAGAATGATCGCAATCGGGATCACTTTGGATACCTGCTGCGGTTCGGATACCGCGCCGCGGAAGCGATAACCCGACGCATTGATTGCTTTTTCGAGTGCAATCAACAGTGCGGCTTCGTCTGTTTGCTCCGGATCGAATGAAACCGTGAGCATCCCGCGCGAAAAAGAGGCGCTTGCGGCCTGAACGCCGGAGACGCTCTTAGCGGCTTTGGTGACGCGCGCCTCGCAGTGGGCGCAGGTCATACCGGAAACGCGAACGTGAAGTTCTTTCATCTGTATTGTACCCCATTTATGAAGTTAACACCATTATACAGCAAGAGGCTACATCGTATATGAGAAAACACACAGAAACCATAAAAATGTCGTTTTTGATACAAAATCAGGAAAGACGTGTTCTAACTAAGAAAAATTGAGTTACACGGAACGCAAATCACAGCTTTCCAGCAATGCAGCCAACATGATCCAAAGGCAGAATTAACATAAAAACACGCTGTTGCAAAAGGGAACAGAATTGCATTGCCACCGCGTTGACACTTCTACAGGCGTGCCCATATGATAAGTGGATTGAATTTACGTCTGGATACACCCGGAAGGAACGTTTTATCACATGAAATCAACCGTCGATCGATCGATACTCATGCGCTTTCTCGGCATCACGCTGGTCAACGCGCTGCTCTTTTTCTCCTCGCAATTTTTTGGCACAACGCTACCGATCTATCTGCACGATCTGAGCGGATCGGATTCGATCGTCGGCATCTGCACCGCACTGGGCACGATTGCGGCGTTGATCATCCGCCCGATTGCGGGTGTTGCGGTGGATCGCATCGGCCGCGCGCCGATCCTGCTTGCGGGCTCGCTCTTTATGGTGCTGACATTTGCGTCTTATTCCATCTTTCACAGCGTAACTGCGGCTATTGTGATTCGCTTCCTCTACGGCTTTGCATGGGGCACGGCCTCCACCGCGAGCAACACCATCGCGGCGGATCTGATTCCGCAAGGGCGCTTTGGTGAATGGATGGGCTATTTTACGCTTTCGCAAAGCTTTGCAATGGCGATTGCGCCAAGTATTGCGCTCTCGATCATGGGTGCGCATGGATTTTCTGTGCTGATGCTTGTCGCGGCAGGGCTCGGCGGGGTAGTGTTTGTCATCGGCCTCGTGATCCGGCAAAAAGCGAACCATCAGGCGAAGCAAACTCGCTTTGCGCCGTATGAAAGAAGTGCCATGCGTCCGGCTCTGCTGATGCTGGTTTCTGGCATCACGCTGGGAGCAACCTTCTCGTTCTCTGTCCTGTTCGGCAAGAGCATGGCGTTTTCGCATGTCGGGCTCTACTTCACCTTCTTTGCGGGCACGCTGTTCGTCGGGCGTCCGCTGGTCGGGCGGCTGATCGACCGGACAGGCTTTCAGTCCGCGTTGTTGTTTGGCTTCTTTGGCTACACGGTCTCGATGCTGATGCTCTGGCGCGCGCAGACGGAATGGGTCTATCTGCTCTCCGGCGCGCTGTCTGGGGTGACCTATGGCGCAATCCAAAACAGTCTTCAGACCATGGCGGTGATCTCCGCGCCGCCGGAGCGCAGGGGCGCGGCAAACGCAACCTATTTTACGGGGTTCGACGCGGGATTAGGGCTTGGCAGCCTGCTTGCGGGCTTTCTGGCCAACGCACTGGGTTATTCCACAATGTTTGGTATTCTTTCGGTGCCGATGCTGTTTGCGGCGGGGATCTATCTTGTGACCGAGCGGCAAAAATCGCAGCACCAAACGGAACCGTCGTCATCCGCAATCTCCGCGGTTGAAACCGAGGCGTAACAAAACGAAGCAGGGAACATAGGCTTTAGAAGCCTGCCTAGATATATGTGGTGCAATCGATCCGCCAAACATTGGAAAATAACGCGGATGTTTCAATAATGAACACCGCGCCTTGGAAAAACCATTGTAGGGAAACACACCGCAACGTAAAATAGATGTAACGAGTTCAATCCATCGAAGGATTCTTTTGCTTTTGCACTGGTTTTGTGTGAAAGCGCTCAATTTCGTTTGGAAAAGAGGAACGAATCATGCTCAAACAATATGCGCTTAAGCTGCCGGGCAAAGTGTTTTGCGGCGAGAATGCGCTGGAAAAAATCAAGGACATACTTGCGGCGGAGGGTGCGCAGCATGTCGCTGTGATCACCGACCGCGGCATCCGCTCCGCCGGATTGACCGACCTTGTGCTCGCACAACTGGACAACACCGCTGTTCGCTACACGGTGTTTGACGATGTGCCCGTTGAGCCGACCTATCAGCAGGCGCAGGCGCTGGTCGATCAATGCGCAAAGGTGGACACCGATCTGATTATCGCGGTGGGCGGCGGCTCCGTGATGGACGCGGCAAAGCTCGCGAGCATGCTGGTGTCCGGCTCGCTGAGTGTCAAAGATTTACTCGAAACACCTGGCAAAGCAACCAAACAGGTCAAGACCGTCATGGTGCCGACCACGGCTGGAACCGGGGCGGAAGCAACGCCAAACGCCATTGTCGCCGTGCCGGAAAAAGAGCTCAAGGTCGGCATCGTCAACGAAAACATGATCGCGGATTATGTGGTGCTTGATGCCGCGATGATCAAGAAACTGCCGCGCAAGATCGCCGCCGCGACGGGAATCGACGCGCTGGCGCATGCGGTGGAGTGCTACACTTCCAACAAGGCAAACCCGCTGAGCGATGCGTTCTCGCTGCCCGCACTCAAGATGATTCTTCATAATATTGAGTCCGCCTGCGACGACGTGGACGCGATGGAACAAAAGCAGATCATGCAGCTTGCGAGTTTCTATGCGGGTATCGCAATCACCGCCTCCGGAACGACCGCTGTCCACGCGCTGAGCTATCCGCTCGGCGGAAAATATCACATTGCGCACGGGGTGTCCAATGCGATTCTCCTTGTGCCGGTGATGCGGTTCAATCTGCAGGATGCGGCGTTTTGCGCGCGGCTTGCCGACGCTTATGATGCGTGCTATCCCGCCAACACACTGGTTGGTTGCGACAAGAAGGCTCTCGCGCTGATTGATCGCATGGACGAAATCGTGCGGCATTTGGAGATTCCGACCTGCTTGAAGGAGTTCAACGTACCGGAAAGCGATCTCGAGACGCTTGTGGACGCGGGCATGCAGGTTACGCGCTTGCTGGTCAACAATATGCAGCAGGTGACGGCGGATGATGCGCGCGCAATCTACCGGCAGATTCTGTAACACAAAGATGCATGAAGACGAAAGAAACGCGAGGAATGAGACGAGCATGAGCCATACACCCGCAATCAAAGGAATCATTTCCCCGATTCTCACGCCGATGAAGCCGGATGAATCGATCCATTTTGATGAGCTGCGCCGCCAGACAGACCGCATGATTTCAGCCGGATGCCACGCAATCTTCTGCTTTGGCACAAACGGAGAAGGATATGCACTCTCCGGCATGGAGAAAAAACTGGTGCTGGAATGCGTGATTGATCAGGCGGACGGCCGTGTGCCGGTCTATGCCGGGACGGGCTGCATCACCACGCGGGAAACCATTGCGCAGAGCCGCATGGCGGAGGCGGCGGGGGCGGATGTGCTGTCTCTGGTTACACCGGGCTTTGCGCAGGCGAGCCAAAACGAACTCTATGAACACTATAAAACGGTTGCTGAAGCGGTCCATCTCCCGATCGTTCTTTACAACATACCGGCGCGAACAGGGAACACGCTCGCGCCGGATACGGTAGAAAGGCTGTCGCAAATCGACAATATTGTCGGTGTGAAGGATTCTTCCGGCAGCTTTGAAAATATTCTTGCTTATCTGGAGGCTGGAAAATCGCGCAAATCATGCGATTTTGCGACGCTCTCCGGCAACGATTCGCTGATTCTCAAAACTCTCTTGGCGGGCGGAGACGGCGCGGTCGCAGGCTGCGCAAACGTCTATCCTGCGGTGATGGTGAGCATCTATGAGCTGTTTGCAAAAGGTGATCTTGCCGCCGCCGAAGCCGCGCAGGAGAGCATTGCCTCCTTCCGTGCGTGCTTCAAGTACGGCAATCCGAACACGATTGTGAAGACGGCGGTGCGGCTGCTAGGGCACGATGTTGGTTATTGCCGCAGGCCGTTTCACCAGCTTTCGGAGGAAGGCATTTCGGCGCTGAAGGCCGTGCTTGCAGAGAACGAAGCAAAGGGTATGCGTTAACGAGAACGCGTCAATTTCAAGAGACGGAATCATAGATAGGACGGATTTGCATGAACCAGAGAGAAAACCAACTGCCGATCATCGGCATCACGATGGGAGACCCTGCGGGCAATGGGCCGGAGCTTTCGCTCAAGGCACTGATGCATGCGGATCTGTATACGCGCTGCCGCCCGATCATCATCGGCGACGCAGCGGCACTGGAGCAGGCAAAATCGTTCATCGGCAACCCGAATCTTGCGATTCACCGCTGCAAAACGGTTTCGGATGCGTACTTCACACCTGGCACGGTGGATGTGCTGCATCTTGACTTGATTCAGGATATTCAAACGATGCTCATTGGCAAGATCAGTTCCGAAGCAGGCATGGCAGCGTTTTTAAGCGTCAAGAAGACCATTGAACTCGCGCTGGATGGCGCGCTGGATGCAACGGTGACCAATGCGCTCAACAAAGAGGCGATGAACCTCGCGCTGGAACCGCAGGGCATGCATTTCGCCGGGCACACGGAGATATACGCGCACTATACCAACACAAAAACCTACGCGATGATGCTCACCCATCATGATTTGCGGGTGATTCATGTCTCCACGCATTGCTCGCTGCGCGAGGCATGCGACCGCGTGAAGAAAGCGCGTGTGCTGGATGTCATCCACACCGCCAATGATGCATGCCGCCAGATCGGTATTGACCAGCCACACATCGCTGTTGCGGGGCTCAACCCCCACGCGGGTGAAAACGGACTCTTCGGCACAGAGGAGATCGACGAGATTCTCCCCGCGATCGCGCAGGCGCGCGCGGAAGGAATCGACGCAATCGGTCCAGAACCCGCGGACAGCCTCTTCTCCAAGGCGCTTGGCGGTTGGTTTGACATCGTGGTCGCCATGTATCACGACCAGGGACATATCCCGCTCAAGACAGTCGGTTTTGTCTATGATCGCGAGGCGAAAAAGTGGAAGTCGGTCGAGGGAGTCAACGTGACGCTCGGTCTGCCGATTATCCGCACCTCGGTCGATCACGGCACAGGGTTTGACCAGGCGGGCAAAGGGACATCCAGCGAGCTGAGCCTGCTCAACGCCGTGGATTATGCCATCACGATGGCGCAGCACCGCGCCGCAAAGGCATGACGGCATAGCCGCATTTTCTCAATCGCATCAAGCTTCGGCTTGTTTCGATAGACACCTGATTTCTCCCTCAGTACGATTCGGATGAACATCAAAACGGCCATGATGAGCAGTCATGGCCGTTTTGATGTGTTTTTAATTGCTATGCGAACCCTTATAGAACGATTTTTACAACCGCTTTGCGGCATGTCTCCGGCTGACCATGCATGATTTTAGCGCAATGCACATCCTGCGGAAGCAGAACGCAGAACATGCCCGGCAGAAGCTTGACATAACTCATGTTTGTGCTTTGAAAATAGACCGTGTCTTCGTTGGGATCGATGCCCGGCTTCAAAATGGCATCACTGCGCTCGCAATAACCGATGACCTCCGTGCCGCTGATGCAAAAATGTACATCTGCAACCGTAGCATGCGCTTCAATGTTGCACTCGGATTCCGGCTTGGTCAGGAATTCCGAGACCGAGATTTTGACGGTTCCGCCTTCCAAAACGGCATCCTGCATCTGGGGATGGTTTTGTTGCGCGAGATAGTCCAGCGCGGGTTTCAGGCGCGGGTGTACGCCGAAGTAGTCACTTGCGTGTTCAATTCTGTCAATGATCATAGTTCACAGCCCAGTTCCAAAAATTGACAGCCGGACCGAATACAGGATCGACCGGCTGCCTAATAGTATCTTATTTTGTCTGGGGCTATGCGGCAAGACCGCGCGGCGGGGATTCTTGTTTCGTCTTGGAACAGTTCAATCACAATTCTGTGTAACAGCTCTGACTGGGGCGTGACACAAAATGATCAATCCTTCAGCATGCGCCAGAGGGTGGTGCGGCTGATGCCAAGATTGCGCGCCGCGATGCTTTGGTTTCCGTTGTTCTGGTCGAGAATCAC
Organism: Bacillota bacterium; assembly: GCA_023395595.1. Taxonomy (GTDB): domain Bacteria; phylum Bacillota; class Clostridia; order Christensenellales; family CAG-138; genus UBA7703. Next base: position 26,739 of record JAEWYO010000042.1, read on the forward strand.
CTTCACGATGTCACGATTGATACTCTCCAGATTCTGCGAGAGGTTGATGATTGTATTCGCGGTACTCGGCGTTTCGCCCTGCACAAACGAGAGCTCAACCCGCAGCGCGTCGTTGACGTGCTGCGCGGTGATTGCCCCGTCACTGACCAGGAACGCGAGCTTTTCCATCACGCGCATGAGCTGCTCATAGTTCTGCGGCCAGCTGAAGTTGACGAGCAGCGCGAGTGCCTCCGGCTGGATAAACACAGGCGCGTGCTCATAGCGCACATTGAAGTTGTTGAGCAGCAGGCGCACTGCGTTCTCGATCACATCGGTTGCGCCGCGTAGTGGCGAGAGCGAGATGATCAGACACTTGAATTTATCGATGGCTTTGAGCACCAGCTGCTCACTTAGCACGCTGAGCGAGCGCTGCTCGGAACGCGAAATCAGGATGTGGTTTCGCTTGACTGCGTCGCCTTGCGTAATCGCAAGCAGGAGTTGGTCGAGCTTCTCCAGATTGAGCGCATCGATGTTCTTGATGAAGATCGTGTTGCCGGAGTCGCAGATCGGGGACTCCGGTTTCATGATCAAATAGTTCCAGGTTTTGCTGTTGACGCGGCTGCAATCAATCACGACGAACGGGTTTTTTGCAAACTGACTTCTGAGATAAATCACCTTTGCGATGTGATCTTTGCCCGCGCCGACCTCGCCGCTGATGAGCACGGGATCGTTGCGGGAGATGCACTGCTCAATCTCCGCGGAATAGTAGCTTTCGACGTTAGAGATGCCGAAGACGGAGTTCTTGATTTCGTCGGCTACTTCGTCGTTGTCATAATAATGGATGCCGCGTTTCTCGCCTGCCGTGGCGGGTACCCGCCGGCTGATGAAAAACACGTAGTAATTTTTGTCAAACACGGAGATTTTACGCGCAGTGATATGGAAAAACGAGCCGTTGTGCCGCTTGACGAGCTTGAAGGTGTCGTCGAGCGCAAAACGCGGCAACAGCTCATAGAGATAATCAAAAATCGTAGTGTCGTTCTGCGTGAGCGAGGCATAGTACAGCTTGAAATCCGGCGAATAGACCACCGTCGCACTTTCGCTGTTGAGCGAGATCAGTTCACGTAAAAAACGGTTTTCTTCGCGAAGTTTGACGCTCGACTCGTGATAAAACAGGGCTTTTTTGAGTGCTTCGCGGATGCTGTCCTCGCCGGAGGTGATCAAAAACGCGTTGAACCCGTTGCTGCGCGCGGCCTCGTAGGAGATCGTGTCACAGAGAACGGAGCGGATGCCCTCGTCCCGAATCTCCTGAAAGGTTCGATCCAGATCGCCAACGTCGTCAATTCCGTACACTTTGTAATCATACGGGAGGAGATTTTCAAGCGACTCGATGGATTGCGTGATGCTCTGGAAACCGACAATCGCCAGGCGGGAGGAGGTGGAGAGCGCGTAGTTCATCGCGGTGAGGATGTCGCTCACCCGTGTTTCAATCTCGATGACAGGTACGCTGACTGCATTGCGGATGTATTTTGCTGTTCCGCCGCGGGAGATGATGTAGTCGTATTTCTCGCTGTAGCTCTTGACCGCGTAGGCAAGCCCGTCGTTGAGGTTGCCCACCGTTGCCGTGAGCTGGACAGAAGGAAACTCCGCTGCGACATTCTTCACAAGCGGAACAAGGCCTTCATATGGGCAGATCACCAAAATCTTGACTTCTTCGCTCATGAATTTCTCCTAGCTGTTCTATTATTAAACAATCAGTTGAGAATATTATATAGAATACTCGAAAGAACGTCAATCATGCTTCGAACGTTTCAAATATAAACAGATTTTTGGTTTTCTTCACATAGACGCTGTATCGGCAAATCAATATACTGAATGCATCGAATCCACGGAAAGACATATTTCATTCACGTTATTGTTTCAATCCCATGGAACAATCCAAACACAATCCGAAACAAGAATCTGAGCCTCAACGAAACAACATCAGTAGCCAAACGGCGTTCCTCCATTTGAAATTCTGAATATCCACAGGTGTGAAATGAACAAACTTTTTATCATCGCGGATGATTTAACCGGAGCACTGGACACCGGCGTATGCTTCGCTTCCGCAGGGATCCGCACTTGCGTCCGCTTGCCGGAAGGCACGGCACAGCCGACCGAAACGGAAGCGTATCAGGTAGAGGTTGCAATCGTGGAATCCAGACATATGCAACCCAAGGACGCGTACACAGCCGTGTATGAAACACTCTCCGGCGCAAGCAAGAATGACTACACGCATTTTTATAAGAAGACCGACTCTGCTCTGCGCGGAAACATCGGTGCAGAACTTGCGGCGACGCTAAGCGCCACGCAGGGAAAGACAATCCATTTCATTCCCGCTTACCCGAAGATGAACCGCGTTTGCAGGGACGGAATTCTCTACATCAACCGTGACACACCGGTTTCCCAGAGCGTTTTTGCGCAAGACCCGTTCAACCCCGTTCGGCACTCGGGTGTCCTGGAGATCATAGCCGAGCAAACGCAAACGCCGGCATACCTCGCGCAGGCGGAGGCCGGGCAATATCCAGAAGGCATTGCGGTCTACAACGCGGAGACGGACGAAGAGATTGCTGCCATCGGACGGCATCTTGTAAAAGACAGTCAAGCAAACCTTTTTGCGGGGTGCGCAGGGTTTGCAAACGCCCTGCCTGAAATACTCAATCTCGGTTCTTCCGCAGAGGAGGAGACGTTGCCACGGGGAACGATCATCGTGTTTTGCGGAAGCGTGAATCCGATTTCGCTCAACCAATGCGCTTTTGCGCACAGTCAGGGCTACCCGCTGTACCATCTGCAAGAAGACGGCAGTTTTCGCGATCAAGATACGGTCGCTGGCGAGATGATCAGCGCCGCAAGCAAAAGCGAGATCTGCATGCTGGACACAGGCGCGGGTGAACTCGACGCAACGGACGAAGATGTTCTCACGCAGAGCGCGGTGGTTGCAGGCAGAATGAGCGAGATCATGGCGCGGGTACTCTCGCACCAAAAGGACAGCATTCCCTGCATCATTGGCGGCGATACACTGCTTGCCTTTGCAAAGGACTTGGGAATCTCCTCGCTTATACCAATCAAGGAGATGATGCCCGGCGTTGTGCTCTCGCGCTATCTGCACAATGGCACATGGCATTTCTTAATCACAAAATCCGGCGGTTTCGGAAGTGAAGACCTTTTTACGAAGCTTTATCGAGAATTAAACGAACCAGAAGAAAAATGCTGGGAATAGGGAGGGGTTTCAGACATTTTTCGCGCGAACACCATCATCCGCTTGGGGCGAATGCATCACAAATGCCTCGCATGTGAGGCTAATGAAAAAGAGGAGTTACTATTATGCTCACTGCTTCTATGATTATCACCCTTGTGATCGTTGTCGCGATGATCGTTGCGATCATCTCCGACAAACTTCCATTTGGCGCTCCGCCGTTGATTGCCTGCGCGTTGCTGGTTGTGACCAACCAAGCGACCGTTGCGCAAGCCTTTGGCGGGTTTGTGGACAAGAACGTTATCATGATCGCCGGTTTTATGGCGGCCATGGCGGCCTTGCAGAAAACCTCCTTCATTGCCAGCCTCAAACGTGCGCTTGGCACGATGGCGGGCAAGGGTGGATACAAGAACTACGTGCTGCTCCTGCTGATGATCATGCTCATCGCAAACTTCATCACCGGCACCGCGTACTATGTTCTCATCCTCTCGATTGTTTCCACGATTCCCTACAACAAAAAGTTGCCGAACTCCCGCATCATTCTCCCCGCCGGTATGGCAACAGGCTTTGGTGGCTGGATTCCGATCTCGACTGCGTTCTTTGTGGGCCTGATGTCCAGCTTGCTGGAATCTTCCGGCGCAGCGGGTGCAACGGTCTCTCTCACGCAGTTCACGATCTATCGTGCAATCGTCTCCGTTCTGTTCCTCGTCTGGGCTCTCATCGGCTACAAACTGCTGCCGGATCGTGACATCAGCGATACGCTCGCAGATGCAGCAAAGGTTGAAGTGGCTGCGGAAGAAAAGCGTGAGCTCTCCAAATTCCAGGAAATCTGCGTTTATGTTGGCTTTGTCATCATGATCGCTGGCATGATGCTGCTCGGCAAACTGCCGAACGAAGTTGGCTATGGTATCCCGGGCATCGTCGCCGGCCTGTTCCTCTGCATTGGCGCGCTGAAGTTCAAAGAACTGCTCGGCAACTGGTTCTCGCCGCTGATCGTCATGATGGCGGGTGTCATCGGTGTCGCAACCGCGATGTCCAACTGCGGCTTGACCGGCCTGCTCGGCGAAAAGATCGTCGGCCTGCTCGGCTCCGCACCCAGCCCCTTCGTTGTGGTGCTCGTGTTCTCCTTCATTACCTCCATTGCGGCGACCTTCACGGGCGCAAGCTTCGGCTCGCTGTTCATCTTTGCCCCGATCGGTATCGCGGCTTGCATGCAGCTTGGTTATAACCCAATTGCGTTGGCGTTTGCGCTGGTTCCGATCGCTTGGATCAACTGGGCAATGCCGATCGACGGTCTGCCCGCGATGATCATGGGCATCGGCAAATACAAACTCACAGAGTTCTGGAAATTCCAGATTCCGCTGTGGATCATTCAGGTCGTTGCAACTGCGGCAATCGCGGTTGTGATGTTCCCGATGAAATAAGACCCCCAAGAAAACGGACTACCTCCCATTGAAACGCAATGCCGCACAACAAAATAAACGTTGTGCGGCATTGCGTCGATTTTATCCCGACGCAGTGCTGTTTTTGATTCAACGGATTGAAATGGAATATTCAATCGATTTGATATGACCGTTGGTGTGTAAAGCGTAGACAATCGCAAAAAAAGATAAGATACTGATTTTGAACTTACGCTCGAGTTGAACTGAGCTTTTAGAATAAAAAGAACATATATGCTAGGAGGAAACGTCATGAACAATAAAATGGAAGAACTGGTGCAGTTTTCGCCGCTTGCCGGTTCTCTGGTGCTGGAGCTGGTCGCAGGGCAAAGCGGGCAAACGATTGAGCACGAAAACGAAGTACGCGCCGCAAGTGGTGCAGACCGCACAATGTTTTGCTATGCGCCCGTTTCCGGTTGTCCGGATTCGAAACAATGCCAGGTGCTGATGGTTCTCCGCGATGGCAGCGACGAAGCCTCCGCAAAAGCGACGCTCCAGCAACTCAAGCTCGATCAACTCGCGGAGGAGGAACACTTCATCGTTCTGTTCCCGAACCCCGTGCAGGCAGGCTGGAACTATGGCGGCGACAACGCGCGCGAGAGTGACACCGATTTTCTCGTTCGCTGCTTTGATGCGCTCAAATCCTGCAAAACGGGGGTCAACGGCTTCAACGGCATGATCTTCTATCTCGCAACCTCGCCTGCGTCCTCGGCAATGCTTTTGACGATGGCGGCGACGATGCCCGTCAACGTCTCGGCGATGATGCTCTCCGCCTTGCCGGGGAAATACGCAATTCCTGCGAATGCGCTGAATATTGAGGTGGCTGCATGGAGCAGCAGCGATCTTGCAACGGATTATCTGCGCCGCGCAAACGGCGCAACCGAAGTAGGCGAAACCGCAGATGGTGTGACGATATATCCCGGGAAAAACCCGAATGTGCGCTTGCTGGTCTCCAAGCGGGAGACGGATGCCGAAGCGGTGCGCATCGCCTGGGATCGGCTGTTTTCCAAGAGCCGCAGATGGCAAAACGACACCTACGGCACCTATCAGCCGCGCACAGATTTTATTGCGCGCGGATTCACAGCACATGTTAAGGATGCAAGTCTCGGTGTGAACAACAATTTTGCCCACACCTGGTATGAATACGTTCCGCCGCAGCTGCGCCAAACGAGCGAGAAAGTGCCGCTTGTGTTCTATTTTCATGGGGTCAACTGCGTACCGCTCTACGGCGTAGAGCAGAGCAATCTGCACGACGTGGCGGATCGGGAAGGGTTCATCGCGGTATTTCCTGCGCCCGCGAGGAGTAAATGCTGGAACATCTGGAACGAATCCCGCATTCCAAGCGACTTTGACTTCGTGCTCGCGCTGATTGAGCACATGAAGACGGTGCATCCCATCGACGAAAGTCGAATCTACCTGACCGGGTTCTCGATGGGCGGCATGATGACACATGCACTTGCGGGGGCTTATCCCGAAGTGTTTGCGGCAGGCGCCCCCTGCAACGCGTTTAACTTCGGCTACCTCAAGGAGCCCGCGAGCATGCTTGCGCCGTTTATGCGCATGAAGCCCGAAGACTTCGAAAACGTGAATTATGCGAAGATTCTCGCGGACGAGAAGAAGGCAAAGTTCGATTACCGCATGCCAATCTTCCAGAACGCGGGCTATGATGACGCGACAATCTGCCTCTGGCCGGTCGATGGCACTTGTGACGACGCGCGGACGAAGACGATCCAGCGCTGGAAGGAATATAACAACATCCCAACCGATCCGTGCCTGAATCCCGATATACTCTCCGGCCTCTGCGCGGACGAAACGTTCTATATCGATACGGAGGAACGATTTTTGCATCAGCGCTGGCACAGCAAGGACGCGGGCAATCCGTCGCTTTTTGAGATGGTGGTAGCAAAGCGTATGCCGCACGCGATCCTGCCGATTCAGGTTGCGTGGGCGTGGGATTTCCTGAAGAAGTTCTCCCGCGCGAAGGATGGCTCGTTGATCATAGACTCATCCAAATAACAAAAAGAGGCAAAATATGATCGACCAGATGAATGAACTGACACAGTTTTCGCCGCATGCGGGCAAGCTCTTTTTCCAGAACGTAGCGGGGGATATCTCCGGCAGGCGTGAGGCAGAGAACAATGCGGTTGCCGCCGCGGGCAGCGAGCGGAGCATGTTTTGCTATGCGCCTCTCTCCGGTTGCCCGGATGCCAAGCAGTGCCAGGTGGTTATGGTTTTGCGCGATGGAAGCGATGAGGCTTCCGCGCAGGAGCTCCTGACACGCCTGCAACTCGATGCGCTCGCGGAGGAAAAGCATGTTCTGCTGCTGTTTCCGAATCCCAAAGATACGGGCTGGAACGCTTCCAACGATCCTGCATATGAGAATGACATGGACTATCTTGTCCGCTGTTTTGGCATTCTCAAGGACAGCGAGATCGGTGTTTCCGGCTTCAACGGCATGATCTTTTATCTTGCGGCATCGCCCGCCGCGTCCGCATTGCTCATGACCATGGCGGCACTGCGGCCGATCAACGTACCCGCGATGATGATTTCGTCGTTTCCAGATGGGTATCAAATTCCTGCGAATGCGCAAAACGTTGAGGTTGCGGCATGGAGTAATAATCCGGTTGCAAGCGAATATATCCTGCGCGCGAACGGTGCGGGCGAGACGGGCGAGAATGCCGACGGCGTTGTCACGCACTACGGTAAGAATCCGAATGTCCGCCTGCTCACAACTGAGCGCGAGATGGATGCAGACACGGTCAGAATTGCATGGGAACGCTTGTTTTCCGAAACACGCCGCTGGCAAAACGACACGCATGGAACCTATCAAAAGCGCACCAACTTCACAGAGCGCGGGTTTGTTGCGCATGTCAACGATACGAGTCTTTGCATCAACAACGGCTGCAAACACACCTGGTATGAATACATCCCGCCGCAACTGCGCGGCACGCGCGAGAAGGTACCCCTGCTGTTCTATTTTCACGGCGGCGGCTGCGTGCCGCTCTATGGCGCGGAGCAGAGCGGGTGGCATGATGTGGCGGACGAAGAGGATTTCATCGTCGTCTATCCGAAGGCGGCGCAGCGCAAGATGTGGAACGTTTGGAACGATCCCGCGCTCGACTACAGCGACGAAGCCTTCTTTCTTGCGTTGATTGAGCATATGAAAACGGTTCATCCAATCGACGAATCGCGCATTTATATCTCCGGCTTCTCTATGGGCGGTATGATGTCCAACGCGATGGCCTGCGTTCAGCCGCAGATCATCGCCGCGGCGGCGCCGTGCAATGCGTTTCATGAAGGCTACTTCAACAGCTTTGCAAGCATGCTCAACCGCCTGAAGAACAACACGGCGATGAACATGATGGACAAACTGCCCGGCGAAACGGAAGAGATAACCCCGATTCGCGTACAGGCGGATGCAAAAAAGGCGCAGTGCGATTATCGCATGCCGCTGATTCAAATCTCCGGCCTGCTTGACCAAACATGGCCAATTGTGAACCCGCAGGATAGGCGGCTTTTGACGTTTGATTACTGGAAGCAATACAACAACATTCCCGTGGAAGCCTTTTCACTCGACCCCTCCTCGGAATCCGGCTTGAAAGCTGACGAAACATGGTATGATGGAGACGACGAACGCTTCCTGCATCACCGCTGGTTCAGCCGAGACGAAGGCAATCCCGCGCTGTATGAGCTGTTTCTCGCCAAGCGCATGCCACACGCGCTGGATATTCGCACGGCGCGGTATGCATGGGAATTTCTTAAAAAATTCTCCAGAAACCCGGACGGAACACTTGCGATTGCGCAGTAGTTCCGCACGTACAAAACAATAAAAGATATAGGTGAAACAATGCAGTATCCAATTCTTCCCGATTTAACGCCGGATGGCAGAATCTATCGAAATGAACATATGAACACGCTGGAGGCGATGCTGCCGACAGGCGGATATCTCTCCGCGCATTCTCCCGCGCTGCTGGAGTTGCCCAATGGCGACCTGCTCTGCGCCTGGTTTGCGGGCACGTTTGAAGGCAGCCCGGATGTGAGCATCATCTGCGCGCGGCTGCCCAAGGGCGCGCCAAACTGGGAGGAGCCGGTGATGGTCTCCGGCGACCCGGAGCGCAGCGAACAGAATCCAAGTTTGTTTTTAGCGCCGGATGGATCAGTTTGGGCGATGTATACCGCGCAACTTGCCCGCACGCAAGGCAAGGACAATATGCAGTTTACCTCCGTCGTGCGCCGGCAGATCAGCTGTGACGGTGGAAAAACCTGGAGCGCGCCGGACGTGATCTTCCCGCGGGAAGGCACCTTCTGCCGCCAACCGATCCAGATTTTGAGCAATGGACGCTGGATCTTCTCCAACTGGATCTGCACGGACAGCGCAGACGGACTCGCGGGAGACCCGACGGTGTTCCAGCTTTCGGATGACCAGGGTAAGACGTGGCGGCAGGTCGAGATGCCAAAGAGCAACGGCAGAGTGCATGCAAACGTCGTGGAGCTTGACAACGGGCACCTCGTTGCGTTTATGCGCAGCCGTGCCGCCGACAACATCTATCGCAGCGAGAGCCGCGATTTCGGCGAAACATGGAGCGCGCCGGTTGCGAGCGTGCTGCCCAACAACAACTCCAGCGTGAGTGCCATTCGCCTCGACAGCGGGCGCATCGCGGTTGCTTACAACCCCACGCATACGCCCAATCCCGACCCAAATGCTGCCGCCTGGCCCGGGCTTCGCTGCCCGGTCGCCGTCGCATTGTCGGAGGACGGGGGATTGACCTTCCCGTTGATTCGACACATGGAGCTTGGCGAAGGGTTTGTAGGCACGGAGAACAGCACCAACAATCTCACCTATGAGTATCCATATATCATGCAGGGCACGGACGGAATGATTCATCTTGCGTTTGCGTATCGCAGCAGAATTGGCATGAAGTGGATGACGTTCTCGGAGAGCGACATCATCGGCAAAAAGCGCGAGGCAAAGGGACTCTACAACCCGACTTCTGCAAAAGTCAGCTAAGGGAAAACATATGCGTAGATATGAACTCAAAGGCGATTTCCGGTGTGTGTACTATCTTTCGGAGAAGTGCCGCACATGGATCGCCGCAAAGACGATCTTTCTGCTTGCGCCAAACAAGATTGCATCCTCCAACGAGAAGTTGGAGGCATTCGCCGCCGAGTCCGGCTGGTTGAATGCGATGGAACAGGACGGCGCGGTTCTGGTGCTGATGCGCGCAGAGCAAGGCTGGCAGAACGAGAGCGTGGATCGCATCCAAAAAACGTACAAAGCAGTCTGGGCAGATGCGATGTCTCCCGATCCGGGCGATATCCGCGGGACGGTTTGGTGCTGGGAAACGCTGATCTTCCTCGCGGGCTACCGCGAGGGTGCGGTCTATGCCGGAAATGCAGCGGTTGCGCACCCGAATATGTTTGCGGATGTGGCGATGATCGATGGTGTGCCGAGCGATTATTCGCGCGGAGAAGAGAATTCCGACCAGTGGCTGCTGCCGGATGCCTCGCCGGAATCGATGCGAAAAAACCGCGAGATTCCCGTCAGCGTCTGGATGCTTGGCAACGAGGATACAAGTGAGGCGGAAGCATACTTCCAGTCGAGCGCGAAGAGCCTTGACCAGGTGATGGTTTCGCGCGAGACAGTTTTGCCCAACGCGGACACCACCGCGCGGATCATGCGCATGTTTGATACGCGCATCCGCTGGAAGAACTCACCCGATGGAACACCCGCGCGATGCCTGTCCCAGCGGGAGTTTGAATCATCCGGCGAATATGTTGCCGATGTGATTGAGAACCGGGGATATCGTTATCCGTTTTACACGAGAGTTCCCAAAGGCGTGCATTCGACCGCGAACATGCCGGTTGTCATCAGCCTTCATGGGCACGGTGAATCGGCGCGGCTCTTTAGCGGGAAAAATGGCTGGCCACAGATTTCGGATGAGACACGGGGGTTTATACTCGTGTTGCCGGATTCGCCGGAGAACGCATGGTACGTAGAGCGGGATGAAGGCATTCTGGAACCGTTGATCGAAAAACTGGTTCAGCGGTATCAGATTGACCGCAGCCGCGTATATCTGACCGGTTTTTCCAACGGCGGTATGGCGACAAGCTGGTTCGGCACGCGCCATCCGGAGCTCTTTGCAGCGATTTCCCCATGGAACCCGCCGATGCCCGCCTGGGAAGCCGATCTGGAAAAAGACGGCTGGCAGATGCCGCTCTTTGCCGTCAACGGTGACAAGGACCACAAGATTGCATTTGCACTCAAAAATTTCGATTCCATGCTGGAGCATTACATTCGGCTGAATGGCGGCACTCCGCGAAAAGCCGCGCTCAAAAAGCCGATGACTTGGGCCTATGACGAATGCTGGAATGCCGAAAACAAGTATTCACAGCAAGAAGGCTATGCGCAAGGCGAACGTCTCACCGCGTATGCTTACCGCAACACGGCGGGCAGCGCACGCGTCTGCTTCCTCGAAATCAAGGATATGCCGCATGGGGCAATCCATGATGAGGCGCGCGCAACGTGGCAGTTCTTGTGCAGATTCTCACGCCCGGACGGCGGAAAGACGGTTGTTGAACGACCACTGAGCGAATCGTAGGTTAAAAAGTCGAATGACAAAAAACAGCGCTGCCGGACAGAACAAGATGCGTTCTGCCGGCAGCGCGTGTTTGTGTATGTGGAAATTAGCGCTAAATCTCTTCCGCTGGATCACCTTCACCGTCATCCGCATCGCCAAGCGCACCGATGACCAGTGTTGTGCTGCGCTCGTCAAGCTGCTCCACCGCGCGGAGGTTTCGCGCAATGGCACGCGTGCGGGTGCCGATGAGTTGTTCGAGCTCGTCGTCCACCTGCTGCAGTCGCTTTCTGGAACTCGCAAGAATGTTGGAGAACTTCTGAAACTCGGTCTTAACCGCGCCGAGTACGCGCCAGACCTCGCTGCTGCGCTTTTGAATCGCGAATGTGCGGAAGCCCATCTGGAGGCTGTTGAGCATCGCCGCCATGGTGGAAGGCCCCGCAATATTGACCCGATAGCTGCGCTGGAGCTCCTCCACGAGCCCGCGGTTGACGACCTCTGCATACAGCCCTTCAAACGGAAGGAACAGAATCGCAAAATCGGTGGTGTTCGGCGGATCGAGGTATTTATCGCGAATCTTCGCCGCTTCCTGCTTGATGCGCTGTGTGAGCGCGGTAATCGCGGCGGCAACCGCGTCCGGCGCGCCGGATTCGTATGCATCCTGCAGACTAGAATACAGGTCGGCGGGGAACTTGGAATCGATCGGCAGATAGACCGGGCTGCCATCGTCGGTCGGGAGTTTGACGGCGTATTCCACGCGCTCCGCGCTGCCAATTTTTGTGACGATATTGGTTTCGTATTGTTCCGGCGCAAGGATTTCTTCGAGAATTGCACCGAGTTGAATTTCGCCGAGGATGCCGCGGGTTTTCACATTGCTGAGCACTTTTTTCAGATCGCCCACGCCGGTTGCAAGCGTCTGCATTTCGCCAAGACCTTTGTAGACTTGCTCCAGACGGTCGTTGACGAGCTGGAAGGACTGCGCAACCTTGGTCTCCAGTGTTTTTTGCAGTTTTTCATCCACGATATTGCGGATTTCATCAAGCTTTTTCGCGTTGTCGCCCTGCATGGTGACGAGTCGGCGCTCCACCGTCTGGCGGATGGCTTCCAGCTTCTGCTCGTTATTGAACTCAAACGATTTGAGGCGCTGCTCGTTGCCGAGTTCAAAGGTTTTAAACCGTGCTTCACCTTGCGCGTCGGAGGTGCGCTGCTGTTCGAGGATCATGCGGCCAAGATAGGAGACGTTAGACTGTACGCTTTCGCTCAGCTCGCGCCGCAAATCGGAGAGCGCGTGGTTCAATTCGTCCTGCATCTTTTCGAGCATCGCCTGCTGACGGCGAATGCTATAGACGAGCAGAAGGATCATCGCGGCAAATACCGCGAGAGAAACGATCAATAGTATGATTTCCGGCTTCATAATTGCTCCTTTTTCGGATGCAGTGGTTCAGGCAAGCGCGAATGTGGAAACGATCAGCACCTGCGCTGCGATGTACGTGCTCATCACGATGATGTTCCGGTTGTGAATCGGATGATGGAACGCGTCGATGGAGAGCGTTGTGTCCGAGATTGCAAACAGCAGCCCGCCAATTCCGGCAAGCCAGCGATAGGGGCTTAAGCCATACAGCGTAAACAACACGGCACTGGATGCCATGGTGCCGATGATCATCATATAAAGGAAGCTCGGCGGGCAGAGCTTCTTCGGCATGCCCTTCCAGATATAGCGCATGAGCGTTGCCGCGCAGCCGATCGTAATCAGCGCAAGAGCGGCAAACAGATACCACGGCGGGGCGATTGCGATACGCCGGGCAAAGCTGAGAATATAGAACACATGCCCCGTTGCAAAAGCCAGGATACCTGCGGGGAAGGCCCATTTACGCGGGCGGAAGAGCAGAACAAGATCGCCCGCAAACCCGAAGAGAATACCCGCGATGACGAGCGTGGATGGTTCCCTTGCAAAGAGCATATAGCACGTGGCGAGCAGCGGCATGAGCAGGCATTTGCTTACGCGGCGGAGCATCAGCAGGTTTTTATTGACACAGGCAAAGAGATGTACAGCGATATCCACCAGAAACAACCCGGCAAAGAAGTATTGCAATCTTTCAGTCCCCCAAATTCAAACGACTGGATTGAGTATACCATAGTCGGGCAAACAGCCGATAGAGCAGAGCTGTGAAAAAGCTGGGTCTTTGTATTTCAACACGGGAGTTTATTGAAAAACATGCCGTCATATGCGTCGCGATTCGATCTTGGCGTATTGAAACATGGATATGGTTTTGTTATACTGTACAGTGAATGAATCTGGGTATTCTTAGCATGACAAGGAGGAACTTCACACATGCATTATTCCAGTGAAGTGGAAGAAATGACCTGCGTCCTCAAGGGCGCAAAGCATGATCCCGCTCCGATCCCCGAAGAGGGCAAGTGGGTCAAAGCAAAGCAAATCACCGACATCAGTGGTCTGACCCACGGTGTTGGCTGGTGTGCTCCCCAGCAGGGCGCCTGCAAACTCACGCTCAACGTGAAAAAAGGTGTCATCGAAGAAGCGCTGGTCGAGACCATCGGCTGCAGCGGCATGACGCACTCCGCCGCCATGGCAGCGGAAATCCTGCCGGGCAAGACCATCCTCGAAGCGCTCAACAGCGACCTCGTCTGCGACGCGATCAACACCGCCATGCGCGAGCTGTTCCTGCAGATCGTCTATGGACGCACGCAGAGTGCATTCTCCGATGACGGTCTGCCCATCGGCGCCGGACTCGAAGACCTCGGCAAGGGACTTCGTTCGCAGATTGGCACCATGTATGGTACGCTCGCCAAAGGCCCGCGCTATCTGGAGATGGCGGAAGGCTATGTCATCGGCATCGCGCTGGACGAAGGCGGCGAGATCATCGGCTACAAATTCGTCAGCCTCGGCAAGATGATGGACGCAATCAAGAGGGGCGTCGATCCGAAGGAAGCATACGAGAAGAACATCGGAACCTACGGGCGTTTCGACCAGGCCGCCAAGGTTATCGACCCGCGGAAAGCGTAAGGAGGCAGCTATGGCTATTTTTGAAGGTTACGAAAGAAGAATCGAGAAAATCAATGCCGAGCTGAAGAAGTACGGCATCAACGGCATCGACGACGCGAAAGCCATCTGCGACGCAAAAGGCATCGACGTGTTCGGTATCGTGCGCGGCATTCAGATGATCGCGTTTGAAAACGCCTGCTGGGCATATGCTGTCGGCGCGGCAATCGCGATCAAGACCGGGGCAACCTCCGCGGACAAAGCGGCGGAAGCCATCGGCCTCGGCCTCCAGGCGTTCTGCATCCCCGGTTCGGTTGCGGATCAGCGCGAAGTCGGCCTGGGTCACGGCAACCTTGCCGCCATGCTCCTGCGCGAAGAGACCAACTGCTTCTGCTTCCTGGCAGGCCACGAGAGCTTTGCCGCCGCAGAAGGCGCAATCGGCATCGCCAAGACCGCCAACAAAGTCCGCACCAAGCCCTTGCAGGTCATCCTCAACGGCCTTGGCAAAGACGCGGCGTATGTCATCTCCCGCATCAACGGATTTACCTATCTTGAGACGAAATATGACTATTACACCGGCAAGCTGGAGATCACCAAGACCAAGGCGTTCTCCGACGGCGATCGTTCCAAAGTTCGCTGCTATGGCGCGGACGACGTGAACGAAGGCGTTGCCATCATGCGTCACGAGAACGTGGATGTTTCCATCACCGGCAACTCCACCAACCCGACGCGCTTCCAGCATCCGGTCGCGGGCACCTACAAAAAGTGGTGCATCGAGCACGGCAAGAAGTATTTCTCCGTGGCGAGCGGCGGCGGCACGGGCCGCACCCTGCATCCGGACAACATGGCGGCTGGTCCCGCTTCCTACGGCATGACCGACACGATGGGTCGTATGCATTCCGACGCGCAGTTCGCGGGCTCTTCGTCCGTTCCGGCGCACGTCGAGATGATGGGTCTCATCGGCATGGGCAACAACCCGATGGTGGGCGCCACCGTTGCGGTCGCCGTTGCCATCGCGCAGGCGAAATAAGTCAAGCAATCCAACAGGGCAGCTCTCTTTCGGGGGAGCTGTTCTTTCTTTTGCAATCGATTTTCAGAAGAAAAATGACCTGCAAGCGTTTTGTACATAATAAGCGATGCTTCGCGATCTCTAAGACAAGAAAGAGGTCATAGGCGCTGAAACTAATTCGCTAAATTTTGAAAACTTAGGCTTTGAAACGATGCTCCGCATCAGCAATGATTTCGGAAGGGATACCCATAATATTCAGCAATTTGATCGCGTTTTGCGTTGTCGATGGGCCCTTTTTCAATTTATAATCAAATTGGATCGTATCGTCGGATATCGTTTCGGAAAAGTGATATTGATCATATTGATCTTTGAGCAGCTCGCTCAGCTCAATGTCGTGAGACGCAACAACACACAAGCATTGCCTTCGCGCAATGTGCTTCAGAATTGCGGTTGATGCCGCGATCCGCTCCGGCGTATTTGTGCCGCGCAGGATTTCATCGATATAACAGACGCAATTCGTTTGATCGATTGCGTTGAGCAAGCGCTGGATAGACTTGGCCTCGACAACAAAATAGCTTTCTCCCGAACACATGTTGTCACGCAGCGCCATGGATGTCATCACCAGCAAAGGACGCGTTTCAAAGTAAGTTGCGGTGCAAGTATCAATCGTAAGCGCAAGGATTCCGTTTACCGCAAGAGCCTTTATGAAAGTTGATTTGCCCGTCGCATTGCTGCCGGTTAGTATGGCACCGCGATCAAGCTTGCCACTGTTTGGCACCGCTTGCGGCATAAGCGGATGAATGAGACCTTGAAACACAATTTGATTCTGATCGATGAATTTCGGAGTACAGGTATTCGGGTCACTCGTGCGATACGATAACACGCTAATGGCGGTTTCCATTTCGCCGATTTCGAGAAATAATTTCTGCAACGATTCCTTGTTGCTTTCTACGGCGCGCATAATGCGATTGTAATTCCGAATTTCCGCTAGAAATATCATTTGGAAAAATCCGGTGAGCGCTTGGAGTTCGAATGAGACTTGCTTCGTGACATAAGTGCTTGTCAAGATTCCGGTGATAGTTCGAAAAGGTTGTAAATGCGTTCGAATCGAAGTCACAAATGCATCCCAACCGGCAAACTTCTTCTTGCTCAGGGCATTACAGCCGTTTAGCATGGCAGTCAAGTAACGAAGCGTTAGGAAGTCCGCTTCCAAACTCAGTTTATTCCGTATATATACCACGCAATTGATCACAGAGAAAATGAGGATGCAGGTAACACCGAGCTCTGTGCTGACTAGAAGTAGGAGCGTACTGATAATAGGCAAAGCCACAAGGAACCAGTAAAGTGCCACAGGCCGAATTCGACGAGCGGGCACATCTTTGAAAAGCAATTGCGCCAATGCGTTATGGGGTTCTTTTCCGATATTCAACAGAGCAATCTGTATCGCAAATCGTGCATCTTGGTTTTCATCCAGAAATTGAATCAGCGTTTCGCGGGAAAGAAGCTTGTCTGTGTCGAACTCGGGCTTGCGCAACACGGCATAGAGATATTCCTCTCCGATGGATGAGCAGCAAGTATCGAGACGCGAGAATATTCGATCCATTTCTAGATCATTCCATGTCGTGTCATCAATGATATGATTGGATTTTGCCTGACACACGCGATAAAAGGCATCAACGCTTTCAAAATTGATGTTTTGATTTTGTGGAGGGGTGCCAAATTGATTTTTTAACGCACGTAACCGTTTGTGGTTCGTTCGAATCATATCTATCGCCAGCAACACCACGATAACAAAAATTGCTCCAAAATATAGATAGCCGATCAACAATTTCCGCACCTCCGCGTGACAATATATAACAGTATAGCACAGTTTAGAATGAACACACTAGGACGAAAGACTTCAGTATAACGAATGCTTGCATATGTGAAAATGATTGCGAAAATCGGTTCTTGCCGCACGTCGAGATGATGGGTCTCATCGGTATGGGCAACAACCCGATGGTGGGCGCAACGGTCGCCGTCGCCGTTGCCATCGCGCAGGCGAAATAATCGATTTACGAGCAGAGCAACTCTCCTCCGGGAGGGTTGCTTTTTTTATTTGGCGCGCAAGTTTTTGAACGCGCAATATTCTGCAAGAAATCGTGGCATATATCATATACAATTCTTGACAATCCGATGGAAATGGAATAAGGTAGTTTGACCGCAGCCATTCGATCGGGCGGGTTTTACTCGCAAAAACAGAATGAGGGGAACACAACCGTGCCACAGCAAAAGCAGAGCAACACACTTTCGATTCTCTCCGTCCTTGGGGCACTCATCCTTTGGGGATCTTCTTTTGTCGCAATCAAATTCGCCTATACGACCTATCCGCCGCTGACGCTGGCGGTCGTTCGCTTTGTGGTTGCGACGTTGATTTTGGGGTTGCTGACGCTTTTGCCGCAAAACCGCGTGAAACTGGAGAAGAAGGATGTCTTCACGGTTGCCGTCTGCGGGTTGACGGGCATCATGCTCTATGCGGTGCTGCAAAATATCGCGATGCAGTGGACGTCCGCTTCCAGCGCGACGCTAATCATTGCATCGTACCCGATCATCACACTGTTGATGGAAAGCCTGATCTATAAAAAGAAGCTCAGTGCGCTGAAAGTTGTCGCAATCCTGATCGCCATTGCCGGCGTTGTGATCCTATCCTATGTGAAGGCGGAAGCGCGCGTGGAAGGCGAGCTGCTCGGCATCGTTCTGCTGGTGGCTGCCGGTGTCTTCTGGGCGGTTTACAACTTCATGATGAAGCGCGTGGTCAACCATTATCCGCCGATCACGCTGCTGTTCTATATTACGCTCTTTGGTACGATCTTTCTTTTGCCGCTTGCCCTGCTGGAGCGCGGACAGTGGCAGCAACCGACGTTGGTCTCCTTTGGCAACATGATGTTCCTCGGCGTGTTCTGCTCCGTTGTGGCGTACCTGCTCTATAATCGCGGGCTCAAGACCATGGCACCGAGCACAATCACTTCGATGCTCAACCTCATGCCGATTATCGGCGTGTTCTTCTCCTGGGTACTGCTGGGCGAACAGGTGACGCTGCGCAAGATCATCGGCGGCGCGATCGTCATTTTCGGCGTCATGCTCAGCGTGGGCAAGAGCAAGACGGAGACAGCGGTTGAGATCGTCGAAGATGTCGCGAGAGAGTCGGATGCGCAACATGCACCGGAAACGGGCTCACAAAAGTGAAAGAGCGTTTTTGTGAAAAAAAACACACATGAAGTTGCAAAATGCGCAGCTTCTCATATAATAGTAAGAAGCTTATGGAGAATCGCGGGGATGTTGATTCCTGCGTGCTCACATCATGGCTTCGGCTTAGGAGTCGGCCTGATCGAAAGAGCCGGAGCAAGACCACGGAGGTATTCATTCATGCAAACCAAACAGTCGCAATCTATCCGTAAACTCACGACGGCGGGCGTTCTCGCGGCCAGCATCGTTCTGCTCACCACGCTGGTGTCGATTCCGATGCCCGGCGGGTTCGGCTACATCAACCTCGGCGATATGGGCGTTCTACTCGCGGGGATGCTGCTGGGCGGCGGCTGGGGTGCGCTCTGCGCGGGCGCTGCGTCGGCATTGTCCGACGTTCTGCTCGGCTATACGGTCTATGCGCCCGCAACGTTTGTCATCAAGGGCTTGGTTGCGCTGGTTGCGGGACTTCTGTTTGCCAGAACGCAGAAGAAGATTCGCTTTGCCGCGCTCTATCCGGCGGCTCTGATTGTCCCAGTAGGCTACTTCTTCTATGAATTGCTGCTCTACGGGCCCGCAAGCGCGATTCCGAATATTCTTTTTAACACGATGCAATGCATGATCGGCGCGGTGATCGCAACCGCACTCGGGCTGATGCTGCTCAAAACGAAAATATTCGCGCAGGAGACGGCGAGCCAACCCGCGCCTGCGGAGATTTTGCGGGAACCGAAGAACGGGCCGGATGTGGTTTTGCTGGCTGTGCGTGCGCAGGCAGAGCTGATTAAAAAAGCGGGGGACATGCTCTCTGTGCAGGGCATCATGGCGCGCATTGTTGCGCTGGACGATGCTGCGGCGTTTGAGCGGCTTTCCTCCGAGCAGAGGGAAAAGTTCATCCCCGCTGGCAAACCGTTCGTCCGCGTGGACGACGCGCAGACGACACCGAAGGCAATTATGCAGGCGGCGGTGGAAGCCCGCGACAAGTAACGGCACAGAATTGCTGCTATCCACAGGATGGCAGAGCAACCAGTCTATTCATCTAAATAATTCATTTGGCACGCGAACGGGCAATTCCATCGCGTGCTATTGTTTTTTAACACAAGATGCTGGAACACAAGCAACGCAAAAAAGCCTTTCTGAGTTCATAATTTGGATATGATGACTGTGGAATGCATGTGAATTTAATACCACATGTTGTATGTTTCCGGCAAATCTTGAACAATGTATTACAATATTTAGATTGCTATTGCTTTTGTGATGCGCTTTCCATAGAATTTCATCTTAGGAGACGCTATGAACGAAAACGAATACGGCACACTCCAAAACAAGAAAACATCCGCGGATTCGGGGCTCTATGGCAACGGGTCCGTTTCGCGCATGGCCTCGACGGGGAATGCACGCGCCTATGGCGCAAACGCATATCCGCAGAGCGGCGCACCGTATGGCGGCGCAGCGCAAAATCGCGCTGTGTATGATTCCGCCGCGGGAAATCCGCCGCGGCAGGGCGGGCAATACGGCTATGGGCAGCCGCGCAATCCGCAAGCATATGACATGCGCGGACAAGGCGGGAGCCAGCCTAGCTATCGCACAAACTACAGCGCGGTGGGCAGCGCCAGCAACGGAAAAAGCGGCCCCAATGGAAGCAACGCTTACCCAAATGGCAGCACCAGCAACGGAAAAAACAACTCCAATGGAAACGGCTCTTACCAAAACGGCAGCTCTGGCAATGGTGGCTCCAACGGGAACGGCTCCGGTAAAAATGGCTCCGGCAACGGAAAGAAACCGGGCAAAAAGAAGACGGTTCAGCAGCGGCTGACCGCAGGACTCAAACGCGCGCTTCGCTCGGTTTACCTATTTGGTAAAAAAGTCTCCGCTTGGTTCAAACGGCTTGGGAAATCGTTTCAAAAGCAGGAGAAGCCGGTGCGCATCTTCCTTGCGAGTGCGGGTGGTTTTGTGCTGGTTAGCATCGTCGTAATGATTGCGGTCTCCGGCACGCGCAATAAGCGCGAGGAAGCGATCTCGGCAGAACTTGCCATGGCAACGCCCGTTGCGACGCTTGCACCCAGCGCAACGCCGGAACCGACACCCAGCCCCACGCCGGAAGTCCGCATCGAAAAAGGCGCGGAAGGCGAAGATGTCATGATGCTACAGAAGCGGTTGATGGAGCTCAACTACCTTGCCATCGACGAACCGACAAGCTATTTCGGCAAGGCGACGAAAGCTGCGGTTATGCTCTTTCAGCGGCAGCATGAGCTGCAGCAGGACGGCATCTGCGGGGCGGACACGATCGCGTTGATCTATTCCGAAGACGCAAAGCCATACGTGATGTATGAGGGCGCGGAAGGCGACGATATCCAATCCTTCCAGGAGCAGCTCGTGGAGCTTGGCTATCTGGAGAGCAATCAGGTAACGGGTTATTACGGCACAGACACGGTCGAAGCCGTGACCAAATTCCAACAGCGCAACCACTTGGGTAAAGACGGCAAGGCGGGCGAGAAGACGCTGGAAGCGATCAACTCGCCGGATGCGCGCGTTTCCTATACGCGTGAGCAGGAGATCATCGCCGAGAAGAAGAAGCAAGCAGCACTTGCAAGAGCATCCTCTTCCGAAGGGCGTATCGACAAACTCATCAACGCCGCGCGCAAGCAGCTCGGAGACACCTACATCCTCGGCAAGAGCGGGCCGGATTCGTTCGACTGTTCCGGCCTTGTGGTCTACTGCCTCAGACAGGCAAACGTTTATACGCGCCGTCTCAACGCGGCGGGGTTGAGCAAGACCACAAGCTGGACAAAGGTGTCCGATCTGGACAACGTCAAGCGCGGAGACCTGCTGTTCTTTAAGTCGGACGACAGCAGCGGCATCGGCCATGTCGGCATCTATATCGGCGGTGGTGAGATGATTGACGCATCGTCCGCA
Source organism: Bacillota bacterium (assembly GCA_023395595.1). Classification (GTDB taxonomy): domain Bacteria; phylum Bacillota; class Clostridia; order Christensenellales; family CAG-138; genus UBA7703. Next base: position 48,109 of record JAEWYO010000042.1, read on the forward strand.
AACGGCAAAGTCGTGCGACGCGGAGCAAAGACCAGCTACTGGCGCAGGAACTTTGTGGTCGCGCGCCGTCCAATCGAATAACAAGGCAAAGCAGCACACGGCGGCGCGGAAACGTGCCGCTGTTTTCATGCGGGGGCGCCGAGGCTGACGGCCGAGGTTCATTCTTGCAATCCAGCCCAAGATACAGTATGATGAAACCCGAAATACGGGAGGATACCACATGGCATACCCCAATGAATTGATTCGAAATTTTTCCATCATCGCGCATATCGATCACGGCAAATCGACGCTGGCGGATCGCATGATGGAGCAGACGGACACCGTTGCCGCAAGAGACATGTCGGAGCAGCTGCTCGACTCGATGGATATCGAGCGCGAGCGCGGCATTACGATCAAGTCCTCTGCGGTGCGGATGTTTTATACGCATACCGACGGCAAACGCTATATGTTCAACCTCATTGACACGCCGGGGCACGTGGACTTCAACTATGAAGTCAGCCGCGCGCTGGCTGCCTGCGAAGGCGCGGTTCTGGTTGTGGATGCGACGCAGGGGATCGAGGCGCAAACGCTTGCAAACGTGTATCTTGCCGTGGACAACGGGCTGGAGGTCGTGCCGGTCATCAACAAGATCGACCTGCCGAGCGCGGAGCCGGAGAGAACCGCACAGGAGATTGAGGATGTCATCGGGATTGAGGCGCACTCCGCGCCGAAGATCTCCGCTAAGAGCGGCTTGAATGTCGATCAGGTGCTTTCCGCCGTGGTGAACACTGTTCCGCCGCCCGTCGGCGACCCGGAAGCACCGCTCACCGCGCTGGTGTTCGACTGCTATTATGACAACTACAAAGGCGCGCTGTCATATGTGCGCGTGTTTGATGGCACGGTGAAAGAGGGCGTGCGCATTCGCTCCATGGCGACAGGGCACGAATTCGAAGTCACCGAGGTTGGCGTGTTCACGCCCGCGCCGATGGCGGTGGACGAACTCACCGCGGGCGAGGTCGGCTATATCGCAGCCTCGATCAAGAGTGTTGCCGAAACAAAAGTTGGCGACACGATTACCTCTGCCGAGCGCCCCGCGAGCAAACCGCTGCCGGGCTATAAGCAGGCAAACCCGATGGTGTTTTGCGGTATCTATCCGGCGGACGGCGCGCAATATGGCGACCTGCGGGATGCCCTCGACAAGCTCAAGCTCAACGATGCTTCGCTTTCCTATGAGCAGGAGACGAGCAACGCGCTTGGCTACGGGTTCCGTTGCGGATTCCTTGGGCTTCTGCACATGGAGATCATTCAGGAGCGTTTGGAACGCGAATTTGACCTCGATCTGGTCACGACCGCGCCCAGCGTTATCTATAAAATTAAGCGCACCACCGGTGAAGAGGAGATGATCGACAACCCGTCCAATCTTCCGTCTGTGACGGAGATTGAACAGCTCGAAGAGCCGGTTGTCAACGCGACCATCATGACACCTTCGGAATATGTCGGCGCACTCATGGAGATTTGTCAGGAGCGCAGAGGCATATTTGTGGACATGAACTACATCGAAGAATCGCGTGTGCGGATGCACTACATCCTGCCGCTCAACGAGATCATCTATGACTTCTTTGATCAGCTCAAGAGCCGCAGCAGAGGATATGCCTCGTTTGACTACGAACTCAAGGGCTACGAAAAGAGCGATCTGGTCAAGCTTGACTTCCTGCTCAACGGCGATATGTGCGATGCGCTGAGCACGATTGTCCACCGCGACCGCGCCTATGCAAAAGGGCGCGCCGTGGCGGAGAAGCTCTGCGAAGTCATCCCGCGCCAGCAGTTTGAAATCCCCGTGCAGGCAGCTATCGGCGGAAAGATCATCGCCCGCGAAACCGTCCGCGCGGTGCGCAAGGACGTGCTTGCCAAGTGCTACGGCGGCGATATCACGCGTAAAAAGAAGCTGCTGGAGAAACAGAAAGAGGGCAAAAAGCGCATGCGGCAGGTTGGCACCGTGTCGCTGCCGAGCGACGCATTCATGAGCGTGCTGCGCATCAACTGATGGCAGGCATCTATCTACATATTCCGTTTTGCGTGAGAAAGTGCGCCTATTGCGACTTCGTCAGCTTCGCCGAAGGCGGCGTGTCGGAAGCTTATGTGCAGGCGCTTCTCACCGAGCTGGAGCTTGTTGCGCGCGGCGGGGGTTATCCCGCCGCGTTTGACACGGTGTTTTTCGGCGGAGGAACGCCGTCTCTGCTCTCCGGCGCGCAGATGCAGACCATTCTGGATGCGCTGCGGTCGTATTTCGCAATTCGCGCGGACGCGGAGATTTCGATGGAGTGCAACCCCGGCACGGTGACGCTGGATAAGCTCACAGCCTATCGCACGGCAGGGATCAACCGTCTTTCGATCGGCTTGCAGAGTACGCATGACGTTTTGCTAAACGAAATCGGGCGCATCCATAATTACGTGCAGTTTTTAGAGACGCTTGCTAACGCCAGAACAGCAGGGTTTGACAACGTCAATGTCGATCTCATGCATGGGCTGCCAAACCAGACGCTGGAGCAGTATCGGGATTCGCTCAAGACCGTTTGCGATCTTGGCGTGCAGCATATCTCTGCGTATGCGCTGATTCTGGAAGAGCACACACCGCTGTTCTTTCGCGTGGAGAAGGGCGAAGTGACCCTGCCGGACGAGGATTTGGCTGCAGACATGCAGGACGCGGGCATCGATTATTTAGAAACGCGGGGCTATCATCGCTACGAGATCAGCAACTTTGCGCAGGACGGCTTTGCCTGCCGCCATAACCTGAACTATTGGGACAACGGCGAATACCTCGGCTTCGGCATCGCGGCGCATGCGGCGGTGCGGCAAGGGAGATGGACGCGATTTGCCAACGTCGATTCATTGGACGAGTATTACCGTTTGCTGGCACGCGGAAAACGCCCGCTTGCCGAGACGATCCGCCTGACCCCTAGAGACGAGATGTTTGAGTGCGTGATGCTGGGACTGCGTCTCTTGCGCGGGGTTGACCGGGCGCGCTTCTTCGCACGGTTCAATCTGGATGTTGCGGAAGCATACCCGCTTGCAATGGAAAAACTCCGCAAGCGCGGCTGGGTGATCGAGACCGAACACACAATCGCGCTCAACCGAAAAGGGCTGGATCTACAAAACGAGGCACTCGGATTCTTTATGTAGATTTGCGCGATTTATGCGAAGTTAAACATCAGAACCAACACTTGTGTTTAGGAAAATCGGCCGATCAACCTGACAAGGGTGATTTCACTGGAATGTCACATTTTTGATACAGCACTTACTTGACACCAAATCGCGTAAGTGCTAAATTTTTCTCAAGGGTTAGCACTCGTCAAAATAGAGTGCTAACAAAGAAAATTCCAATGCAAAAACGAACTGCCGCGTCAAGCGAGCAGCACTTTTTTCGAAAGGAGGCAGCGGAACATGGAACTGGATGCAAGAAAGCTTGGCATTCTCAAAGCGATCATCGATGAATACATCATGTCCGCGTCTCCGGTCGGTTCCCGCGCAATCAGCAAGCACGAGGAGTTCAATCTTTCCAGTGCTACCATCCGAAACGAGATGGCGGATCTCGAGGAACTGGGCTATCTAGAGCAGCCGCATACCTCCGCCGGACGTGTCCCTTCGGACAAGGCGTACCGGCTCTATGTGGATCAAATGATGCAAAAAGCAGCGTTGTCCGACGACGAGATCAAGCTCATCCGGGCGCACATGAGTTCCAAACTCGATGAAGTGGAATCTGTGATGAAGCAAACGGCGCAGGCACTTTCCGCGGTGACAAACTATACCGCGATGGTCATGCCGCCGATGCTTGCGGCAAACCGGCTGAGGCATATTCAGCTCGTTCCCCTGCGCGAAGGACGCGCACTGGTGGTCATCGTGACCACGGCAGGGTTTGCCAAGGATGCGATCATCCGCGTGCCGGAGGACATCCGCACCGGAGAATTAGAGCGCATTTCCCGCCTGCTGACCGAGCGGTTTTATGACTGCCGGATGGATCAAATCGGAGAGCGCATCGCAAGCGAAATGAGTGGAGAGCTCTTCGAACGGCGCGCATTCCTCTGCTCCGTTGTGGAAGCGATCGAGCGCAAGATGGGTCCGGATTCGCCGAGTGTACAACTTTCGGGTGCGACCAACATGCTGCATTATCCCGAATACAGCGACGTGAACAAGGCAAAGACATTCCTTGCCGCTGTGGAAGGCAGGAGCATGCTCTATGACATGCTCAAGCGCGCAAGCAAGTTGGAGTTTTCCATCACGATTGGAAACGAGAACCAGGACGAGACGTTCAAGGATTGCAGCATCGTGACCGCCACTTACCAAGTTGGCGACGAACCGCTTGGTTCCTTCGGCATCATCGGGCCTACGCGCATGAACTACAGCAAAGTGATCTCCGTCCTTGAATACATGCGCATGAGCCTCAGTGAGATGCTCAGCGCAGATCAGGACGACGAATAAGGAAAGCACTTCGCGTATTTACCGCGGTGCGAAAACGGACAAGGAGACAGGAACATTGACCAAGAAGACTGACAAACACGAAACCGTTGACGAGACGATTCAGACGAACGCCGCCGAGAACACCGAGTCGGCCGTTGTGCAAGAGAACGCCGCCGAGCAGGACTCCTATACGCTCACAGCGGAAGAATTTGCGGCGGCAAAGGCACACATTGAGGCAATCACCAAGGAGAAGGACGAGACCGTCACCCTCCTGCAGCGCATTCAGGCGGATTTTGACAACTTCCGCCGCAGAAACGCAAGCATTCGTCTCGATAGCTATGAAGAAGGCAAGCGTGACACGGTGAAGGAACTCCTTCCCGCATTGGACAATCTCGATCGCGCTCTGGACGCAATCCCGGCAGAGAATGAAAGCCTGCGCGAAGGAATTGCGATGGTGCAGCGCCAAATGCTCGATTCACTCAAAAAGCTCGGGCTGGAAGAGATTGAAAACGACTGCAAATTTGACCCAACCAAGCATGAGGCGGTCATGCGCGAAAAGGTGGACGGCATGGAGAGCGGCGAGATCGTTGTGGTATTCCAGAAGGGATATCGCATGGGAGACCGCGTCATCCGGCACTGCATGGTGAAGGTCGCGGAGTAAAGTTTTTTGTTTTCAACCTTGATTGGAAACAGGTCATTACGAAATTGGAATTTTAAGTTTCAGTTTAAAATTTGAAATAAACATTGATAGAATACTTGGAGGATACTACTTATGGGCAAAATTATCGGCATCGACCTCGGCACGACCAACTCCTGTGTCGCCTTCCTTGAAGGCGGCGAACCGGTCGTCATCCCCAACTCCGAAGGCATGCGCACCACGCCTTCCGTGGTCGCGTTTAAAGACGGCGAGCGCATGGTTGGCAATATTGCAAAACGCCAGGCCATCACGAACCCGGATCGCACCATCGCGTCCATCAAGCGCGACATGGGCACGTCCCGCAAGGTGCACATTGAGGGCAAGGACTACACACCGCAGGAAATCTCCGCGATGATCCTGCAAAAGCTCAAGACAGACGCGGAAGCCTATCTCGGCGAATCCGTGACGCAGGCGGTCATCACCGTTCCGGCGTACTTTACGGACAGCCAGCGCCAGGCGACCAAAGACGCGGGCCGTATCGCGGGCCTTGAAGTCCTGCGCATCATCAACGAGCCGACGGCGGCAGCGCTCGCCTACGGCATGGACAAAGAGAACAACCAGAAGATTCTGGTTTACGATCTCGGCGGCGGCACGTTTGACGTTTCGATCCTCGAAATCGGCGACGGCGTGTTCCAGGTTCTCGCAACCGCGGGCAACAACCGTCTTGGCGGCGACGACTTCGACCAGTTGATCATGGACTACATTGCCGAAGACTTCAAGAAGAACAACGGCATTGACCTGCGTCAGGACAAGATGGCGCTTCAGCGCCTGAAGGAAGCTTCCGAAAAGGCGAAGATCGACCTTTCCGGCGTTGCGCAGACCACGATCAACCTGCCGTTCATCACGATGGACAAGTCGGGTCCGAAGCATCTTGACATCACCATCACTCGTGCGAAGTTCAACGAGCTGATCAACGATCTCGTCGAGCAGACCAGAACCCTCATGCAGAAGTGCCTGAGCGACGCGGGTCTCTCCGCTTCTCAGGTGGACAAAGTCATCCTCGTCGGCGGTTCCTCCCGTATCCCGCTCGTGCAGGAAGTGGTCAAAAAGATCACCGGCAAAGAGCCCTTCAAGGGCATCAATCCGGACGAATGCGTTGCCATCGGCGCTTCCATTCAGGGCGGCGTGCTCGGCGGCGAAGTCAAGGACATCCTACTTCTGGACGTTACCCCGCTTTCCCTCGGCATCGAGACCGTTGGCGGCGTGTTCACGAAGCTGATTGAGCGCAACACCACGATCCCCACGAAGAAGAGCCAAATCTTCTCCACCGCGGCGGACGGACAGACTAGCGTTGAAGTCCATGTACTCCAGGGTGAGCGCGGCATGGTGCAGGGCAACAAGACCCTCGGCAGATTCCAGCTCACCGGCATTGCACCCGCGCCCCGCGGCGTGCCGCAGATTGAGGTCTCCTTTGACATCGACGCAAACGGCATCGTCCACGTGACGGCAAAAGACCTCGGCACCGGCAACCAGCAGAACGTGACCATCACCGCTTCGAGCAACCTCAACGAGGAAGAAATCAAACGCGCGGTCAGCGAAGCGGAGAAGTTTGCGGGCGAGGACATGAAGCGCAAAGAAGAAGTCGAAACCAGAAACCACGCGGATCAGCTGATCTACACCACCGAGCGCAGCCTCAAAGAGATGGGCGACAAGATCGACGCTTCCGGCAAGGAGCAGATTGAAAAGTCCATCGCCGATCTCAAGAAGACCATCGAAGGCGGCGACGTGGAGATGATCAAGACCGCGACGGAGAGCCTCACCGAAGTGAGCTACAGCGTCTTTGGTAAGGTCTATGAGCAGGCGCAGCAGCAGGCGGGCGGCGCCGGGTTTGACCCGAACGCGCAGGGCGGTTACACCGATCCCAACGCGGGCAAAGACAACGTGGTAGACGCGGATTACGAAGTCGTTGACGACAATAAGTAATTCAAATCCTCCCGCGAAGAAAACAAAATAAACCAGCAGGGAGGCGCAACAAAGGCTTGCGCCTCCTTGTCGGAATCATTGATCTATTGCGATATTGTGGAAACCGGGGAGCGAGGAAAAAAGTGCGCTTCCCGATAGAGAGGTGACGGGCGTTGGCAGATAAACGCGATTATTACGAGATATTGGGTGTGAGTAAAACCGCGACGGAGAGCGAAATCAAAAGCGCGTTCCGCAAGAAAGCGAAGGAGTGCCACCCCGACCTGCATCCCGGCGACAAAGCCAAGGAAGCACAGTTTAAGGAACTCAACGAAGCGGCGGAAATTCTCTCCGACGCGGACAAGCGCGCGAAGTATGATCAGTTTGGCCACGCGGCATTCGACCCCAGCATGGGCGGGCAGGACCCGTTTGCGGGCGGCGGATTCGGCGGGTTTGGCGACTTTGGCGATATTCTGGGTCAAATGTTCGGCGGCGGATTCGGCGGATTCGGCGGCGGGCAAACGCGAAACGGCCCGATCCCGGGCGACGATTTGCGCTACAACCTGACGATTACGTTTGAAGAAGCGGCGTTCGGGGTCGAGAAAGAGATCACGATCCCGCGCGAAGAAACTTGCGAAACCTGCCACGGTTCCGGCGCGAAACCGGGCACCGAACCCGTGACCTGCAAAACCTGCAACGGCACGGGACAGGTACGCACACAGCAGAGCACGATTTTGGGTTCCTTTACCTCTACGCGCCCGTGCAGCAACTGCAAAGGCACGGGCAAAGTGATTGCAGACCCCTGCGCGGATTGCCGCGGAACAGGCCGTGTGCGCAAAAACCTCAAGAAGACGGTTAAGATTCCCGCCGGAATCGACAATGGCCAGAGCCTCTGCCTGCGCGGCATGGGCAGCGCGGGGCACAAAGGCGGACCAAACGGTGACCTGTATGTGACCATCAGCGTGCGCTCTCACCGGCAGTTCACGAGAAAAGGCTTTGATCTCTATCTGGAGATGCCGATTTCGTACACTATGGCGACACTTGGCGGAAGCCTGACGGTGCCGACGCTCAAAGAAAGCGTCAAGTATCAGATTCCAGCCGGAACGCAGACGGGCTCAACCTATCGTTTGCGGGAGCAGGGCATACAGCGGCTCAACGCGAGCGGCAAAGGCGACCTACTGGTCACTGTAACCGTCGAGGTGCCAAAGCATCTGACGGACGAGCAGAAGAAGCTGCTGGAGCAGCTCGCTGAAACGTTCGGCGAAGGCGCGGAAGGCAGACCCGGCAAGAAGAGTTTCGGACGCAACGGCTCGAAGAAGTAAAACAAAATCTGCGCACTAAAAGCACAGCCTCCTTGACTCGAATCAGGGAGGCTGTTTGTTAACGTATTCTATTGTGTGGTTGCTGTGTGATTACGACTCGATTTCCGCTTGCGGCATTGCCGGTTTTGGCAGGTGCTTTTGTCGATAGGAGAGCACGAGCTGCATCGCAAGAGAGACAAGACCGCTGAGAATCAGAATGAAATAGAAGCTTGCTACGCGGCTGAGCAGCATCGCGGGCACGATGATCGAGCTGTGAAACAGCACCCGGAAGAGCTGGACAAAGCCGCTTTCGCTTGCGCCGGCCGAGCCGGGAATCGGCAGAAAGCAGACCGCAAGGTACAGCACGGATTGCAGCGCGATAAAATCGATCATTCCAAACGCGGTCAGATGGAACGCACGATAGATGAAATACGGAATCACGAACTGACTGCCAAGCAGGAGCATGTAGGCGACCAACTCGGCGACCAGAAGCCACTTGTGCGCCTTGAATACCTCTGCGCCTTTTTGATACAGCGCAATCTGTTCGGACACGCGCTTTTCAATTTTCTCCGGATGCTTCACGATGCGAATTTTGGTCAAAAGCCCGATCACTTTGTGCACGATGCGTCCGGCAAAGTTCTTCGAGAACATGGCAAAGAGCAGAAACAGAATGAGTCCAATATTGATCAGCGAGCCCAAGATAAACAGCCAGAGGAATCCGCCGAGGTTATCGAGGATCAAACCCGCGCGAAACGGGAACAGCACAGTTGGAATCAACAGCACCACAAGCTGATGCGCCGCGTTGACCAGCAGGAGCGAGAGGGACGCATAGGACACATCGACCCCATAGGACAGCATGTAGTAGAGCTGCATCGGCTGGCCTGCAATTCCAGCGGGTGTGACGGAGGTGTAATACTGCCCGATAAAGCCAAAGCCGATGTTGCGCGAAAGCGAAATCGGTTTTCCATAGAGCACGCGAAGCGCCAGATGCAGCGCGACGCCGAACATCAGAGAGGCAAAGACGGACGCACCCAGCGCACCGGCAAGCCACAGCGGATCGCACGACTGCACAGCAGACCAAATTTCACCAATCGACGTGTCGCGGAAGATGACATACAGCGTCACGGCGATCAACGCCAGCATTAAGAGCATGCTCAAGACACGCAGTCGCTTGCTGCTCTTGCTATTTTTCCCGTTTTCGGGTGTTGCAGCGCTCTCTGGCGCTTTTTCATTCACTATTTCATTCATCCTTCAAATCATACTAGAAAGAATCATATATTGCCATCGTCAGAATGGGCTAAAACGTGAACTTATCATGAAGCACAATTTGATTCTGCACAATTCTGAACAACATGTCCGAAAAAGTGGTGCATCACAGAAAAAAACGCCCAAGCGGGCGGTAGGAATTGCTTCAATATTACAGCGCGCGGATTTCCGCCTGCGCTTTTTTGCTGAGTGTGCCGAGTGTGGTTGTATAGCCGTTGTCCAGCATGGCGCGGGCAACGTCGTCCGGCACATCGCTATCCAGAAAGAGGGAACTCCAGTGGTTCTTGTCGGTATAGTATCCCGGGATGATGTCGCCGGGATATTGCGCGCGCAGGAGCTCGGAAAATGCGGGTTCAAGTTTGACTGTCAGAAGCGGTCTTCCATCCTTGTATTCGCCGATCATGGCGAATATCTTGCCACCGATGCGTTGTACATCGGAATTCCAAATGACCTTAAACTCCTGTGTCACTCCCTGCATTTGCCCGCAATAGTCATGCATCCAGTCTTTCATACGTTCTCCTTACAGATCCAATCATTCAAATGCGAAAAAATGCTGTGTGACCAAGCGCGTCTACAATTTCAAGCACAGGGTCTTCGATATCGCCAACCGGAAGCAGCAGCGGAAGTTTTGGCTTGCAGTCGGTCGAGACGGGACGAAACTCGCCGGATTGTACAGTGCCAATCGCTGCGTAGACCAGCGGGTAGGCTGGGGTAAAGGATGCCTCCTCAAGCAGAAGCATCGCCGCGCCGCGCTGTGTTACGCGCTTTGCTGTGACCGTTGCGGGTGTTTCATCCGCCGGATAGCGCAGCACGAGCTCGTGTTCGCCTTCCAAAATGGAATGTGTGCTGGCGGATTTGAGCTGCCGCGCGCGCAGGGTATACTGCGCGAGGGGAGAAGCATCTAGCGCGAGAAACCGTCTGCCGAGTTTGCTGGCGGCGGCTGCGGTCGTCCCGCTACCCGAAAACAGGTCGCAGACGAGATCGCCCGGCTGGGACGAGGCGAGAATCACGCGGTTGAGCAGCGCCTCCGGCTTTTGCGTGGCATAACCCACGCGCTCCGTGTCTTTTTGCTGGAGGTGCTCGATGTCGTCCCAAACATCGCTTGGAAACATAGGAGTATCCTCATAATAGGTGTAGATTTTTCCAGCGGAGCGGATGGTGAAGCAGATGCGCCCGTCCTCATCGATAAAGCGCTTCATGTGGTTGCGCTTCTCCGGCCCGCGCGGGCGGCTGACGGCGTTGATGTTGAAATATACCTTTGCGCTTTTTCGATAGAAAAGAATCGTGTCGTGCTTGCGTGGATAATAGCGCGTGGCTCTGCCGCCGGATTTGTAGCACCAGGCGATCTCGTTCATGAAGTTTTGCGCGCCGAAGAGTTCGTCCAGCAGAAACCGGAGTTTATAGCTCATGCGATAGTCCACATGCAGATACAGCGAACCGCTTGGGCAGAGCAGCTCCCGCGCGCCGGAAAGCACGCGGCGCATCCACGCAAGATAAGCGGTTTCTTCCATGTCGTCGGCATACGTCGGCAGAGTGAGTGTGCCTTTCCCGGTGCCGAGTTTGCTGCGGAAGGTGTCTCCCGTGCCAAACGGCGGGTCGAGATAGACCACCTGCACGCGCCCGCGATAGTCGGCAAGGAGCGAATCAAGCGCTTCTTCCGCTCGGGCAAGGAAAAACTCACCGGGACCGCCGTTTGCGTGCCGTTCGCTGGTGCAGAAAATGCGCATGCCATATCCTCCCGCTGGATCGTTGGAGTGGGTTGAGCAAGAAAAAAGCGGGAGAGAAGATGGCTATTCGCTCATCTTGTTTCCCGCCGCGATGGCAACGTGTGCTTCCATGTGCTCTTTTGCCGCCTGCGCGTCGCGGTTTTCAATCGCCTGATAGATGCTCAGGTGTTCGGCGAGTGAGTTCGGCGCGCGATCTGGCAGCGTCAGAGAACTCTGGCGCGCTTTGCGGATGTTGTGGTGTAGCGACGCGAGGATGTGCCGGATGGTTCGGCTGCCGCTGGCTTCGTAGATCAGCTCGTGGAAGCGGGTATCGAGTGCGACAAGATGCGCAATGTCGTTCTTTGCGGTGTAAAACTCCATGAGCTCCACAACCTCGCGCAGCTCCTTGAGCTGCTCATCGCTCACACGCTGTGCCGCCCAGAAGGCGGCCTGACCTTCGAGCAGGTGCCGAATCGTGGAAACATCCTGCAGGTCCTCGTTGGTAAAGCTTTTAACCACGACGCCGCGGTTTGGGTGCGAGGAGACTAGGTCTTCGAGCTCAAGCTGCTTGAGTGCTTCGCGCACTGGGGTGCGGCTCACACCGAGCTCTTCTGCAATCTTCATTTCAATCAGACAATCGCCCGTCTGATAGCGCCCTTCGGCAATCCCGTCCCGTAAAAAGCGGTACACTTTTTCGGAAAGCGAGCCGTAGTCTTTATTCTCATAAAATCCGTTCATGTTTCTCTCTTTCGCGGCGCAGAAAAGATGCGCACGCATTTCGATGGAAAAGAGGAATTGTCGCTCTCAATTCCTGTGTACAGTGTATCGTTTTTGGGCTGAAAATACAAGCGTTTGTATACAAATATACAATGAAACAATCCGGATGTGCAGCCGGCGCAGGATGCCGGATCGACGGGGAATGCAGATACACCATCATTTTTGAAAAATCCGGCAAAAAAGGTTGCTTTTATACACATTCCTGCGTATACTTGCAAAGCGTTCGCGTGTATAGCGCGCGTCTCTATGCGGACAAAATTTGTGTGAGAACTCATTTGCCGCCGAGATAAACGGCGTTGAAAAGCGCAATTGCCATCAATCCGACGCAAAGCGTTCACGCGCGGGTAACATGGCGGGAGCTTTGCATATTTACAGAACACCCTGCATGCGATATAATTTTTGGTAAGAAAGAATGGAGGTGTGCTTATGTCTGAAGAAAAAAAGGCCAGCACCGAAGTTTCCAAAACCGAAGTTTCCAAGGTTGAAGCGGAGGGCGGGCGTATCATTTTTGCGGACGAAGTCGTCGCGACCATCGCATCCCTTGCGGTGAGCGATGTAGAAGGCGTTGCTTCCCTGACGGGCGGCATGGTCGAAGGCATCACCGAGATGCTCGGCAAAAAGAATTTGACCAAGGGCGTGAAGGTCGAGGTCGGCACGGAAGAAGCCGCAATCGATGTTTCCGTCAGCATTCGTTTCGGATACAAGATCAAAGAAGTCTGCGAAAAGATTCAGGCGGCTGTGAAGAGCGCAATCGAGAACATGACCGGCCTTCGCGTTGTGGAAATCAACGTGTTTGTGCAGAGCGTCGTGTTTGAGCCGGGCGAGGGCAACGCCCGCGCGGCAAAGCAGAAGGAAAAGCCGAAGGAGAAGGAAGTACAACCCGTTACGGCGGAGATCGTGGAACCCGAACCGCCGCGCGTGAAGTAATTCCTTTGAGCAAGAAACAACCCGTATACGGGCGGATTTGGTTCCGCCCGTTTTACGGAGCGCGCGAGCCGTTCGCGCCTATTGCACCGTCAATCTTGCCGCAGCTTTGAGCACGCGGTATACGAAAAGGAGTTTTCGAGCTTATGAAACTCAAGTTTTTCGATCGGTTACTCTTGGGCATCCTGCTGATTGCGGCAATCCTGGTGTCGTTTGTGCTCTTTGGCATTGCGGCAAACATCATTACGCAAGAGATGGTCGATAATTTTGTTGGCCTCTTCTATATGTTCCGTGAGAATGCGCTGATTTTGGCGGGCTGCGGACTGGTGCTGCTGCTGATCTGCGTCAAGCTGCTCTTTGCAGGTAGGGGCAAAAAGGCGGATGTCCGCCCGGCCTCCGCGCTGATGAAGCAGACGGAGCTTGGCGGCACCTATATCGCGCTGGAAGCCATCGACAGCATGGTTCAGAAGCACTGCCGTGCAGTCCCGCGGGTGAAGGACGTCCACACCACGCTGCAATCGACGGAGACCGGCGTTACCGTCGGCATTCGTCTCTGCGTCCTGCCGGATACCGACGTGGTCACGCTTTCTAGCGAACTGCAAAAATCGCTCAAAGAGAACGTGGAATCGCTCACGGGCATCCATGTAAACGAAATCGGCGTGTTGGTGGAAAGCGCGGCGCCTGTCGCAGCGACGACCGCCGTATCCCGCGCGGAGTGAGGCAAGAGCGATGAACACGTTTCTGGAGTTTATCAAAAGCCATAAATTCACCGTGCTGTTCGTGCTGATCGGGCTGCTGTTGACGATTTTATTCTTCACCATCGGCTTCTGGCGCACGATACTGCTCTTTGTCATCCTCGCGATTTGCTTCCTTTTGGGCTACCTGCTCGACCAGAGCGGCCCGGAAGGAATCAAAGAGTTTTTCAACAAGCTGTTTTCGAAAAAATAATCGAGTGAAACGGGCTTTTATCCGGATCGCTTGGAAAACTAAACTATAGACTGGAATTCGATCAACCATGAGCAGAACCACCGCGCGCGAAGTCGCAATGATGATGCACTTTTCCAATCTGTTGGGCGGAGAGGACACACCCGAATGCGTCCTGGAGAAAGCCGAACTCATCGGCACACTGGACGGGGACGACCTTCTCTATGTCAGCCAGATGCTGGAAGGCGTGCAATCGCATGCCGAAGAGCTGGACGAGTTCATCAGCCGGTTTTCAAAGGACTGGATGATTGACCGTATCGCGCGGGTGGATTTGAGCATCTTGCGCCTGGCGATCTATGAGATGCGCTATCGCAAGGAAGATGTGCCGACCGGCGCCGCCATCAACGAAGCGGTGGAGTTGGCAAAACGTTATGGCGGGGAACGCTCTTATGCGTTTGTCAACGGCATATTGGGCAGCGTCGCCAAGGAGCTTGTCTCCCCGTGAGCGCTCTGTTTCTCGGCGTCGATACCAGCAACTACACGACGTCGGTATCCTGTGTTTCAACCGAAGGCATCGTTTTCGAGCGGAGAACGATGCTTTCTGTGCCGTTGGGCGAACGCGGACTGCGCCAGAGCGACGCGGTCTTTCAGCATGTGCGAAACCTGCCGCCGTTGATCGAGGCAATGCTTGGCTCTGTTGAGCGCGACGCAATCCAAGCCGTCGCCGTCAGCAGCAAGCCGACTGCGGATCAAGAATCGTATATGCCCGTTTTTCTTGCGGGAAAGCTCGCCGCGGTGTCCATTGCGTCCTCGCTCGGCGTGCCGCTCTATGAAACCACGCATCAGGCAGGGCATGTCCGCGCCGCGCTGCTGGGTCAGGAGACGCTGGTAAACGAATCTCCATTTCTGGCGATGCATCTTTCCGGCGGGACGACAGATCTGCTGCTCGTACATCGGGAAGACGGCATGATCGGCGAGATCGCCCGCATTGGCGGCTGCGATGATTTACACGCGGGACAGTTTGTGGATCGCGTCGGTGTTCGACTGGGACTGCCGTTTCCAAGCGGGATTTCGTTGGAGGCACTGGCGCGAGAGGCAGCCGATCACACGATCAAGCTATCGGCCAGTGTCAAGGTGCTCAACTGCTCGTTTTCCGGGCAGGAGTCGCACGCCCAACGGTTGATCGAAGCTGGAGCGGACAAAAGCGCGATTGCCTATGCGGTCTATGATTGCATGGCGCGCACGTTTGCAAAACTTTTAACCAGTGCTTTTATCGAGACGGGGTGTACGACGGCGCTGCTCTCCGGCGGGGTATCGGGTAGTTTATTATTGCGTGAGTTGCTGCAGCAGCGGCTCGAAAAAACACTTTTTTATGCGCAGAGCGGGCTTTCCTCGGACAATGCCGTGGGAACTGCGCTGCTTGCGCGGGACAGAATGGAACAACAAGAGAGCTGAGCACAGCGCGTATGGGCGAGGGGAGGCGAGCGGCATGGAGCAGGGACTAACGCCTGTGTTTCGCGTGAGCGAACTCAACGAATATGTCTCCCTGGTGCTCTCCGGCGATCCAAATCTGGCTGACCTCCGCGTCAGCGGCGAGATCAGCGGGTTCAAACGGCACTCCTCCGGGCATCTGTATTTTTCGCTCAAGGATGAGAATGCGCTCGTGCGCTGTGTGATGTTTCGCCAGCAGGCGATGCGGCTGACCTTCCAACCGCAGGACGGCATGCAGGTGTTGCTCTACGGCAGAGCCTCGCTCTATGAAAAAGACGGCTCGTTTCAGCTTTACGCCAACTATCTCAAGAAAAGCGGCGAGGGCGAGCTTTATCTGCGCTTCCTTGCCATGAAGCGGGAACTCGAAGAGCGCGGATGGTTCGACGAAACGCACAAAAAACCGATTCCGTTTTTGCCGCGCCGCGTCGGTGTGGTGACCAGCGGAACGGGCGCCGCCGTACAGGATATCTTTAACATCATCCAGCGTAGATTTCCCCGCATGCCGATTGTGCTTGCAAGTGTGCGGGTGCAGGGCGCGGGCGCGGCGGAGGAGATCGCAAAAGCGATTGACGATATGAATCGCCGAAAAGCCGCGGATGTGCTCATCGTTGGGCGCGGCGGCGGCAGCATGGAAGACCTCTGGGCGTTCAACGAGCCCGTTGTGGCTGAGGCGATTTATCGAAGTGCGATTCCGGTTATCAGTGCGGTTGGACACGAAACGGACTTCACCATCGCGGATTTTGTTGCCGACCTGCGGGCGCCAACACCTTCCGCTGCGGCGGAGCTGAGCGTTCCGGAGATGGACGCGTGCCATGAGGCGCTTCATCTGCAAAGCCAGCGGATGCATCGCGCGCTCAGCGCGCGGCTGGAGCGCATGCGCGCAAACGTGAAACTTTTTGCCTCCGCAAAGGCGTTTCGCCTGCTTGAACATCGGCTGATGAGCCAGCGGCAGGCGCTGGACGGCATGCATGAGCGCGCATTTCGCGGCGCACGAGAGCAGATTGGTCTTGCAAAAGCGCAACTTGTGCGGATGCAGGCACAGCTGCGTGCGCTGGATCCCGCCGCTGTATTGGAGCGTGGCTATGCGATCCTAACAGATGCAGATGGGCACGCGCTAGGCGGCGTAGCCGCCATGCAAGCAGGTGACACCGTGAATATACGCATGCACGACGGTACGGCAGGCGCGCGCGTGGAATCAATTGAGAAAGAAAAGCAATCATGAGGGATGATCTCTTTGTTGAGACAAGAAAGAGACAGACACCGGGTGGTATAAGATCGACGGGAGGGCAAGATGGAGCAATCGGTACGGTTTGAAGAAGCCATGCAGAAGCTTTCGGATATTGTCGGCAAACTCGAGAGCGCAGAAGGCTCACTGGACGAAATGATCCATTTATATGAAGAGGGCATGACGCTCGTGAAAACATGTGAGCGGCAGCTTGATGCGTATGAGGCGACCATCACGCGCCTCGGCGACGCAGCGGAGGCGAAGAGCGATGCTGAGTGAACGCTTGACGCAGTATTCTGAATGGACAGAGGCAAAGCTCGGCGAATTGCTGGGTGAAAGTGAGCGCGCGCCGATTTTGCAGGAGAGCATGGCATACAGCGTGTTCTCTGGTGGCAAGCGCATCCGTCCCGCGCTGTGCATGGCGGCTTGCGAACTCTGCGGCGGAAACGCGCAGGACGCAATCTATGCCGCAAGCGCGTTGGAGATGATCCATACCTATTCGCTGATTCACGACGATTTGCCCGCGATGGACAACGACGACATGCGCCGCGGCAAGCCCAGCAATCACAAAGCGTTCGGGGAAGCCAACGCGATCCTTGCGGGGGACGGGCTGTTGTCTCTGGCGTTTTATGCGCTCTCACTCTGTCCAAATCCAGATGCGCTGCAGGCAGTTGCCAAAGGTGCGTTCGAGATGGTGATGGGGCAAAGTTTGGACGTCAACAGCGGCGGGGATGAATCGCTGCTGCACCAGTTGCAGGACTACAAGACGGGCGCGCTGTTTCGCGCGGCGGTCGGCTCCGGCGCGGCATGCGCGGGCGCAAACGCACAGCAGAAAGAAGCGCTCGGTCGCTTTGCGGATGCATATGGCATGCTGTTTCAAATCACGGACGACATACTCGACTGTGAAGGCGAGGCAAGTGTACTCGGTAAGACGGTTGGCAAGGACGCGCAAGAGGGAAAGACGACGTTCGTGACAGTCTACGGGCTGGAGCGCGCAAAAGAATATGCACACAGCTACGCGCGGGAAGCGCGCGAAGCGGTTGAGTCGGCGGGCGGGGACGCGACGTTTTTCACAGAATTGATCGGATATACGCTCACGCGGAAGTCCTGATGCAGCGCAAACAAGAGAAAAACAAGCAGAAAGATTAAGATAAGCAATGGATCGTTATCCGGTACTCGATAAAGTCAACTCACTAGAAGACTTTAAAAAACTAAAAGAAGGCGAACTGCCCGTTCTTGCGGCGCAGATGCGCCAGTATATGATTGAAAACATTGCGCGTTGCGGCGGGCATCTCGCCTCCAGCCTTGGTGTTGTCGAGGTGACCATCGCCATGCACCGCGCATTTGACAGCCCCAAGGATAAGATTATTTTCGATGTCGGACACCAGGCCTATGCGCACAAGATCATTACCGGGCGCAGGGAGGCCTTCTGCACACTCAGGCAGGAAGACGGACTTTCCGGCTTTCCCAAGCGCGAGGAAAGTGCACATGATCATTTCAATACCGGACATGCATCCACGGCGATCTCCGCCGCGCTGGGCATGGCACGCGCAAAGAAACTCCGCGGGGAGGATGGCATCGCCATCGCGCTCGTTGGCGACGGTGCGCTCACCGGCGGAATGGCGTTTGAAGGACTCAACGATGCGGGTGGCGCGGATGTGCCGCTGATCGTGATTCTCAACGACAACGAGATGTCGATTTCTCCCAACGTCGGTGCGCTGCACCGCATGCTGGTGAATATGCGCTCCAGCGAATGGTATGTGCGGCTCAAGCGCAGGATTGTGCGCTCACTCGACACGGGACTGCTCGGTCGCTGGCTTTCACGGCACATGGAAAATTTCAAGAACCGTATCAAGAGTTTCTTGATGCCAAAGCGCTTATTTGAGGATATGGGATTCCTCTATCTTGGCCCGATCGACGGGCATAATATTGAGGAACTCACGCGAATCTTTCGCCGGGCAAAGGAACTTCAGGTGCCGGTGATCGTTCATTGCGTGACGCAAAAGGGCAAAGGTTATGCGTTTTCCGAGCGTAACCCGGAGAAATTTCACGGGGTAGCCCCGTTTTCCATCGACACAGGTGACATCGAAGCTGCGCTCAAGAAGAGCAACTCTAGCGTCTTTGGCGACGCGATGATCGCGCTTGCGCAAAAGGACCCGCTGATCGTTGCGGTTTCCGCAGCGATGCCGATCGGCACGGGTCTGACGGAGTTTGCCGGGCGCTTCGGGGATCGTTTCTTTGACGTTGGAATTGCTGAAGAGCATGCGCTGACGATGGCGGCTGGAATGGCGGCGGGTGGGCTAAAGCCTGTTGTTGCGATTTACTCTACGTTTTTACAACGCGGGTATGACCAGATTTTGCACGACATCTGTCTGCAAAAGCTTCCGGTTGTTCTTGCGGTTGACCGCGCGGGACTCGTTGGAGACGATGGAGAGACGCATCAGGGCGTCTACGACATGGCGTTTCTTTCTACAATGCCGAATTTGACGATCTATTCACCCGCAACGCAGCAGGAGCTGGTGCACATGCTCGAACTCGCAATCTCGCGCGGGGAACCGGCGGCGGTGCGCTATCCGCGCGGGAGTTTGATTCAGGCTGTTTCCCCCCAACCGGTCGAAAAAGGCGTTTGGGAAGAGATGCAGCCTATCGCGGAGCAAACAGTGATCGCAACCGGCGCGATGGTCGCTCTGGCAATTCCTGTTTGCCGCAAACTCGGTGCGGGGCTTGTCAACGCGCGGACGATTCAACCGATGGATGACGCGATGCTGGAGCGAATCAAGCGCACGGCAAAGCGCGTTGTGGTAATGGAAGAGGGCGTGGATTGTCTCGGCCTTCGCGTCCATTCCGTGCTCTCTCCGACCCCGGTGGTGCATATGTGCGTACCGAACGTGCCGGTTTCGCAAGCGAGCGTCAATCACCAGCGACAATTCTGCGGCTTGACCGCGGAGGCACTGGAGCAGCACTTAACGGAGGAACCGGTATGAAGACGCGCCTGGATGTCGCTTTGTTCGAACGCGGGTTAGCCAAAAGCCGCGAGGAGGCGCATGCGCTCGTGCTCGCAGGTCAGGTGTATCTTAGCGAAGTCAAGGCGGAGAAAGCGGGGCAGTTTGTCACCGAGGACACGCAGATCACCGTGCGCGGGGATACGTGCCCGTTTGTCAGCCGCGGGGGATATAAACTTCAAAAAGCGATGCAGACGTTCCCAATCACGCTGGAGGGCAAGGTCTGCGCGGACATCGGCGCATCCACGGGCGGCTTTACGGATTGTATGCTTCAAAACGGCGCGAAAAAAGTCTACGCAATCGACGTGGGCTATGGTCAGCTCGATTGGAAACTTCGCAGTGATGAACGGGTTGCTGTACTGGAGCGAACGAACGCAAGATTCATGGAACCTGCTTGGTTTGAAGGCGGGCTGGATTTTGCTTCGATCGATGTTTCGTTTATTTCGCTCGACAAAATACTGCCGCCGCTGTTTGCCTGTCTCAAGGACGGCGGAGAGGTTGTCGCGCTCATCAAGCCGCAGTTTGAGGCAGGGAAGAACAAGGTTGGCAAACACGGCGTAGTTTCGGAGGCAGACACCCATATCGAGGTGATCGACCGGATTCTCGGCGTTGCGCGCGCGGTAGAATTTTGTGTAAGCGGGTTATCATATTCACCCATTCGTGGACCGAAGGGAAACATCGAATTCCTTGTATTCTTAAAAAAATGCATACAAATCGATTGTGCGGCAACGGAAATCGACCATAACACAGCCGTTTCGGTTGTTGCGGACGCGCACAACTCGTGTATATAAAGCATACATATTCACATTTACTCTTGTATTATTATGAATGAGGCTGTATAATATGGGCATATTATCTTTTTTGGAGCGAAAACGATGAAAATCGGCTTTGCTGGGAATCTCGAAAAGGATGGCATCGCCGAATTTCGTGTCCGCTTGATGGAGCAGGCAACTACGCTTGGGGAAGAAGCCGTCGCGCTCGACAGCGTCGAGGCACTGCACCAAGAGCAGCCGGCGCCACAACTACTGGTTGTCATCGGCGGAGACGGGACACTGCTTCGCTTTGCTTCCGAGGCGGCGAAGGGCAACATCCCGCTGCTCGGCGTCAATCTCGGGCGAATCGGCTTTTTGAGCGAAATTGCGCTGGATGAGTTCACCAGCGCACTGCAAAAGATTCAACGCGGGGACTACCGTGTCGAGGAGCGTATGATGCTGCTCTGCAGCATCAATGACGCGCCGTTTGCAAGCTGCCTCAACGATATTTTAATCGCGAAGCAGTCGTTTTCCGGCACGATTCAAATCGAGATGGCATGCGACGGACAGTCCGTTGGATCTGTTTTTTCGGATGGCATTATCGCAAGCACGCCAACGGGAAGCACGGCGTACAATCTCTCCGCCGGCGGCCCGGTCGTCACACAGGACCTCGATAGCATCATCGTGACTGCCGTGTGCTCGCATACGCTGCACATTCGGCCGATTGTGAGTGGACCGGATGCAATCTGGACATTTCGCGTGATGGGTGAAGGGTTTGTCGCGGGCGATGGTATCAAGCTCAGCCGCATCAACCCGGACGACCGCATCTGCGTGACGCGATCAAACCAGCGCGTGCGTTTTATCCGCTTTCAGGAGCACAACGTATTTGAACTCATCCGTCAGAAGTTGACCTGATCGATCCACAGTTGGGACTCTTTGCCGGGTACACTCCGGCATTTTAATAACACAAATCCCGAGACCACACGATGGAACGCTTCTTTTGTTCGGCATTCAACAATCGCACTCATCATCATTATTATTGTATTGGGGATTGAAACATGAAAGCAAAACGGCATGACATGATTTCCAAACTCATCGCTTCGGAAAACATTGAGACGCAGGAAGAGCTCGCCGGAAAACTGCGCGACCATGGTTTTTCCGTGACGCAAGCGACCGTCTCGCGTGACATCAAGGAACTGCGCCTCATCAAGGTGCTTACACCCGAAGGACGCTATCGCTACGCAACGGTGGAGAAGGCGGAAGCAGACCTGCAGGAGCGCTTTATCCGCATGTTCAGCAATTGCGTTCTTTCCGTCACCAGCGCGGGCAACATGATTGTCATCAAGACCATCGCGGGCAGCGCAAACGCCGCGGCGGAAGCGGTGGACACGCTCAAGTGGCCGGATATCCTCGGCTCCATTGCGGGCGATAACACGATCTTCATTGCCGTTCGGGACGCGAAGAGCGTCGGCGATATCATCAAAAAATTCCAGAAGATGCTGAAATAGGCATTCCACTGCGGCTTTTTCGCCTCTTGAAGCGGCCTCCGAAACGGTGGCTCTCAACGTGAGCGCGAAAGTTAACCAATCAGCAGATTTCACCGTAGATGCTCAGAAAAACGGGAGGGCGTCGATTTTGCTCAAAGAGTTATCCATCCATAACATAGCGCTGATCGACCATCAATCGATTGCGTTCTTCGGTGGGTTTTCCGTGCTGACGGGTGAAACCGGCGCAGGAAAATCCATTATTATTGAAGCGCTCAATTTTGTGCTGGGGGAACGCGCGAGCCGCGAACTCGTTAAGTCCGGCGAGGAGAAGGCGAGCGTAGAGGCGACGTTCGCGCTTTCGGCAGGAGAACCCGTGTTTGACGTGCTAACGGAGCAGGGGATCGACTGCGAGGAGAACGAGCTCACGCTCTATCGCGAGTTTTCCATCAGTGGGAAAAATGTCTGCCGCGCCAACGGCACACTGATCAATGCGGGTGCGCTCAAGCTCATTGGCGACGCGCTGGTGGATATCCACGGGCAGCACGCGCATCAGTCCCTACTGGACGAAAAGAAACACATCGGACTTCTCGACCGCTTTGCGGGAAAAGACGCACTGGACGTCAAAGCGCGCGTGGCACAGGCTTATCACAAAGCTAGTGAAGCAAAGCGCCTGCTTTCTGCCGCGCAGTTCAACGAGCAGGAGCGCACGAGAAGAATCGACTTACTGACCTATCAAATCAAAGAGATCGACGCGGCGAATCTGAACATCGGTGAAGAAGAGCAACTGGAAGAACAGCGTGGTTTGCTGCAAAACGCACAGGCGGTCATGGAAGGACTCGAAGGCGCAAACACCGCGCTCAGCGGAGACGAGGCGGAGAACGGCGGTGCGCTGGCTTCCTTTAGCATGGCGATGCACATGCTCGACGGCATCGCACGGCTCAGCGCAGACTATCAGCAGCTCTCCGATAAACTGCACGCGCTGTATTACGATTTGGAAGACGCGAGCTATACGCTGCGCGATTACCGAACCGATTTTTCATTTGAACCCGGCATGCTTGACGAGATCGAAACCCGGTTAGAGCTGATCTCCACACTCAAACGCAAGTATGGTGCGAACATTGAGGAGATTCTTGCGTATCGCGACAAGAGCGAGCAGGAGCTGGAACTCATCGACAACGCAGAAGAGCGCAGGGAGCAGCTTGCGGCGGACTACGCTGTGGCAAAGGCGGACTATGACAGCCTGAGCGAACAGCTCTCCGGCTTACGTCAGCAGGCGGCGCAGCGGCTTAGCGCGCGGCTCTTGCCGGAGCTAAGCGATCTTGGCATGCCGCACGCTGCGTTTTCGGCGAAGTTTGAAACGCTTTCCGGCGAGATTCCGTCTGCAAACGGCACCGACGATGTGGAGTTTTTGCTCTCCACCAACCGCGGCGAACCGGTTAAGGCGCTGAGCAAAGTTGCGTCCGGCGGTGAACTCTCCCGCATTATGCTCTCGTTTAAGAGCGTACTAGCCGACCTTGACGGAATCCCGACGATGGTGTTTGATGAGATTGACAGCGGTATCAGCGGGCAGATCGGTACCGCGGTCGCCGTCAAAATGCGTCAGATTGCGAAGAATCATCAGGTGCTTTGTATCACGCATCTGCCGCAGATCGCGGCCTATGCCAACCAGCAGTATCTGGTCTACAAAGAAGAAACGGGTGAGCACACACGCTCCAACGCCATCCTGCTGACCCAGGAGCAGCGCGCCAAGGAGATTGCCCGAATCATGGGCAGTTCCGGTGCGGACGCGGTTGCGCTGGAGCACGCGCAGCAGCTCATCGACGCAGCGGACGACGCCATGCGCCGCATTTTTTAGCAAAAAAAGGGTAGAATTTGTCGAAACGGTCATCAAACATCGCTGAGATTGTTTTATTATCGTAGAACAACGCAGAATAATACGTTATCTGACGAAACAGCGGTGATATTGCAAGAAAGAATCGAAACAGCGCTGATTTTGTTGGTGTGAAGCGAGTTCTTTACAAACCAACAATTGAAGCAGCGGCGCAGGAAAAGATCGATCCATTTTGAATCAAATCCGCCGCGGGAGAATGCATGAAGAAGAACCTGTTGATCGCAAGCAACAACGTCGCGGACGCAAAAGGGATTGAAGCGGCATTTCAAAATGTGAAAAATATTCGCCTACTACCGAGTGTATTTACGGGACGAGATGCGATTGATACCATTTTCGCACGCGATGTTGATCTGTTGATTCTCGATTTGTTTTTGCATGATCTGGACGGCATCTGCGTGTTGGATTTCATCGGTAAACTTGGCGAAGACCGCAGGCCGCTCGTGTTTGTAACCACTGCGCTGGCGGATGATCGGCTGCTGCAAATCATAAAAGACCGCGTGATCTATTGCTTCACCAAGCCGCTCAAGTATGATCTTGTCCAGCTTCGCGTGCTGGAGTTTATGCGACTGTATGAGCGGGAGACGGAGAAAGCGGATGAGGTGGTCGATATTCTGGAAAGCCAGATAGCGGCGGGCATCCGCGCCATCGGAATTCCCGCCCACCTAAAAGGATATTACTATCTGCGAGATGCGATTCGCATCTATGCCATGAGTGAATTTCCCGTGGATTTGAGCATCACCAACGACATCTACCCGACGGTAGCAAAGATTTACAATACCCGTCCGCCGCTTGTGGAGCACGCGGTGCGAAACGCGATTGAGATTGCCTGGACGCGCGGAAATCAGGACACGATTCGGGAATATTTCGGCTATACCGTGCATGACTTCAAGGGTAAACCGAGCAATCTGGAGTTTGTTGCGATGATGGCGCAGCGCGCACTCACCTATCTGAAACGATAACAATACAAAGCAAGTTACGACCGCGCGGAATGCGCGGTTTTTTGCGCGTTTATGAAAATGATTCAGCATGGCGCAACGTTTGAGAGTGACCCAGTCACCGTGATTCATTGACTGCGTGCTAAATTCATACTAAACTATATGTATACGGTGAATCATTTCATCGGACACAATAGAAACAATAGCAAATCAACGAATATACATGAGGTGAACAACATGAGTAAGCTTAGCGAAAGCAAGAAGCGCGCGATCGTCATCGTGCTGGATAGTGTCGGTATCGGGGAACAGCCGGACGCGGCGGAATTTGGCGATGTCGGGTCCCATACACTCGGAAATATCCGCAAAGTGCGCGGAAAATTGGACATGCCCAACCTAACCGCACTGGGCATTGCCGCAATTGAAAACAGCAAGCTCGATTCGCTTGGTCTTACGCCCAAAGGCGCATATGGACGCCTCGCGGAGTTGACCAAAGCGAAGGATACCACCTGTGGACACTGGGAGATGGCGGGTTTGCCGCTCAAGCAGGCGTTCAAGACCTATCCCAATGGCTTCCCTGAAGATTTCCTGCGCGCGTTTGAGGCGAAGATTGGCAGAGGAACGATTGGCAACGAAGTTGCCAGCGGAACCGAGATCATCTCCCGGCTTGGCGATGAGCACGTGAAGACCGGAAAGCCCATCGTCTACACATCGGCAGACAGCGTGTTTCAGATTGCCGCGCATGAGGGCGTGATCCCCCTGCCGGAGCTGTATCGCATCTGTGAGGTTGCGCGCGAAATGCTCAACGACGACAACTTCCTTGTTGGCCGCGTGATTGCGCGCCCGTTTGAAGGCACCAGCGGTGCCTATACGCGTACGGAAAACCGCAAGGATTATGCAGTCGAGCCGTTTACGGACACGGTGCTCGACGCGATTGTCAAGCGCGGGATGGACGTGGTCGGTATCGGGAAAATCGAGGACATCTTCTGCCATCGCGGTGTGAGCATTGTTGACCATACGAAGAATAACCATTCCGGCATCGACGCTACCATTCGCTTCCTCGAAGCGGGCACGGGCGATTTCATCTTCACCAATCTGGTCGATTTTGATATGCTCTTTGGCCATCGCAACGATGTGGAAGGCTACGCCAACGCGTTGGAATCGTTTGATGCCGCGCTGCCGCGCATTCTGGCCGCAATGAAAGAGGACGACATCCTCATGATCACGGCGGATCACGGCTGCGATCCCACCACGCCGAGCACGGATCATTCGCGCGAATATATCCCGCTGGTCGTCGCAGGCAAACATGTGAAGCCCAACGTCAGCCTCGGCACGCGCAAAACGTTTGCCGACATCGGCGCAACCGTGTTGGATTATCTCACGGGTGAACAGTGGAACGTTGGCACTTCGTTCCTTGGCGACATCTATGAGGCATAACGCATGAATGAAGTCATCGAACGCGCGGTCAAAATCCTCTCTCCGCTGTGCGGGGATAACTGCAAAATCGGCTTGATCCTTGGCTCCGGCCTTGGTGAATATGCTGAGAAGATTGAAAACAAACGCTTTGTGAGCTACAGCGAGCTACCGGGCTTCCCGCAGTCCCGTGTGGAAGGGCACAAGGGCAGGTTTGTCATAGGCGAACTCTTTGGCAAGACCGTGATCTGCATGCAGGGCAGGTTCCATTATTACGAAGGTTATCCGCAGTCGCAGATTGCGCTTGCCGTTCGTGTGATGAAACGCCTCGGTGTGGAGAAACTGCTGCTGACGAACGCGGCAGGCGGCGTGAACTTGAGCTTTTCGCCGGGAGACTTGATGCTGATCTCCGACCACATCAACTTCTCTGGCTCGCACCCGCTCATCGGAGAAAATGATGCGGACTTCGGGCCGCGCTTTCCGGATCAGACCAATGTGTATGATCGCGACCTGCGCCAGAAGGTTCGCCTTGCCGCAAACTCCGCAGGCGTAGCGTTGCAGGAGGGGGTCTATATGATGTACTCGGGACCTACGTTTGAATCGCCCGCCGAGATCGTCTTTTCCCGCATCATCGGCGCTTCCGCGGTTGGCATGTCCACGGTACCGGAGGCGATTGCAGCCGCGCATTGCGGAATCAAGACAATCGGCATTTCGCTGATCACCAACATGGCGGCAGGGATTCTCGATCAACCGCTGAGCCACGAAGAGGTGCAGGAGACGGCGGCAATCGCCTCCGAAAAATTCACCAAGCTCGTGGATAAAATCGTTTCGGACGTGTTCTAATCTCTGGATCATGAGCGCCTGCGCGGGGATCGTGCGGGCGCTTTCTTCATGCGGAATTGCGAGTGATTTGTGGTTCAATTTTGACGGAATTCTAGATATAGGTGAAACTTATTCGAATCGCTTGCGAAACAAACAAGGAAAGGCTTATAATGAAAAAAAGCACAAGGAGGGCCACAGCTTTGATTGGAGTCATCTTCGGCGAAAAAGGCACAGGAAAGACGAAGCAAATCCTCGAAATGGCAAACAAGTCTGTCCTGACTGCAAAAGGAAACACGATCTTCATTGACAACGACACAAGTTACATCTATGACCTCTCCAGAAAAGCTCGCTTCATCAACGCAACGGAATATGGCATTACATCCCCGAAAATGCTTTATGGTTTCCTTTGCGGTCTTGCGGCGAGCGATTTTGATTTAGAGACCGTCTTTATCGACGGGCTTCTGAACATCATCGGTCACGAACTTGCCAATCTTGAGGGACTTTTCGATGATCTCAAGAAATTCTCCGAGAAGAACAGCCTCAGCGTAATCATGAGTATAACCGGCAGCAAAGAGACCGTCCCGGCGTTCATGAAAGAATATCTGCTGTAAAACCAACGGATCGCCGCTTACCAAATCCGTTCTTTACACCCCCATCTTTCTGATTGCGTGACGAACACGCTGCAATTGACATAAAAAAACAGAAACACTGCACAAGAAAAGGAACTCGAAACACCTATGCGTTACCTGAGCACGCGAGGCGGTGATCCCGCATCCGCTGCGGAAGCGATTGTGCGCGGCATCAGCCCCTCCGGCGGACTGTATGTACCCGAATCGTATCCCACAATTGAATGGAACAACGACGTGCGCGGCGGCTATTTGGCAACCGCGCACCTCGTCATGCAGGCGTATCTGCCGGATACGGATTCTGCCGAACTTGAGCGGATGATCGCCGCTGCTTACAAGAGCTTTGATCATCCGGACGTTACGCCGGTTGTTAAACTTTCCGAACGGGAGCACATCCTCGAACTCTGGCACGGGCCGACGATGGCGTTTAAGGATGTAGCGCTCCAGATGCTTCCGCATTTGATGCGTTCCTCCCTGCGCCAAACGGGCGAAACAAAGCAGGTCTACATCCTCGTCGCCACATCCGGCGACACGGGCAAGGCCGCACTGGAAGGGTTTCGCGATGTCGAGGGAACGCGTGTTCTTGTATTCTATCCTTATGGCGGGGTCAGCGAGGCGCAGCGCCTCCAGATGGTCACGCAGGAGGGCAAGAATGTAGACGTTTGCGCCGTCCACGGCAACTTTGACGATGCGCAAACAGGCGTGAAGCAAATCTTTGCCTCGGATGAGATTGCCAAGCAACTGGAGCAGAAGGGCTATCGGCTTTCCAGCGCGAACTCGATCAACTTCGGCAGGCTCCTGCCGCAGATCGTGTATTATTTCACAAGCTATCAGCAACTGGTTGCAAGCGGCGAGATCCAACCGGGTGAGAAGATCAACTTCTGTGTGCCGACGGGCAACTTTGGCGACATCCTCGCGGGTGAATATGCGCGGAGGATGGGGCTGCCGGTCAACAAACTCATCTGCGCGTCCAACCGCAACAACGTGTTGACCGACTTTTTCGAGAGCGGCGTCTATGACGACAACCGCCCATTTTACCAGAGCATGAGTTGTTCGATCGACATCCTGATCTCCTCCAACCTGGAGCGGTTGCTCTTTGAACTGGCGGGACGTGACGACGCACTGGTTCGCGAATGGATGCGCGGGCTGAAGGAAAAAGGCATGTATGCGTTGCCTGAAAGCGCGTTGAGCGAGCTCAAGAAGACATTCTCCGCCGGCTGGTGCACGGAAGAAGATACGCTGGATACCATCAAGCGCGTGTTTGACCGGACGGGGTATCTCATGGATCCGCACACCGCTGTTGCGCAGTGCGTCTACGAGCGATATGCGGCAAAGACAGGCGACCAGACGACGACGGTACTGCTCTCAACCGCAAACCCGTACAAATTTGCAAGCGACGTGCTTGGCGCATTTGAACCTGCGGGCGAGGATGATTTTGTCAATGCCGAGCGACTCAAAACCATCTCTGGCGCGCCGATACCCAACGGTATGAGCGAATTGCTGGGCAAGCCGGAGCGCCATCTGGATGTATGCGATCTTGGCGACATGCCCAAGCGTGTGCTTTCGGCCATCCTCGGCAAATAACAAACGAAACCGCGCCCAAATGCGCGGGTGTATCGTGCGACAGTAATAGAAAGAAGCGATTGGTTACGGAAAGAAAAAGGCCCGATTATTCTACAATATCGATCATACTCTGCTTTGGCATCGTGCTCGTGCTCGTGTTTGCAATGGTGTTCACACTGGGTCAACGCGAGAAGACGGATGCGCTGGACACCAAGGCACTGCAAGAGCTCGCGGACACGATCCATCATCAGTATTATTTTTACGACGAGAAAGAGATTGACAACGACAAGCTCAAGGATGCGGCGATGCGCGGCATGATCAGCCAGTTGGATGACCCGTATGCGCAGTATTTCACGGAAGACGAGTATCAAAAGCTGCTCTCGGACAACGCGGGAGACTATGTAGGCATCGGCATCACCATCCAAACGCCAGATGAAACAGGCGCGGAGGTGCTGAGTGTTTACAGCGGCGCACCCGCCGAGCAAGCGGGTATTCAAAAAGGCGACATCATCACCAAGATCAACGGAAAAGCGACCGCAGGGAAGAGTTTAAGTGAAGTCGTCAAGTTCTTCTCAGAAGATGTGAACGTACCGGATGAACTCACCTATCTGCGTGCCGGTGTGGAGACGACAGTCAGTGTGAAGCGTGCGGAGATTCACATCGTGCGCGTCAACGCCACTGTGCTAAGCGGGAACATCGGTTATCTGCACATCACAGAGTTCAACGGCAGCGTTGCGAGCGATTTTCAAAACGCGATTGATAAGCTGCAACAGCAGGGTGTCAAGGACCTCATCATCGACCTGAGGGACAATCCCGGCGGCGGCTTGACCGAAGTGCTCAATGTCGCTTACACCATGATCCCCAAAGGCAAGGTAATCGTCAGCATCCGCTCGAACAATGGCGACGAGGATGTATATAAATCCAAGGGCGACACGCAGATTGACATGCGCATCGTCGTATTGGTCAACGGGCACTCGGCCTCGGCCAGCGAACTGCTCACCGGCGCGTTGAAGGATTACGGCATTGCGACCATCGTCGGCACACAGACCTACGGCAAAGGGATTGTGCAGAGCTATTTTCATCTGAGCAATGGCAATGGCTGGGCGAAGATGACCACGGACGCATACTATACGCCCAACGGCGTTTGCATTCAAGGTATTGGCATCACACCGGACATCGTAGTGGAGCTGCCGGAAGAGCTCAAAGACATGACGTTTGACACGCCGGACCCCGCAAAGGACACCCAGCTGCAGGCCGCTATCGCGGTGTTCTCGCAGCAGGCGAAGTCTGCGGAAACGGCAAGGCGATAGTACGAAGAATATTCAAAATCAGAGGAGAGAGAAACATGTACCGCATTCGCGATATTTCCCTTGCGCCGGAGGGCGAACAGAAAATTGAGTGGGTTCGCCGCAATATGCCGATTCTAAACGGCATCCGCGCATCCTTTGAACGGGATTTGCCCTTTCACGGGCTGAAAGTTGCGCTTTCGATTCATTTGGAAGCAAAGACTGCTTATCTTTGCCGCGTGCTCGCGGCGGGTGGAGCGCAGATGTATGTCACCGGCAGCAACCCGCTTTCCACGCAGGACGATGTGGTCGCCGCGCTGGCAGCGGGCGGCATCAACGTCTTTGCGCTGCACGGCTGCACGAAGGAAGAATACAACGAGTGCATCGAGAGTGTACTCATGGCCGAGCCGGATATCATCATCGACGACGGCGGAGACCTCGTACACGCGATCCACACGAAATTTCCGGAGCTGATCGGGAAGATTCTCGGCGGCTGCGAAGAGACCACGACGGGTATCGTGCGTCTGGTTGCCATGGACAAGGCAAAGGAACTGCGCTTCCCGATGTTCGCGGTGAACAACGCGGACTGCAAGCACCTGTTCGACAATCGCTACGGCACGGGTCAAAGCGTGTTTGACAGCATCGACCACACCACCAACCTTGTGATCGCGGGCAAAACCGTCGTCGTTGCGGGCTACGGCTGGTGCGGCAAGGGCGTTGCGATGCGCGCAAAAGGACTCGGCGCAAATGTTATCGTCACCGAAGTCGATCCCATCAAGGCAATCGAAGCCGTTATGGATGGCTTTGGCGTGATGCCGATGATTGAAGCCGCAAAGCTTGGAGACGTGTTTGTCACCGTGACGGGGGACATCAAGGTCATCGACGAGCCGGAATTCCTCGTAATGAAAGACGGCGCAATCCTGACCAACGCCGGACATTTCGACGTTGAGGTCAACGTGCACCGCCTTGCCGAGATCGCGATTGACCGGAAAATCGTGCGCAAAAACATCGAAGGATTCGAGCTGACCAACGGGCGCTGGGTCAATGTCATCGGCGAAGGCCGTCTTGTGAACCTCGCCGCAGGGGACGGCCATCCGGCGGAGATCATGGACATGAGCTTTGGAATTCAGGCGCTCTGCGCGCGCTATGTGGCAGATCACAGAGGGCAGCTCGAACCGAAACTGTATGCCGTGCCGGCGGAGATTGACCGAGAAGTTGCCATGCGCAAACTCACCGCACTCGGAATCAAAATTGACACGCTCTCGAGCGAACAGGAAGACTATCTGGCGAGTTGGAACGTCTAAAACGCGTAGCGGTAACGACCAAATTCGTGGTTTACAAGGCGTTTTCAAGCTGATAAAATAATACGTGGCGCGACATTTTCCCAGACGCGCGACAAGTCTGTTATTTCTGATCATCGGAACTGTATCCGTCTCAAACGGATTCGAAATACGCGATCTACGCGTTCAAATCACATACAGGGGGAACCGAAATGAAGGAATACACCGCGAAAGACATTCGTAATATTGGCGTTTTCGGGCATGGCGGCGAGGGTAAAACCACGCTTTGCGAGGCTATGCTGTTCAATGCGGGGCTCATCGACCGCCTCGGCAAGGTTGAAAACGGTACCACGACCACCGACTACGACCCGGAGGAGATCGCCCGCGGCATTTCCATCAACGTCGCCCTCGCTCCGCTGGAGTGGAAAAACACAAAGATCAACGTCATCGATGCACCGGGCTTCTTCGATTTTTACGGTGAAGTCACCGCGGCAATGGCGTTTGCAGACAGCGCGCTGATTGTCATCAGCGCGGTCTCCGGCCCGGTTGTTGGCGCGGAGAAGGCCATGTCCATGTGCGAAAAAGCGCACAAAGCGCGCATGATCGTCATCAACCAGCTTGACCGTGAAAACGCGAACTTCGAGAAGGTTATGGGCGAAATCAACGCAAAATTCGGGCCCAGCGTGGTTCCAATTCAACTGCCGATCATCGAAGGCGGCGTGTTCAAGGGCTATGTGGACGTTGTCAACATGGTCGGGAAGCTCTTCGACGGCAAAGGCGAGAAGGAAGTTGCAATCCCCGCCGCGATGGAGAGCCAGGCACAGTCGTATTATGAAAAGCTCACCGAAGCCGCAGCCGAAGCGGACGAAGAGCTGATGGAAAAATATCTTGAAACGTTCGAGCTCAGCCGCGAAGAGATGCTCAAAGGCCTCTCCGTCGGCGTGAAGACTGGCGTTGTGACGCCTGTCACCTGCGTCTCTGCGGCGCAGAACATCGGCGTTGCATCCCTGCTCGACATGGCGGTCAAATATCTGCCGGATGCATCGCAGGCAACCGCGCCGAACGCGAAGAGCGTCAAAACCGGTGCAGATGTCGTCGTCAAACAGGACGGCAAATTTGCGGCGCAGGTCATCAAGACCACGTTTGACCAGTTTGGTAAATACTCCATCGTTAAAGTGTATCGCGGCGTGCTGGATGTCAGCGTCAATCTCTACAACGCCAACGAAGAGAAGGCGGAGAAGCCCACGGCTCCTGCCATGATGAAGGGCAAGAAGACGTACCCGTTGGAGAAACTGTATGCGGGTGACATCGGCGTCGTTCCGAAACTGCAATTCACCGCAACGGGCGACACGCTCTGCGATGCGGCGGACCCGATCATCTTTGACGAGATCGAATTCCCGAAACCCGCGATTTCCCTCGCTGTCACCGCGAAGAAGCAGGGCGAGGACGACAAGGTCATCTCCGGCCTCAACCGTATCAAGGAAGAGGACCCGACCATCCGGATCGAGAAAAACGCGGAAACCGGCGATGTGCTGATTCAAGGTCTCGGCGAAATGCACATCGAAGTCGTCTGCGGAAAGCTCAAAAACAAAAACAACGTGGAAGCGCAGCTCTCCGATCCGCGCATCCCATATCGCGAAACCATTCACACCATGGCGGAAGCCGAAGGCAAACACAAGAAGCAGTCCGGCGGCAGCGGTCAGTACGGCGTTGTCCAGATGCGCTTTGAGCCGGCGCCCGAAGGTGTGGAATACGAGTTTGTCAACGCGATCGTCGGTGGCGTGGTTCCCAGAGAATTCATTCCGGCGGTCGAAAAAGGACTCAAGGAAGCGCTCGTGCGCGGCGTGCTCGCAGGCTATCCGATGGTCGGCATCAAAGCCACGCTCTACGACGGAAAATATCACCCCGTCGATTCCAAGGAAGTCGCGTTCAAATCCGCCGCCCGTCTTGCGTACAAGGCCGCGTGCGTGAAGGC
>JAEWYO010000075.1 GCA_023395595.1 Bacillota bacterium
GGCGCGCCTTGCAGGTGATGATCGACAACAATCTCGATTTTGACGTGGCGTTGTATCCCTACGAACTCGTGACGTATGGCGAGACGGGGCAGGTTTGCCAGAACTGGCTGCAATACCGCCTGATCAAACAATATTTAGAAGAACTCACCGACGAGCAGACGCTAGTGCTCGAATCCGGACATCCCGTCGGGCTGTTTCCGAGCAAGCCCGACGCCCCGCGCGTGATCCTCACCAACGCGCTGATGGTCGGCATGTTTGATAACCCCGACGATTGGGAAATCGCCGAGCAGATGGGCGTTGCCAACTATGGGCAGATGACCGCCGGCGGGTGGATGTACATCGGTCCGCAGGGAATCGTCCACGGCACGTTTAACACGATCCTCGGCGTCGGGCGCAAATATCTCGGCGTGTCGAGCGAGGGCGATCTCGGCGGCAAAGTTTTTGTCTCCTCTGGCCTCGGCGGCATGAGCGGCGCGCAACCCAAGGCCGCAACAATTGCGGGTGCAGTCGGCGTGTTTGCGGAGGTGGACTACTCCCGCATCCAAACCCGACTCGACCAAGGCTGGGTCAATCTGGTCTCTCGCGATCTGGACGAAGTCTTCTCCCGCGCGGAGCAGGCAAGAGCGGCGGGCGAGCGCATCTCGATTGCCTACCACGGCAACATCGTGGATCTGCTGGAGGCGGCGATTGCGCGCGGGTTCGTCATCGACCTGCTCAGCGACCAGACCTCCTGCCACAACGCATACAACGGCGGGTATTGCCCCGCGGGGCTGACGTTTGACGAGCGAACCGAGCTGCTGCATCGCGACCGCGCGGCGTTTGCGAAGCGGGTTGATGCGTCGCTGCGGCGGCACTTTGACGCGATTGTAGCGCTATCCAAACGCGGCACGCGCTTCTTTGACTACGGAAACTCCTTCCTCAAGGCGGTGTTTGACGCGGGCGTGACCGAGGTATCCAAAAACGGCACGGACGCAAAGGACGGCTTTGTCTTTCCGTCCTATGTGGAAGACGTCATGGGACCATTGCTCTTTGACTATGGCTACGGCCCGTTTCGCTGGGTATGCCTGAGCGGGAAACACGAGGATTTGATTCGTACCGACCGCGCGGCGATGGATTGCATCGACCCCGCGCGCTGCTGGCAGGATCGGGACAATCGCGCCTGGATTCGGGACGCGGAGGGAAATCAGCTCGTCGTCGGCACCGAGGCGCGGATTCTCTATCAAGACGAAGAGGGCAGGTGCCGCATCGCGCTGAAGTTTAACGACATGGTGCGTAAGCATGAGATCGGCCCCGTGATGCTGGGCAGAGATCATCACGACGTCTCCGGCACAGATTCGCCCTTTCGCGAGACCGCGAACATCAAGGACGGCAGCAACGTGATGGCGGATATGGCGGTGCAGTGCTTCGCGGGCAACGCCGCGCGGGGTATGACGCTCTGCGCGCTCCACAACGGCGGCGGGGTGGGCATCGGCAAATCGATCAACGGCGGATTCGGCCTGCTACTGGACGGCAGCACCCGCGTGGACGAGATCATCCAGAGCGCGATGAGTTGGGACGTGATGGGCGGCGTCGCGCGCAGAAGCTGGGCGGGCAACCCCGGCGCATATGCCACCGCCGCGCGGTATAATGAACGGGAAAACGACAGAGCGCACATCACCCTGCCATATTTGGCGGATGACGCGCTGCTGGATCAGATATTAAAATAGAAAAACTAGGAGAATATAAAAATGGCTAAAACAATTGAATGCGTACCGAATATTTCGACGGCGGATGCCGACCTTGTGCAGGAAGCGGCGGGCATCGTCCGCTCCACGCCGGGCGTTACGCTGCTCAACACCTCCAGTGACGCAAGCCACAACCGCACGGTGATCACGTTCGTCGGCGATCCCGCGGGCGTGGAGGAGGCAGCCGTCCAGCTCGCGAAATTCGCCGCGCGCTGCATCGATCTCACGAAACACAAAGGCGAGCACCCGCGTATGGGCGCCATCGACGTAGTTCCGTTTATCCCGATTCGCGAGGTGTCGATGGAAGAATGCGTCGCGCTCTCGAAACGGGCAGCTGAGCGCATCTGGCTAGAAGCGTGCATGCCCGTGTTTCTCTATGAAGCGTCCGCTTCCGCGCCGCACCGCGAGAACCTCGCCGCCATCCGCAAGGGACAGTTTGAAGGCATGACGGAGAAGGTGCAAGAAGCGCAGTGGGAGCCGGATTTCGGCGGACGGACGATTCACCCGACCGCCGGCGTGGTCGCCGTCGGCGCGCGCGCGCCGCTGATCGCGTTCAACATCAACCTTTCCACGACGGACGTGGGCATTGCGGACAAGATCGCCCGCGTGATTCGCCAGTCCGGCGGCGGCTTGGCCTGCGTGAAGGCGATGGGCGTGTTCCTCAAGGAGAAAAACTGCGCGCAGGTTTCGATCAATATGACCAATTATTGCCAGACGCCGCTCTATCGCGCGGTGGAGTTCGTCCGCTTTGAGGCGGCGCGCTATGGCGTGCATATCGTCGGCACGGAGATCGTGGGTCTTGTGCCGATGCGCGCCCTGATCGACAGCGCGGAGTACTACCTCGGCATCGAGGCGTTCGATCCCGAGACGCAGGTGCTGGAATATCGGCTGAACTAAAACGCGTTGGAGGGCGAAGAAATGCTCCTCATCCACAACATCTCGCTTCTGCAAACCCCCGTTGGCAACGTGAGCCTGCGGGGTGTTTCGCAAGGAGAAAACCGAAAATACCGTGACGCGTCCGTACTCATCGACGGTGAAACCATCGTCTCGATCACCGAAGGCGGCGCGCTTCCATCCTGTCCGCCGGACACCGTGCGGTTGGATGCGGGCGGCGCGTTCGTGACCCCCGGCTGGGTGGATGCGCACACGCACCTCGTCTTTGGCGGCTGGCGGCAGCACGAGATTCCGCTCAAGCTCGAGGGCGCGACTTATCTCGACATCCTGCAAGCGGGCGGCGGCATCCTCGACACCGTGCGTCAAACGCGACAGACTAGCGAGGACGCGCTGTTTTCCCGCGCGATGGGGTTTCTGGACGAGCAGCTTCGCTTTGGCGTGACCACCACGGAGGTCAAGAGCGGTTACGGGCTGGATTTGGAGAATGAGATCAAGCAGCTTCGCGTCATCCGCCGCCTGAATGAGAATCACGCGATGGACGTTGTGCCGACCTGTATGGCGGCGCATGCGGTTCCGCCGGAGTTTGCCGGGCGAACGGACGCGTATGTGGATTATGTTTGCGAAACGATCCTGCCGCGGGTGGCTGGTGAACACCTCGCGCGCTATTGCGATGTGTTTTGCGAAACGGGTGTGTTCTCCGTGGAGCAGAGCAGGCGCGTGCTGGAAACGGCGCGCGCACTCGGCTTGGGGCTGAAGATTCACGCGGACGAGATCGACGCGTTTGGCGGTGCGCAGCTTGCGGGGGAACTCGGCGCGGTCTCTGCCGAGCATCTGATTGCGACTGACGAGAGCGGCATCGCGGCCCTTTCCGCTGGCGGCGTGACCGCTTGCCTGCTGCCGCAAACCTCGCTCTATCTTGGCAAACACTTTGCCCGCGTGCGGGAGATGATCGCGCAAAATGTCGCCGTCGCCATCGCGTCGGACTTCAACCCCGGTTCGTGTCCGTCTCTGAATCTCCAGCTCTCGGCGAACCTCGCGTATCTGCGCTATCGCATGACGCCGGAGGAAACCCTCACCGCGCTGACGCTCAACGCCGCCTGCGCAATCGGGCTTGGCGAGCAGCTCGGCAGCATCGAACCCGGCAAGCAAGCCGACCTGACCCTCTGGAATGCGGACGGCATGGAGATGCTGTGTTACCGCATGGGGAGCAATCAGGTTAAAGGCGTGGTCAAGCGGGGGAAGGTTGTTGTGGGGTAGGGAATAGGAGATATGAGGAAACAGCGCCTGCGAGGGTGCTGATAGTATCTTTAACGGAAAATATAGAATAGCGCTTCTTTCTAATGGTTGATTACAGGCTGTTTATGTATTAATATTATATAAGATATTTACCTGCAAGAAACAAGTAAGCAGCTTTCATGATGAGGATTTATGACGGAAATTATTAAATGGTGTAATGACAACCAAGGGTTTCTAAGTGCAGTAATATCTGTGGTAGCAGTATTTGCTGCAATTTGTATTCCTGCCTATATTGCACATAAACAGGACAAAATTGCATTATTTGAGAAGAGATTTCTTGTGTTGGAGTGTTTGGGTAACGTTCTTCGTTTTTCTGATGACATAAAACCGGAGAACATGGAAGGTGAAAATCTTGGTGACGTACCTGAATTAAAAGTTTGGACAGTAACTCAGGTTAACGATGGAGGACTTACTGACGAGATAAGCTTTATGCCTTATCCAGGAAAGATTCTGAAGATAGCTACAAAAGAAGATATCCGAAGAGATGTCCATATACTACGAAAAAAGCTAAGTTTTGATTATTCAATATTAACTCAGGGATGCCCGATTTTTCGCGAACCTATTCGCTCGGAGTTCGAGTTGCTAAAAGAAAGTTACATGAGATATGTGCTCTCTTTGCTTTGTGAATATGGAGACATTCCAAGTGAACTGGAACCATCGGTAATTCTAAAAAGAGCCTTTTTGTTCAATAGTGACAAGTTCAAAGATAACTCGAAGCTTATGCGAAGTATTGTTAGGAGTATAAAAATATAGTATTAATTTGTCTATTCAAGAGGGAAATATGTTTGGATTTTGGGAAACAATAACCACATTAATTCAACAATATACCGTAGCTGATACTGCGAACCTCTTTGCGATCATTGAGGGAGTGGCAACGGTCATTGCCGCGGTTGGAGCGATCATGGCTGTTGTGATTACAAAGAAAATTGCATATGAGCAGATTGAAATCGCAAAAAAGCAAAACACGATATCTGATAAGCAAGCAAATATTGCTGTGCAGCAAAATGAGATTGCCATGTTTGATAAAAAGTTTGAAACTTATCGGCAGTTCAGCGAGTTTCTAACGCGTTGGAGAATTCATATTAAGGCAATTTTAGGTGAGAAAGAGAATAAAAAGCGCATTTTTGCATGCATGCAAACCATCGAAAATTGCTCTACTTTTGGAAGCAATATTGAATCACTGTCAACGGCATACTTTGCGAATGATGATTATCCAACTGAACTTAATCTGTTCTTCTCGAGATGCAAAAAGAAAGTGTATTTATGCTATTCAAAATGCCACTATTATTTCAAAATGTGCAATTAGAAGACGTTCAAAGCCTGATTAACACCTATGAAATCTTCTTGAATCAGATGAGGAATGCTATTACTAGAAGGCAAGTTCAACGCGGATTTGTTAAGGCCGCTGATGACTTTAGAATAGAACTGCAAGGCATAGAAAATAAAAGGATGCTTTCTCAGATGAAGACAGAGCTCAAGAAAATTGAAGTATGAAATCGATTTGTGCCCATCAAGTCCTAATTTTTTAGTTGGTTGCATAAACGGCAGTATTAAAACATGATATTTATGGATTCAAATTATGCAACCTAGATTTACAATTGATTTTCCCCAAAACACAAAAAAGACCCTCGCAGGTCTTTTTTCATGGTAGCGGCGATCTGATTCGAACAGATGACACTCCGGGTATGAACCGAATGCTCTAGCCAGCTGAGCTACGCCGCCATATGCTGTTTTGTGTGCCGTTTTTCGGCGGCACATGGTGTATTATAACCGTCCGAAAGG
This sequence comes from Bacillota bacterium, assembly GCA_023395595.1. Taxonomy (GTDB): domain Bacteria; phylum Bacillota; class Clostridia; order Christensenellales; family CAG-138; genus UBA7703. Next base: position 5,697 of record JAEWYO010000075.1, read on the forward strand.
GCACTGTCAATAGTTTGATCCGCCTTTTCCCGCGCGCGATTTTTTTCACACAGATCGCGATAATATACCGCTCTTTCGGCTTTTCTTGCGGCAATCGGCATGGTACAATTTTATCTGTGGGTTTCTACCCACAAACCAACCCAACGCAACACAACGATACCCACGGTTAACCCGTCAAGGAGGAGCCTATGATTCGCTATCATGACCATCCGGTGACCCTGCACAACGGCAGGCCGCATACCGCCGGAACCGACAAAAAAGCCGCGCGTGACAAGACCATCGCTTACTCCATTCTCCGCGCGCACAACACGTCCGGCGATATGGAGAAACTCCGGCTGCGCTTCGACGCGCTGATTTCGCACGACATCACCTATGTCGGCATCGTGCAGACCGCGCGGGCGAGCGGATTGACCGAATTCCCCGTGCCCTACGCGATGACCAACTGCCACAACAGCCTCTGCGCCGTCGGCGGCACCATCAATGAGGACGACCACGTCTTCGGGCTTTCCGCCGCGAAAAAATACGGCGGCATCTATGTGCCCGCAAACCTGAGCGTCATCCACAGCTACGCGCGCGAAGAGCTCGCGGGTTGCGGGCGGATGATTCTGGGTTCGGACAGCCACACGCGCTATGGCGCGCTGGGCACCCTCGCGGTTGGCGAAGGCGGGCCGGAGCTGGTCAAGCAACTGCTCAAAAACACCTATGATATCGCGGCGCCCGAAGTCGTGCTCTGTTATGTAACGGGCAAGCCCTGCCGCGGCGTCGGTCCGCACGACGTTGCCCTCGCGCTCGTGAAGGAAGCGTTTGCCGAAAACCGCGCAAAAAACAAGATTCTGGAGTTCGTGGGCCCTGGCATCAAGCACCTGTCCGCCGACTATCGCAACGGCGTGGACGTGATGACCACCGAGACCACGTGTCTGAGCTCCATCTGGGAAACCGACAGCGAGACGGCGGAATATTTCCGGGCGCACGGTAGACCGGAAGCCTACGCCAAACTCGCGCCGGAAGAGGGAGCCTATTACGATAGCATGATCACCATCGAGCTGGACAAGGTCGAGTGCATGATTGCGCTGCCGTTCCATCCGAGCAACGCCTACCCGATTCGCGAGTTTATCGCGCGCGCGGACGAGCTGCTGGGCAAGGTGGAAGAGGAAGCAAAGGCGACCTTCCCGAAGGCCACGCTCAACCTCAAGAGCAAGATCAAGTCCGACGGTGTGTATGCCGATCAGGGCATCATCGCGGGCTGCGCGGGCGGTTTATTTGACAACATCATCGAAGCCAGCGAAATCCTCGACGGCGGCTCCACGGGCAACGGCGAGTTTTCGCTTTCCGTCTATCCGACCAGCGTGCCGGTCAGCCTCGCGCTCACGCGGGCGGAAGCGACCGAGACGCTTGTGCGCGCGGGCGCGGTGATGAAGCCCTCCTTCTGCGGCCCGTGCTTCGGCGCGGGAGACGTGCCCGCCAACAACGGGTTCTCGATTCGCCACACCACGCGCAACTTCCCCAATCGCGAAGGCGCAAAGCCCGGCGAAGGCCAGCTTGCCTATGTCGCGCTGATGGACGCGCGGAGCATCGCAGCGACGGCGGCAAACGGCGGGCGGCTCACGCCTGCCACCGACGTAGTCTATCGAAAGCGCCGCATCCGCTATCGCTATGACCGATCCAGCTATGAAAAACGCTGCTACAACGGCTTTGGCAAGCCTGACCCCAACGCGGAACTCGTGTTCGGGCCGAACATTGCCGATTGGCCGAAGATTTACCCGCTGACAGACAACGTGCTCGTCGAGCTGAGCGCCGTGATTCGAGACCCCGTGACCACCACGGACGAACTCATCCCCTCCGGCGAGACGAGCTCCTATCGCAGCAATCCGCTGCGCCTCGCGGAGTTTGCGCTCTCGCGCCGCGCGCCGGACTATGTCGGCCGCAGCAAAGCGGTTGCCAAGGCGGAAGCCGCGCGCAGAGAGGGAACGGCGTCCGACGCACTCAAGGCGCTACTGGGCAAGGTTGGCGACGCGGATAAGCTATTCAAAACGACGTCCTACGGCTCCGGCGTGTTTGCCAACAAACCCGGCGACGGCAGCGCGCGCGAGCAAGCCGCATCTAGTCAACGCGTGCTCGGCGGCTCCGCCAACATCTGCTACGAATACGCAACCAAGCGCTACCGCAGCAACTGCATCAACTGGGGCATTCTCCCGTTTACGCTGCCTGCGGGCGCAAGCTTTGCCTATGAAGTTGGCGATCATGTGTTTGTGCCGCATGTGCGGGAAGCCATCGCACAGCAGAAGGACACCCTGCCTGCCGTCGCAATCAAGCAGGACGGCACGACGGAGAATATCACGCTCAACCTGCCGCCGCTGACGGCGGACGAGCGGGAGATTCTGCTCGAAGGCTGCCTGATGAACTACTATGCCGCGCACGCGGGCAAATAAGAGAACTACGCCAAACAGCCGAAAGGAAACGGATATGGATTTGATCAAGATGAAAACCCCGCTCGTTGAGATGGATGGCGACGAGATGACCCGCATCCTCTGGCAGCAGATCAAGGACGAGCTGATTTTGCCGTTTGTCGATCTCAAAGCGGAGTACTACGACCTCGGCCTGCCGGAGCGCGACAAAACAAAGGATCAGGTCACGACGGATGCCGCAAACGCGATTAAGAAATACGGCGTGGGCGTTAAATGCGCAACCATCACGCCAAACGCGCAGCGCGTGGAAGAGTATAAGCTCAGCGAGATGTGGAAGAGCCCGAACGGCACGATCCGCGCGATTCTCGACGGCACCGTGTTCCGCGCGCCGATCTTGATCGACAGCGTGAAGCCCGTCGTCAAAACATGGAAAAAGCCGATCACCATCGCGCGTCACGCCTATGGCGACGTCTACCGCGCAACGGAATACCGCGTGCCGGAAAAAGGCAAGGCGGAGCTGGTGTTCACCGGCGAAAACGGGGCTTCTTTCCGCAAGACCATCTATGATTTTGAATGCCCCGGTGTGCTGCAGGGCATGTATAACAAGGACAGCTCCATTCGCTCCTTTGCGCATAGCTGCTTCCAATATGCGCTGAGTACCAAGCAGGATGTTTGGTTCTCCACCAAGGATACAATCAGCAAGCAGTATGACCACACCTTCAAAGACATCTTTGAGGAAATCTTTGAGGCGGACTATAAGGCGAAGTTCGAAGCGGCAGGGTTGACGTATTTCTATACGTTGATCGATGACGCGGTGGCGCGCGTGATCCGCTCCGAAGGCGGCTACATCTGGGCATGCAAAAACTATGACGGCGACGTGATGAGCGACATGGTCAGCACCGCGTTTGGCAGCCTCGCAATGATGACGAGCGTACTGGTGTCTCCGGACGGCAATTTTGAATACGAAGCCGCGCACGGCACGGTCACGCGGCATTATTACAAATATCTGCAAGGTGAAGAGACCAGCACCAACCCGATGGCGACCATCTTTGCCTGGAGCGGCGCGCTAAGTAAGCGCGGCGAGCTGGACAAACTGCCGGAACTGGCGGACTTTGGCAAAAAGCTGGAAGAAGCGTCGATTGAGACGCTGGATGCAGGTATCATGACCAAAGACCTCGTGGGTCTTGCCGAAGGCATCACGCCAAAGGCGGTGACGAGCCTCGCCTTCATCCGCGAAATCCGCAAACGCCTGGAGGCGAAGTACGCGTAAGAAAAACGTAACCAACAAGGCTCGCGCAGAACATACGCGAGCCTTTTTTTGACAGAAGATTCATATAGGTGTCATTCGCCGGACACAAGTGTTTTATAAGATCAAATCGTGTTATAAAATCAATACAGGTCTGTTGAAGCACGAAAAACATACAAGGAGCTTGTAAGAATATGAAACAATTCAAGTTCAAGCGCATTCTGCCGTTTGCGATGGCGCTGATGCTGCTGTTTGCCGTGGGCTGCG
>JAEWYO010000089.1 GCA_023395595.1 Bacillota bacterium
TGTCATACCTCACGTTTCTTCGTCCATTATAACAGAAACCTTTGCCCGCCGCCAGAAACGCGCCCGTTACCGCGGCGCATACACCAAATCCACGATGCCGTTGTAGTGCTCCGTGGAGAGTAGCCGAAGCGGAATAGGCTCCGGCAGCACGTCAAATAGGCGAATCCCCGCGCCGCGAATCGTCGGAATTACGTTGATGTGGTAGCGGTCGATCAGCCCCGCGCGTATACACTGGTTCACGACGGACGCACCGCCGCAAATCCAAATCTCACCGCCACTTTGCGCCTTGAGCCGCGCAAGCAGCGCCGCAACCGGCTCCTGCGTGTACGAAATCCCCGCCTCGTTCTCCATGCTCCGGTGCGTGAGCACATGGGTGCTCTGCGCGGCATATGGCCAAGCCCCGGGCAACAGCTCGGTCGTGAGTTGACGATACGTCGTGTATCCCATCACAACATCGCTTACGCCCGCAATGAAGCGCTCATACGAGCCGGAATCGCTCGATGCGGCATCCTCGCCGCCGAGCCAGTCCACCGCGCCCTCCGGCGTGGCGATGACGCCATCCAAACTCATCGCGATAAACAGCACGACCTCACGCATGGCAAAGCCCTCCTTGCACGATATTCTCTAGGGTGATTGTACAACGCCGAAACAAAAAAGAAACGGACGGAAGTCACACTCCGCCCGTTTGGTGTTTGTTTTTGTTTTATTTGGCGATGTAAGAGCAGCAGTAGTCGCAAACGCCCTCCGCCTCGCACTCGAAACGGCTGTTGGCGGGCACCTCAAACGCCTCGCCTTCGCCATAAGCGCGCCATTCGCTCTCGCCGGGCAGCAGCGCTTTTAGCACGCCGCCGAGAATTTCCATATGCTCCTTTTCCGCCGTGCCAAAGGAGTATTTGCCAGGCAAGATGATGCCGAGCGTCTTTCTTGTTCCGTCCGCGAAGAGCACCGTCCGGCTCGTGACTTTGCCCTCGTAATACACATTCGCCTTTTTGACGATTGTAACCTGTTCCAAGCGATCCATTGCTGTTTCCTCCCGTTTTTGCGTACGATTTTTCATATATTATCGCATTTCGCGCCGGAAAGATAGCATTATTTTTATCTACAGCAGCAGCCCCGTCAGCTCGTCAAACCCGCGCACGGTATAGGTGGGCGTCGGGTGAGATTCCTCCGCGCCCGCCGGATGAAACCAGCAGGTGTCGATGCCCGCGTTGACCCCGCCCGCGATGTCCGCCGAGAGTGAATCCCCGATCATCAGGTATTTCTTCCGCGCGGTGTCGCCATAGAACGCGAAGATCGACTCATAATAGCCCCGGTGCGGCTTTTGAATCCCCATCTCCTGAGAGATGAAAACCCCGCTCAGCAGCGGAAGAAAGCCGGATTTGGCGAGCCGCGCGCGCTGCACAAGCGTGAGCCCGTTGGTCGCCACCGCGAGCTTGTATCGCTGCGAAAGCCGCTCCAGCATCTCCAGCGCGCCGTCAAACAAAATCGCCTGTTGACCCAGATTCTCGACATATTGTGCGTTCATGCCGATTCCCTGCGCGGCATCGCACCCCAGATAGCGCGCGTAGTCCTCAAAGCGCACGCGCTGCACGGCTTTGCTGTCCAACTCGCCCGCCTCAAAGCGCGACCATGCCGCCTTGTTGATCTCCAGATACATCCGATAGTCTGCCTCGGAGATCGGGATTCCCATCTCGTCCATCGTTTGAAACAGGGCGGTTTTTTCGCCTGCTGTGAAGTCCATGAGCGTGTTGTCGAGGTCAAAGAGCAGATATTCATATGCTTTGGCTGATTTGATCAATGCGTGTCCCAACCTTTGCGTGTCGTTGTGGTTGGTATTAGGGTACACCATGCGCGCGGCTGGAGCAAGGGAAAACGGATGATTCACACGCCAACCCCAACCGCGCTCAATAATTAGTAACCCCGCACCGGGTCAATCACGCTGCCGTTTATGGCATTGATCGAGAGAAACGGCTGATCGATTGAGTCGATCGGTTCGTCGTAGCCGCGCTGCGATTCGGTGCCGTTTGCGAGGATGTAGCGCTGCATTCCGTAGAAATTCCAAGCGGGAATCAGCAAGCCGTCGTTGATGGAGTCCGCGTTTGGCACGCGCTGGAGCGAGAGCGTGATGCGGTCAATCTGAATTGCAAACTGATCATACCCGTTCAAATCCGACTCCAGCGGCTCGTTTGCCACCACGAGCATGGTTTTTGCAACATCCAGAATCGACGAAAACGGGAGCAGGTTCGCGCGCTCGACCTCCGCCGCGCCGACCGTCAGCGGAGAAACCCAGTTCATGCCGATGATTCCTTCGTCGTCCATGCGGATATCCAGCGTTTCATACGCCCATTCGTGTCCGTCTTCCAGCCCGCCGACATACGTGCGCGCATACGGGCTGAGCACTTCAGCGCCGTCAACCATCCGGCATACCTGCACGAAGTAGGCATATTTGCCGGTTGCGGAGGTGTTTTCGTCAAACTCGAGCGCGAGAATGACGCGATAGGGTTTCATATTTGTAATGCCGAGTACGTCTAGTAGCGATGCCGTTTTTGCCATCGCCTCGGCTGGCGTTGTCGAAAGTTCCGCAATTTTCGTTTCGTTGGTGACATCCTTCACCCGATACAATGCGCCCGGAACCCGCCGCGTGTCGCGAAAGTGAAAACTCGCCTCGCTCCTTGGCGCAACAGTTGTGTCCATGCTCTCAATGTATCGCACCTCGTCGGTCGGATAGTCCACATTGTTTATGACAAAAAACTCCATCGTAAACGGATACTCCGGCGCGTTGACCGCCATAAAACGATCGTAGGTGCCGTCGCCCACAGCTTCTTCCGGCTCAAGCCGCGCAGATTGGATTGGGTCACCCAAATCCTCCGCTGCGCCGGCGAGCTGTGCCTTGAGCTTTGCGATCTGCGCCTCATAGTCCGCGCGCCACGCGTCGCCGCCATTCGGACCATCGGGTGAATCGTTGTTGTCCAGATCGTGCTGCATGCTGTCGATCCGGCCTTCAATCTGTTCCCTTGTTTGGGTCAGATTGCTAAAGTCATACATCGTTTGATCTTTGCAAAAGTAGTCAAACGCCCTTGCAACAAACGCTTCGGAAAACTCCGTTGCTGATACCGGATAGATCGAGAGATGATCCGTTTCCGGCACGCGGACATTTGCCGAGATGTCGACAGTGAACTTTTTACTCTTCGTCGGCAGATTCTCCTCCACGCGCACTGGCACGCCAAGGCTCTCTTGCAAGGTCTGTCCCGTCGTTTCGGTCGCGCTTTGGCTTGCGGTTGCAACCATTTGCTCGGTATCTTTACTTTGTATTGGAGTAAGTGTTCCGCTCTGCTCTGCGCAGCCACCCAGAGCGCCCAACAAAAGAACGCAGGTTACAATGCCAGAGATTGTTTTTCGAACCATATTCGCTTTCCTCACTTTCCATTTCCCGTTATACAACGGGTTTCATGGAACCAACGATACCGAAAAAACCGCATCAAGTCCGCATCGAATCGTAAACGAACTGTAATTTGTTCCGCCAGATCAGTCCCCGTTCGGCATGACGGTGATGATCTGCCCACGTGTGCGCTCGACCGCCAGCAACGCAATCTTCGGCACGGCAAAAACCGAAAACAGGATCAGTACCCCAAGAACGAGATAAAGCAAGTTCCATTTTGACACGTGCCGCCGTTTATACGCCATGCGAAAACACCACCTTTACCGTCGTGCCGACTCCAGATTCGCTCTCGAACACCAGTCTCGCCTCATGCAGCCGCGCGATCTCCTCCGCAAGCGCAAGTCCGAGTCCGATTCCGCCATTTTTTCGCGCGCGGGAACGGTCGATCACATAGAATGGCTGGGTGATCTTATCGAGCTCCTCCTGCGCCATGCCGCAACCATGGTCGGTTATACAAATCGTGTCTCCACGCGCAATCACTTCAATCGTGTCGCCGGGTCGCGAAGCCTTCCCGGCGTTATCGATCAGGTTGAGCAGTAAGCTCGTGAGCAAGTCCTGCTCCATCGGCAGGGTGTCCATCTCGTTTTGAATCGTAAGCGTAAACCCGCGCTGACGCAGCAGCGCTTCGCAAGAAGCCGCCACGCCATCCAGAAGCGCCGAAACGCGTGTCTCCCTCCGCTCAATTGTGCCTTCCTGCTTAAGCACGATAATCTGCATCAGTTTTTGCGAGAGCCGCTCAATGCGCAAGCACTCCTGATTGATCAGCATCAGCGCGTCCGCCTGCTCCTCGGGCGTCATCTTGGTGCCAAGCAGCGTTTGCGCGCAGCCGGAAATGCCCGCAATCGGGGTTTTCAATTCGTGCGTGAGCGCGGACATAAACAGCGTGCGCCGCTGCGCCTCTTCCTGTAACGCGCAGATGTGCGCCTCCACCGCGTCCGCCATCCGGTTGAAATCGCAGGCAAGATCGCCGATCTCGTCATCCTGCGCGAGGGCGATTCGCTGGTCATACACACCGCTGGCAAGAGCCGCTGCGCTTTTTTGCAGCGTTTGCACCGGGCGCAGCACCGCACGCAACAGCAGCACAAGAATTCCGCCCGCCAGTGCGATCACGCCCGCGTTGATCAACGCAAACTGCCGCGCCATCGTCTCGATTCCCGCGTAGACGGGCGTGATGTCACAGACCACATAGAGCTGAAAGTTGGTCGATTCGATCATGATTGAACTGCCGGCTATGAGGATCGACCGTCCGTCGATTTCCGCAACGACGTATTGTTGCGCTTCGTTCGAGAGCGGAAGATAGTCGCTCGGAATCAGTGATGTGTTGTTGTAAATCGTATCCGCACCACTTTGCAAAATCGTGGTTGTCTCGGCGAATTTCGCGATCAAGTATCGCGCGAGGCTGCGCGTCGCCAGAGCGGAATCGTCCTTATTCCGTTCCGAGATCATCGCCATGGACCAGGAAGCGGCGCGCACCTGCTGATTGGTCAGCGTGTTTTCAATCGAAAGTGCCAGATTGCTCTCGCCGCTGCGAATCAGCATAATCAGTGAGCAAGCCCCCGTCGCCAGTACGACCAGAATCAGCGCGATGAGAGAGACCTTCAGCCAGAGTTTCATGCGCTAGTCCTCCAATCGATACCCCATCTTCGAGATCGTCTTTATCTGCTCCTCCAAACCGAGCTTCTTGCGAATCTGCGCAATGTGCACATCTACCGTACGCGTTTCCCCCTGAAAATCAACACCCCAAACGCCGTGCAGCAGCCGCTCCCGCGAGAGCGCGATGTTCTTGTTTTTTGCGAGCATGACCAGTAGGTCAAACTCCATCGGCTTGAGCGAAATCTCCTTGCCGTCGATCCGGACGGAACGCTCCAGCAGGTTGATCGTCAAACGCCCAACCTCCAGCACTTGCCGGAGCTTACCCGCGCGTTCCAGCGTTTTTTCGATGCGCACCAGCAGCTCCAGCACCTCAAAAGGTTTCACGATGTAATCGTCCGCGCCTTCGCGAAGGCCCCGCACCTTGCTCTCCACATCGCTCCGCGCCGTGAGAAATATCACGGGGATCTCCATGTGCCGCAGGATGCCGAGCAGCGCAAATCCGTCCAACCCCGGCAGCATCACGTCCAGCAGCGCAAGGTCAAAGTCCGAATCGTGCGCGAGCACGCGCTCCGCCTGCGCGCCGTCCATACAGGAAAAGACAGCATATCCCGCCGCCGTCAAGTTTTTCACGATCACGGTATGAATGCTCTCGTCGTCTTCCACCACGAGTATCCGATTTCGTGCCATCTGCATCGCCTCCTGTTTGCTACATTCTATCATGGTAAATGTAAACGCGTCCGCATCAACTTGTAAACGAATTGTAAGCAGTTTTGTTTTTGCCAGACAGCCAAGCGTAATCCCGCAAAACTCCATTAGCGCTTGCATTTTTTAGCATGTTTTTTATGCTTCAACGAAGTAAACCAGCTTGATTTTGTTAAGAAAACGTGCTTCTCTTGCAAACCAACTGTGAACATTGGTAAATATGGTTGACAATTTCCGTCTTTTGCTCTAATTTATTAGATGTTAACACAACGCGTTTCTCTGTGCACAAAGAACAGACGGAGGCAAAAAAATGAGACCGACGCAAGAAAAGCAAGCCCTGACGAAACTGGAATGGCTGATGATGGAAGCGCTCTGGAATCATCCGCCGATGTTCTTATCCGAGATCATGGAGTCCATGCAGAACGCCGTGGACTGGAAAAGCAGCAGCTTTATGACCTACCTCAAACGTCTCACCGACAGCGGGTACGTCGGCTATACGCTCGTGAGCGGCAACCGGCGGTATTTTCCGCTACGTGCACGGGAAGACTGCGTGGAGGAAGAAAGCAATTACATCCTCTCCAAGATGACAAACGATAGCGCGCGGCTGCTGCTTGCGTCCATGGTGGAAAAAACGAATATCAGCGACGAGGAAAAAACGCAGCTGCAAGCATTGATCGCCAAACTTTCCGGCGAACGCGAGCGGGAGGCGTAGTATGCGAACCCTTCAGACGCTGCTCGAGATTTCGATTTATGCGAGCGTTCTCTTCGGCATTACGGTACTGCTCAAGCGGCTGCTCAAAAACAAGCTCTCGCCTTTCCTGCATTATGCCGTCTGGTCGCTGTTTCTACTTCGTCTGCTGCTGCCCGTCACGTTTGAAAGCCCTGTTCAATTCTTTATTCTTCCGGCGCAGTCCGCTACGGCCAACATACCCATCACCCAAACCGAAGCCGCGTCCGCGCCCGCGAAAAGCGCAGTTGATTCCCAGAGTGCTCTGCCGCTGGCGGAAACGAATGCCCTCGTCATAACCACCCAAGCCGCGCCCGTGCAGGTTGGCGTTTTTACCGACACAGCGCGGCAACCGGTTTCACTTGCCGAAGTACTCCTGATCGTCTGGCTCAGCGGTGTTGTGCTCGGCATAGGATATATCGCGTTTCTCTATATTCGTCTGCAAAAGCGCATCGCAAAAAACGCCGCAAAGCCCACCAGGCGGCTCCGCGTGCTCTATCGCGAAGTCCAGCGGGAACTCGGCATCCGAGCCAACGTGCCGCTCGTTTGCCAGTTTGGATTAAACTCGCCGGGCATACTCTTCCCCGCTTGCGTGCTCATGCCGATGGAACTGCTGGCTTCCATGGACGACGAACAAATCAAAAACACGCTGCGCCACGAACTGGTGCACTACAAGCGCGGCGATCCTTTCGTGAGCATAGTTCTTTCTCTGCTCAACGCGTTCTATTGGTTCAACCCCATCGTCTGGATCGCGGTTCGGCAGATTCGTGCGGATATGGAAACGCTTTGCGACAGCATCGTGGTCGATCAAATGAGCGCAAGGCAAAAAGGCGACTACGCTACCCTCATACTGGATCTGTTTTCGCGATCCAACTATCGACAGGTCGTTCTCGGCATGGCATACGGAAAATCCAAAGCCGTCGTCGAGAAACGAATCAAAGGAGTATTTATGAGAAATCGAAGTCAATTGAGTGCAAAGCTCATCTGTATTACGCTGTCTCTTGTAATGCTGGCCGGATGCTTTACTACAGCCTGCGTCCCGGCAAAACAAGCAGCAAGCGACAATCGCACCTCCGGCGCGGTGGAGGCGCAAACCCTTGCCGCCGATCCAACCTCCACGACCCCGGAACCAACGCCAACCCCTGCGCCGGAAGTCATCAGCCCGCTTGCGAAAAAGCTGGGCATCCCGACACCCTGGCGGTATGCCGAATGGAGCACCGACAAGGAACTCTTGCTCAACGGAAACCTCAGCGTTACTTTGCCAAATGTGGATGCTGTTCCGATCGCTTCCGTCACCTGCCGGGATGTGACGATGGACGACCTAATGAATACCGTGCATGCGTTCTTCGGGAATGATGATGTGAAATTTATCTACGCGCCGGAAGACACAAAGGAATATGCAGAACAATTCCTTCCGCTCTTTCAGAAAATCTATGACGGCATACAAGACGGCACCAACCCGAACAAAGACCCGAAGTATGAAAAGGCAGTCAAGGATCAGCTAGATACCTATCTGGAAATGATCCAATCCGCACCGTCTGCGGCGGAAAAACGGGAGGTTGCGCTCGAGTTCGTAGCGGGAACCAACGACTTCGGCGATCCCACAATGCGCTTTCGAGGGGTTACGGAACGCGACGGAACGCCGTATCTTGTGAGAGCCAGCTACTCGGCAACGGCAAGCGCAATCAACATCAACGAGTTGGTGGAAAATCGTCCGCTCTATTACAACGGATCACGCCGCAGTGAGCCGGAAGGCGTATCCCTGTCGAAAGAGCAAGCAATCGCCCTTGCCACAGAGATGGCGGGAAAGCTTGACAGCGGGCTTTCGCTCAACCATGTGATGACAGTCGGCCTATTTGTCGCCCAAGGTGAGGAAAACAACTGGGAACACCCGTGGGCATGGCAATGCATCTTCCAGCGTACAGTCAATGGCGTCGGGACGGCATACGACAGTCGTGACATCGCCAGCGATATGGAAACGACTCTGACCAACGTTCGAGTGAACGAAGCCTTGGAAATCACCGTGGATGACCGCGGCATCGTTAACATCCACTGGATCAACCCGATGTCAGTCGATGCGGTTACCAACCCGGACGCGACGTTGCTGCCGTTTTCCGAGATTGAGGCAAAGCTTGCCGATCTGGTGCGGGAAAAATACGACTACGATATCACGCGGGAAAACGGCGCGCACGAGCTATTTATCCAGCATGCGGAGCTTGGTCTGATGCGAATCGGTAAGCCCAACGCCAAAACCTTCACGCTCGAACCCGTATGGAACTTCTTCATCGAGTTCAACGAACACCCCGACTATTCTTCCAACCCCGATCTTTTGAACGCTGCATATGACGGCGATCCGATCTTCTGGAACTCGCTGACCATCAGTGCCATCGACGGGCGCGTGATCGATCGGGATCGCGGATATTGACGTTACTCTAAGTCGCAATAGATCCATCGATAAGCAAAACAGCGGTTTGAAGAAAATCAAGCCGCTGTTTTTTTGTAAAACGCGATCCGCCCTCTATCGTCTACATCTTCTGGTGAACCCTGCACCGTGTTCTCACTTTGGACTATCCAAGCAGAATCATATCAACGCAGTCTCCTAAACTTCTCTCGCATGCTTCTGAAAAAATGAAAAATCCCCTCTTGCATTTTCATTTTTACCGTGATATGATCTGTTTGTCACTAATGTTAGCGCTAACATTTCAAATTGATCTGTTCACGCTTTTCTTTTTCCAGTATAATGATAGCGCTATCATTTCGTAAAGACTGAGGAATGAAACCGATGAGATTAGAAGATGTCGCAACCCTCGCGGGAGTATCCACCATCACCGTTTCACGGGTCATCAACTCTCCGGAGTTGGTCAAGCCCGCAACGCGGGAAAAGGTGGAGCGTGCGCTGGCGGAGCTCAACTATGTGCAAAACCCCGTTGCCCGCGCGCTGGCTTCCAACAAAATCGGCATCGTCGCGGTCTACATTCCCGCCAGCATCGACCTCACCAACCCGTTCGTAATGCACTTTGTCGCCGGCATCAGCGAGGTGCTCAGCAAACACGTCTATTCGTTTTTGATCCGGCGGGAGCTGGACAGCGAGCATCTTTGCGATGGCTATATCGCGACCGGTCTTCTCAAGGACGAGGTCAGCCGCATCTACCAATACACGCACGAGCGCAAACGCCCTTTGGTACTCTTTGGCCACAATGACAACCCGGATATCGACTGCATCGACGTGGATAACGTCGCCGGCGCGCAAAAAGTCACCGAAGTGCTTCTTTCAAACGGGCATCGCAATCTCGCGATGATCAACGTCAACGAGGACAAGGATTATACCGTAGACCGTGCGTTGGGGTTCACCCGCGCGCTGCAATCGGCGGGGATCGATCCCGCCACTCGCCCGCAACTCAGCACGAACAACAACGTGGACGGCGGCTACGCCGCAATGAAATCGATCCTCGTGGAACATCCGGACTGCACCGGCGTATTCTGCGCAACGGACACCCTGGCCATCGGCGCCGCAAACGCGATTGTGAAGGCGGGTAAAAAGATCCCTCAGGATTTTTCGCTGGTTGGATTCGATGGTCTCGGGCACGAACTGCTGGTTCGCCCGAATGTGACGACGGTGCATCAACCGGTCTACGAGATCGGCATGCGGCTTGCGGAAGCGCTCATTGCCCGACTCAACGGCAGCAAAAAGCGCGTCAAGCAATTGGTTGAACCCCAAATCATTCTCCGAGAGAGCGTTTCCCAGGTACATTCTTAAACCGCAGCACAAAGTGAAGAAGAATTTGAAACTGAATGCGTTTGCAGCTCGGTCTGGCTTTGTGTGGCAATACCTTCAATCTTCACTTTGAAAAGCTTCCTAATCTATGATGTTTTCCTGCACCTGAATGCACTAGCATTTAGCACCCCCACTATTTGTTCACCCAGTGAACGAATTCAAATCGCACCTGAATGCAATAGCATTTAGCATAAAAAAGGAGGAGAGAATCCATGAAAAAGACCCTGGCACTGATTCTGGCGCTTGCAATGGCGTGCACCATGTTTGCCTGCGCAACCACCCCCGCTCCCGCCGTCGAAGCCACCCCCACGGATGCCGCCGAGGCCGCAACCGCGGAACCCGCAGCTGAAGCGACCCAAGCCCCCGTTGACCCTGCCACACTGAGCGGCAGCATCACCGTTTGGTCCTCCGGCGAGGAACTCACCCGCTTCGTGGAAGGCTTCAACGCCGTCTATCCGAACATCAAGGTTGAGGTCACCGTCGTACCGAACTCCGAATTTCTCACCAAGCTCTCCACCGCGATCAGCGGCGGCGAAGCGCCCGATCTGTTCACCGGCGAGTCCGACTATGTGAAATATCTGGTCGAAACCCCGTATTGGACCGACCTGAGCCAGTTTGGTGTCGATCAGTACAAGGATAACATCTGGGAATACGTCCGCAACATCGGCACCGATTCCAAGGGCGTGGTCAAGGCGCTGAGCTGGCAGGCCTCCCCGGGCGGCATCATCTACCGCCGCGACATCGCCAAGACCGTTCTGGGTACTGATGATCCCGCAGCGGTTGCCGAACTGCTCAACAGCAACGCAAAGATGATGGAAGTCGCGGCCAAAATGTCCGCCGCCGGCATCAAGATGTTTGCCACCTGGCAGGATATCATGAACATGGAGTTCACCAACCGTGCAAGCGGCTGGGTCACCGATGGCAAGCTTTCGATCGATGCCAACCTGTCCGAGTATATGGACATGGCAAAGACCATCGTGGATAATGGATATGATAAGAATTGCGATCCGTGGAGCGGAGAATGGTATGCCGCCGTGGAGAGCACCGATTGCTTCTGCTATATCCTTCCGACATGGGGCTATCAGTTCCTGATCAAGCCCTCCGCCGTTACCACCAGCGGGCAATGGGGCATGTGCGAAGCGCCGGTTCCCTATGTCAAGGGCGGCACATGGGTCGGCATCTATGACGGCAGCCAGAACAAAGACCTCGCATGGCTGTTCCTGCAATATTGCACGCTCAACGAAGAATCCGTCAAAGCGCATGCGAGCCAGTATGGCGAGTATGTCGCGCTCAAGAGCGTGGACGAAGCCCTTGCAAAAGAAGCGGGCGACGCAGTCCTCGGCGGACAGAACCTCTATGAGTTCTACAATGGCGTCATGGCGAAGATCCCTGCAGATCTGATGACGCAGTATGACGGCACGCTCAACAACGCCTTCCTCTCCGCTGTGAAATCCTATGTTTCCGGCGCGATGACGAAGGACGAAGCGATTGCGCAGTTCAAAGCGGATGCGCTCAACGCCTATCCGGAACTCACCATCGCGGAATAATCCAACATTCGCGCAAAGAAGCGGGGCTGCCGCGAAATATCGCGGCAGCCCGCTTACCCATCTTGAGGAAGGGGACTCTACCGGACATGATCCAACCAGACGCGCGGCAGCTCCCGCGCACAAAGCCCCGCAGAAGCGCCCTCGCAAAAGATCGCTATGGCTATCTCTTTATCGCGCCGTTTTTTGTAGTGTTTTTGATCTTTGGGCTCTATCCCATCATCAGCACCGTTCAACTCAGCCTGCAAAAATGGGACGGCATGATGCCGGCAATCTCCATCGGGCTGAAAAACTACATGCGCATCCTCGGCGATCAGGTGTTTTATCTCTCGCTCTGGAACACGATCCGCATCTGGCTTGGCAACGCGATACCGCAGTTTGGGGTTGCGCTGCTGTTGGTCGCGGTTTTCACGTTTTTCAAAGTCCGCGGTAAAAACTTCTATCGTGCGGTGTTCTACCTGCCAAATTTGATCACCGCAACCTCCGTCGGTCTGCTCTTCAACCTCCTGCTCGATGGCGACAATTCGCCGGTCAATCAGCTGCTCGCCGCGCTGAACGTCAGCGGCGCCCCCATCAGTTTCTTCCAAAGCAAGGCACTCACGAGCGGACTGGTCTCGTTTGTGCAGTGGTGGATGTGGTTTGGTTACACGACGGTCATCATCCTCGCGGGGACGACCACGGTTGATAAGAGCATGTATGAGGCAGCCATGGTGGACGGTGCGAGCAAGGCGCAGACCTTCTGGCGCATCACGCTTCCGCTGATCAAGCCCACGCTGGTGTATCTGGCTATTACGTCGTTCATCGGCGGTATGCAGCTCTTCGATGTGCCGCTGACGCTCTCCAACAATCTCGGCGATCCCGGCAAGGCGGTCTTAACCGTCTCCATGTACCTCTACAATCAAGGCTTCAAAAACTTCAACTATGGCTATAGCGCCACCATCTCCTGCGTGCTGTTTTTGCTGATCGCGGTGATGAGCGGCTTTGCATACAAGGCCATGCGCAGTAAGGACGGGATGTATAAACTATGAAACAACATTCGCTTCGCCTCTCCGCGCTGAGCATCCGGCTGCTGCTGATCTTCCTGACGCTGCTGTGCGCGGTGCCGTTTTTGGTCGTGTTCGTCAACAGCTCGCATTCGAGCTTGGATATCATCCAGAAATTCAACATCCTGCCTGGCGGAGCGCTCGCCGAGAATTACAAAACCATGCAGTCGCTGGTCGACATCTGGCGCGGATTCATCAACAGTATCCTCATCACGGTGCCATATACGATTTTGACAGGCTATTTTGGTGCGATGATCGCCTACGGGTTTACCAAGTTCAACTTCCGCTTTAAGGGCGCATTGTATGCGATCGTGCTGGTTTCGATGATGATCCCGTCGCAGTTGACCATCATCGGCTTCTACCGTCTCTGCCTCAACCTCGGTATGACAAACAGCTATCTGCCGTTCATCATTCCCGGCATTGCAAACGCGACCACCGTATTCTTCCTGCGCGGTATCATCGAGCAGAGCATTTCAGATTCGATGATCGAAGCTCCGCGCATCGAGGGTTGCTCCGAATTCGGCATCTTCAACCGCATTGTTTTGCCCTGCATCCTGCCGGGCGTGGCGACGATGTGCATCTTCAACTTTGTCGCCTCGTGGAACGCATATATGGGGCCGTTGATCATCCTTCAAAAGAAGGAGCTTTATACCATGCCTGTCATGATCTCCATGATCAAAGGGCTTTACGTGACAAACTATGGTGCCATGTATCTCGCCATCGCGATTTCGGTGATCCCCATCATGGTCGTGTTCGCGTTCTTCTCCCGTTATATCATCGACGGCCTGACCACAGGCTCTGAAAAATAGGAGGCAAACCACATGTCAAACGTGATCTGGCATTTTTCCAACGAGCATGCGCAATGGCAAAAAAAAGACTGTGCGCTCGTGTCGGCACCCGCCGACCTGGAGGAAAACGGGCAGCGCTATCAGCGGATGGAAGGCTTTGGCGGCTGCTTCAACGAGCTTGGCTACCGCGCGCTGTCGCACCTGTCAGCCGAGAAACGCAGCGCCCTGCTCTCCGCGCTCTATTCGCCAGAGCAGGCAAACTTCAACGTTTGCCGCTTGCCCATCGGCGCAAACGATTATGCCGAGGACTGGTACAGCCTTGACGAAACACCCGGTGACTATTCCCTCGCGCACTTTAGCATCGAGCGGGATAAGCGCTGTCTGATTCCATATGTCAAGGAAGCGCAGGGCTATCAACCGCAGATGACGCTCTTTGCCTCGCCATGGAGCCCGCCAACGTGGATGAAAGACCCGCCGGTGTACAACTGGGGCAAGCTCATCCGCACACCGGAGAACCTGCGCGCCTATGCCGACTATTTCACGCGCTTTGTGCAGGCGTATGCGGCAGAGGGCGTGACCGTACATCAGGTGCACGTGCAAAACGAGCCGGTCGCCAACCAGAAATTCCCCTCCTGTATGTGGACAGGCGAAGAACTGCGGGTGTTTATTCGGGACTATCTCGGCCCGGTTTTGCGCAAAGAATGCCCCGGCACCGAGCTTTGGCTTGGTACCATCAACGCGCCCGGCTGCGATTATCACAAGCTCATCTTCGACAAATGGGCAACCGAGGACTATGACTATTTTGCCAACGTCGTGCTTTCGGATGAGGAAGCGCTGCAATACATCACGGGAGTAAGCTACCAGTGGGGCGGAAAAATCGCCATCCAACGCACGTTTGAGAGTTGGTGGCCGCGCATTCGCCTCATGCAGAGTGAAAACGAATGCGGCTTTGGCGACAACACGTGGGACTATGCGCTCTATGTTTGGACGATGCTGAAGCACTACATCGGTAACGGAACAGAAAGTTATCTCTACTGGAATCCCGTGTTGGAACCAACCGGACGGAGCACCTGGGGCGATCCGCAGAACGCGATGGTCACCATCGATCCCACCACGCGGGACTACACGCTCAACCCGGATTTTTACGTGATGAAGAGCGTCTCCGCCGTCGTAAAGCGCGGGGCTGTCCGCCTCGGCATGCGCGGGCCGTGGGCCGCGGACACACTGGCGTTTGAGAACCCGGATGGTTCTCTCGCGCTGTCGGTTTTCAACCCCTATTGCGAGATACGGACGATGACCTTCCGCGCGTTCGGCGAGACGTTCCGCTTCGCGCTGGAGCCGCGCTCGGTCAACAGCATGCTGCTCTCGCAGGAAAACGAACATGATCGATAACCAAACATCCAAGGAGTACCCCATGCAAGCAACGACAACCACAACAACCTACCAAGGCGGCAATGCCGCGCAAAGCACGCGCATCTGTGCGGTGATTGCGGACAATGATACACAGGAACGGGATGTCATCAATCTCTACCCCGCCGTCAAAAACCAAACCATACTCGGCTTTGGCGGTGCTATCACAGAATCGGTCGGCTACACCCTCTCCAAACTCTCGCCCGAGCGGCAGAACGAGTTGCTTTCCGCCTGCTTCGGGCAGGACGGCCTTCGCTATACCATGGCGCGGACGTCCATCGACAGCTGCGATTTTTCGCTCGCTCCCTATGAGGCATCTGCCAGCGAAGGCATGCCGCTCGCGCTCACGCATGATCAGCAGTACACGATTCCATATCTCAAGGCCGCGTCCGCGTTCTGCCCCGTGCCGCTCTCGCTGATGCTGACGCCCTGGTCTCCGCCAGCCTATATGAAAGAAAACAACAGGCGCGACAACGGCGGAGCGCTCAAGCCCGCGTACTATGCTGCTTGGGCGGACTACATCTGCCGTTATTTAGCGGCATATCGCGCGGCGGGGTTGCAGGTGACGCGCCTCTCCGTACAAAACGAGCCAAACGCGGTGCAGACCTGGGATAGCTGCACCTTTACATCGGCACAGGAGAAACACTTTTTGCGCGATTTTCTCGTGCCCGCGCTGCAAAAAAACGGTTTGTCCGACGTTGCGATCTACATTTGGGATCACAACAAGGAACGCCTCTTTGACCGCGTCTGCGCCATTGCGGACGAAGAAACCCTACCGATGATCTCCGGCGCGGCGTTTCACTGGTACAGCGGCGATCATTTTGACGCGATCCGGCTTGTGCGGCAGATATATCCGCAGCTGGAGCTGCTGTTCTCCGAAGGCTGTATTGAATACACCCGCTTCTCTGCGGACAACGGACTTCAAAACGCGCGGATGTATGGGCATGATATGATCGGTAATTTCAACGCGGGCATGAACACATTCCTCGATTGGAACATCGCGCTGGACGAGAACGGTGGGCCAAACCACGCAAAGAACTATTGCGAAGCGCCGATCCTATGCGACACGCGGCGCGGTACCTATGAAAAGCAGCTCTCCTACTACTACATCTGGCATTTCAGCCACTTTATAGAGCCGGGAGCCAGACATATTGCAAGCACGCGCTTTTCCGAAGAGGTAGACGCAGCGGCATTTCAAAACCCGGATGGATCGATCATCGCCGTGCTGCTCAACCTGCTCCCCGCGCAAAAGGAAGTCTTCCTACGCATGCAGGGCAGTATCGTTCCCCTTCTGCTTGACGGGGACTCGATCTGCACCGTGCGAATCGAAGGGGCGATTTGCTAACCAGACAACAAACAAACACAATGCCACTCGCCTAAGCGGGTGGCATTGTGTGTTGATACACGCTCTTCTATCTATCTCTGGCTTGTCCTGTCTCTGCGAAAAAGCACACGTTGGTTTACTGGAAGGATTGCAGCTGCTCAAGAAGCTCTTTGCAGAAGGAAGCGCCAAAGTACTTCACGGGCTTGAACCCCAAGTAGCGCCTGCCGCCATTGGTGAAGTTGATATAATCGTTGCTGTACCATCCGAGGCCATATTTGCTGAGCGCATCATAGACGTCCTTATAGTACGCAAGTGCCTGATCCAGCGCGACCGCGTTGAAGTTCGCGTCCTCGATTCGAACAACGCTGTGTGGCGCAAACTCGGAGATCGCTTTTGCCCACGATTCAATCGTTTCCTTGTTGGACTGCTCCCAAACTGCTTCGGAAGAGTAGGTTACGTCCGGATGGATCACGATCAATCGCCCTGTGTCATAACTGTTTGGGCAAAGCATGACAACGGAGGTTTTTTTGAGCTCCGGCGGCTCCGCTTCTCTGCCTTCCAGACCCGCATCATACCCGGTTTCGTACCACCAGCGTTCCACCGCATAGGAATCCGGCAGAATCACGTTGATTCCGCTCCATTCGATGGAATCCCCGCTGTAACGGATTTCGAGTTTCTGCACATCGTGATCCAGCGTCACGGAAATCAGCTTGTCGCTCTTGGCAAACGGATAGTATCTGGAAATCGGATAACCCACCTCAAAGCTCTTTTCACCAAGCCGCTCGGTGTAGATCGTCTGTCCGTCCGCAACGATCTCCAGGTCCCCTGTTCCCCAGCTCTTGGATAGATACAGTTCCAGCGTCGTTCCGCTCACCAGCTCGCCCGTCATTTCAAGCGGCTGATCCTTCCAGATTTGCCGCTGTGCGGCATAAATCGTGGTCGGGTAGTCCGAGAGGAACATGCTGTGGTTGTTGTTGTCAATGTGCTCGCCTTCCTGTGCCGTCATGTTGGCATAGACAAACGGGCCTTCACAGAAGTTCGCCATCATCATGACGTTGTCGTACTTGCTCTCCAGTGTTTCTTTCACCAAAGCAGCTTCGCGTTCGATATCCGATGCATTGTTGCTCGCCGTTGCTTCATAGATCACAAGCCGGTTTGCGTCCTGCTCCCGAATTGCTCCAACGAGCAGATCAAACACGTGTGCCGTATCCTTGTCTTCATACGGTTGGAAGGGAAGCCCCGTGCTCAGATTTCCGTTGAACACCTCCCAAAGCGGGCTAAACGAGAGCGATGCGCTGGGAACTTTGCTGTAACGCGCGGCAAGCATCGTCCAGATATCTACCGACTGCTTTTGCCGCGTCGGGTTGGTAAACAGGTCAAACTCTCCTTCGCTCTGAAATGTTTGTGAATTGTATTTTGCCCAACGGCCCGGCATGGTAAACGTGGCAAGGTTCAGATGGATATTGTATCTCATCGCGGTGGCAACCAGTTGATCCACCTGTCTGAGCTTGTTGAGATCAACCTGATTCACGTCCATATCAAACAGTGTCTGGTATGTGATCATCACACGCGCGCTGTTGAATCCCCAATTCGCAACCGTTTGCAGTTCTTCCTGCGTCACCGGCATTCCGGTGAACTCATAAAAGCCGCCGAACACAAGTCCTTTGAGAAGCGGCGGATTCTCCGCTGTGACCTTCGGGCGCGCGTTTGCGCGATCCAGCAGTTCCTGCGTGATGATGGAAGAATCACAGGTGATCGCCTGAGGGTCTGTCAGCGGAACAACCCCTTCCGAAGACGACTTGGAATCATACAGCCGCAGCGCCGCGAGCATCGCCGCCTGATAGGTGAATGGTTTGTCCATCCGCATCGAATTGCGCACAGCATCATAATCAAAAATTGGATTCCCACTTATCAACGACAAACGCGCATAGGAATAGCGGTATGCCACGCTGCAATCATCCCACTCCGAGAAATCGTTGCCCTCAAATCCGCCGCCTTCATAGGGATAGTTGTTGGTGATATACCGAAACGGGTCTTTAACCTTGTTGACTTCATCCCAAACTTTATCTCCGATTTTGTCGTTCATCGGCAACCAATCGATCGTAAACGACAGATAATCCTGCCCCAGTGTGATGGCGCACTTGATGACGGCCATCATCCCCTCAAATCGAGTCATTGAATCGCCGGAAGCGCGCGCCTCTGGAAACTGCGTCTGCCAATCGGCAAGCTTATCAGGAGCGGAAAGCTCGACCACGCGATCCAGCATCACAAAAAATTGTTGATAGGTCACCTCAGCGTCATCCGCCTTCGCCTCGCCAAAGCCCTTTTCCACTGCGCGGTTTAGCTCGTCGCTCGACTGCGTGGTCTGCGCTACGTCCGGATATGTCCAAACATAATCCGCCTTGAGCACATCATCGTGCGTATAGCTGTAAGCGTTACCGGTGCAGATGTCCTCCAAAGCGTAGTACATGATGCCGTCACGCTGAAAGCTTCTCGTGTCTTTACTCTGCGCACCCTCCAGCGCCGTGTTAAGATCCGGCTGTTGAAAAAAGTAGCCGCCGTTAAGCGAAAACCCGGAGAGCGCATGCACCGTTCCATTGACGACCAAACGCACATCAACGGCTTTTGCGTTCGTGCCATCCAGCACGTTTTCATCTGACGGTGCCGCTTCGGTTTGCGCCTGCGCCGCAGGCTGCCCCATGGTGCCACCCGGCTGCGTACCGCAAGCGGCAAGCAGCAAGCACAAGCCAAGGATCATAACAAGAGATACCTTTTTCATGTTTCCTCCCAAACGGAATGATGATTCATCGGAGCTGCATAATCGACTTGAGTTGGTTTTTTCCATCTTGTTTAATATAGCACTATCCTACGCGAAATGGTCTTCTTTTTGTGGAAAATAACCGGTTCTTTGATACGCTTGTTCTAACGTTGCTGCAGATGGAGAGCTGCTAAAAATCTTCTATAAGCGCAGAATTCAGCTGGATTGATGCCTTGACATTTCTCTATGTCGGCGTATACTACCCGATGGATCAATTTTGATTCATCGATCGCGGGTTGTTTGAATCGGATTTTGCCGCAGATTCTCTTACCCCGCAGATCTTGCTGTCCCAATTGAACCGATTTAGTCGGCAGCATCAAAATGGACTGTATCGCGCGCGGTTCCCTTTGTACCATATCTGTACGAGAAACGCCACCACCGCGCAAGAGCCAACAATAACCGCCTTGTGGCCCAAACAGCCACTTTATCTCGAGTTCGCAGAGAGAAGCGCCCTCAAATTCGGCGAATCCTTTGCCATATCGTATATGGCTTGGTCTCATTGTGCGCATTTTTCGAATTACACCCTTTGCGGGTAGATGGAGCATCGTATACCTTTGAACAAGACAAGAGACTTATCCCACGCGAAACAATCCGGTGCGGCATGCACAAACGAACCAGCTCCCGCCGGGCAACTCGCCCAGTCCCCCGCCGAACACGCACACACAAACGGGTTTGCGCCGTGTATTCGTGCAATTTGGAATGAAACGCGGAATAATCCGCTGCTTTCCATCTCGCTCTTCGCCGCAATTTTCACCTCGTTCTTCAACCGCCCGCAATGGAGCTATATCGACGCCAAAGTGATCGTCTGCCTCTTTGAGCTGATGCTAATCGTCAAGGCGTTGGAAGAATACGGACTGCTGCGCTACTTTGCCGTCCGCATTGCGGGCCGCAGCCGAGACGAGCGGTCGCTGACCACCGCTCTTTTCTTAATCTCTTTCTTTCTCTCGATGGTTACGACAAACGATGTCGCGGTTCTGACAATTGTGCCTATTTTGATCGTCATTGCAAAGGCATGCAACTTCTCTGCGGCGTTCCCCGTTGTTCTAATCACCGTTGCTGCAAACCTCGGCAGCAGTATGACGCCGATCGGCAACCCGCAAAACCTGTATCTCTTTTCGTTTTTTCATCTCTCCGCGGCAGATTTCTTCCGCTATTCTGCGCCGCTAAGCGTCGTGAGTCTCCTCCTCCTGCTCCTGACCGGACGGTTGATCCGCCCGAATGCGATTCAGTTGAGGCTGAGCAATGCGCCTGTCACTGAAAAAAAGAAAGCAGCCATATTCCTGCTGCTTCTGATTCCCGTGATCGCTGGCGTGATGAATCTTTTACCATACGCAGCAACGCTCCTGCTCGTCTTGCCAGTGACGCTGCTCATCGATCGAAACCTATTGCAAAAGCCCGACTATCGGCTGCTGCTGACATTTGTGTTCCTCTTTGTCGCAGTGGGCAACCTTTCGCACATGCCTGCGCTGAAGGATCGCATCGCAACGCTTGCAGATTCGCCAATCAAGACCTATCTTTCCTCCCTCCTGCTGAGTCAGGTGATCAGCAACGTCCCAAGCGCGGTTATGCTCGCGCCGTTTACGACCTATGCGCGAGCGCTGTTTTATGGCGTGAATGTCGGCGGCCTCGGCACACCGATTGCCTCGCTTGCCAGCATCATCGCGCTCTCGCTCTACAGCCAGTCCTATGCGCAGGGTAAAGGGCGGCTGATGCGTGATTTTTTGCTGTACAATGTCGGTCTGCTGATCCTATTGGGCGGCATATTTGCCCTCGTCGTGCTGCGGTTTTAGTTCGTCGGGCTGAGCCCTGTCCCATTCCTCGTATTCGCCACTACTCAACGTCTGCATGATGGTTGATCCGGTATGCGAGTCTAGATACGGTCATCAATAAAATCTTGCACTTTGACCAAGAATTTCATATAACAAATATTCACATCACAAACAAAGCAAAAACCGTCAGTAGCAGGAAGAGTCCTGAGCCAAGCGCTGCGGTTGCGCGCGATTTGGATTGTTTGGAAAAAAGCAGAACCACCATGCCGCCTATGCCGGCAGCAAAAATCCAAAGTCCAACGGTTGCTGCCATATACGCCCAAATAGGCAAATCAATGGTGTTTGGCAAAAACAGCAAACTTCGTACGGATGCATTCGGCATGGCAAACCCAAGCCGTTTTTGCATAAACACAAGATTCGGTAAAACAGCAGCCAGGGCTGCCAAGGCAGAGAAAATCCATCCCAACGCAATCTTGCTTCGTCGAACTTCTTTTCTTTTTCGCGATACTGCCAATAATTGCCCCATTTGTGTCCGCTGTTCCACCTCAAAAACCGCAGACAATCCAAGCGCAACTGTGATCGCCAAGCTCGCTGCATTGATTCCATGATCTTGCCTTGCTGCAGAACCCAGAATTTGCTGATAAACCTGTTGTTCAACAAAAGCAATATCCGGTTGTTCCGTTCGCTTCGCTTTGACTAACTCATGTTGATCTTTTGTCTTGAAAAAGGCATCTTCATAAGCAAGCTGGTTGGTCAGGGGTTTTGCCAGAAGATTGTATAGCGCTTCATCGATCGCTTGATCCCGCAATTGCTGATCCAAACGCGAAAGCTGCGTGTGGACTCCATCCAATTTTGCTTGTTCTTCCTCTAAAAACGCTTCTCTCGCCGCATCCGTCTTTCCTTGCAACTGCTGCGCATAATCATGCATGTAAATATCCATATAGTATGGTTTTGTTTCGCAAAGCCAGATCTGCAACCCGAATAGCAAGATCAAAACAAGTCCCGCGCCTTGACGGACAAATAGCTTATAGCCCTCATGTAAAAACAATTTGGTGTGACGCGGAACGTCATAAGCCCGAAGCACGGTTGCTTTTTCTAACGGCACATTCTCCTCGCGAACAAATCTTGTGTAAGACAGTATGATTGCAAGCGTGAATGGCAGAGTTAGCCCAACGGCAGCCACCCAAAGCGCATCCAGCGGATAGCCGAAGAAATTCAAACCATAGTATCCGGAAAAATACCAGGCAGCATCGCCTGCCCAGATTAAATTCGTGATTTTCAACCATGGCTCTGCACTCTGTAAGCAAAGCAACGCAATGCCGAACAGGCCAATTGCAGCCACGCAAACAGAAATGCTGTTTTGCAAGTAGATACAACAGAAAAAGCAAATCGCGCCCACTGTGATGAGCCATAAAAGCTTATATAAAGTGAACAAAAGAAGATATTGCCCTACGCTGATTGCAAAACGGCAGGTGCTGAACCCATATAGGGATTGAACCGGTCTTTGGAGCGCTCCCAGGCCGAAGCGCACTTGCGCGATGCAAAGGTTCGTTCCAAAAGCCAACACAAGAGCGGCACAAAGCAAAACCAGAACCGCACCGAACTTCGCCGCAAGCAACCTTCCTCTCCCATATTTCAGGGGTTTGAGCAATGTCCAGGCACCCTCTTCTTTGGGTAATGTCACGATACCCAACGGAATCGCAAGGGCAAAGAAAGTCAAAATCGCATCCGTTATTCGGTTTTGTGTTGCTAGTTCAATGCCCAGGGAAGATTCTATTGTTGGTGTGATTCTCTTTGCGGCCAGTGGCGAATATATCTTTGCCACCATTTGCAAACTACGATCATCAAATGTTCCCGGTGTTGTGAAAATACCGGAGGAAAGCTTGAACTCCGCTTCTGCAATCCGATCCGCCAAATTGCTTTGATAGTTCACGGCTTCAGAGACTCGATCCAGCAGCACACTATATCGTTGACTGTCCGCAAGCCTTGCTGACTGCATCTGATTTTCGATCCACGCCAGCTTTTCATCGTCCCTAGAAGGCAGTTGCGTATAAGAATCGTTGATCTGGTCCAATGTGTTCCCAAAATCATCCGTCCTATTGGAAGCGCGCAGCAGCAGCAATCCATTGAGCACCAGCAAGAACAAGGCAAGAAGCAAAAGCCCCTTGCGTTGAAAAAAGTTTCTTATCTCAAAACATATCATCGGTCAAGCCCTGAACAGTCGTAAACAGGCATCGTCCAGCGTGGGACATTGTTCCGTCGCAGGGTAAGGCGGACAAGTGTCGGCTATGACGCGCAGCCGTACGGTTTGGTCATTTTGAATGACATTGCTCACCAGATAGCTGCCTAAGACACGGTCTACCTCGTTGACCGGCACTTCCAGCTCAAACACCTTGCCTTGCAAGGAATCAACGAGTTCCTTTCTGCTGGATTGTGCTAGAAGTTTGCCTTCATGCAAGACCAAAAAGCTATTTGCCAAGTATTCCACATCCGGCACAACGTGCGTGGAGATGATGATGATCTTGTCGCCCGCCAGTGTGCCAATCAAATTGCGAACTGCAATGCGCTGGTTAGGGTCAAGCCCAGCTGTCGGCTCATCCAGAATGAGCAGCTTTGGATTGCCGAGAATTGCTTGCGCCAAAAGAAGCCGCTGCTTCATCCCGCCTGACATTGCACCAATGCGTTTATGGATCTGTTCGCTCAAGTCAACCTGCTCCACCGCCCACGGTATCTGCGCCCTTGCCTGCTTTGTGGTTAATCCCTTGAGCGCTGCGATGTAGTATAAAAAACGCTCCGCCGAGAAATCGGGATAAAGCGCTTGCTGCTGCGGCATATAGCCCAAAATGGAGAAGAAATCGTTGCCCATCGTTACGGTCTCTTTGCCATCGAGCAGAATGCGTCCTGCGCTCTGTCGCAGATTCCCTGCGATGTTGTTCATCAGTGTCGTTTTTCCCGCACCGTTTGGCCCGATTAGTCCGTATACACCTGTTTCGAGTGAGAAACTAACCCCGTCCAATGCTTTCTTTGTGCCGTAGCTTTTACACAGGCCTTCAACCTCAAGTCGCATATTCTCCTCAATCATTTTCCCGCTTTCGACGCGATAGCCGGGTAGTCAAATGGCACTGCTCGATCAAATTTCTCGGCATAAAAGTCTTCTTTGCGAATCAATACCTGCTGCCCGTCGCTGGTCAAGCCCTGCAGCCAATCCTTGCATTCACAATGTATGCTAAGCGGAACGCTCTCCGTGCCAGTGTTTTTCAACATCTCCACTGACTTTCCGTTTGCCAGATCGGTATAGTTCCACCAGCACTTGCCATCCTCCATCACGATATAGAACAGCTTTCCGTCCATCCCGCCAAAGTATCCGATATGGTCGCGCTCCAGCAGTACAGTGGTTGCACCTGTCGCCGCGCAATACATCATGATCGTATCCGGCTCTTTTTCATGAAGGAGATAGTAGAATACATTGCCCTTGTAGACGATCGTATGATCGGCAGGCGGACGAAACGAATCTGCACCCGCGGAAACGATCTCTTTACTCGCGCCCGTCACCAAGTCAATGGCAGTGTAGGAGTATGTCAAAACGGAATTGATCTGCTGATTCGCTGCTTTTTCTGCCTCCTCGAACGTTTTCCCGCTATTCAGCATCCCGTTGATTATCTCATTGTATGAAGGCGTATTGGCCGGTGTCTCAACGGCATATAGAATTGCTTTGCCATCGGCAATGCCCAAAATGGAGAACGAAGACAGCTCCGGAACCAATCGCTTTGAAATGAGTACCTTTATCGCTCCCGACTCAGTGTCCAGAGCAATGACGGAAAAATAGGTGCGGCTTGAAGTCTCATCGGAGTCCGTTCCGTACGCGATTTCCTCCAACGCTATGACAGCGAACCCTCCGCCAAGGAACACGGACGCCGACAGCGCCGAACCATCGGGAGCATCTTTTTTCCAAAGTTCCTTCCAAGAAAGGTCGGCATTGGATCGCGATTTTAAAAGATACTGCGTTCCGGTCACGTTCGATTGCAGTGCGTAAAAACGATCTCGATACTGCGCGTAATTGGCGTTTTCACCCAAGTACGCGGGACACAGGTCATCCTGGTGTTTGCAGCCTGCTTGGGAGCAGGCAATATAGGCTTTTTGCGTTGCGGCATCAACGTACACAATCTTCCCCGTA
>JAEWYO010000024.1 GCA_023395595.1 Bacillota bacterium
GTGTTGAACTTCATGCGCTCATAGTCCTCGCCGACCTTCTTGATGGTCGCGTGAACCTTTTTCTTCATCTCGGCGTCGGTGTCGCCCGTGCCTTGCACCATGTCCTGCAACGCCCAAACGCGATCCAGGAAGCGGCGGCAACCGCGCGTGCCCTGCTCGTTCCACGGAATCGGCTGGTCAAACGCGCCCATGAACATGATGTAGGTGCGGAAGCTGTCCGCGCCAAACGTCGGGATATAGTCGTCCGGATTGACCACGTTGCCACGGGATTTGCTCATCTTCTCGCCGTTGCTGCCGAGCACCATGCCGTGACTGGTGCGTTTCATATACGGCTCACTCGTCGGAACCAAGCCGAGATCGAAGAGGAACTTGTGCCAGAAGCGGGAATACAGCAGGTGCAGCGTCGTGTGCTCCATGCCGCCATTGTACCAGTCCACCGGCGTCCAATAGTCCAGCGCCTCGCGGGAGGCGAATTCTTTTTCGTTATGTGCGTCGGTATAGCGCAGGAAGTACCAGCTTGAACCCGCCCAGTTGGGCATGGTGTCCGCTTCGCGTGTCGCGGGGCCGCCGCACTTGGGGCAGGTGGTGTGGAGCCAATCCTTCGCGCGGGCAAGGCAGCTGCTGCCGTCGTCCGTGGGCGAAAAATCGTCCAGCATCGGCAGCTCCAGCGGGAGCTGATCGTAGGGGATCGGCACCCAGCCGCAGTGCTCGCAATAGACCAGCGGAATCGGTTCGCCCCAGTAGCGCTGACGCGAGAAGACCCAATCGCGGAGCTTGAAATTGACCTTGCGCTCGCCGATGCCCTCTTTCACAAGCCAGTCGATGATTGCGGGGATGGCTTTGTCCACCTCCATGCCGTCGAGGAAGCCGGAATTGACCATCTTGCCCTTTGCGCAGTCGGTATAAGCTTCTTTTTCGATGTCACCGCCTGCGACCACTTCGATGATCGGAAGCCCGAACACCTTGGCGAAGTCATAGTCGCGCTCATCATGCGCGGGAACCGCCATGATTGCGCCCGTGCCGTAGCCCATGAGGACATAGTCGCTGGTCCAAACGGGAATCTCTTTTCCGTTGACGGGATTGATGGCATAGATGCCTTGAAGCGGAACGCCCGTTTTGTCCTTGGCGAGTTCGCTGCGCTCAAAGTCGCTCTTCACGGCGGCAGCCTTTTGATAGGCATGCACGTCTTCGATGTTTGTGATGCGGTCGTGATACTGCTCGATCATCGGATGTTCGGGCGAGACGACCATATAGGTTGCGCCAAAAAGCGTGTCCGGCCGCGTGGTGAATACGGTCAGCTTCTCATCGGTGCCCTTGATCGCAAAATTCACCAGCGCGCCTTCGCTGCGGCCGATCCAGTTGATCTGCTGGGCTTTGATCTTGTCGAGATAGTCCACGGTGTCGAGGTCGTCGATGAGCCGCTGGGCATACGCCGTGATCTTGAGCATCCACTGGGAGCGAACCATGCGCACCACTTCGCCGCCGCAGCGTTCGCAAACGCCATCGACCACCTCTTCGTTGGCGAGACCGACTTTGCAGCTTGTGCAGAAGTTGATCGGGATCTCCGCCTTGTAGGCGAGCCCCTGTTCATAGAACTTGAGGAAGATCCACTGTGTCCATTTATAGTAGTCGGGGTCAGAGGTATTGACCTCGCGGGAATAGTCAAACGAATAACCCAGCCGTTGGAGCTGGTTGCGGAAACGGATGATGTTGTCGTGCGTCACCTTCGCGGGGTGGATGCCGGTCTTGATGGCGTAGTTCTCCGTCGGCAGACCGAAGGCATCGTAGCCGATGGGGTAAAGCACGTTGTAGCCTTCGAGACGGCGTTTGCGCGCGATGACGTCCATGGCGGTAAACGGACGCGGATGACCGACGTGGAGACCCTGCCCGGAGGGGTAGGGGAACTCGATCATCGGGAAATATTTGGGCTTGTCCGAGCCTGTGACCGCCTCGTAGCAATGCGAGTCCACCCAGATTTTTTGCCACTTGGGTTCAATACCCTGTGGGTCGTAACGTTCCTGCATGAAACAAAATCCTCCGAAACTATCCTAAATATTTAGGATAGCCTCTTTGAGTTGGTTTGTCAATTCTTGGGGAAGGGATGCGGGTTTCAACACATTATGAAATCCATCTTGTAGGCGGAAAAACCGTTCCGCTTCCCCTCGCTTTACGCAACCCCGAAATCGTGGTACAATTTGTGCGACCAATGGAGGCGGGGATTGCTTGCGATCCCGCTGACACAATCAAACAAAAAATTATTGCAGGAGGTGCAGATTATGGAACAGTATACAGCGCCCTTAACCCCGGAACAGCAGTCTCACAACAAGCAGTCCGTCACCGCAATGGTGCTCGGCATCGTGAGCCTTGTCGTCACGTGGTTCCCGTTTGTCGGCCTCGTGCTCGCCATCGTGGGGCTGACCATGAGCCGCTCCAACCGCAAATTTGCGGAAGCGCACGGCTTCAAGGAAAACAGCATGAACACCGCGGGCTATGTCACCAGCGTTGTTGGCCTCATTGCGGGCATTCTCGCGATCATCGTGACCGTTCTCGTCATCCTGTTCGGTTTTGTCGCGTTCGCCAACATCGTTCGTGTGAACGGCATGCCGCGCTTCGTTTATTAATGCCATCGCCGGAGGGGGCAATTCCCCTCCGTTTCATTCAAATTTGAACCGTTGAGGAGCACTATGTTACCTTCTTTTCAGGCGTTCGGGATGACGATTCCCATGTATGGCGTGATGTCCGCCGTCGGCATGCTTGCGGCGTTCATTCTGCTCGGTTTCACTCGAAAACACACCCGCTTTTCGGAAGATCACGCACTTTCCGCCGCGCTTTGGGCGATCATCATGGGTTTTGTCGGCGCAAAGGTGCTCTTCTATCTCGTGGAGATCAAGCAGGTCATCGCAGATCCGAGCTATATCCTGCATACCCTGCGCGAAGGGTTTGTGTTCTATGGCGCGCTGATCGGCGGACTCGGCGGTGTGGCGATTTTTTCGCTGCGAAAGAAGCTGCCGTTCTTTTCGCTGACGGACTATTTCATTCCCGCGCTGGTGATTGGCCACGCGTTCGGGCGCATCGGCTGCCTGTTTGCGGGCTGCTGCTACGGCATGGAATGCGAAACGCCGATCTCGATTGTCTTCCCCGCGGGAAGCGCGGCTCCGGCGGGCGTTCCGCTGCTACCAACGCAGATTCTGGAGAGTGCATTCCTCTTCCTGCTGTGCGCGTTCCTCGTCTGGCTGTTGACCAAGAAAAAACCGTTTGGCACCGTGTCCGGCTGGTATATGGTGCTCTACGGCGCGTGGCGGTTTGCGATTGAGTTCTTCCGCAATGATGAGCGCGGGGCTGTCGGCGCGCTGTCCACGAGCCAGTTCATCAGCATCTTTATCTTTGTTGGAGGGCTTGCGCTGCTGCTGCTTGTGAAGTTTGGTGTGCTGAAGAAGACCGTGCTCGATCTGCCAATTCCGGTGGAGGAAGAGCCCAAGAAGAAAAAGGACAAAGCAGAAGCGGCAAAGGAAGAAGTCGTCGAGGTGACGGAAGAAGCCAAGCCGGAAGAGCCGAAGGCGGATGCCGAGGCAAAGCCGGAAGAGAAAGAATAACAACTTCGATATCCAAAAACAGAACCGCCGGGGAAGAAATTCTCCGGCGGTTTTTGATCGCATGGTCACTTCTTTATGTCCGCAGTTCCTGACGTTCCTTTACACCGTGCAGCAGCATTTCGTCGGTAAACACACCCAGATTTGTTGCGTTTAGAAAGACGTAAAATTTTCTGTTTGCTGTTTTCAAGATCACTTGTTGACTTGCTGGGTAGATTTCATAATATTGGATCTCATCATAGCGTATAGCGTATGTTCTCCCAAGGTTTGTGCGATATATAAAAGTTTCTGAATCGCGCATCACTTCGATGTGCCACAAAGAGGATGCAATAATTAACGGGAGTCCAAGCAGCGAGAAAAACAAGAATATTAACAGAGCAGGAAAACTAAAATCCTCTCCTGCAGTCAGAGACATGATGACAGCAAAACCTAAAAAGAGAGCAGTGGTTGCAATGCCAATCCAGAGATAGATTTTAGGTAAAGTAACCGTGACCTGATCGAGTCCTTTCGCTGCCTTTTCAACTTTCTCGTTTGAAGCTTTTATCCATCGATTGAACCCGTAACTGACTGCTAAGACAGATAAAGCAATCAATGCGCCACGTAATGCTGAGATAAGTACGTTGTTTGTCATATATGAGTAAACCCTCTCTCGAGTAGGATCTGTCGCTATTATTACAGCTGAGTCTTTGCAAATCAACAGACATTTTTTGTTTAATTTGTTCATACCAACGTTTACACCGCCTGGCTGTAGCGACATGAGCAGGATCAAAAAATTTTTACTTATATGCGCATCACGAAGCAAGCCAAAAACAAACCGCCGAACGTCTGTCAACTTCGGCGGCTCTAATTATGCATTTATTAAAATTTCTTAGAAATAAAACCTCTTTCGAATCTCCTCTTTCACCCTGGCTCTGCGGTTGAGGATCAGAAGCGAACTCGCCAGCACGAGGCAGGGGAAGAGCACATAGAGCGACCACGTCGGCCAGGCGATGGCATGCCGGAAAAGACCGATGAAGAACTCGATTGCGACTACCAGCAAACCAACGCTCGTGAGCGCAAAGGAAAAGCGCACCAGAACCGGAATTTTGCATTTTTCATCCGCCATCACCGAGAAAAACCAGCACATCAGCGCGGTGAGCGCCGTGATCGGCAGCCCCAGCAGGAGGAACCAGTCCCAGCTGCTCTTGGCCAGCACGCGGATGAGCAGCAGCAGCACGCCGACTGCGACCGCGTCGATGACCATATACAGCACCTTTGGCATGCGCGCGATCATCGGCAGCAGAAACACGGTGAAGAGCACCAGCTCGCCGCCGAGCACAAGATAGCTCCACGTGAGCTGCTTGCTCACGAGAACATTGGCCAGCATCGCGGTGAAGAGCGGGATTAGCAGCAGAAGCGAGATGAATGAGGCGATGTAGCGGCGATCCACCGTTTTGTCGAGGTGTTCCACATGTGCCGGATACGGACGAATGGGCTTTTCCTCTTTCAGCTCGTTGGGGTTTAACACTTCGGTTCCGCAAAGCGGGCAGCGCGGCTCGCTCTTTTGCAGCTCTACGCCGCAGTTGACGCAATAACTCATAAACAATACCTCAGCAATTCCAGAAATCTGTATGGGAGAAAGCGGATGGTTCCGCCGATTATTCGCGTTGGTTGCTCTCCACCTTCACGGGGATGCCGAGCTTGACGAGGCGGGTGAAGAACTCGCGTTCCAGCCACGGCTCTGCAATCGTGCGGGTGAAGTTGATTCTAAGCCTTCCGTTATACGTTAGCGCCGCGGAGCAAACGCGGTTGTCCGCGAGCGGGCCAAGGATGAAGTCCATACGCCGGACGTATTGCGCCATCTCTTCGGGCAGCTTCGCTACGCCAAGGTTGCTGATGGTCGTGCTGGAAAGCACATCGCCAACCTGCGAGTAGACGTATTTGAGCGCCATGTTTTTGATGAACAACGGCGTTAAGCGAAGCACTGCGTTTTGCTCGCTGCGCACGTTTGTGGTGATCTTGACGTTGAGTAACTTTTCCGTGACTTCCATCGCGAGCGTGTGGTGCACGATGTTGAGCACCTCGTCAAACGTATAGTCCCCCAGCCGCGGGTCGATGCCGGGGTTGACGTAGTTGGCGAAATTGCGCAAAGTCTTGCTGTGAAACACGTTTCGAAGATTGACGGGGACAGAGACCTTGACGGGCATGTATTTGTGGATGCTCGGCACCTTCCGGCGCTGGATCGCGTCCACGGAGAGAATCAGCGCCGCGGTGAGGTAAACCGTCGCGCTTACGCCTTTCTCTTTCGCTTTGGCTAGCACATCCGCCGCGTTCATGGAGCCGGTGATGATGTGGACAAAACCGTTGCGCTCGTCCGTACCCTTGATGTGATACGCCTTGACTTCTTTGCGCGTTTGCGTGATCCGGCCGGAGTGTACGGCAAAGCTGTCCTCCGCCTCTTCCGGCTTCGGCTCCTCTGA
Organism: Bacillota bacterium; assembly: GCA_023395595.1. Taxonomy (GTDB): domain Bacteria; phylum Bacillota; class Clostridia; order Christensenellales; family CAG-138; genus UBA7703. The sequence continues at coordinate 6,050 of JAEWYO010000024.1, forward strand.
GCAGTCTAAGATTTTTTCGTTTCTGGGGATATTCACGCCGTACTTCAGGCGCAGATACTCGGCAACCAGCGTTTGCAGGAAGACCTGCCCGCCGGTTCCGTCGGTCAATACATGAAAGAACTCCACCGCGATGCGGTTTTGATAATACCGCACGCGCATGCAAAAGCCGTCGTTTTCGTTGAGCCGCATGCGTACGCAGGGGTTTGCGACATCCTGTTCGATCTTGGGCAGATCGTCGCTGTGTTCGAGATAAAACCAAAATAGCCCGCGCTTGAGTTTGTAGGCAAACCAGGGTAGCCTGCGCAGCGTGCGCTTTTGTGCAACCTCCAGAATGTCCTCGTCGATGGGTTCGGTGAGGGTCGCAGAGAGGCGGAACAGTGCCGTCCAGCTGCGGTTCATCGTCGCGGGATAGATGAGCGCCGCGTTGTCGAGCTTCATCCATTTGGTCGGTTTCTTGTTCTTTGACATAGCGCGTCCTTTTATGCGGGATTTGTGCTCGCTAGAGCTTGATGATCCTTTTCCTGCGCGATGATTTTCCCTGCCAGTCCCAGTCGGGTCTGGATAAACAGGGACATTTCGTCCAGCGCTTTTTTTCCCTCCGGCGTGCCGTAGAGCGGGTACACATGCCACATGCCCTCTTCTACGACGAGCTTGCACTCTGCGCCCACCTTTTTGAGGCGCTTGTAGACGGTCTTCGCGTCGGAAAGCAGGATTTCGTCGCTTCCGGCAAAGAGCAGCGTCGGCGGAAATCCGGTGAAGTCGCCAAGGATGGGGGAAACATACGCCTCGTCCTCGTGTCCGGCCGCATAGGCGATCACGTAATACGCCAACGACTCGCGAATCAAGGTCGGGTCGAGGCGGACGTTGTTGTTGTAGGACGAGCCGGAAAGCGTTAGGTCCGCCCAGGGGGAGATTACGACGATGCACGCGGGCATGGGTTTTCCCTCGTCGCGAATACGCAGCGTCAGGCTCAGTGCAAGCCCGCCGCCCGCGCTCTCGCCCGCGATGGCGATGTTCTCCGGCGCGTAGCCGGAGTCCAGCAGGTATTGGTATGCGTCCATCGCGTCGTCCTGCGCGGCGGGAAACTTGTGCTCGGGCGCCAGACGGTAGGCAACGCAGAGCACGGAGACCCCCGTCTGCGCGGCGAGTAATCCGCCAAATCCTTTTGCGTAGTCCAGCCCGCCTGCGGTATAGCCGCCGCCGTGAAGATAGAGTACCGCCCGGTCGCAGGGCTCCGTGCAGTTGTTTGAGACGGCAAAACAAGCTGTGAAGCGGTCGAATTCGACCGGCTCATAGTTGACTTTCGTCTTGAGTATTTCGGCCGTCACGCGGCCCAGCTGATCCTGTGCTTTTCGCGCGTCGTCGATTGTTGCAAATCGCGCGATGGGTTTGGTCAGCCTTAGCTGCATGCGCAGTAAGCGTGTTCCTAAGGTTAAAGGCATTCGGGAGTAGTTCCTCTCGTGTGTCGATAATCTATCGTATCACACTTTGCGCTTTACCGTAGGGTTTTCTTTTTTGCGCGACAGTTTTTCGCCGATTTGTCATATTTTAAAATGCTTTATTCAACATGGCGTTAAGTAGAACTCAACCCAGCGTCAAGAAAAGCACAACATTACGGGAAATAGAATAGAAAGCGGTAGCAGCACATCGATCAGCTTGCTCAAAACAAATGATGATTTCAGGAATGGCAAAAATGACATAACAAGTTGACAACGAGGACAAGATGCTCAGGTTGCCCATGTTGACACATTTTGCAGGTCTCAGTATAATAGAAACACAAACAGAAACAGAGAGGAGGTTGCGATTATGGCTACCAGTACGTTTGATAAGAATTTCGTAATTACAGACTCTAGCGCGAAAAAGAGGTTGCTCGACCTGATGAAATCAGATGCACCAGCGAAAAAAATCGAGAGACCTTCTTTTGTGGATATGGACAGAGGAGAACAACTATTAAACCAGTATTGTTCCCGCTTAAAGGCTTAATCGATCAACTAAACGGAGACGAAGCGCTTATCAACAGCGTTTTGTCTTCTTTTTTATGTGAAAAAGATCCCGATCTAACAATGTTTCTTCATGAGAAGGCGGTTAAATTCGAAGGGCTTCATAAAGCCAGAACCTATTTGGTTGTCGATGAAGATTCGCTCGCAGAATCAACCCTTTGTATTTTAGGATATTTCTCGCTTGCCCTACAGGCGTTAAATCTATCGGAAGATGTGTCAGTTCGGAGGCGGGGGTTTCTGGATGGTATATCTGGAAAACGAAAAGGCGAGAAAATCATCAGCTTCCCGTGTTTCCTTATCGGTCAACTTGCTCGTAATTCGTCTGCGAATAAGGAAGAGATGCCGGGCGCTTACTTCCTGAATCAGGCATTGCAGTACATTGTGCTTGCGCAGGATGTTGTAAGCGGAAGAATCGTGCTTGTGGAGTGTAAGCCGGATCCTAAATTGATACAGTTTTACACGAATCATGAGTTTGAGGAGTTTACCAGAATAAGCGACAAAGATGGCAAGGAAATGGTTCAGCTCATACGAATGTTGAATTAGTCTCCTATACTTAAATATACGAATAGCAAAAGCGCCCACATCGGGCGCTTGTTTGATTTTTATCGATTCTTTTCGCTTGGGAACCGAACTTCCCTCAGCCCGGAGGCCAGGCAAGCAGACGTCCGCCGAGAATATGAAAATGCAGGTGCGGTACGCTCTGCTGTCCGTCCTTGCCGCTGTTGACGACCACGCGATAGCCGCTCTCGTCGATCCCCAGCTCCTTGACCAGCTTGCTGATGACGCTGTAAGCGTGGCCGACGATGGCTTCGTCCTCTTTCGTGAGTTCGTTCACGCCGATGATGTGCTTTTTCGGCACGACGAGCACGTGCACAGGCGACTGCGGCTCGATGTCGTGGATGGCGACGACCAGATCGTCTTCATACACTTTTCGCGACGGGATTTCCCCGGCGATGATTTTGCAAAAGATGCAGTTGCTCAAATTCTCTCAACTCCTTTGTCCTTATTCTACCCTGTCCGGCGGATGAAAAGCAATCGATTTCAGAGCGCAAACAGGGCTCAATCCAGCCGTGTACCGTATGCCGTTTCGTCCTCAAACCCGTCGATCCGGATGCGGACGATCTCGCCCTCGCTGGCATCGGTCTTCACGCGGATATAGTTGCCGCTGTAGCCCGCGCCGTCGCTCTCGGCAAGCACCTCAACCACGCTGCCGATTTGCTGGCGCAGATAGGATTGCGTGAGCGATTTACCAAGCGCGATGAGCTCTTTTGCGCGAGAATCCTTAATCGCTTTGGGAAGATGGTTTGGAAGGTTTTCTGCCTTGGTGCCTTTTCGAAGAGAGAAAGGAAACACATGCATCCGCGCGAACTTCGCCGCTTGGCAAAACGCGAGCGTTTCCGCGTGCTCTGTTTCCGTTTCACCCGCAAAGCCGGCAATCACGTCCGTCGTGATCGCGCAATCGGGCATGTATTTGCGCAGCAGCGCGAGAGCAGCAAGATATTCTTCTGCAGTATACTTACGGTTCATGCGTGCAAGCACCGTGTTGGAACCGCTCTGGAGCGAAAGATGAAATTGCCTGCAAATCTTCGGGTTGTCGGCGAGCGCTTTTGCGACGGTTTCGTTGACAAACAGCGGCTCAAGCGACCCCAGCCGGATGCGACGGATTCCCTCCGGCTCGCTTGCGCGGGCGATTGCGTCCAGCAGGGTGATGCCGCTTTGCGCAAAGTCCCGCCCGTAGCTCGCGAGATGGATTCCCGTGAGCACGATCTCGCGATAGCCCTCGTTTGCCAGCATTGCCACTTCGGCGGAGAGTTCGTCCAGCGGACGGGAGCGAAGCGGTCCGCGCGCAAAGGGGATGATGCAATAGGAGCAGAAATTGACGCAGCCGTCCTGAATCTTGAGCGTCGCGCGGGTACGCGAATCGCGCACGGCGGAGAGCGGCTCAAACTCCCGCATCTCATAGAGCAGCGAGATATATGACTCCTCGTCTTTCGAGCGGAGCGCGTCGTTCACGCGGAAAACGATCTCTTTTCGTCCGCTGGTGCCGATCACGAGCCCGACGCCTTCGAGCCCAGCGACTGCTTCCGGCGCGGTCTGCGCATAGCAGCCGACGGCGACGACGAGCGCGCTCGGGTTCATCCGGTGCGCGCGGGCAATCATCTGGCGGGATTTTGTGTCGCTCGTCTGCGTGACGGTGCAGGTGTTGATCACGTAGACATCCGCAAGCTCGCTGAATTCGACAATTTCCCAGCCATCCTGCACAAAAAGCTCCCGCATGGCTTCGGTTTCGTAATGATTCACCTTGCAGCCGAGCGTGGTCAGCGCGACTTTCATAGGAGTACCTCGATTGTGATCGGAAGAAGAGCGGCTGTTTTCACGTTCATGCTTCCACCTCATACAGTGTCTGCGCGAGCATCGCCATGCCCGCGGTCTCCGTGCGCAAGATTCGCTTGCCGAGGGAGACGCTCACGGCTCCCGCCTGAACAAGCTGGCGAACTTCGTCTTCTTCCAGCCCGCCTTCGGGCCCGATCAGCAGAGCGATGGTTCGTGGTAAAGCCGCCGCGCGGAGCGCCTGCTTGAGGGAGACGGTGTTTTCGTCCTCATATGCTACCAGAAACAGATCAAACGATTGCACGTCGATCTTTTTGAGCGCGGTGAGCGGAAGAACCTGCGGAATCATGGCTCTGCGGCTTTGTTTTGCCGCCTCCAATGCCACGCGGTTGTAGCGCTCCCGCTTCTTGTCATAATCCTTGCCGGGCACGACCACGCAGCGCGCGGACTGCACAGGTACAACGGCGAACACGCCAAGCTCCGTGCATTTTTGCACGATCAACTCCATCTTTCCCGTCTTGGGCAGGCATTGAAACAGCGTCACCCGAACGGGGCTTTCCGCCTCGCTTGCGTGCGGGGTGCCAACCGTACACGAGACAGCATCCGGCGAAACGGAGGCAATTAGAGCGTCATATTCGTTCCCAGCGCCGTCGCAGAGAGAGAGCGCATCGCCCGCCTTCATGCGAAGCACGCGGGAGATATGGTGCGCGTCGTCTCCCGTGATGGTCGCGGTATCAGCTGTGATGTTGTCGCAAAAAAATCTGCGCATGAAAAAATCCCTTTATCATTTGTGAAAATCTTTGCAGGGACGGATAGCATCCGCCCGCATTTAAGATTCGTGTGCGGTTATGCGCGCAGCAGCATCGCAACCCAGCCCTCGCTGCGCAGAATCTCTTCCACGGTGAAGCCTTCGCGAATCAACGCGTGCTTGACCTCGTCCTCCCGCTCGTCGATGATGCCGGAGACGATGAACGGCGCGCCTTTTTTGCAGCAGGTTTTCGCAAACGGCGCGATCGCGATGATCACCCCCGCGACGATATTCGCCACGACCACGTCGTAGCCGCGGCGGATGCGGGTTTGCAGCGTCTCGTCGGAGAGCAGATCGCCGATGAGCACATCGTATTGTGCGGGAACCACACCGTTCATCGCGGCGTTTTCGAGGGCGACGTGCTCCGCAACGGGGTCGATGTCCACCGCGACGGCGTGCGTTGCACCCAGCAGCACGGACGCGACGGAGAGAATCCCGCTGCCGCAGCCGAGGTCGAGCATATCGCAGCCCGGCTTGACCACGGTTTCAAGCAGCTCCAGGCACATGCGCGTGGTGTGGTGCTCGCCGGTGCCGAATGCCACGCCGGGATCGAGCTTGAGCGTCACGCGGTTTTCCGGCGCGGGCTCTTCAATCCAGCAGGGCAGCACATACAGCCGCTTGCCGATCTTGAGCGGTTTATAATAAGCTTTCCAGTTGTTTTCCCAGTCCGCGTCGTCCATGCGGTTGATGACCACAGAGAGCGACCCCGCGTCGTAGCCAGGATCGGCGGCGCGCAGCTGCGCAATGCCCTGCTTGACTTCTTCCACAACGGGCATGCTCTCCGGCACGTCCGCCACATACGCCTTCACGCAGGGTTCGTCCACGCCGACCTTGTCCGCGTCTGCATAGTCCCAATAGACCACGCGCTCGTTGAGAAACGCCATCGCGCGCTCGTGGCTCTCTTCAATGCTCACTTGATCGAGTCCCGCTTTGGAGAACGCGAACGTCACCGCGTCCAGTCCCGCGTCGGTGGTGTAGACGCAGATTTCCAGCCATTTCATCTTGTATGCATTCCTATCTGTCCGCGCAGGCGCGGAAATACTTTTTTCTAATATCTGTAGTATACCATCGCAAGGAATGTTAGTTCAAGAAAGTGCGTTGCGGACCTGCAAACACAGAATTGACAAACATGATCGGGTGTGATTAACTCAACCCGATGTCGCAATTTGTCGGTGAAAAACAAACGAACAATACCACCCGCGCGCCGTGGTTTCACGCGCGTCCGGTCGCCGTTGCCGCAATCGGCTTGCTCTTCGGGCTGTTGATTGGCGACGGGTTTTCACTCCCGCGCGCGTTGATCGCGGCGCTGGTGCTGCTTGCCTGCGCGCTTGCCGCGTATCTAACCAAAAGAGTGATGTGGACGGTGTTTCTTGTTTGTATGGCGGTGGGGTTCGTGCGCGTTTCTCTCTCCGTGCCAACATCGGTGCCGACCGGCAGCGGTACCGTGCAGGGCAGAATCTGCGAAACGCCGGAATACCGCGAGGACGGAAGCTATCGCGTCTACCTAAGCGACGCAACGCTGGACGGTACGCCTGTTTCCGGCAGGCTGCGGCTCTTTGCGCGCTTTGCTGGAGCCCCTGCCTACGGACAGGTCGTCTCCGCTGATGCAGAAGTGGTACAGTCGGACGAAAAATATCGCCTGAATGACCGCTATCGCGGTGTGTTCGCTGTTGCATTTGCTAGTGGAAATGTGGATGTACTTTGGCAGTCCCCGCCGGATCTCTACGGCGCGCTGCTAAACCTTCGCGAGACCATCGGAACTCGCATCGCGCTGCTCTTCCCCAACGCGCCGGGCGAGGCAAAGGGCATGATATTAGGCGACGTTTCAGACATTGACGACGAGATGATGAATGCCTTTCGGGACACCGGTATCGCGCATCTGCTGTCCGTTTCGGGGTTGCATGTGTCCCTGCTTGCGGTCGCGTTTTCGCTGCTGTTTCGCAAAAACGCGTGGATTCGCTTTCTCGCGGTGGCGGTATTTTGTACGCTGTACGCGGCGATTACCGCGTTTTCCCCGCCGGTGGTGCGCAGCGGAATCATGCTGCTGGTGGGCCTTCTCGCGTTCCCGCTGCGTCGGCGGCTGGACGCGGTGAGCGCACTTTCCGCCTCGTTTGTGCTGATTTTGTTGTTTAACCCATACGCGCTCTGGAATGCGGGGTTTCAGCTTTCGTTTGTTGCGGTGTTGTCGATGATTTTGCTGGCTCCAATCTTCCAAAAACCGCTCGCGCGCCTTGGCTCCACTGCGTCTGGCCTGCTTGGCGCTTCTGTCGCCGTTGTGATCGGCACCCTGCCCACGAGCTGTTATTTCTTTGAGCAGGCGCAGTTTCTTTCGCTCGTGACCAATCTGTTTGTGATTCCGAT
>JAEWYO010000048.1 GCA_023395595.1 Bacillota bacterium
TAGACGTGGCTTCCAACCCTTCAGAATGACGTGATAAATAAACAAAGACCATCCGGATGGATGGCCTTTGTTTATTTGGTTGCGGGGGATGGACTTGAACCAACGACCTCCGGGTTATGAGTGCGTACTTATGCGAAATATCATTATGATTATACGATGATAATCGTAAATAATCGCTGTTCTTTGCGGATAATTCAAAATGTGTTTTTGACGATTATGAACGATTATAAGCCATTAGTGATGACAATAAACATCAAATAAACATCAGGTAGTAGGTTTCGTTTTACATTTTCTATCAATTATTGATAAGTCTAGGTGATATAAGAATTTGGGAACGGGGATCCCATATCTTTGTTCCTTTCATGACATAGCGCTAAAATGCAGATCTTAAAAGTAATAATGGAAAGACAGAAAGCTGTCTACGGATTATTAATCGTAATCTTGGTGAATTCCGTAGGAAAGACTAGTTGCGGTATCCCTTTTGCTTGCTGGAGAGTGTGGAGTTGTTGATTCGATACTGCTTCGGAGGACAACCGACTTTTTTTTTGAAAAAGCGTGAAAAATAGAACTCATCCTTAAAGTGAAGCTGATATGCTAGTTCTTTAAGGTTTAGGTCGGTCGTGATCATCAACTCTTTGGCACGTTCGATAACTGCTAGATCTATATATTGCTTGACAGTCACGCCCATGTCTTCTTTGAATTTTTTCCGAAGAGTGTTCTCATTGATGCCCAACTGGTTTGCAACTGTATGCAGTGAGGTATCACCATAACAGTGCGCCTCAATCTGCTGAAATAGATCTTTATATTGCAAATACAACGCGATCTTGTCATAGCTGATTTCCGTTTTGATCACAAAACGTGACAGCAGTTTATATAACTCCGCCTTCAGGATGAGTTTGTCTTCAACCTTCTTGGTTTTCACAAGATCGACGATAAGTTGAATTTCTTCCCGAGTGCTGCTCAGGCGCATGCACTGCTGATTAAACTCAAAGATGTCTCGCCCTGGTAGATAGTCCAGCCGGAAATGGATGTAGAATTTTTCGAACGGCTGGTCACAAAGATAGTGATAGGTCGACTGAATCGGGATCAAGTAGATACTGTCGCGTACAAGCGGTGTTGCGTTTCCGCTCGCATCCTCCAGCCTCGCGCCGCTTTCCAAAATGAAATAAAGCCGGTTAAACGGAGAGCAAACATTCCGTTTTTGCCAGTCCATGTCGCCAAACACATACCCGTGCTCAACGATTTTGATATCCAGCGCGTTAAAAAGCAGCTGAAAATTGTCGAATTGATCGTTTTTCATATCAAATTGTCCATGCTATTAAAATGAATATCTATGGTTCAAAGGCTTGTAAACAGTATAATAAAACCATAAGAAAATTGCAAATGCGTTATTGATTTTGCATGTTTCCGCATCAAAAACCCGACGATTCACAACAAGGGAAAAAAACAAGAATTCAAATCTCTAAAAGCGAGCTATTAGTGCAAATAACCACTATTTTTGCGTTTATTTCACATGTGAAATTTGATATATCAAGAACGAAATCCACAATTGCGATCCGGGACCCCAAAAAGAGAAGAGCAAAATAACAAGGAGGAAATTTCGTGAAGAGAACATTGAGTATTCTATTGGCAATGATGCTATGCTTGAGCTTGCTGAGCGCATGCGTCGTCAGCAGCGAAGAACCGGCTGCCGCCCCGGCTGCGGCCGAAGCGACCGAGGCCGCGGCAGAAAGCACTTTGCCCGCCGAGCCGGTTGAGATCTCCATTATGTCGTGGCACGCTCCGAACAGCGGAGATAAATACTACGACGGTATGCAGTATGTCATGGACGCCTATACGGCAGCGCACCCCAACGTGACCTTCAAGTATGAAGCCCAACCGCTTGACGGGTATGTGGAGTTACTGGATACGCAGTTCATCTCCGGCAAAGCGACGGACATTATTTTCATGCAGCAATACATGATGGTGCAGTTTACCGACAAGGGTGTTCTGCTCTCGCTCGATCCTTATATGTTTGCTCCGAGCGCATATAATGATACCGCGACTCGTTGGGTGGATACATTTACCGGAGGCGAGGATAGCTTTATGAAGATGAAGACGTCCAACGCCGCGGGCGCAATCATGTCCGTGCCGAACGATTCCTCGTCCTCGTTTGCAATGAGCCTGCCTTTCTTCTATAACAAGAACCTGTTTAAGCAGGCTGGCATCGATAAAGTGCCGGAAACCTATGCAGAGTTCATCGACGCGCTGAAGAAACTGGAAGCCATTGGCGTAGCGCCGGTTGCTGGTGAGCATGTCGACCGTCACGTTTCCTGGTCCATGGGTTGGATCGGCGAACAAATGGGCGAACACTACTATGACAAACTCTTTGATGCGAAATACAACGGTTCCGACAAACTCGAGCTCAAACAGGATAAGGACGCGATCATGCTGGCTACTGGCATGCTCACTGCGGACGATCCAGTGCTGCAGGATATCTGCAAGATGCTCTATGAATATGCGCAGTATTGGCAGGATGGCTGGACCGGCGCTGCGTATCAGGACGCGAAGAACCTCTTCCTGATGCAGAAAGCTGCGATGTTCCAGGAAGGCTTCTGGGCCTTCACCGAATATTCGGATATCGTGCAGGACTTCGAGTGGGGCGTAATGAACGTTCCGATGATCACGAAGGAATCCAGCGAATATGCTTCGGAAGGTTTCGTGAAGGCACAGGGTCAACAGGAAGCCGGATACTGTGTCAATGGTGCGGTAGCACAGGACGAAGCCAAGACTGCAGCTGTGATCGACTTCTTACAGTTCCTCAGCAGCGCGCCTGTGCAGCAGGAATATGTAGACATCGCATCTTCGCTCTCTCCTGTGGACGGCGTAACGCAGCCTGACGCAATGGCGCTCTTTAGCTATGATACTTCGCTTTGCACCAAGGAAGCGCCTGTGACCGCTGCATTCATTGACTACGGCGATTCCGGCATCTGGGGCGGAAACACCGAAGAGTTCCTTACGGGTAAGATCGATGTGACCACCTTCATCCAGCGGTCGCTTGACAACTCCAAGCAGAAGGCGATCAACGACTGCCTTGATAAACTGACGACGCTGCCACAGGGCATCGCGGATGCGGAAGCGGCACTCGAAAAATCGAAGGCTGCGGGAGCTGCGGATGTTGTCATCCAGTCTCAGGAGAATGCGCTTGCACTGCTGAAACTCAAGCTGGAAATGTACCAGCAGTATTGCGGAGACCTGTAAATCAAGCAGTAAATCGCGAATGGGTCGGCCGGCTCAGAAACGTAATTTTGAGCCGGCCTCTTTCTATCACTACAACAATCAGATATGATCGAGTTATACCAAAAGACGAATTTTTGACTACTTGATTAGATCATTAGCGGTATTCTTGATGTAAGCAATGATGATCGGGCTATACCATGAGTAGAGGAGCGCAATAAAATGCAAGTCAGGCAGAAAAAAAAGAAATTCAGCACGCGAATCATATTAATCGGATACGCGTTCATCTTGCCCGCGCTGGGGTTTAACCTGCTGTTTGACTGGTACCCCATGCTGGATGGCGTGGTAATGTCATTCTTCCGCTGGGATGGGTTTCGTACGGCTACGTTTGTCGGCCTTCGCAATTTTGTTCAAATTTTTCAAGACGACGTGTTTTGGACCTCGGTGAAAAACATGATGTTCTTCTTTGTTGCGGGCATCATTTTAATGGCACCAGCCATCATCTCAAGTGTGGTGCTATTTCGCATGAGAAATAAAAGATTGCAATATTTCTATCGCGTTTTGCTGTGCATCCCTATGGTGATCCCGTTCATGGTCATCATCCTGATCTGGCAGTTTATGTATAATCCGCAATACGGCTTCTTCAATCAACTGCTCACGAGTTTGGGCTTTGTGGACTATCTTCAAACCTGGCTTGGAGACCCCAAGCTCGCGAAATGGTGCATTCTGTTCGTCGGATTCCCGTGGGTTTCAACTAACTCGGTCTTGATCTATCTTGGTGGATTGCAAAGCGTAGATAACGCAATTTGGGAGGCCGCGTCCATAGATGGGGTTACCTCTCTTAAACGATTTTTCTATATGGAACTGCCTCTGATCAAGGGTCAGTTCAAGCTCAACCTCATCGGTGCGCTTGTCGGCGGCGTAACCGGCTATACGATGCAGATGGTTATGACCAAGGGCGGACCGGGGTTTGAAACGCTGGTGCCCGGATTATATATGTATAACAAAGCGTTTACCGCCAAGCAGTATGGCTACGCGGCAGCGGTTGGTCTTGTGCTGTTCGCGGTGAGTCTGATTCTGACGCTGCTGACGCTAAAACTGGTAAGGAGTGACGATCAATGAGCAAAATGACGAATGCGGCGGAACGTCGCGGGTGGATCAGGCTGCCCAAGGCTCGCGCAGGGGAGCTTTCCAAGCATCTCTTCATGATGCTTGTTGTGGCGGCAATGTTTGTGCCTTTTATCATGATGCTGAGCATTGCCCTCAAGGACAAAAAGCAGATCGTCTATGATTTCTTTTCTTTCAGCGGCCCATATCACTGGGAAAACTATAAGGCTGCCTTTTCCGCGATCTCACCGTATCTGTTCAATACGGTCTTCATGGCGGTCTGCACAACGGTACTCTCTGTACTGCTGGCGACGCTTGCCGGATACGCGTTTGCGAAGCTGAAGTTTCCGCTGCGCAAGCTGTTGTACGGCATTATTTTCATCAAGATGATGCTGCCGGGCGTAGCGAATCTGATCCCATCCTTCACGCTCGCGATGAAGCTTGGAATTCTCGATACCTATCTGCCTGTCATTCTGTTCGGCGCGGGCGTAAACATGCCGTATTGGGTTTTCGTCATGCGAACGTTTATCGGCATGCAACCGAACGACCTATTTGAGTCGATGCGTCTGGACGGCGCAGGAGAGTTAAGAATTTACTGGCATCTGACACTGCCGCTGCTGCGCCCGATGATCGCGCTGATGTCGATGAATATCTTTATCGCAGTTTGGAACGATTTTATCTGGCCGCTCGTCACAATTCCTTCGCAGGAGTTGCGCCCACTGACAGTTGGGATCGCCGTTCTTTCGACGCAATTCCCGCAGGAGACAGGCATGCTGGCCGCAAGCTATGTGCTCGCGAGCGTTCCGCTGTTCATCATCTTCCTATTCTCAATGAAGCAGTTCGTTGAGGGTCTGAGTGCGGGTTCCATCAAACTGTAGTCACCCGATTGTCTGAATCAAACTTGGAGAAATCAATGCAAAACACGATCGCACCGCTGCAACGAGGCTTTCTGGAAAGCGAATTTGAACGCTTGTGCTCGCTGACGTTTGCGTCCGCCGAGCGCGTGATGCCCGTTTTCATGCTGACACAGGAAATGCAGGAAGCGATCTGGATTACATCAAGTCCGCGCGCGGTCGTTTTTCGGGCACGTATGTCGGGGGATTTAGCGGCGGCTGTATATGAGTTTTTCGAACAATGCGGGATGCACTTCGGTTTTTCGGAAGAGCTCCTTTGCAGAAGCGAAAAATTGACAGCCGTACCATTGATGAACATCAGGTTAACGCCTTCGATTGCGCGGCGCGGCATCCGCATGCATTTAAATTTCGTGCAGGATCAGTCGTTTTTCACCGAAGCTGCGTTTGCTTCTTACATTGATCGGCTCGCGTCCATGAAGTTCAACTATCTTTTGTTTCATATGTACAATAGCCAGGAATGGTATCCATTTACCTATCGCGGCTTGCGGCATCTTTCGCAGAAGCTGGGAAACCTGGACAACCAGCCCCTGCCCGACGATATGATCGGACGCGCGCGCATACGCACGAAGCGAATTTGGTATCCCGCCGAGTTTGAATCGATTGAAGATCCGGAAGCGCTGCTTCTCGCGGTGCATGAACGTTATCTTCGCATGATGGAGCGCGCAAAGGCGTGCGGCATGACGGTTGCAGCATCCATTGAACCGGAAGACATCTCCGAGGTATTTGAACAAAAAGTACTTGCCTGGTCCAACGAAGAACAAGAGCGGGAGAAAAACTATAATCTCTCATCCGATTGGCAGCAGGGCTGGTCCGGAAAGAAAACCGCTGAGATAGATACCCTTAACCCGATCATGCTCGATCTTGCTGTAGAGCGCTGCTTGCAGCTATTTGACGCGTATCCTTGCCTCGACGAGCTGCACCTAATCTCGCGCGAAGGAACTAGTTATCTTGCAAAGGACGGCACAGCATATCGAGACGAGTTGGAACGACTTGGTCGATCACTTGGCATAACATTTGAAGATGCGTTCATTAGGCAGCTAGAAGTAATCAATACAGATGACGCCGCGATCAACCCCAAGGCGTATCCGTACTGGACGGTTTTACCGGGTCAAAATCAGTATGCAACCTTTGTCGGGGCGATGCGGTATCTGGAGTTTGCGCTGAGAATTCTGCGCGATGAGCGCATGCAGGCTCTTGCGCAAAACATCTCGCTTGTCGTGACCTTGTATTCACCGAACCCGAATACGATTCGGCTTGTGAACCAGTACGCGGGTAAAATCATACCCACGGGTGTGCGTTTTGACATCCTAGGTGATTATGGTGCACGTGATATTGCAAACCAGATGAATGATTGGGACGCGTTGTTGACAAACAAAAACGATGTCGGCGTAATCTCGTGGTTGGAGTTCGACGGAAATATGGATCTCGCACAGAACTGGACGCGAGCGATCTACGATAATGTCGCGAAAGCTGCGGAGCTGGGCATTGACACGATGTGTTTTAACCACTGGCGTGTGCGCGGGTTGGAACAGAACGCGAAGGTTGCGGCGGAGGCCTGCTTTGAGCTGGATCAAGGGTACGACCGAATCATGCGCCGGTATGCGGACGATGTGTTCGGTGCGGACTGTGCGGGCGCGATGATGAAAGCTGCCGAAACGCTGGAGCGAGCGACCGACTTCTGCAAACGAAAGCTCTATAACGTAGGGTTTACCGGAGAATGGGTCTATCGTTTCGCGACAGATCCGCCGGGCTATCGGGAGGAAGATCTAGAGCGTGCGCGCGGATTATTTGACGACGCAGCGAGCTGGTATCTCACGCTTGCTGCTACCTGTGAAGAGCGTGGAAAACGGGAAGCTGTCTATCTTGCGATGCAGTGTTCGATATCAAAACTGCACCTACAGATGGTTTCGCACCTTCAATGTGCGAAGCATGAGATGATACACGTTGGCATCTGGCCGCCTGACAAAAAAGTCGATAAACTGCCGCGCAAGCAAGAGCTGGAAGATTTGCATGCAGAGGCAAACGCGGCGCTTAACTTCGCGCAAAGCTATATGCGCTGCTATGCCGATTTTGTGGAGACTTGCGATGAGCAGGGCGAGCTTGCTCATTATCAGCTCGGGGTGATTCAACCGCTGGAACAGCTGGTTTGCAGCCTGAATTCCTTACGCGGTATTAGCGCACGGCAGGAATGAAGAAGGAGGGAAGGGAATGATTCGCTATCCGGATACCGCATCAGAAGTAGCTTTTTTAATTGGCGGCATCGGCACTGGAAATTTCTCCCTTGGCACGCGCGGCAACCTGCAGGATTTTGAGTGGTTTAACCGCCCGGGAAAGGGAAACAGAAATCCCTATACGTTCTTTGCGCTCTGGCTCAAAGAACACGACGGGAAGACAGACGCGCGCGTGTTGGAAGCGCCGTTTCACAAACCCTACACGCGGTCGCACGGTTTACCCGTTGAGTTATGCGCGGGGCTGCCGCGCTTTGCCGCGTCCCGTTTTTCGGCGCAATATCCATTTGCCAAAGTAGAATTTTTGGATGAAACCCTGCCGCTTTCGGTCGAGATGGAGTGCTTTAACCCCTTTGTCCCGCTGGATGAGGATGCTTCCTCAATTCCCGCCGGCGTCATTCGTTACAGTGTGAAAAACACCGCATCAGAGCCGATAGAGGTGGCGATTGCGGGATCAACCTCAAATCTCGCCGGCGTGCGGGAATTTGAGCGGACGGGCTGGGAGAGTATCCTGCTGGATGACGACGGCATCAATGTATATCGCGAAGACAACGGGCTTCGCGGGCTCTATTTCCACTGTGAAAAGTTGGATGCAAACCATCTGCACTTTGGGAATATCGCGCTTGTAACCCCGGAAGCGAACGCGACCTGCAAGCGGGAGTGGCTGCGGCGCGGCAACTGGGATGGACTGCCCGACTTTTGGGAAGACTTTTCGAGCGACGGCGCACTGCAACGGGAGAGCGACTATGTTGCGATCAATCCTGGAGAGCATCGCGCATTGAAAACTGGCTCGATCTCGGTGAAAAAGACAATTCAACCGGGGCAGAGCGAAACCTATTCGTTTCTAATGAGCTGGTATTTTCCAAACAGGATGGACAACTGGGAGTATGATGCCTGTGCCTGTGGAAATTGCGAAACGCACACGGTCAAAAATCACTATGCCACGCGCTTTGCGGATGCCTGGGATGCAGCTGTACACTTAAACAAGCATCTTTCCGGGCTAGAGGCGCGGAGCCGTGCCTTCACGCGCGCGCTATATGGCTCAACCTTGCCGGAAAGCGTGATCGAATCCGCTGCAAACAACATTACAACCCTGCGCAGCCCTGTTTGTTTCCGTCTGGTCGACGGCACATTCCTTGGCTGGGAGGGCGGTTTTGAGACAGAGGGTTGTTGTGAGGGCAGCTGCACCCATGTTTGGAACTATGCCCAGACCGTTGCGTTTTTATTCCCGGAGCTGGAGAAGACCATGCGCCGCGTGGAGTTCCTGCTCGAGACAAATGAGGACGGGCGGATGGCGTTTCGTACCCGCCGGGTATTTGGCAAACCGCAGTGGGAATATCATCCCGCGGCCGACGGGCAAATGGGGTGTATCGTGCGCCTTTACCGCGACTGGAAGCTCACGGGAGATGACGCGTTCTTGCGCGAACTCTGGCCACATGCGTGTCGCGTGCTTGCATATGCGCGGCAATATTGGGATGCGAACGGGGATTTTGTTCTCGATGCGCAGCAGCACAATACCTACGACATCGAATTTTATGGCGAGAACAGTCTGACCAACACCGTCTTTTTTGCGGCTCTCGCCGCAAGCGCGGAGATTGCGGAAGCGCTCGGCGAAGCGGAAGAAGCGGCTTCCTACCGAGAGATGTTGAAAAAGGGCGCGGCGAAGATGGATGCGCTGCTCTTTGACGGCGAATATTATGTGCAAAAGACGGAAGACGTAAACCGTTATTTGTATCAATATGGCAAAGGGTGCCTTTCCGACCAGCTCTTCGGGCAGTTGTTGAGCCATCTCAACGGACTTGGATATCTGTTGCCGGAGGAGCATGTGAAAAGCGCGCTACTCGCCGTTTACCGAAATAATTTCATTCAGAATTTTTCGAGCTTCACCGCGTTTCAGCGTACCTATGCGCTATCGGGCGAGCGAGGGCTGGTGCTCTGCACTTGGCCAAAAGGCGGGCGCCCCAAACTTCCGTTTATCTATAGCGACGAGGTTTGGGCGGGGGTAGAGTATCAGGTTGCGGCGCATCTCGCCTATGAAGGCTTTGTGCGCGAGGCGCTGGATCTTGTGGAGGCGGTTCGCGAGCGATACGACGGATTTTCACGCAATCCCTACTGCGAGGTTGAGTGCGGAAATCACTATGTCCGATCGATGGCAAGTTG
The DNA here is from genome assembly GCA_023395595.1 of Bacillota bacterium. Classification (GTDB taxonomy): domain Bacteria; phylum Bacillota; class Clostridia; order Christensenellales; family CAG-138; genus UBA7703. The sequence goes on from JAEWYO010000048.1 coordinate 9,626, forward strand.
GGCGCTCATCCCTGCGTTATCCGGCTTTCGCTTTGATATGCGGAAAAACAGGATTTCGTTCTCCCCGCGCGTTAACGAAAACGACTTCCATTGTTTCTTCAGCACCGGAAAAGCCTGGGGCATTCTGCACCAGACCCTGGACGGGAACGGAGCGGTTTCTCAGCGACTGGAGATCATCGAAGGCGAAGAACTGTATTTGAACGATTCAAAGTGAAGATATGGGCAGCCAAGACGTATGAGACCAGATGACAATCGATTGACGAGGAGTAACATGCAAACAAAGACGCTCGAGATACAGATAGATCAAGCAAATGCGCTCATCATCCGCAGTAAAAAAGGGGACGACCTACTGATATCGAAAACCCCCTGGTTCTTCTTGCCGGAGTTGGACGGCGTTGCCGCGACGCCAATCGCATGCCAAATCACACAGGTGCAGGATAGTTTGACGATTTCGTACACCTTGCCAGAAGACAGCCCTGTGCAGCAGGTTTTTTTCGAGATGCGTGCGTGTGAAACGCATGTGGAGTTACGCTGCAGATTCGGCGTCCGCAGGGATTGCGTACTCGGTAAACTGGATATATTTCCTTCCGGATGCCTTGTCAACCTATATAAACTCTTCAACTTCCGCAACCGCCACTGCACGGAGCAGACCGCGCCGGAACTCTTGTTGGGAGAGAGCTTTGTGACAACGACATACTCAAGCGATTGGCAGTTTGCCCCGCATCCGAGTATGTTCACATTCACAAAGAACGCTTGCAATCTATTCATCGGGGCGATGGATCTGCCACAGGGAACATTCGGACTGGATATCGCGGTGGATAACTATCGCATCATGCAGTTTTCGCAAAACTATGGAGGATTCGAACACGGGCTGCAGCTAATGGCGGGGGAGGTTTTCTGCTCCGGCCGATTTGCCCTGTTCGCGGGGTACGAACAGGATCCGCACGAGACCATCGCGCAATATTGCAGCATCTTGGTCGAAGAAAAGATCATACCTGATCCTTCCGAAAAAAAACGGTTTGACTGGCATAGAAGCAATCTTTACTGCACGTGGGTCGATCAAGGCTATTTGACTGAGGCTTCGATCCCGAAGGGGCTGCACGATCAGATTGAAATTACGGCGTCCGCCGCCGATGCGTTAAATGACGAGTTGATGGAGCGCGCGCTGAACGTTATAGAAGAGCAAAAATTGGATTTTTCCACGATACTGATCGATATGGGCTGGAGTACGCGCGGGGAGTGGATCGCGAAAAAAGAGCAGTTTGCCGATCTTCGCGGGCTGATTGACCGGCTGCATGCGCGCGGCTATCGCGTTGTGGCTTGGTGGAACTGGGCGGAGGTGGATAATCTGGCCGAAATTCCCGCGCGCTTTCTCGCGGGCGGCGGATGGATCAATAAACATGGGCAGCGCACGATCGATTTTTCCAGCCCGGTTACGCAGGAAGAGTATTTGAAGCCCCTGTTTCATCGCCTCTTTTCCTCCGATCCCGGCTGTTATGATTTCGACGGCGTGAAGACGGACTTTCTCTCCGACAAAATTCACCCGGAAACGCCGCTGTTCGATTCGAGCTGGCGCGGGGAAGAGAACTATTTTTACCGCGTGTTCGAGCTGTTTTTTAACCTGATGCGAAAGCATAAGCCGGACGCAGTGCACATTGGTTGCGCGGGACATCCGCATCTCGTGCAGTTCATCGATATCAACCGCACATATGATGTTTGGAGCACCAATGTGCTAGAGCATGTCAACCGCGGGAAGATGCTCGCGGCAACAAGCGTCGGTTGCCCGGTTGCGTATGACTTTCATCATTTTGAGGAGAATCTGGAAGAGTATTTCCTCGCGGCTCTCGAAAATGGGTGTTCGGTGCAGATCGGCAGTGTGTTGGGACTGAAGCGATATCCGCTCTCTGGATGGAAAGCCGCGGATGATGCGTATTATGCACTGCTACGCAAATATCTGAAACTTCTGCCAGGCGGGAGATAAGCCGGTTTGGCATTGGGATCATCTTTGGAGTAAGAAAGGCCTCGAATGGATCAACGGTTGGAAAACACAGAAATACGCGAGCAATGCGACAGGCTGACGGACTGCGTGTTTCATAGCGAACGGAAGATCCAATTATTTCGCGCCTGGGAAAAGGTCGCGAGTGATGAAATCTGCTCCTATATGCCACTGCCGCAGGACGCGGGCGAAATTCGTCTCGGCGATCGATGGGATAGCACGGATGGATATCTCTATCTTTTGGCGAAACTTACCCTGCCGGAGGCGAGAGCCGGACAAAAGGTGTTTGGCAAGTTTGATTTTTCATCGATTCACGCTGGATACGGGCACGGCTTTGAGGCGATGCTCTACATAGATGGTCAACCCTGGCATGGCGTGGACGAGAATCATATGCTCGTTACGCTCGACGCCTGGTCTGGAAAAACCGTCGAGTTGGAGTTTCTGCTTTGGGCGGGGATAACAGGCAAGAGCCCATCGCAAAAGACACACATCATCCGCTCGGCGGAGGTCGGATGGCTCGACGACGCGCTCGAGGATGCGGCAACGCTTTTGGATATGACGCTTTCGGCTGCGGAGATCCTGCCCCGGGAGGAAAAAACCCGAAATAAAATGCTCTCTCTGGCGAGGAGGATGTCCGACGGACTTCGTTGGAACGAAGGAGGAGATGCACTGCGCGCATCCGCCCTCAACGGAGCAGAACTGTTGAAAACCGGGCTTCGCGCGCTGCCGAAAGCCGCGAGCGACTGTACGATGCATTGCGCGGGACACACCCACATCGACTATGCCTGGCTCTGGCGCGTCAAGCATACGCGCGAAAAGATCGCACGCTCGTTTTCAACCGTATTAAGGCTGTTTGAAGAGTTTCCGGAGTATCGCTTTTTCCAATCCTCGCCGGAATATTATCGAATTCTGGAGCAGGATTACCAAGCGCTGCTAGACGGAGCGCGCGGTGCAATCCGGCAGGGGCGCTGGGAGCCCGGAGGCGGCATGTGGGTGGAGGCGGATTGCAACCTGATTTCAGGCGAGAGCATGATCCGGCAAATTCTCTACGCAAGACGGTTTTTTCAAGCGGAATTTGGGAAAAACGACAACGCGGTCTGGCTGCCGGACACCTTTGGGTTTGGCTGGGCAATGCCGCAGATACTGAAAAAAAGCGGGATTGAGGTGTTTTTCACCTCCAAGCTTAGCTGGAATCAAAGCAGCCGTTTTCCTTACGATACCTTTTGGTGGGAAGGCATTGACGGCAGCCGCGTGCTCGCGAGTTTTTTAACGGTTCCCGCAAACGGATTCCCGCCGCAGCCCTGGTCAACGACGTATAACGGCGAAATTTCACCGCAAACACTTAGACAAGCGTGGGAGCTGTATCAAAACAAAGAGATATCGAAGGATTTACTGTATCTCTACGGTTATGGAGACGGTGGCGGCGGCAGCACGCGGACAATGATCAAGCGTTTGCGTGCGCTGCGGGAGCTTCCGTTGCAGATGGATATCCGATTTGATACGGCGGGCGGATTTTTTAAAACGCTGATCGAACAGGCAATGCGCAGCGATACGCCCGTTTGGAACGGGGAGCTATATTTGGAATGTCACCGCGGCACCTACACGAGCCAGGCGTTTGCGAAACGCGAAAACCGACGGCTTGAGCTACGGTTATGCGATAGTGAGTTTTTTCAGACGCTCCGATGGCTGCAATCTGGTGGCGTGGTTCCCGCGGAGGATTTGTTTGAACAATGGCAAATCCTACTGCGTAATCAGTTTCACGATATCCTGCCCGGCAGCTCGATCCATGCGGTGTACGACGACCTAAGGCGCGAATTTGCCGCCCTGCACGCTGCTTTGGACAAGAAGGACGGGGCGTGGTTTAAAGAGCGTGCAAACAGCGAGGGATATACGGTTTGGAACGTAAGCGGTTGGGAGCGAAATACGCTCGTCGAACTGCCTGCAAAAGGCAAGGTGCGCTGGCTAGATGAAGCAGGCAACAAGATCGAAAGCGTTCCCCTCAGTAACGGTAGATACCTTCTTGCGCTGCGCGGAATAAAGCCATTTTCTGCGGCTTGTATAGTGTCGCAAGAAACGGAGGACGAGAGCGAATCGATAGGGGAGCTTGCTTCGGTCGATCTATCTCATAGAACGATTGAAACGCCGCTCTACGTTGTGCATTGGGCTGAAAATGGCCAGTTAACTCGCGTTTATGCAAAGGCGCCGGGCTTTGAAATGTTTGCAGACGGGGAAGCGGGCAATCAACTGATCGCATATGAAGACAAACCCGCGATGTTTGACGCTTGGGACATCGACGCAAGCTACACCGAACACTATGCGCTTGTGGAAGATTTAATCTCCGTCGACGTTGTGGAAAATAATGCGCTGCGGACAATCGTCCGGTTCACGTTTTCCTACGGATCGTCCCGTTTGACACAGGATATGGTCTTTCAACGCGACGACGCTGCGATTTTATTTCAGCATTTTGTCGACTGGCACGAGCATCAGCGTTTGCTGCGCGCGGAGTTCCCGCTTAACATTACGTCGGATGTTGCGATTTTCGATATTCCATTTGGCAACATGGCGCGCCCAACCGAGCACAGGACAGCGTTTGACCAGGCGCGGTTTGAGGTGCCCGCGCATCAATGGGTCGATCTGAGTGAACCTGGCAAAGGTGTGAGCTTGCTCAACGACTGTAAATACGGTCACAGCGCAAAGGGTAACAGGCTGGGTATTTCGTTGATCAAATCTGCGATCGACCCGGACGAAACGGCGGATCAGGGCGAACATCGCTATACGTATGCGCTTCTCCCCCACGGCGGAGACTGGCGCGCGGCGGGCACGCACCAACGCGCGGCGGCGCTCAATCATCCAACGGTGATCGCGCAGGGCATCCCGGAAATTCCGCCAAAACCGCTGTTTCTGATTTCGGATGATTTGCTCGAGGCGGACGCTGTGAAATGCTCGCAGAGCGGGAATTTTGTGCTCCTGCGTCTGCATGAGTACGGCGGAAAAAGCCGCGAAGCCACCGTGGAGAGCAGTTTTGTGATCTTGCGTTTTTGCGAATGCGACCTGACCGAAACACCAATCGGCGATTGGATCGAGGGAAACAGGATTCGCTTTACGATCTCCCCATTTGAAATCAAGACATTTTTGGTGCAGATAATCGAGTAACCCTTGAGAGGAAAACGAGATGCAGTCCATGCAGGATCGAGCAAAGGCGCTTTTAAGCCAAATGACGCTCGAAGAGAAGATCAGCATATTATCTGAAACGGCGCCCGCCATACAGCGTCTTGGCGTTACCGCGTATCATCACGGAAACGAGGCGCTGCACGGCGTTGTGCGTCCCGGTACTTTTACGGTGTTTCCGCAGGCGATCGGGATGGCGGCGAGCTGGAACCCCCCGCTGATCGGAAAGATTGCGGAGGCGATTTCCGATGAAGCGCGTGCCAAGCACAATCATTTTGGCGGCAGGATGGAAGGCGAGGAACTGGAGGGGCGTTATAACGGGCTTCTTACCTTCTGGTCGCCCAACCTGAACGTTGCGCGAGATCCGCGCTGGGGGCGAACGGGTGAGACATACGGGGAAGATCCGTTTCTTGCAGGTGTTTGCGGGACAGCGTTTGTGCAAGGTATGCAGGGTCAGGATGAAACGCTGCTTAAAACGATTTCGACGCCGAAACATTATGTCGCAAACAACGAAGAGCACAACCGATTTTCCTGCAACGCCGTGATTCCGCGTGACGATTTATTTGAATATTTCCTTTCTCCTTTCGAGGCTGTTGTTCGAGAGGGGAAGTGTGCAGCTGTAATGGCTGCCTATAACGCCGTCAACGGTGAACCATGCCACGCGAGTCGCGAATTATTGCACGATATCCTACGCGGCAGATGGGGCTTTGAAGGCTATGTGGTCAGCGACTGCGGCGCGGTCTCCAACCTTTGGGATCAGCATTGCACGGCTCAGTCGCCCGTTGAGGCGGCGGTACAGGCCCTCCACGCGGGCGTGGATCTGGAATGCGGCTCGTGCGGAACCGTGCAACAGGTATATCAAACGCATCTGGCGGAGGCGCTGGAACAAGGCCTGATCTCCGAACAAGAGATCGACCGCGCGGCGGAAAACGTGCTGATCGCACGCTTCCGTCTGGGTCTGTTTGACCAAGAGACACCCTGGGACGGGCTTGACGTTTCGATCGTATCCGGCAAGACGCATCGGACAATTGCGCGCGAGATGGCGGAGGAGTCAATGGTGCTGCTGAAAAACGAAGCTGTCGGAAACGCGCCGCTGCTCCCGCTAAACCCATCGGCACAAAAGAAAATTTGTGTGATAGGAAATAATGCGGACGTATGCCAGCTTGGCGACTATAGCGGGAAGCCGGCTGATCCTCCTATTACGCCGGTGCAAGCGATCCGAGAGATTTTTGGCAGAGATTTTGTGGAGCATGTTTCCTATCGGGAGGAAGCGGCGCAAGAGCTATGCGCGGTGCCGGAGGAAACGCTTTGGCACGAGTTGGAGGGGAAGAAACTGCGGGGGCTGCTTGCGCAATACCGCGTGCGGGATGGCAGGGAGACGAACCGACGCATCGACGCCAGACTCGATTTTGACTGGGAAAATAGAGCGCCGGACCCCATGATCGGGCAAGGCTGCTTTTCGGCGAAGTGGCAGGGATTTTTGATCCCGGCATCGGCGGGGGTATATCAGCTGCATCTTGAATATCAGCGGGGCGACATGCAGGCTCCCGCGCAAGCGACGCTTTCAGTCAACGGACGCCCCTATGCGGGAGAGTGGCTCTCACTCAACGCAACGGAAGGTTGTAAAATTGCGGTATCATACCATACTTGCGCCCGCAAGCCCCGCATTCGCCTGCTATGGCGCGCGCGGAAAACAGCCTCGCCATCATTTGATGCGGAGGTTGAAGCAGCAAAGCGGTCGGATGTCGTAATCGCACTGCTAGGTCTTGGTACAACAGACGAGGCGGAGGGAAAAGACAGGCTGGATTTGCGGCTGCCCGCGCGGCAGCTGGATCTGCTGCGGCAGGTGCGCGCGGTCAACGAAAATATCGTTGCGGTGCTATACAACGGTTCTTCGCTTGCGATTCCTTGGCTAAAGGCGCACATCCCCGCGATTCTTGAGGCGTGGTATCCCGGTGAAGAAGGAGGAAACGCGCTTGCGAATCTTCTTTCCGGGCACGTTTCTCCAAGCGGGCGGCTGCCGTTGACCTTCTACAGCGGGACGGAAGACCTGCCACCATTTGACTGCTATGATTTGCGCGCGGGCAAGGGATTTACGCATTGGTATCACTACGGACCCGTTGACTTTCCGTTTGGCGCGGGTATTGGATACAGCAGCTTTCAAAAATCGATTTCGGACGTCCGCGTAAGCCACGGAACGATTTCCGGGCAGATCATCATTCGAAATACGGGCGCAAGAAACGCTGCGGATGTCATACAAATTTACGCCCGTTTTGCGGGCAATACGCCGCGTGTCGCGCCGCAAAAACTTGTTTGGTTTATAAAAGTGTTTTTAACTGCTGGCGAGCAGAAGGAGATATTGTTCGAAATCCCGCTTTCGAAACTAGCCAGCTACGATGCTTTGGCGGATGATTTGCGCGTGAAAACCGGACAATACCGCCTGCAATTAAGCGAAGACGCACGAACGTGTATTTCCGAGACGATCGTTTCGATCGAACGAAAAGATTTGACGACAGAAAAGCAGTAACGCAGGGGGGGCAAATGGAGCAGTACCGGTTGATCAACGAAGCGTTCGGCATGACCGAATGGGTACAGTTGCGGGAGCAGTGTTCCCCCGGCTGTCTGTTCGGCATGCAGATGCACATTCCGCAGCAGGGCGCTCCTGCAAGGCAGATTGGTCAGCTGGAGAGCGACATACTGCACAACGGGAAACCGATCGATCTGCTGCAGTCATCTATTTCGCAAACCGACGAGACGGTGAAAGTTTTTTACCGCTCCGACTGCGGCGTCAGCTGCGAGTTGAACTTTTCACTGGACGGGAAAGCTGGCATCATCAGCCAAACTTTGTCGTTGGAAAACAATAGCGCACATGTGTTCGAAGTTCGCCGCCTGCAAACGCGGTTTAGGTTCGCTCCCGGCGAATATGAGCGATATTTGCAGACCGGCAACTGGTGTTATGAAGGCGACGGCGGTTGGGAACGTCTATATCCCGGTGGACTGCACCTATGCAACGAAGGCGGAAGGACGACACAGGGGAACACGCCTTTTCTCGCGTTGAGGCAGATTGGAGCGGGGAGAGGGATCGCGTTTCATATTCTTCCGGTGGGAGATTGGGAGATATGCGTTCGTTCGTCCAGCGGAGGAGTCGGTCCGCAAGGGGACGGCACATTTTCACTCTCTCTGGGACACGCGACCGAGCGGGTCTCGATCAAGGTTGAAGCGGGCGAGCGACTTGATATGCCGCAGGTTTTGATTCAAAGCTTGCCGGATGGCATGCTGCACTATGCCGCGCCGAGGCTGCATTACTTTTTGAATACACATATGCTGAAGCAAGAAAAGAGAGAATTTCCTGTTGTCTACAATACATGGATGGATTGCTATGACGATCTAAACCAAGAGCGGCTGTTCGAGCGGTTAAAAATTGCGAAGGAGCTTGGCTGTGAGGTGTTTTGTGTGGACGCGGGCTGGTTCGGGCAGGAAGGCAACTGGAGCGAATGCGTCGGGGATTGGCGCGAAAGGGATACAATCGCTCTGGAGGGCGGACTTTCAGGCTTTGCAGATGCGGTTCGTCAGAGTGGGCTTCGCTTTGGACTCTGGATTGAGCCAGAGCGCGTTACAACCTGCACACCGATCTATCAGGCGCATCCGGAGTGGTTTGCACAGGGAAGTAGTGGATTTTATCCGATCCTCTGGATGCAAGAGGTATACGATTACCTAAAAAATGAGATGCTCCGCGTGATCGATCGCTACGGCGTTGGCTGGCTCAAGCTGGACTTTAATCAGGAGCTGGAAGTGGATCCGAGCGGAACCGGACACATGCGTTACTATCAAAACCTTTACCGATTGATAGACGAACTGCGGCAGAGCCGAGCGGACGTGATCTTCGAAAACTGCGCTTCGGGCGGGCTTCGGAGCGATATCAATACCATGTCGCACTTTGACGTTTCATTTTCTAGCGACAACGCGAACCCTTGGGACGGACTTTCCACCTTCCAGCAGATGTCCATGCGAACCAACCCGAATCGGATCTACCGCTGGCTTGCGCTTCAAAGAGGACCGGATATTCCGGCGTATGACAGAAGAGAAGGCACGGTGGAGCACACCGTCGTCACGCCATCCTCCCCGGGACCGGGATTTGCTGAATGCGAAACGATAGACACAGAGTTTGCCTGCCGACTGCTCGCGCAGTCTCCTATGGGGCTTACGGGCGATATTGCAACGCTGGATTTGCCAACGCGCGACTGCATCCGAACACATATTTTATTTTATCAGCAGTGGCGCTGCTTTCTTGCAAACGCATCTCTTTTGACGGATGCAGAGCCCGCGCGGTTGGGAAACAGAAAAAGCTGGCACGTACATCAATTTGTCGAGGAAGCATGCGAAAGAAGCTTGATTTTCGTCTACCGGATGAACCATATCTGCGAAACGAGATGGGTCAAGGTATCCGGCCTTGAACCTTTGAATCGTTATCGTGTTTCCCTCTTTGGCGAAGAGAACGCGGAGGTTCGTACGGGAGCAAGCCTATTGGAAAGCGGCGTTGCGATACGCCTTGCACGGCGCAACAGCAGCGCTATTGTGATCATAGAACAAGTTTGAAATTCTGTGCGTCAGCACATGAGACGATATGTGGAGGTAACATGCGATATCGGCAGGTTCATTTGGATTTTCATACAGCGGGTTCCATCGAAGGAATCGGTCTAGACTTTGACCCCAAAGCGTTTCAACAAACGCTTCTTCAGGCTCATGTCAATTCCGTCACTCTCACGGCAAAGTGCGCGCATGGCTGGATGTACTATGACAGCAAGCTCTCCCCGCGGCACCCAAATCTCTCGTTCGATTTGCTTAGCCGGCAGATCGAGGCCGCGCATGCGGTGGGGATTAAGACCCCGGTTCATCTTTCCATCGGGCTGGACGAGCGCGAGGTTCGCAACCACCCGGAGTGGCTGATTCGCCGGAGCGACGAAAAAACCACATGGGTGCCAACGTTGATGGAGGCTGGATGGCATCGCTTTTGCCTGAATAACGCGCATACGCAAGCTGCAATCGAGCAAGTGCTTGAGGTTGCCGAACACTATGATGTGGACGGTTTGTTTCTGGATGTTTCCAGTCCGATTCCCTGTTGCTGCCAGAATTGCGTTAAAACACTGCTTGCGCGCGGCAAAGACCCGATGAATCACACCTACATCTGGGAGCTGGCGGAGGAGTTGTATGTTGGCTTTATCGCGGAGGTGGAAGCGCGCGTACACGCGATCCGGCCGGGACTGCCGATTTTTCATAATGGGGGACATGTGCAGCGGGGGCGACTTGATTTTATCGCGGGCGATACACATCTGGAGCTAGAGAGCCTGCCCACGGGCGGCTGGGGATACGACCATTTTCCGCTTTCCGCGCTATATGTTGCGGGGCTTGGGCTGAATTATCTGGGCATGACCGGCAGGTTTCATAAGGCATGGGGGGAGTTTGGCGGATACAAACACCCGAACGCACTCATCTATGAAACGAGTCTCAACCTTGTCTATGGCGCGCGGTGTTCGGTAGGAGATCAACTCCACCCGAGTGGAGCGCTGGATTCCGCGACCTATCATATGATTGGTAGCGCATATGAGCGCGTAGAACAAAAGGAGCGATATCTTGAAGGCACATCGCTTGTAGCGGATATCGGGCTTCTCTCACTGGAAGCACTCGGCGCAAGATATGGAGAGCATAATCTGCTTGCAATCGCCGAAGCGGACACCTTGGGCGAAGAATATGATGTGAAGAACCACATTTCTCAGGCAAAACGCAGCGATGAGGGCGCGCTGCGCCTGCTCGGCGAAGGCGGCTATCTCTTCCGCGTCATCGATGCCGAGATGGATTTTTCGCCCTTTGCCGTGCTGGTGCTGCCGGATGAAGCGGACCTCGACGAGCAACTCGCACATAAGCTTGCTGTCTATCGCAAAAACGGCGGCAAGGTTTTTTTAACCGGAAGATCCGGCATCGTGCAGGGAAAGCAACGATTGTTTGATGAGCTGGGCTTCAGCTGCCCAGAACCGGAGACAAACATTCCAGTCTATATACGCACACGCGAGCCGCTGGATGCCCTTGGCGACAACGCGTTTGTGGTCTACGAAAAGGCCTATTGCGTGCAGGCGGACGAAACATGCACTAAGATCCTCGCGGATTTTGAATATCCGTATTTCAACCGTTCAACGTTTGAGTTTTGCTCGCATGCGCACGCCCCATCACAAAACCGCAGTGAGGCACCCGCAATCATCGCGGGAGATGGGTTTGTGTACGCGGCGTTTCATATGTTTGAGGAATACCGGGAACACGGCGCGTTCCTCACTAGGGAACTCTTCTGTGAATGCATGAATCGACTACTGGCGGAGCGTAAAACGCTTGAGACGTCTATGCCCCCTTCTTCCGCCGTGACTTTGATGCACAACGAAGAAGATGGCTATGATTTGGTGCAGCTGTTGTATGCGCCAATGCTGCGAAAAGGGGAGGACGCCGTTGTTATTGAAGAGCTTTTGCCCGTCTATAATATTACGGTTCGCATCAAAGCACGTGGGAAGGTCAAGAGCGTCCGGCTCGTACCGCAGGAAACAGAGATTCCGTTTGCCGTTGAGCAAGGGCTGGTTTCGTTTCGTGTTGACAAAGTGGAGTGTCATGCAATGGCTCAGGTGTTGTATGAAAGATAGTAGAACAATGGAACGTGGCATACAACAAAAGACGAAAGAAGGCGCCGTCTGGTGGAAGGAATGCGCCGTCTACCAGATCTATCCACGAAGTTTTTACGACAGCGATGGGGACGGAATCGGCGATCTCAACGGAATTACGGAAAAGCTCGACTATCTTCGCTTGCTCGGCGTAGATGTGCTCTGGATTTGCCCCGTCTACCGCTCGCCTAACTTTGATAACGGCTATGATATCTCGGACTACCGTGCCATCCACGAAGACTTCGGCACGATGGAGGACTTCGACCGTCTGCTTGCGCAGGCGCATGCGCGTGGGCTGAGAATCGTTATGGATCTGGTCGCGAATCATACCTCATCGGAGCACCCATGGTTTATCGAGAGCAGGAGCGGTCGAAACGCAGAAAAGCGCGACTACTATGTCTGGCGGGACGGAAGAAACGGAGACCCTCCGAACAATTGGAGCGGAAGTTTTGGCGGCTCTGCCTGGACTCTTGACCCTGCAAGCGGACAGTATTATCTGCATATCTTTGCTGCGGAGCAGCCGGACTTGAATTGGGAAAACCCCGCTGTGCGGCAAGAAGTATATGATTTGATGCGCTTTTGGTGTGACAAGGGTATCGACGGGTTTCGGATGGACGTCATCAATCTGATCTCAAAGGACCAACGCTTTCCGGATGACCCAAGCGGCACAAGCCCTTGCGCGTTCATCGAAAACGGACCTCGCGCGCACGAATTTTTGCATGAAATGCGAAAGGCAGTGCTGGACGATTATGACATTATGACTGTTGGCGAGACGGGCGGAGTCACGATTGAAGAAGCAAAACGATATGCGGGATTTGATACGGGCGAACTCAATATGGTGTTCCAGTTTGAGCATGTCGGACTTGGGCATAGTGAGCTGGGGAAATGGAATGAAGAGAAGGTACCCATGCCACTGCTGCGGGAGAATATGAGTAAATGGCAGACGGAGCTTTCGGGGAAAGCTTGGAACTCGCTCTACTGGAGCAATCACGACCAACCGCGTGCCGTCTCTAGGTTCGGGGACGACCGAATCGAGTATCGCGTAATCAGTGCAAAAATGCTCGCCACTTGCCTGCATTTTCAACAGGGCACGCCGTACATTTATCAGGGCGAGGAACTAGGAATGACCAACGCGGGCTTTGAGCGGCTAGATGATTATCGCGATATCGAGAGCTTTGGCGTCTATCGCGAGCTGACGCTGAGCGGCAAGGTAACGCATGCGCAAATGATGCGTTTTCTCGCGGCAAAGAGTCGGGACAATGCGCGCACGCCGATGCAGTGGAGCAGTGGGGGGAACGGTGGTTTTTCAAAAACGACGCCGTGGATTGCGGTAAATCCAAACCATACTTTCATCAATGCGGAGCAACAGATGAGCGATCACGATTCTGTCTTTTGCTACTATCAAGCACTACTGCGGTTGCGAAAGACATTTCCCGTGATAGTTTACGGTGCGTACATGCTGCTGCATGAGAATTCGGAATTGGTATGGGCGTTCCGGCGTGAGGATGAGACATACGAACTGCGCATATTGTTGAATTTCTCGGATCAAGAGGTACCGTATACGCCTGCGGAATTGCAGGTGGGGGAGAAAAGATTGATCGGCAACTATAAAGCGCATCGTGCCGGGTGGTTACAGCCATATGAAGCGATCGTATACATTCGCACAAAATAGTTACACACATTTTTTGCATAGAGAGGTAAGAGTTATGTTTCACGGAATCATCAACGGTATGAGCGATTTGATGCTGCTTTCCAACGCGCAGTCGCGCTCCATCAGCGCGGAAAACCCAACGGGAGAAGTCAGCGGCGGTGCGCGCTGTTCGTTGGAGAAGGGCATCTCGGGGAACGCCGCGCGCGAACTCGGCGTTGGTTGGAAGGTGAACCCGAACATCGTTATTCAAACGCAGACGACGGCGGAGCTGGCCGTCATCGAAGGACCGGGTGTGATCCAGCACATTTGGATGACTGTTTCCAAGCCCTGGCGCAATTTGATCCTACGCTTTTACTGGGATCATCAGGAACAACCTTCAGTCGAGGTTCCAATCGGGGATTTCTTTGCGAGCGGTTGGAACGAGTACAGCCAGCTTTCCTCGCTTGCGGTCTGCGTCAATCCGGGTAGCGCGTTTAACTGCTATTGGCAGATGCCCTTTAAAAAACACTGCCGCATCACGCTTGAAAACCGCTCGAAGGAATTTGATGCGACCTGTTTTTACCAGATTGATTATACTCTGACTGAGGTTCCAGATCACTGCGCGTATTTTCATGCTCAGTTTCGCAGGGCAAACCCGCTTCCATATAAAGAGGTGTTTACCATTGTGGACGGCATTCAGGGCAGAGGGCACTATGTCGGCACCTATATGGCGTGGGGCGTCCATAATCGCGGCTGGTGGGGCGAAGGAGAGATTAAGTTTTATCTGGATGGGGAAGCCGAGTATCCAACGATATGCGGAACCGGAACCGAAGATTATTTCTGCGGTTCTTATGATTTTGAGGATCCGCGTCAAAAGCCGGGTCAATATAGTGATTTCACCACGCCTTACGCCGGCCTACATCAGGTGCTTACGCCGGATCGCCTCTACAACAGCCAATTCCGCTTTGGCATGTACCGGTGGCATATAACGGATCCAATCCGTTTCCAGAAGGAGCTTCGTGTGACAATGCAGGCGCTGGGCTGGCGCGAGCATGGCAGGTATCTTCCGCTTCAGGATGATATCGCCTCGGTCGCCTACTGGTATCAGGAGATTCCGCACGCGTCCTTCCCACAGCTTTCGGACAAGGACGCGCTGGAGGTTAATTAATTCCGCACGATAAAAATGTTATCAACACAATGGAGGAAATAGATGGAACAACTCGCTCTCTACGGTGGCCCAAAGGCCAAGACGACACCGAACTATCCAATGTATCCCGGCGGACTTGAAATAGGGGAGGAAGAAAAAAAACAAGTTTTAGAGGTTTTGGAAAACAAGTACCTGTTTCGCTACTATGGACCCGCGAACTGCGAATCGAAGGTTAAGGTATTCGAGGAAGCGTTTGCCGGAAAGCTAGGCGCGCGATACGGCCTTGCGACGAGCTCCTGCACAGGCGCGCTGATCTCCGCGCTGGTCGCTTGCGGAGTTGGCCCCGGGGACGAGGTCATCGTGACCGGATATACGTTTTTTGCTTCTTGCGCGGCTATCGTTGCGGCAAAGGCGATCCCCGTAATCGCGGAGGTAGACGAAACTCTGACGATCGATCCTATCGACATCGAGAAGAAGATCACGCCAGCGACGAAGGGCATCGTCGCTGTCCATATGCGCGGAGTGCCATGCAATATGGATGCGGTCATGGATATCGCACAAAAGCACAACCTCATCGTTGTGGAAGACTGCGCTCAGGCGGTTGGCGGAATGTATCACGGAAAATATCTCGGTACTATCGGACACGCCGGGTGTTTCTCATTTCAATATCATAAAACCATTACCGCCGGCGAAGGCGGAATGATACTGACCAACGATGCACATATCTATGACCGCTGCATGAGCTATCATGACACTGCCGCGTGCTGGCGTCCGGATCGATATGCCGAGCAGCGGTTTGAAGGCGAGCTGTTCTGCGGCTCCAATTTCCGCATGAGCGAACTCACCGGTGCCGTTATGCTCGCACAGCTCGGACGCCTGGATGGATTGGTGAAGCGCATGCGCGAGAATCAGAAGCGTATCCTCGAAGGCATCCAGGGTGTCAAGGGAATTAAGGTTCGTCCTGTAAACGATCCGGAAGGGGATTCTGCTATCTGCCTGATGTTTTATCTTGACGAGCGCGAGAAGGTTGAGCCGTTTGTCAATGCACTGAAAGCGGAAGGCGTCGCAGCAGCGGGCGTATTCAACGCGGGTATACCGGACTGGCACATCTACGCGCACTGGAAGCACATCATTGAGAAAAAGACGCCGACAGCCGCCAGCTGTCCGTGGGATTGCCCGTATCATGCCAACACGGAACCGGTGCAATACGATCCGATGATGAATCCGAACACGCTGTCCTTTCTTGGCCGCGTGGTACACTTGGATATTCCGCCGCAGATGAGCGACGAAGATTGCAACATGATTGCGCGCGCAATCCGCAAAGTTGCGGTAGTACTGGCCTAGACAAGAAGGCCAATGGGGCGCGCGAGGACAATATCGCGCGCTCCATCAGCCTGATGCACAGCAAGGGAGGAAAGGCGCACACATGAAATATTCGCTTTGTATTGAACCGGTTTTTGATGGTATTTCGTTTTACGATCGAATCGAAAAAGCAAAGGAACTTGGCTTACATGCAATAGAATTCTGGGATCCATCCATATATGACACGAAAAAGATAGGCGATATTGCGGCGCGCGCTGGCATCCCGGTTGCCTGCTGCTGTCTCAATCAGCCGTGGGATTATCGCTTGAATCTTTCGTTTGAAGCGGTTCGCCGCAATTTGGAGCGGTCGATCGCGCAAGGAAAAGACATGGGCTGCACCACATTCATCGGTCTTTCTGGAGATGTAACGGGTAAAGGGGACACGCAGAAAGCGCTGCTGATCGAGAGCTTGAAACGATTAGCAGAGATCTGTGAACGTGAAGGAGTGATGATCGTACTCGAGGCGCTCAATTCTCTCATCGATCATAAGGGGTATTACCTCGATTCGTCGCGTATAGGATTCGAGATCGTCGAGGCGGTCAACAGCCCGAGGATTAAACTGCTCTTTGACTGCTATCATATGCAGCTGATGGAGGGGAATCTAGTCAACAATATCACAGATAATATCGAGTGGATCGGACATTTCCATAGCGCGGGCGTACCGGGCAGGCACGAACTGCAACAGGGCGAAACGAACTATCCGCGCATCATCCGCGCGGTGGAGGACGCGGGGTATTCCGGCTATTTTGGGCTGGAATACTGGCCGAGTTATGATGCGGAATCATCGATTCGGGATACCATGCGGTATCTAGCGAATCAGGAACATAGATTTTAGCTTGTAGTATACTCTCAATTTTGACCGAATAGTCTATGGAGGAACCAGTGAACAGTATTGAACGATTTCAAGCAACTATCGACAGACATCCTGTTGATAGGCCGGCTTGTTGGCTCGGAATTCCAAAGATGGAGGTCGTTACCCCCTTATGTGCATATTATTGTGTGGAAACGTTTCAAGAGCTAAAGGCTGCGATCGGGGATGATATCTATTCAGTTGAAGTGCCCTACAGTGCACCGGGCTGTTCTGCGATCTATGCCGCTTTCGACTGGTATAGGAATGGCTGCGCTGTAGATTGCGAACATAGAACGTTAACGGCAAAAGGATGCTTTGCTGAATGCGAAAGTATCGAAGACGCTTTGGCTCTAAACTTTCCATGGCCGGATCCAGGAGAATACATCAGCCCCGATGCGTGCGTTGAGATGCTGGATCAAATACCGAAGGACAAAGCGATACTAGGAATGGTGTGGGCTTGTCATTTTCAGGATTTTTGCGCAGCGTTCGGCATGGAGAATGCTCTCGTCAACATGATAGAGGCGCCTGAGCTAGTTCATTATGTGAATGACAAAATCATTGCATTCTATTTAAAAGCGCTCAGGTTTTTTCTGGATGCAACGAAGGGAAGGATTCACGCGGTTTTGATTGGAAATGACTTAGGCAGTCAACTCGATTTGATGATCAGCCCGGAATCGATCAGGGAATTTGTGATTCCCGGCGCCAAGCAGTTGATTGATCTAGCACATAGCTATGGGGTCAAGGTGATCTATCATTCCTGCGGGGCTATCCGGCGGGTAATTCCTATGCTGATCGAAGCCGGAGCGGATGCGATCCATCCAATCCAAGCGATGGCGTCCGGTATGGAGCCGTTTGGATTGAAGCAAGATTTTGGAACATCGGTCTCATTTTGCGGCGGAGTTGACACTCAGTATCTTTTACCGAATGGCAGCTCAAATGAGGTCAAAGCAGCTGTTCGCAATTTGCGCGAGATTTTTCCGACAGGATTGATCATATCACCCAGCCATGAAGCGATTCAGGTTGATGTATCCCTGGCTAATATCAAGGCGATGTTTGACGAAGCTCAGGAGATTTACAACAAGTAAGTCAGTTCCCATCACGGAAAAGAGGTGCAGAAAACGATGTCGTGCAAAAGTGAACTATGGACGGCAATTTTCGAAAGTGACGCAAGTTTTCGCATCCTGAAGCCGCCAGAGAGGTTAACGCTTTTACTGTTTTGACGGAAGTCTTATGTGATATGTTATGCCGGAACTTGGTTTGATACTGTCTTGATTTAAATAACTCTTTTGTCTGTTGGGTAACATGTAAATTGATCATAGAAATTCATATTAGCCGATTCAGTAATTGCAAGTTGCTCGTACATTGATCTAATCACAACGATAGCAAATTTGTATCTTCTTCACTCATATCAGTCCATATTGGGCTGTTAGGACAAGAGAAATCGGTCACATCTTAACCTTTATTGTTGAATGTGATATTGATTTCTCGAAGAAGGTCTCTTAGCTGTACACTTTACGACGAAATTTACCCAATGATGTGATGGACACCAATTCAGCGAAGGCAGCGTTAAAACTGCTATTGGCGATCCTTGGACATTCAAAAGATACACATTTGTATTGTGAATTTACGATATTCAAAATAGTTACCAGCCCGCACATCAACGGGCATCGATAACATCAGTACAATATAGCCCTCGCCGTGTTGAGTCAGCCTGAGATGCTCTTTTTAAGAATATCTTTCCTGCTCTTGGTTTCTTTCACTCAAAAATAGTAAGTCGAGCAAGGTTCGAGCTGTAGATTTCGGAGGACTATTGATTTTAATGAAGAGTATATTTCGGGTAGTTGTTCTGCTCCTATTGTTCACGAATTATCCTTTACCACAAGGTCAAGTGGAGAAAGAAGTCGATAGGGACACATTTTCAATCATCTGGATCTCTGATACGCAGGATATGGCATATAATGGTTATGATCATGCTCTGCAAAAAATGGGATCATGGATCATGGCAAATAAACTAAGATTGGACATTAGATACATCGTGCAGACAGGCGACGCGGTGGATAATGGTGCCTCTATGAGGCAGTGGGACAATTTCGACGAACTGTACAACCAGTTTCGTGGAAAAATACCTTATATTTCAGCGGCCGGCAATCATGAAGTAAAGAAGAACGGTTACCTGGAATATTGGATGCGACCAGACGTGAGGAGTATTCCGCGAGCAAACGCGTATAGACGCGGTATGTCAGCATTCTGTACTTTTGAAGAAAACGGCATTAAGTTAATCATTGTAGCCGTAGGATATGGTGCCGAGGAGGAATCTGTTCCTTGGGTAAATCAAGTATTGAAACAACATAAGGACTGCACTGCAATACTCTTGTTCCACGACTATATGCAAGACAACGGCCGCTTCAGCATAAATGGAAAATTGATGTTTGATAAAATTGTCATCCCGAACCCAAACGTCCGACTTGTTTTATGCGGCCACGTACTTGGCGTTAGTGCTCGAATCGATTCTATTGATGATAATGGAGATGGTGATACAGATAGAACTGTAGCGCAGCTTATGTACAATTATCAGCATTTTAAAACTGAATGCGGTCAGCTTAGGATAATGAGATTCAATTCGCGCGACCGATCTATAACTATTACTACTTACTCCCCCGTGACAGAACGATACTATCGTGACTATCTGTTTGGAGACAAATATACATTTACTCTTGCAGATGCATTCTGACTATTATGAGATAGAGCAATTGAGGTGTCCCCCAAAGAGTAGTCCAGACTGAATGAGAAAAAATCGATGTTCAAACGGCCTCGAGACCCGCTTGTAGGGCAAATTCGACTTGGCGTGAGGTATGTTAGTGCGCTGTGCAGACGGAACTCGTTGTAGTCCCTTCGCCAGCGCTCTACTTTGTCCTTGGCATCCTCCAGCGACATGAACCAGTTCATGTTCAGGCATTCGTCCTGAAAACTTAATTTGAAAAATTCGATACATATTGTCTGCTTTTATGCAAATTTGAGAATAATACGGCTTGACATAATCAAATATGCCGAATGTCCTATGACTGGGAGCGAGCATAAGTCGATGAAAGAACCTAGATGCTTTCGGGCCATTCTGTCAACTGGATTACAAATTTCCTCTTGACGATGAGTTATACATATGATTAAATGATATACGTGGTGATATTGTGACAAAGGGACAAGCAGAGGCAAAGATCAGCGAAGCGGTTAGCAAGTTCGAAATTGAGTATATGGGCAGAGGCCCGAAGCAAATTAGAACGCTGATCATTCAGGACTTGATCATCATCCGACTCAAGGGCTTTCTAAGCCAGTCTGAACAGAAACTGGCAGAGAATAGTCATGGAGTGGAGTTGCTCAAAAAGGTTCGCACCGTACTATTTGAGAAATCTCGCGAGTATTTAATCGGGCTCATTCAGGAAGTGGTTGATATTGAAGTAATCAGCACACACTCTGATGTAAGCACAAAAACGGGCGAAAAAATCATTGTCATCACGACCGCTGAGAATCTGGAAGATCGATTTTCTAGATAAACAGCACCACAAAACATTGGAAGACTAAGACGTAGAGTTATTTTTACTAGACGCGCAGTAAGCCAATATTCAGTTCATACGAACTGAATATTGGCTTTTTTTTATATTTCACCGACTGCTCCACTGCGAAACAAACCAACCCACAGCCTGAAATGAAAACATAAGAGAAGAGAGGAATTCAACATGAGTATTTCAAACGCAGCCTTACGCAACACAACCGACGACTACTCTTACGAGGAACTGACTCCGATTTTCAGCAATCGAGGGCTCTATATTTCCCTCGAACGCTTCTGTAACCAAGTGACGGCCACCAAACCAGAATATGAGTCGTTTCTACAGAACTATTTCAACGATGAAGGCTATGTAGATATCTGGAGAATTCCTCATGCCATGATTGACGTATTGTTGCACAGAACGCAATACAATCGAGTGTTTGAAAACAGGGAGTTCCGTAAGAAATTTCAAGGGTTTGTCCGGGACCTTCTGGTTTTTTGCTCGAAAGAGTGCCATCGCAATTCTTTTGAGGCACCTGCTGTTGCAACCGGATGCATGGAAGTCACCGATCTTCAAACCGGCAGCCACGAATATATCAATGCGTTGATAACCAGTTTTTCGAGGGTGTTGGAGATTCTTGAGAACGAAGAGCACTAATCTTAAGCGCCTGAAATTTAGAAGAGAATGATGAAAGAGGATGTTTTATGAACGAGAACTTGAGCCGCATGATCCTTCCGCAACGGTTGCAGATGTTAACTGCAATGGCAGGGAAAATCACCATTCCTGAGACACGTAATAGCCTGCTGGAGATGGCAATGGGCAGTCCCGACACGGATCTATTTGAAGTAGCCTATGATGTCCCCGGCATAGGGAGACATGTTGAAGCAACGGTTGCACGCTGCAAGAACGGCGCAGTGGTGAACTATACAGACATCTATATGCGCCGACGGGACCCCGACTGCATGGTTATCGCGGATGATGGCGAAACGGATAAGGAACGATATCAGGAGCGATACGGACAGGATTTCGAAGGGCTGAGGGACTTGACGTTCGATTGGCTATCGAAACAGAATCTCATATTGATGCCGTTTCTGGCAGGCAGAGACGTGCTGGGCTATCCGGCATTGTTGGTTGCCCCTGACAACGCGGGCTTTTTTGCGGCAGGACTTTCCGATCTGCAAGGGTTTATTCCAGGCAGCGAGATTCCTGAAGGGTTTCAACCCAAAGCGATTATTTATCTGGCACCTACGTTTCGTCACACCCATTTCTCCGGCAAACAGATGGTGGTACACAACAGGCTGAAAGATGCATATGAACTATTCTCCTATAACCTGTATCCGGGTCCGAGCGCAAAAAAGGGTGTATACGGTGTACTGATTCAGTTGGGTGAAACGGAAGGCTGGATCACTGCGCATGGCTCTACCGTAAAGATTATTACGCCATATGACAATTCGATCACGATCATGCATGAGGGTGCGAGTGGTGGCGGCAAGAGCGAAATGGTGGAAGAAATCCATCGCGAGCTGGATGGCAGGATATTGTTGGCGCGCAATTTGGTTACCCAGGAGAAAACGTATATTGAATTAACCGAAACCTGCGAGTTGCGACCCGTCACAGATGACATGGCGCTTTGTCACCCGAAGCTGCAGAACGAGAGCAAAAAACTGGTTGTAACGGACGCTGAGAACGGGTGGTTCCTCCGGACAAATCATATTAAGCGGTATGGAACGGATCCGTATCTGGAGAGTATGTGCATTCATCCGCCGGAACCGTTGATCTTCATCAACTATGATACGGTGCCGGGATCGACCTGCCTTTTATGGGAACATACCATGGATGCTCCGGGTAAACCGTGTCCCAACCCGCGCGTGATTATGCCGCGCAGATTTGTTCCGAACATCGTGAATCAGCCGATTGAGGTTGACGTACGCAGTTTCGGCGTGCGCACGCCGCCGTGTACCAAAGAGCAGCCGACCTACGGCATTATCGGCATGTTTCACATCCTGCCGCCCGCGCTTGCCTGGCTCTGGCGATTGGTTGCGCCGAGAGGGCATGATAACCCCAGCATTACGGACTCTGAGGGGATGAGCAGTGAAGGCGTTGGGTCCTACTGGCCGTTCGCGACGGGAAAGCAAGTGAATCAGGCGAATCTTCTGCTCAACCAGATTCTGGAAACGCCGAATACGCGCTATATCCTGGTCCCCAACCAGAATATCGGGGCGTACAAAGTCGGCTTTATGCCGCAGTGGATCGCCCGCGAATACTTGGCCAGACGTGGCGGTGCAAGGTTCAGTGTAGACCAAATACGGGAGTCGAAGTGCTCTTTGCTGGGCTATGCGCTCAGGGGTATCAAAGTTGAGGGAACAATCCTGCCCAAAGAACTGCTGGAAGTGAACAGGCAGTTGGAAGTCGGAGAAGAAGGATTCGAACAGGGCGCAAAGATACTTTCGGACTTTTTTAAGTGCGAACTATCCAAATTTCACGCGCCGGAACTTGACCCGCTCGGCAAGAAGATCATTGAGTGCGTAATGTCAGACGGAACGGTGAGCGACTACGTCAGCCTGATACCGATCCATCTGTAATGAGCGCAAGATAATATCCGGCATGTCGAGATTCTGATGAATGAAGCTCGCAAACGATGACGGCACCTCATCGTCGCGATAAACCAATAGCCCGACTCACCAAGGTATGTGTCTATGCGGCACATACTTTGCGGGAAGGGCTATTGGCATATCACCGGACATCATTTAACCAGACGATATTATGCGTGCGCGTACTCGCAATGCGTTGGAGTGACATGAAATAAATCACCGTTCAACAGAGGATCATTCAGGAGGAAATAGACATCAAACAACGATATGACACCCTCGAGTCAGCGTTAAACGAATATCATCCAAAGCGTTGGTCGACCAACATACCTTTTCGTGATTATTCGATCAATTGGATCGATCTGGTTCCTGCTCTGGCCGGTATCATCGGGAAAATCTCGCTCGTGGCGGCGTTTGCCACGGGATGGGCAAGCGCGCTTGGGATTCAGGATGCCGGCATGATTGCGGACAGCGTAAGGCTGGAACTCATGATTGCCAGCGCAGTCGCTCTTCTGTTATGTGCGCTTTTGAATCCATACGCAGCGCCTGCGGGGACACTTGCGCCGCTGATTCCGCTGATACCAGCAATGGCGGCGGCTGGGGTGCATCCGCTGCCCTTTGCAATACTGGTCAGCCTAATCGGGTTCCTGTTCGCAAAAACCGGGGTTTTCAACTTGCTGGTGCGGCTGAACGGGCCCGGGGCGAAGGCGGGGGTTTCGTTGCTTTTCGGTGGTATGGGTGTTGTGCATGCGATACAGAAGCTGCATATCTGGGTGCAAAGTTATCAAAAGCCTCAGTTTACACTGTTCGTCTTGTTCGCAGGTGCTGTATTGTATCTCTTTATGAGTAGAGCAAAAATCAGGTGGCTTGTCATTCCTGTTTGCGTGATTGCTGCATTAACAGTATCCGCTGCCTTTGGGCTTTTCCCGCTTATTTCGGCGCAGATTGGCCTGCCGGTTCTTGATCCCGCGTTCTGGTGGATCCAACGATGGGGAGTCGGCTACGGGCTATCGATCCGTAACTTTGTATCAGCTATTCCGTTCGTTATACTTGTTTTAACCATGTGGCCGGTTGATGCGCTTGCGATTCAAACGTTGCAGGAGAGAAACTATCCAAGTACTGCGAAAAGAGCGATCATGAATATCGATGATTCGTTCATCCTAATTACGGTTCGTAATCTGATCGGGACAATTTTTGGCGGTGTTCAGACTGCCGCGGTATGGCGAAGTTTTATGATTCCGCTGGCGGTGAGTAAGCGACCGATCGGCGGGAGCGCGCTGCTGCTCGGCTTGATCGGTATATTGTTTGCCGTGCTGGGTTTTCCGGTCGATATCGCAATCTTTCCGCCTTTGGTCTATATGGTGCTGATTTTTGGTGTTTTTGTTCCTATGTTTGAGAGTGGATGGGAAACGAT
This sequence comes from Bacillota bacterium, assembly GCA_023395595.1. Classification (GTDB taxonomy): domain Bacteria; phylum Bacillota; class Clostridia; order Christensenellales; family CAG-138; genus UBA7703. The sequence continues at coordinate 34,021 of JAEWYO010000048.1, forward strand.
TGAGAATGTGAGGATGTTTTTCACGGCAGCGGTGTGCATCGTAATTGGTGTTGTCTTCTCGGCTACTATCGGATGGGGCGCTGCACTGGCAATGGAGAACAGCATTTCTACGGGTATAAACGGCACTGACCATACAGAATATCAGAAAAACAGAAATAGAAGCATTGCGATATTCTTCGCGCTATGCTTGATCTATGTCGGAATTGGTTTGTAGTGTGAGAGCGAGGCTCGTACGCGTAAAGCGAACCCAGATCAGTTCGAAGGTTTATGCGGGCGCATTATTTCGAGCAGCGGCACCAGAAAAGCCGCGACAAACCCGCCGGAGAAGCCGTTGTTGTAAAGGTTCATGCCTGCGTGCAGAAACCCGATGTTCGTGACTAGTGACATGTGCAGCACGCCTGCAAGAATGCCGGCAAGCACGCCGTAACGTCCAGCAATCGGCGAGAGCGTCATGCCGAACAGGGCCGCGATGATGGCGAACGTCGCGCTGCTGTCGTGAATGTTGAACACATTCGTCAGCATCACGCCGAGCAGAATCGGGACCGCGTTTTTAAGGTGCATGCCGTATGCGCTGAAGCCCACAACGGAAAAGATCGCGCCGAGAACCGGGCCGTTGAGTGCGCCGCCGACAGCAAGCGCATAGCTGGTGCAAAGCGTGCCCATCATCGCCATGTTCATCGCGGTTACGCCCAGTCCGGAGATCGCGAGAAAGTCGCATGGCAATACGCCGGTCTGCTTCAGAAGACAGCGAAACCCTGTTATCCGTCCGCGGCTTGTCAAAAGACCCAACAGAAACAGCAGCGCGAACAGCGCGTAGAGAAAGAGGATGAGCCCGGGATTTCTGCCCTCGGAAAGAATGGACACGGCTTCGATCTCGACGCCGAATCCGCGCAGCACCGCGGTGAAGAACATGCCGACCAACCCAGCGGTAAACCCGATGTTGAACAGGCTGTAGCCCTGCGTGAACTTCAGCACCTGTGAAGAAAGCGGCACGAGCAGAAAACCCGCGATCATACCGCCAGCGATACCAAGCAGGATGCCAAGCGGGACGGGCAAACCCAGATTGAAGGTGAACTCGCTGACAAGCGGGCTCAGCGCGGTGCCGAACATGCTGTGCAGGATGTATTGACGAAACGGATGCCTGACCGCTTTTGCGTAGAGCAGCACGCCCAGTACGATCGGGAAGGTATTATAAAGATTCTTGCCAAAGAAGGAGAAGCCGATCATCGTGAAGATTCCTGCGATGATCGCACCGGTGAGAGCAATCCTGTTGAGCCATACAAGGGTTACGCTGACGAGGCAGATGATGCCGACATTGACCAGCGTCGCGCCGATGTTTGCCAGCTGGAAGTAATCCGTCAGCAGGTTCGCGGGCGAAGTCAAAATCGTGATGCTGCCCTGCAGGATATCACGCGGATGGTTGAAGAAGAACGCAATCGCGATCAGGCAGACTCCCAGGAACGCAACAAAGCTAAGGATGATGCGGTTCTGACGAATCTGCGGCAGTGACGAAAACGAATCGCCTCCGCATGTTGCAGGACTCGCAAGCGGCGCCGCATCCGGCGCACCCGGATATTCCTGATTCGCTTGTAAAACGGGATCGGACGACATAGATTTTTCCTCCTGTAGTTCGATCGAACGGCAGAGCCGCTGCATTTCATGACGTGTATTCAGCGCGATCAATCGCCTCAGCTCCAGATCAGCCAGATCAGCAGATAACCCGTTAATACGGCTACCATCGTAAAGGGAACGCTGATTTTCATAAATTCTTTCGCACGAACCGGGTATCCATTCCTTTGCAGGATACCCAGTGCTGTGATATTCGCGGAGGCTCCGATCGGGGTAAGATTTCCGCCGAGGGTAGCACCGCACAGAAGACCAAAATAGAGGATGGTAGGGTCAACGCCCAGCAGACTTGCGGTTGATGCGGTTACGGGCAGCATTGTTGCGACGTAGGGAATATTGTCGATAAACGCGGAGAACAACACGGATGCAAAGACAAACATCGTGTAAATCGCGAACAGATTACCTCCACTGAACTGGACAAAAAGACGGCTGATTGCGTCAACCACGCCTGCCTCGGATATTCCTGCAATTACGATCAGCAAGCTCATCAGCAGCACCAGCGTTGTCCAATCGATTTCCTTTGCGATCCGTACTAGAGACGATTGAATCGCTTTGGTACGGATCATCTGGCGAATCAAACCAATCAAAAGAACACCAATACAAATTAGACCGTTCGTGATCGAAGGCTTGTTATTTAAAAATGAGGCAAAGATTAACAAAACTATCATTCCGATAAGAAGGATGGTTGGCACATAATCCTGCACAACACTGCGCTCGCTTAGAGAAACCTTCTGCCGCTGTTTCCGGAATAGAACTAGCAATACAACAGCTGAAAGGAGCGCACCGATCTGGACGACCCAGAACATTCCTATTCTCCCGTGATAGAAGAAAAAGTCGACGAAATCCAAGCCGGCATAGTCACCCAAAAGAATGGATGTTGTATCGCCTACCAGTGTGGCCGCACCCTGAAGATTCGAAGAAATTGCAATGGCAATAACAAAAGGTACTGGAGAAGTTTCGAGTTTTTTTGCTACGACGACTGCCACGGGTGCTACCATTAATACTGTAGCGACATTGTCAACAAACGCTGAGATCAATCCTGCAAACAGCGAGAGCATTATGATAACCCACCGCACATCCGGCATCTTATCTATGATGAGATCCGCCAGAAACAATGGCATTTTCGATTCGATAAAAAGGGATACAATTCCCATAGTGCCGGCAATCATCAACAGGGCATTCCAATCAACCGCTGAGAAAACCTTGCTTGCAGGCATAGTGCCGGATACAACAAACAAGACGGCAGAACAGAGCGCCGTCAAAGCTCGAGCTTTCGGCAGGATCAGCAACATAATATAGGTTAGAACAAAAAGAGCGAGTGCAAACCACATATTTCCTCACAAAGCACGAGATGGATTTGATCGATCTATCAAGAATAGTTGCTTTCAGGATGATTTAGTCTAATTGTATGATCGACTGAAATGCCGAGTCAACAGGGAATCATAATTTATAATGCAATTCAAGCATTTAGTCGATTCAAATAAATACCTGATCTCCGCAGATGACAAGATAATAAACTTATTTGGAGATGAAGCTATACTCCAGTGCATGACTCTGAGGTGGCTGAAATCGGTAACCAGGTTTAAACCAACATTAATACACATGATTAAGTACTTGCATTTGAAATAAATAACTCAGAATGCCTTAGCTTATCATTGCGAATCATGGTGAAGTTGACCATAGCGGAGCGCTACCCGCGCTCATGAAACGCATTCCAAATACGCCAATTTATTGTACGGCAAACGCTGTAAAGTCGCTGAAAGGGCAGTACCATCAAGACTGGGATTTTCATGTTGTTAAGACAGGGGATGCCATCGATATCGGAAATGGGAAGCAGCTCATATTTGTCGAAATGCCGATGCTGCATTGGCCGGATAGCATGGCGACCTATTTAACCATGGATAGTATCCTGTTTAGCAACGATGCTTTCGGACAGCATTTGGCTACGGATAAGCCGTTTAATGATCAAGTCGATCAATGCATTCTACTCAGTGAGTCGATCAAATATTATGCGAATATTTTAACGCCGTTTAGCGCTATCTTGAGGAAGAAACTAGGCGAAGTGCTCGCTTTGAATCTGCCGATCGACATGATTGCGACAAGCCATGGCGTAATTTGGAGAGAAAATCCAACGCAAATTGTCGAAAAATACGCACTGTGGGCAAATGATTATCAAGAGAATCAGATCACAATCCTATATGACACCATGTGGAATGGGACAAAAGCCCTGGCGGAAGCGATAGCCGAAGGGATTTCGATGGAAGATTCTGATGTGATAGTGAAAGTCCATAATATTGCGAAAAGCGATGAAAACGACTTGATTACGGAGGTTTTCAGATCCAAGACGGTATTAATCGGATCGCCCACCGTGTCAAATAACATTCTGCACTCAGTGGCAGGTTTCCTGCATCTAGTTAAAGAGTTGAAATTCAAAGGCAAGAAAGCAGCCGCGTTTGGCTGTTATGGCTGGAGTGGCGAGTCTGTTAAGACACTGAACGATATGTTGGTATCTGCTGGTTTCGAAGTTCTAAATGACGGTTTTAGAGTCCAGTGGAATGCGGATACCAATTCAAGAGCTGAGGCAGTTACATTTGGCAGAGCGATAGCAAAAAGGTAACATAAGAGATTAAGCAGCTCTATCCGCTAGGGTAGAGCTGCTTGTTTGACCAGACTAGACAATACAAGGCACAATAACTTACTAAACACGTCTCTTCGGGTCTTGACCGCTTTTCTCCCAAAATGGAATCAAAAGATTCGCTTTCTTCATCTTTCTTAATGTACGAAAGAACGTACATGGCAGTTTATGATGAAAAGCAGAGCACAGTAGACAGCTTCACAATTTCGAGAAGCGGGCATGCCACAGTATAAATACTTAAATGCCGTCTTTTCCATTATTGAGCGCACGATAAAAGGAATAATATAAGAGCGCAATTCATTTTCTATAGCGAATGGCATGCGTTGGACAAACTTGTTGACAGTTCGTGCATTGATGACATAGCGCAGTAGTTATAAACGCTTTTTTATCCTCATGATTCACGATGATCGCGCTAGAGGGGCAGATTTTTTCGCATTTTTTGCATCCAATACAAGCATCTCTGTCTACTTTCTCGGATATCTTGGCGAATCGGCCAAATATCTTCTGCATCGCACCAAATGGACAGATAAGGTCATGGAACACTTCTGGCTTATATCTCAGAGTAACAAGAACGGATACGACCACCCAGAAAGGAAGGACCGGCAAGTCGCGATGCAAGACTTTCTTTGATACCATCATAACAACAATACTGACACCGAGTGAGATCCACGTAAAGTATCCATTTTTCAGCCACTTAGGCGCGTTCGCGGTTTGAAATTTTAGTTTTTTTGATAGCCACTCCACAGGTATCATCACAGTATTCATTGGGCAAGCATATCCACAATAAACTCTGCCGAAAATGAGTGCGGCAATCAGGCTAACCCCAAATAGAATCAACCATATGACAACCTTTCCGTTTGCCAGAAGGAACAGGAACAAAACAAGAAATAGAACTCTTACACTTGTAATTAAATATTTCATGATAGCAAAACCTCCTATTGATCTCATTTCATTATAGAGATAGAATGAGAAATATAGTGTTACTAATGTAACACTATTGGAGGTTGCTATGAAAAACATTCTAGATCTATTAAAGCAGATTGATCTTGTAAAATCCTTCGACGCGAATCAACTCGAGTCATTATTGCAGGCAAAGGGCAACAAAGTGAATTCGTACGAAAGAAATAACATCGTCCACTTTGTGGGTGATATTTGCGAGAATCTTGAAATTATCCTCTCAGGAGAAGTGGCGGTCGAGCGCATAGATGAGTCTGGTAAACTCATGACAATTGCGGAATTCTTTGATGGCGATATTCTTGGTGGCAATTTGTTATTCTCAAAAAATCCATGCTATCCAATGACTGTAACCGCAAAGAAACCAACAATCATACTCGAGATAAGCAAGAGACAGCTATTTTATCTATTTGCTAGTAGCCTCGATTTTTTGAAAAGTTATCTTGCGTATATATCGGATCATTCGGTTATTCTTGGGGATAGAATCAAGCACTATGTGAACCGAACAATACGTGAATGTATCATTAGTTACCTGGATTATGAAAGCAAGAAGCAGGAATCGAGTACGATAAAATTAACAATATCGAAAAAAGCACTGGCGGAGAGAATTGGAGTGCAAAGAACTTCTCTCTCCAGAGAATTAGCGAAAATGAGAAATGAAGGATTAATAGAATTCGATAAGAACAACAGAAAGCTTGTGTCGCTATTATATCACTAATTAATCAAAACGTCGGAACCATTGATAATCTCAAGCAATCCTCATCCATCTAACATCCAGACAAACAACAAATAAACATCAGATAGTAGGTTTTAAGCTATTTCTGTGCACGATAACGATTCTCAAGATACGCAAAAACCGCCCGAATTGGGCGGTTTCTTACTGGTTGCGGGGGATGGACTTGAACCAACGACCTCCGGGTTATGAGTGCGTATTTATGCAAATTACGGCTATAAATACACGATCATTATCGCAGATAATCGCCGATCTCGGCTGATAATTCAAAATGTATTATTGGCGATTTTCAACGATTATATGCCGTTTAAACCACTCCCCATGTCAAGGACAATTTTTATTTAGGGGCTGTCAAAGAAGGGGAGTTCGTTTGGAATAAGATTTGAGGAGCCGAAGTGGAGCGGAGCGACACGGAGGCTCCTCAAATCGTCTCGCCCTGGGGGTAGCGGTGTCAAATTGGATATTCGCCTGTAGTTATATAATTGAAGTATTCGTTGGGCGATAGTTTCGCAAGATTCCATTGATATCGCTCATTATTATAATAGTCCATCCAATCATCGATACTGCATTTGATATCGCCAAATGTTTTCCATTTTGGAATCTGATTTTTAAGTTCATCTTTCATATGTCCGAAGAAGCTTTCTTGCGGAGCATTATCCCAACAATTACCTCGACGAGACATCGACTGCCGGAGACCGGTATCTTGCACAATTCGAATGAACCTGTGGCAAGTGTAATGGCTGCCTTGATCGCTGTGGATTATGGTTTCGGTATTCAGTGAGACGCCGTGATTCTTCACCAGGAGATGAATCGTTTCCAAGACAAAATCCACTTCGAGAGAATCACTGAGCACGTAAGATAATACCTGGCTTGTATAGGCATCCAGAATAACAGATAGATAAGAGAAATTGCCATTGAACGGAATAAAAGTGATGTCGGTCAGAAGGATGCTTCTCGGCCCATGTTGCCGGAATTCACGGTTGACTAGGTTATCAGCAACATGGTTTGTGTGAAGAGCTTTTGCAATTCGCCGATATGGGTTAGCAGCTCGGATTGGACAGACTAAATTGTACTTGTGCATAAGACGACGAATTTTCTTAGGATTCATATTGATACCCATATGCAAAAGCCGCATCTGAATACCCCTAACGCCTTTGTCATACCCTCTGAACTGATATGCAGCTAAAATGAGGCCAAAGGCGGACCTGTCCGCTAATTCGCGGCTGTTTCTGCTCTCTGCCGCATTGACCCAACGATAATATCCGGATCTGGAAACATCGGCGACACGGCATAGATCTGAAACGGAAAGGATATTGCCTTCTTTGGAGATAATCTCATGGATGATTTGAAACTTACTGCCGGGGTTATCCATGATTAACTTTTCCGCCTCGCTGCGTTGTCCAGTTCGATAATTTTTTTTAGAAACTCGATTTCCTGACGAAGATACGTAAGCTCGTTTTGCATACTGGCGATTGCCCGCAGAGGTGGCATGGCAGCGTAATCCGTATCCTTTGGTGGCTTATAGAGCGAACGTTGCCGACCCTGACGAAGGGCTTCACCATGTGAGACGTATTGTTTTAACGTCTTGGTCAAACCTTCAATGCGTTTTTGACCTATTATATTTGGGTCATAGCCAAGCTCAATAAAAATGTTTCGCGGTGCTTTACCGGCGCGATATTGTTCCCAGAACGCTTCCTTGAATGCCAAGGTATAGCGTATGGTCTTTTCAGATACGCTGTAGGTATATGGATTCTTGGATAGAATGGTAACATCAGATTTTGAAAAGTAATTCGTTCTGCGATCCATGTGAAGTTCCTCCAAGCAGTGCATCCAATATATCATGTCGATGACTCAGATTGTAGTGGATGTCCACAGCTTGGATTCCCAGTCGAGTTATCATGTCCACATTGCGGGATTTTCATCAATAAAATGTGTCTATGATATGGGATTCCCTATTTATATTTGTCCACTTTACGGGGTACATTTTAGGGGTACATTTTACAATAAACATCAAATAAACATCAGGTAGTAGGTTTCATTTTCACATTATTTCCAATAAATGAATAGGTTTGAGACCAATAAAGGGAGGGGACTTAATACTCACGAAGTGAACAATTGGGATTACACTGGCAGTGAGCATGTCTGACCACATGAAAGCAGAGCTGGACGTCAAAACGATTCATAAGGCGTTACGACGCCGGAATATCCCAATGGGCTGTATTTTTCACAGCGACCGAGGAAGTCAGTATACGTCGGAAAGTGTTATGAACTTGCTGGCTAAGAAAAGCCTCCAGCAAAGCTTTTCACGCATAGAGATGCTGGATGATAATAGCTGGAGCGAAATCTTTTTTGTCGACCTGAAGAAGGAAACCGCTCATTGTATCCATTTTCGTACGCGAAAAAAGGCAAGGCAAAAGTTTTTTTCCTGGAGGATTATATAATACCTGAAGAGTGCAAAAGCGCCTCGGGTACTTAAGCCCACGGCAATGGCTCACACGCTGGGATCAAAGCCTTTTAAAATGTGTTGCTTAACAAGCTGTCCGAAAAAGTGTTGTATTCCCTGATAAAGAGGTTAAAGATAATAGACATTATCAATAATTACGGTAAAGACAAGCATACGGGTTATCAGAGCGTTAAGGGTAAATGGTTGATGTTTTTCGGATCAATTCTTACGCTCATTATAGCGTACACTGTTATTCTTCATCATGGCATTAGGAAATTTGATGTCTTTGTGTATGCTGCTTGTCTATTGGGCACTATTGGCACCATTCTTTTTTTCGCGGCGCTATCAGGAATTGTGCTGCAAGTTGTTCAGCACGACGATAGAATTTATCTGAAGCAATTGACTTCGGTTACCGTCAGACAAATCTCGGAGAAAATTAAAGCAAACTTCATTACAATGAGCGTTGTCTGTCTCGCGTTTTTCATTACGATTACAGTTTTATCTTCTGGAATTGGAATGAGCAGTGTTCTAGCGGGGGATCTCGGATTGCTGTATCCGTTTGAAGCGCAGATTTATGGTTATCAAACTGACGACTTGGAAACATCACTGAAGGAAGATGGGATCGATTTATCCGGGAACCTGATATCGTGGTTTCAGTATCGTGTCTACATTGCAAATATCAAGACGAAAGATTTGATATCGCCAGAACTTCAAAAGGAGCTTACGCCTGATATCAGACGCTCTCTTGCGTGGGAAGGGGATAAAGCAGTACAGTCCTTATGTATCCGCAATTCGGACTTTAACACATTGATGGAGTATCAGGGAAACAAACCAATTTACCTTGCTGATGACGAGTATTGTATCTTTACGAAGTATGATGAAGCACAGAGGGCGTTAAGCACCTATATGGATTCTCATTCCATAAAAATCAAAGGGAAGGAGTATCGTGGAACGGCAGGGGGAGCACTGATTCGAAATATTAACATGGTTGGGCTTTCAGATGATATTGCGTGGCTGATCATCCCGGATGAAGCCAGTACTGAACTTGAAGATGAAAATGGTTCCATTGTATTAGATCTCAGGAATCGCCTGACGCATGAAGAAATCAGCAGATACACAGGTATATTATCCGCTTTGAATAATTCCGAAGGCAGTGAGACTCTAAAGCTCTTTGTAGATCAAAGTACTGCGCAAAACGGAAGGATATCCATATCGCTGATCGTGACGTATCTAGCTATATATTGTGGAATGGTATTCTTAATCACCGGGAGTTCGATCGTTGCCATTCAACAGTTATCTGAATCTGCGGATAACGTATATCGTTACATTTTGCTGCACAAACTGGGAGCAAGCACAAGAATAATCAATAAAACTCTTATAATGCAGATTGCTATTTACTTTATCTTGCCGCTTGCCCTAGCGGTCATTCACTCAATTGTCGGGATCACCGTTGCAAATCGAATAATAACTGAATTTGGAACTACAGGGATGGCGAGATCAACGATAATGGCCGCTTTTGTAATACTCATTGTATATGGCGCGTATTTCTTCGCAACATATCGAGGTGCGAAAAGTATGATACAAAAGACGATGCAGTGATTGCATGATGCGATTCTTCGATAACTGATACGCGACGGATTGGATTTGACAGTATTGTCAAATCCAATCCGTCGTGTTTGCATAGTGTGAGTACCTGAGAAAAAAACCCTCGTGGGATTGTTAAGTAAATGGTTAGCTAACAAATAAGGTGACACGGTTGATTAACTTGTGGTATAATGCACATTGTTGAAGGGGTTAGCGCATTAGCACTGATACTCGCAGGAGAGCATATATGCAAAAAAAAGTAACAATGAAAGATATTGCGCGTGCAATGGGTGTAAGCACTGTTACGGTTTCAAAGGCACTATCCGGCAAAGATGGTGTCAGCGAAGAAGTGCGCGCGCAGATAAAAAGCTTATCGCAAGAAATGGGTTATCAATATAGTCCTTTAGATAACAAAAACCCGAGTGAAGTTGTTATTGATAGTAATATCGGAATTTTAGTCGCTGACCGTTTCTTTTCTAACAACGCGTTTTACTCGAATCTCTATAAAATAGTTGTACTGAAAGCAGCGGATGCAGGATTTACTAGCATTTTGGAGATAGTTTCCGAAGAGGCTGAGCAGGATTGTGTGATGCCTCAGATATTGAATTTATGTAAAGTTGACGGCATTATATTTTTAGGTCAAATGAGTCACGCATACATTGATAATATCATGAAGACAGCGATACCCTATGTTTTCCTTGATTTTTATGACGAATATGCATTGACAAACGCGATTGTAAGCGACAGTGTGTATGGTACGTATTTACTCACAAACCATCTCATCGAGCTTGGACACAAGAGCATATGCTTTATAGGTAATATAAAATCAACGAGTAGTATTCTGGATCGTTACCTTGGATATTGCAGATCGTTGTTGGAGCATAATATGTCGTTGAGAGCGGACTGGCTCATAAGTGATCGAGATGAACGAGGGCATTTCAACGAGCTAGAATTACCGCCAGAAATGCCTGACGCATTCGTTTGTAACTGCGATGAAGTCGCCTATATTCTCATGGAAAAGCTAAAAGTCGCGGGATACCATATTCCGGAAGATGTTTCGCTAGTTGGATTTGATGATCATCTTTATTCAATGCTATGCGTGCCACCGCTGACTACGTTTCGCGTTGATGTTGAAGCAATGGGCGCAGCAGCTGTAACAACAATTATTCGGAAAATAAGGAAAAAGCGATGCATACCTGGCAGAGTGGTGATCGGCGGACAGCTTGTCGTTAGGGATTCAACTAGAGAAAAGAAGGCCTAATTTATGAAAAGCCATGACACTGTCATGTCTTTTTTAATTTGCCAATAAACTGCGATTTCATTTCCTTGTATCACAAAGATTACTTTAACTATATACATGCAACAACATTCGTTAAGCATAAAACAACCTAATAAAATGGCTATAAATGAACTTGACAAATGGAATAGTTAGGTTATAATAAGTACATCTTTAGGCATATCGTAACCTAATTTGCAGTTCAAAAAATTAAGGAGGAGAAAATGAAACAATTTAGACGTATGCTTTTAGTTCTTGTTAGCCTGTTACTGGGAATGACTGCCTTTGCCGGCTGCGCAGCACCAGCGACGACTGCTCCCGCTGAAGTTGAAGCGACGCAAGAACAACCCGTTGAGGAAACCGCAGCCGTTGTTGAAGAGACGACAGTTGCACCGCTGAGCGGAGAAATCACGTTTATCACGAATAGAACGGATTTGGCTGCTGACGGTACGTATGACGAACTCATCGCCAAGTTCAAAGAGAAAAACCCAGATGCAGTGATCAATGTTGAGAGCATTACGGACTACTCGGGTGAAATGGCCACGCGCATGCAAACCGAAGAGTATGGCGATGTCCTGATGATCCCCGATGCCGTACCCAGCACAGAATTTGCGAATTATTTCGAACCGTGGGGTACCGTCGAAGAACTATCCTCCAAATATCAGGAAGGGTATCTCTACGCGAAATGGATTGACGGGCAGGTTTATGGACTTGCTTATATGTGCACGGTTCAGGGTATTGTTTACAACAAGCAGGTTTGGGAAAGCGCCGGAATTACCGAATTGCCCAAAACGCCGGATGAGTTCCTTGCAGACTTGCAGTTAATCAAGGACAATACCGATGCAACTCCTTACTATACAAACGCAAACTCCGGCTGGCCGCTTGACCAGTGGCAGGATCATTGCTTTGGCTCGGTAACGGGCAATGCGGATTACCACAACAATGAAATGCCCCACGACACAAATGCATGGGCAGAAGGCAGTTCGCACTATACCGTTGCAAAACTACTGTATGATATCGTGGCGAACGGACTATGCGAAGCAGACCCGACAACCTGTGATTGGGAAGCTTCGAAGGTCGCACTATGCAAGGGCGAAATCGCAACCATGGTTCTTGGAAACTGGGCGATTAACCAGGTGAAAGAAATGGGTGCGGCAGCTGGAGGAGATCCGAGTCAGGTTGGCTATATGCCATTCCCGGTCACCGATGCGAACGGGAAACAGTTTGCAACCTCAGGCGCAGATTACTGCTATGCAGTCAATATCCACAGTGAGAATAAAGACTTAGCCAAAGCTTGGGTCACATTCCTGCTGGATGAATCTGGCCTGGCAGCAAGTCAGGGCGGTATCTCCCTCCTCAAGTCGGATCCGATGCCTGCAGGACTAGAAAACTTTGAAGGTGTTGCTTTCATCGTAGACAAACCTGCGACTGAGGAGAACATGGGCAAGCTTTCGGAAGTCGAAATCGAATCCGGAATTACGCTCTATGATAATGGCGTACGTATGAATCGTATCGTTGATGCAGCACGTGGCGCTTCGAGTGAGACGTTTGAAAGCATCATGGCGGATCTGAATAAACTTTGGGCGGATGCCATTGCGGCAGTCGGCTGAGCAATTAACCAGAGTAACCCTAGTTAGTTAGCATCAAGCATAAAAGCGGACTGTCTCAAAGTGACAACAATGAGACAGTCCGTATCATACACCGATTAAACTAGTAGTTAGCATATATCAACTAAGAAAAAAACAAGTTTTGCGAGGTCTATATGGGTAAAACAAATCACCAACAAACACGCGAATTGGAAGGCAAAAGGTGGTTCCATGGCAGAACGATGAAAAAGCAGGAGCGGACCACGATTATTCTTTTTCTCACAATACCGCTATTGTTGTTGTTTGTTTTTACGTATTTACCACTCGCCGACATGATTCGATATAGTTTTTACAAATGGGACGGCTATTCCCAAATGAAATGGATCGGGCTAAAAAACTATGAAACGGTATTTACAAAGCCGGAATACCTTTCATCTTTAGCAACTAGCATTTATTATTTCATCGGATCACTGATTCAGATAGCCCTAGCCTTATTTTTCTCGACTATTTTTTGCTATAAAATGCGTGGCCGCAACTTTTTTAAAGGCGTTCTGTTTTTTCCATCGCTCATGAATGGCGTGGCCATCGGGTTTGCGTTCCTCTATTTTTTCAAAGGATATGGAACACTGGATACCATTGTGATGGCATTCGGTGTACCCAAAGAGAATATTCCATTATGGCTTGGGAATGTGAACTTAATTAACATATCACTGACTTTCGTTTCGGTTTGGCGTTACATGGGTCAGAATATGGTAATGTTTTCGGGCGCTACACAATCCATCAGCGGTGATTATTTTGAAGCTGCACAGTTGGATGGCGCCAATAAGTGGCAACAATTCTGGCACATAATTTTACCTAACATACGTGGAGTGGTAGCGCTCAATCTCATTCTTGCCATGAAAGGTGCCATTAGCGTTTATGAAATCCCATTTGTTATGACAACAGGCAGCGGTGGATCGATGACATATGTGATTAAGACTCTTCAAACAGCATTTACAGGCCGAAAGATTGGACTGGCCAGTGCATTAGGCGTCGTACTTCTGGTAATTGTATTAATCATCTCAGTGATTCAGAAAAGATTTATTGAAGGAAGAGAGGATTGAGCGTGAAACGTTATAGGTTAAGAAGCCAGATGAGTATGAAAGACATTACGCTCAAAATCTTAAAATATTTCGTGCTATCAATAGCTGCGCTGATTACAATCTTGCCACTATTGGTAGTATTCATAGGCTCATTTAAAACTAATCAAGAGTTAATGAGCTCAAGCGTTCTTGCAGCTCCCGATAGTTGGTTTAACTTGGATAACTATCGGACGGCATTTGTCGAAGGAAAGATGCTGTTAGGATTCAAAAATACAGCCATTATTCTTGTCGCCTCCCTTTTTGCAACGGTCATGCTTGGTACCATGACCGCATATATCTTAAGTCGATTTCGTTTTCGATTTAGAAACTCGATTAAGATGTTGTTCCTAATCGCGTCACTGATCCCAAGCATTACGATGCAGATGAGTACGTTCCAAATTATCGTCGGGATTGGATTGTACGATACGATTTGGTCGACAATCCTGTTGTTTGCAGGTACCGACATTATCTCTATCTACATATTCCTCCAGTTTTTGAACGGGATTCCGATATCCATCGATCAAGCAGCCATCATGGATGGCGCATCCTTCCCACAGATTTTCTTCAAGGTGATCTTTCCGTTGTTGAAACCAGCGATTACAACGGTAGTTATCATTAAAGGAGTAGCATTCTACAATGAGTTCTACACGCCTTACCTCTATATGAAGAGCCAGAATTTACAGGTGATTTCAACAGCCATGTATCGATTTAAAGGGCCGTTTAATACGCAATGGGAAGTTATATGCGCCGGTATTATTATTACGATGGTTCCTACATTGGTCGCATTCCTGCTGCTCCAAAAGAAAATATACAGCGGACTCACACAAGGATCCGTTAAGGAATAGAGGACAGAAAATGAGCAAAACAAGAATTATATCAGGAGAGGATCTTCCAACAATTCCGTGGGAAGATCGTCCCGAAAAATGCGCTGACCCCATCTGGAGGTTTTCACGCAACCCTATCACAACCAGAAATCCGCTAAAGGGTGTAGCGCGAATATTCAACAGCTCAGTACTACCCTTTGAAGGAGGGTATATTGGTGTGTTTCGCGGGGAGCAACGAAACGGAATTCCGCAGATCTATCTAGGTAGAAGTGTCGATGGAATCCTCTGGGATTTTGAAGCGGAACAAATTCGGTTTATGTTACCTGACGGTACGGAGAGCGTCAATGAATATGCTTACGATCCGCGTTTGGTGAAGATTGACGCAGAATATTACATGATGTGGTGTACGGATTATCACGGCGCGACGATCGGATTTGCCAAGACGCAAGATTTCAAACACTTTGAGCGACTCGATAATCCGTTTTTACCGTTCAATCGGAATGCCGTGCTTTTTCCACGGCAAGTAAACGGAAAATATCTAATGCTTTCGCGCCCGAGCGATAATGGACATACACCGTTTGGCGATATTTATATAAGCGAGAGCCCTGATTTGATCTATTGGGGAAAACACAGGCACGTACTAGGAACGACTCAAAACTGGTGGGAAAATCTGAAGGTGGGTGGCGGAGCAACTCCGATCGAAACAGATTTGGGTTGGTTACTGTTTTACCATGGCGTAAGCGGCACTTGCAGTGGACTGGTGTATAGTATCGGATGCGTCATATTGGATATTGGCGATCCATCGATCGTTCGTTACCGCTGCAATGAGTTTTTACTGACCCCTGAGACAGAATATGAGGAACGCGGTTTTGTCCCGAATGTTTGCTTCCCGTGTGCAACACTGCAAGATGCGAACACAGGTCGCATAGCGATTTACTACGGGGCAGCGGACAGCTGTGTCGCGCTTGCATTCGCTTATTTGGATGAACTAGTTGCCTATATTAAGGAACATAATAATGCATCTTGCACGAGGAATGATTCATGGAGAAATCTGTAAACTTACTGGCACAATGCGCTCGAGAGGAATTAATGACGAGAATCATACCCTTTTGGCAAGCACTTCGAGATGATATTAACGGTGGATATTGTGGCATGGTTGGATATGACCTCAAGAAAGATTGGAATGCAACAAAGGGATGTATTTTAAATAGTCGTATCTTATGGTTTTTTTCAAATGCTTACCAACTGTTGAAATCTGACTTCTTGCTGGAAGATGCACGCCATGCATTCAACTTCTTAAAAATGTATTGTGTTGATCAAGAGCACGGTGGCGTCTATTGGTCCCAGAAGTATGATGGAAGAGTGAATGATTCTACAAAGCATACCTATAATCAGGCCTTTGCGATTTACGCGCTATCTTCTTACTATCTTGCGTCAAATGATCCAGCTGCACTAGAGCTTGCTCTTGAACTGTTTCATCTCATTGAGACTAGATGCAGAGATGAAGTCGGATTCTTGGAGTCGTTTACGACGGATTATCAAATGGCTCCTAACGGGAAGCTCTCGGAAAATGGTGTGCTTGCATATCGAACAATGAATACAGTTCTGCATGTTCTGGAAGCTTACACCGAGCTTTATAGAGCATGTAGCTATCGACCTGTGGCTGACGCATTGCGACGTGTTTTGGATCTTATTCGAGAGAAAATATACGATCATACGAGAAATAGATTGAATGTATTCTTTGACAAAGATATGACTTCAATCATCGATCTTGAATCATATGGGCACGACATTGAGGCAGCATGGTTAATTGATCGGGCGTGCTTTGTTTTGCACGACGAAAGCTACTCTGAAAAAATGGCAATAATCACAACAGCATTGGAACAGAAAACCTTAAACCGCGCTTTCACAAAGTCAATGTTGCTTAATGAATGCTGTAACGGGGAAATTGATGCAACAGGCATTTGGTGGGTACAAGCGGAAGGGATCGTTGGGTTTATAAATGCATATCTTAAGGATACGAGTAACACGCACTACCTAAATGCCGCCTGTGATGTCTGGAGTTATATATGCGATCATCAGATAGATGACCGCCCAAATTCAGAGTGGCTATGGGCAATCGATGAGAACTGTAGACCAATCCAGAGCCGACCTATCGTAAATGAGTGGAAATGCCCTTATCACAACGGGCGCATGTGCTTTGAATTGATTGGGAGGACAGAACATGCTTCATGAACGATATTGCGAAGTGCAATCCGAATACAGCGCTCTTGTTGCGCTTAAAAACAGGAAATCATCATTCTATAACGGAGTATTCGATCGATATGAGAACCCGGTTTTGACCAGAGATCATATTCCCCCTATATGGAAATTCGACCTCAACGCTGAATCAAACCCTTTTTTTATGGAGCGGTTAGGCATCAATGCGGTTTTCAACTCTGGAGCGATTGAGCTGAATGGCCAGTTCTATCTCGTGGCTCGTGTTGAAGGTAGCGATCGAAAGTCTTTTTTTGCAGTGGCGCAAAGCGATAGCCCTGTAGATGGGTTTCGGTTTTGGGACTATCCTGTGGTGCTGCCGGGAGATAACCCAGAAGAGACAAATGTATACGACATGCGGCTCACAAGGCATGAAGACGGTTACATTTATGGTGTGTTTTGTTCGGAATGTCACGATCAGCATTCTTGCGACGTATCTGCTGCGGTTGCTACTGCTGGTATTGTTCGCACGCGCGACTTGCTGTCCTGGGAGCGTTTGCCAGACCTAAAGACAACCAGCTCCCCGCAACAACGAAATGTCGTTTTACACCCGGAGTTTGTCAATGGTCAGTATGCGTTTTTCACGCGGCCGATGGACGGCTTTATTGATACGGGTTCTGGTTCTGGAATTGGGTTTGGATTGTGCTCCGATATTCAGAACGCAGTCATTGGCAAAGAGACGATCATAAATCCTCGCGTGTATCATACGATAACGGAGTCGAAAAATGGCGCGGGTGCAGTGCCGATTAAAACGCCAAGAGGCTGGATCCATATAGCACATGGTGTAAGAAACACTGCGGCGGGATTACGCTATGTGATCTATGTATTTGCTACAGCGCTGGATGAACCTTGGCGGTTGATTGCACAGCCATCTGGTTATCTGATCTGCCCAATCGGGGGTGAACGAACGGGGGATGTATCAAATGTAGTATTCACCAATGGTGCAATAGCTCGTGAGAACGGAGATCTGTTTATTTATTATGCCTCTTCAGACACACGGCTTCATGTGGCTTCAACGACGATTGATCGGATAACAGACTACACATTTAGCACCCCTATGGACGCTCTCCGCAGCGCGGATTGCGTGAAGCAACGTTGTAAGTTGATTGAAAGTAATATGGCTTTGTTGGCAAAGCCAGAGAGTGTTCACAAAGCCACCTAAAAAGGATAAAAATGTCCATCATACAATTAAAACCCGCTTACAAAAACTATTTATGGGGCGGGACTTCTTTAATTTCGCAATTTTTTAAAGAATATGACGGCAAAGTGCTTGCCGAGTCATGGGAGCTTTCATGCCATAAAGATGGGGAAAGCATCGTTTCCAACGGCGTATACACAGGATTGCCACTGAGCGATTGGTTAAGAATCAACGGAATGGAGACACTGGGAAGCAACTGTAGAAACCTAGAAGACTTTCCCATATTAATCAAGTTCATCGATGCAGCACAAAACCTTTCGATTCAAGTACATCCTGACGATTTATACGCAAGGAAGAATGAAGGACAAAGTGGAAAAACAGAAGCATGGTATATCGTGGATTGCGTAAATGACGCTTTTGTTTACCTTGGATTTCAAAAATCGATATCGAAGGAAGAGTTTGCAGAACGAATTAAAAACCAAACAATCGTTGAAGTTCTCAGCAAGAAACAGGTTCACAAGGGGGATATGATATTTGTTTCTCCCGGAACAGTGCATGCGATTGGTGCAGGAATACTTGCGTTAGAAATTCAACAATCAAGCAATGTGACATACCGTGTATATGACTTTGGCAGAAAAGATCTCAATGGACGAACACGAGAGCTGCATATTGAAAAGGCTTGCGAAGTAGCAGATCTCCAGCCATACCGTCCAAATTACGATTTTCACGGGCATCTGGTGGATTGTCCGTACTTCACAGTAGATTTATTATTAATCAAAGAATCATTTTTGAATGTAGTTTTTGGCGATTCGTTTCATTCGCTGATCGTTCTTGAAGGGGAAGGTGTAATTACGTGCGGAGATGAAACTTGTACGATTCGAAAGGGAGACAGCATCTTCTTGCCGGCAGAATCGGGCGAGTATCGAATAATGGGTTGCTGTGAAGCGCTTCTTACGACAATTCAAAATGAAATGCAACTGAGGATAAATGCATGAGGAATCAGTCGTTTCGAGTAGCTGATGTGTTTTCAGATCATATGGTACTTCAGCGAGATAAAGAAATCCTAATTTGGGGGTCTGGGGAGAATGGGCTTGAAGTATGCGTTGAACTAGCGGGTTATGTTCGCAGCTGTATTGCTGATGGAGGCAGATGGATTGTAAGATTGCCACCATTCAGTACTGGCGGACCTTATGAGATGACGATAAAGTCGAGTACTGCAGAGCTAACACTGAAAGATGTGTTCGTCGGAGAAGTTTGGTTGGCTGGCGGTTGATCTAGCCCCCGAAAACTGGGCCAGCTACAATGTTAGGAAAGTGGTAGGATGCGTTCCACCGTGAGCTGGATCATCGTTTTTCCGTCGGTTGTGAGCGAGAGAAACTGTTTGGGCAAGCTTTTTCTGCTCTTAGGCCAAAAACGTTCGCCGCGACCGCCGGCCATGATCAACGCGGTTTTCTTCATCGGAGTACCCCTTTTATCGTCCACTTAATTTCCATGTCCAAAGATGTTCCTCTACAATAAAAATGATATTAGATATGCGAGAGCAGAATTCTGCAATTGCCCTCTACCCAATATTCGCCTAGTGCAGCGGGAATGAAGAAGGAGCTTCCCTTTCGAAACGGTATCTGCAAGTCTTTATGACGCAATACTCCGTGTCCTTCGACAAACAGGATATGCTGAAAGCTCCTTGGATCGCTTCGTATCCGCACGTTTTTGGTGATGTCGAAGCGATACGCTCGAAAATAGCGACAAGAGAACATCTCTGCCATTGAGTATCCGTCAAACAATGCACCGCTGTTTACCTTACATTCGGTTGGTATAACAGGTGTATAGTCTATAACAGATTTGGCTCTTTGTAAATGCAACGGGCGCATTTCGCCCCGCAAATTTTGGCGCAGATAGTCATAGATGCGGAACGTTGTATCAGAGTTTTGCTGGATCTCGGCGATCACGATTCCGCTGCAGATGGCATGAATCACGCCAGGTAAAATATAGAAAACGTCTCCACGCTTCACAGGCACTTTGTTCAGCACATCGAAGATTGCACCGTCGTTTACGCGCTGGATGAGCTCGTTTTCGTCGATCTTTCTAGAAAAACCGTAGTAGATGTAGGTGTGGGGCAGACAATCCACCACATACCACATCTCCGCCTTACCCTGCTCGCCGACTTCCATTTGCGCCGTGTCTTCGGAAGGATGCACCTGAATTGAGAGATCGCGATCGGCGTCGATGAGCTTCACCAGTAGCGGGAAATGGTCTTTCGGACATTGTGTCCCCCAGAATTGATCCGCGTCTAGCTGCCTTAAATCCTCAAGTGTCATGCCAGCAAGTGAACCGTTTACGATGGTAGACTTGTCGTCTTTGCGGCCTACGAGTTCCCAACTTTCCGCAGTCGGCGTTGGTGCATCGGCTTTTCCAAATTCGTTGCACAATCTGGAACCACCCCAAAGGTAGTCCTTATAGCAGGGTTTTAACAGCATGGGATAGAAATCTATCACGTATAGTTCTCCAAAAATTTATAGTTTTATATCAGCTTATTGACTATACGATCCCGTTCGACCAGAAATTTCAGCGGTGCCGATCCAACACGCTTAGTGGTCGCCCGCGCGCTCTTTGTGGACCGTGGTGTTCATGTCGCGCTCCATCTCGTCAAGCAGTTTCATGCACGCCGCCTTAGAATCCGCCGTCGCGGTGAGATAGATCTTCAGTTTCGGCTCCGTGCCAGAGGGGCGGATGACCGCCTCGTTTCCACCCAGAAGAAAAAAGCGGATTACATTTGATTTTGGCAGGCCGATGGGTTCTTCTTTGCCGTCCTGCGTGCAAATTGAGAGCTGATAGTCCGCCAACGCCTCAACGGAAAGGCCCGCAATCTGCGAAAGCGGTTCTTCGCGCAGTGATGCCATGAGCGTGTTCATCTTCTTAAAGCCGGTGCTACCCTCGAACGAAAACGAGAGTAGTCGGCTTTGATAATAGCCAAACTGCTCATACAACGTGTCTAGCACGTCCATCAGGGACTTGCCTTGTGCTTTGTAATAGGCAAACAGCTCGCAGATGAGCAGCGACGCGTTGACCGCGTCCTTGTCCCGCACAAACGTACCGCTGAGGTAACCATAACTCTCTTCAAATCCGAAGATGTAACGCGCCTCCTCGTGCCTACTTTCCAGCAGGCCGATCTGTTCGCCGATGAACTTGAAACCCGTAAGCACATCGATTAGCTCCACACCATACTGTGCGGCGACGCGCTTTGCCATCGGGGTTGTAACAATCGTAGTTATTGCGATGGGGTGCTTTGGCATAGTGCCGGATGCAAGTCGCATGCGGCATATGAAGTCGAACAGCAGCACGCCCATCTCATTTCCGTTGATAAGGGTATAGCCGTCTCTACTCTTTACGGCAGCGCCCACGCGGTCGCAGTCCGGATCAGTCGCGAGCAGTAGCTCACTGCCGGTTTGCTCCGCCCAGCGCAGGCCGACCTCTAGCGCTTCGGGCACCTCGGGATTGGGAAACGGGCAAGTCGGGAAGTTTCCGTCCGGCTCGCGCTGTTCATCAGGAATCACGATGTTGGTAAAGCCGTTTTGGGTGAGGCACCGCGGCACGCAACTGATACCCGCGCCGTTGAGCGGCGTATAGACGATCGACATACCGCGATCGACCGCGTGAGGAAGCACGGATGCACTCGCCACTGCGTCAAGATACCGCTGGATGGTATCCTCGCTGATCAAGCGGATCATGCCGCTTTTGACACCTTCATCAAAATCGATGCGCAGCAAATCGGTAAACGGATTGACCACGTCGATGCGATGCTGAATCTCACTTGCGGCCTCGGTCGTAATCTGGCAACCATCATGTCCATAGACCTTGTAGCCGTTGTATTTCGCGGGGTTGTGGCTGGCGGTGATCACAATGCCGCCGGAACAACCAAGGGAGCGCACTGCAAAGGAGAGTGACGGCGTCGGCATCATCTTGGGATAGATCCAAACCTGAATGCCGTTGCCCGCGAACACCTCCGCCGCGGCCTGCGCGAATCGATCGGATTTGATCCGGCTGTCGTAGCCGATGGCGACCTTAGGCGCAGTGAATTTCTCGTTGATGTACTGGCTATAGCCCTGTGTCGCTTTAGCGACGGTGTATACGTTCATTCGGTTGGTGCCAGCACCGATCACGCCGCGAAGTCCACCCGTACCAAACTCCAACTCCCGATAAAACCGGTCTTCAATTTGGGCCGGTTCATTAGCAATCTGCCGGAGCTCTTCCACGACATCCATATCCAGAGTTGCTAATTCGCGCCAAAGAAGATTGACATCAAGCATGCTCATAAGATTGTTTCCTTTACCACTCAAGTAAACTGCCGTATTCCGGTTCCTTCCGGACCCCTGCAAAAGTCCTTCTTCGATATCATATAAGGAATGCATGTTCTGCAAAAGGTGGATTCGCAGTATTAAGTGCAGTAAGCAGTTTGATTTTCTGCAGTTTGACAGCTCCCATAACCCTCCAGACCCTTTGTCAAACATTATATCAAACGGCTGATGAGTATACAAGATTTAGCTGTCAACATTTGCTGATATCTGTTATAACGCTAACAAATAAACAGGATATGCAATACTGTTACTCATCGCGTCGAGTACCGGCGAGGATAGAACCATTCGCGCGGCAGCAAGCATAATTTCACTATAAAAAACGCTCATCCAACTTGAGCGTTCTGGAGAGGTCGCCCCACATTTTGGGGCGAACCTCGTACGGGTGTATGTTTGTACGTTTAGAGTATTGGATTGCAATAAATCAATATCTTTTGCGTGTCTAGCAATTACGTTTAGAGTATTGGATTGCAATAAATCAATATCTTTTGCGTGTCTAGCAATTATGATACTTCCTCAAAATGAGATAGATGGATTGCTGCATGGGCATGAGTTCTTTTTCATAGATTTCAGCGAAGATTTTCGGGAGTTTTTTGAGTCTGAAATTCACATCGTCGAGATCGAAGGAATTCATATCCAGATCAGGCATATCCAACCACTCGCAGTATTCCCGATACGCTCGTCCGGATTTCCTTTTATATGTGGAAGCTATATCCTCAAGTCCGTGTACACCGCCGCAATCCTCAATGATCCCCAACCCGGAGCCTTCCAAAACACGCGGCAATTCGGAATTGGAAGTTTCGGTGTCAGTTGAGACCTCGAGTAGCGTTATATCGATCTCCCAATTATCGCCGAAGTCATATGTGAAGTGCAGTCTCTCGCCGATCTGATTAATCGTGTTTCTCAGCAATGCTTTTGTTGCATCTTTTGCATCGGGAGCATGGTAGGCACGTTCATTAAAGAGTTCTAACCGCAGATTCTTATACGCGGGGTTCTCATCAAAAAAAGTCTTGATAATCCTTTCAAGATCTTCTTTGGAGTAGGTTTTAGCCATCCGGATTCTATAGTTCTCACTAAAAGGTACGTCAAAGCTGAATAAGTGGGCGGCCTGCATTTCAAATAAAGTCATGATGATATAGCCTAGCCGTGCAATGTTAATGTTGCTGACGACTTCAAAGCGGCGCCAAATCTTTGGCTCGTAGTCCTTTAGCTCCGCATACATTGTATAAATCTATTTTGTTGCCATGCTGACCTCCAACTACTTTCCAGTTCATTATAGCAAAAGCAAGTAAACCGCTCAACGGATTCATGAGATGCATACGCGCTATAAAGATACAAACGAATGTTCGTTGACATTGTATTTATACCAGGAGTATAATGCGGGTACAAGGTAATCGCTGAGAATAAAAGTGGAAAATTTTGCAGATTTCGGCGATTATCCAGCAAAAACAGACTCTCGGCTTCTGAACAGCCGGTAACAGCCAAATATAGTACAGAAACCCAATTAAAACAAACGAAATTCATGGGAGTATTATTTCTTGTACCCCAAAATCGACAGGAAATCGAAATGAGGCAGGATATGGCACAAGCAGAAAAAGAGATTAGGTCAACATTTTGGTACTAACCAAATACCCTGAAACAAGTAATAACATCTGATCCATACGAGGTGATAAGAATGCAGGATGTTAAAAAGGAATACGTGTCGATTCTGGCCCAAATCCAGATAGACGGCTCGATCCAGCCGCTCGGTATTCTGCTGGAGGATGGTCGCAAATTTGACATCGATGAAGTGAAGGATAAATGCAGAGCCGCAAGTCTGAAGGCTGGCGGGTGCGGGATTCGCTATACGATCAGGATAGGAGCCCGCGATACCTACCTGTTTGACGAGGACGGCCGTTGGTTTGTGGAAATGAGGGCAGGTTAATCGGATGAATGCTGCATGTACAAACAGAAACGAGGCATTAGGAGGTGCTTCGTTCGCAAACTGGATTCGCTCAAGGTTCTTGGATCAACTATATACCGAACTTGCGAGACGCATAGCGTTGCGAAACATAGAACTCAGCAAAGCCGTTCTGACGGAAGTGATCGTAACCGGTACGGAGAGGGATATCGTCTATGCAAACGTGTATTTCGATTGCATGATCAGAGAGTCGGGGGGCGAGAGTAAAAGCCCATACGTTGTCGACTGCTATTTGGATATGCGGAATGGTTTTTCGCAGCTCTGGATTCGGTGTATTAGTCCGGATTGGCCAACCTATCAGGCGGAGAAAGCCATACCGGATACCCTGATACCTGATTTGCCCAAAGCGCAGCTGGAAGCTACCGCAACAAAAATACTGAGAGAATTGTATCCCGCCGCACTCCGAAATGCGATCCCCGTTCCGGCTTCGGCGATAGCGCGCAAGCTGGGCCTCAGCGTGCAATATGCTTGCATCGACTCGGACGGAGAGGTGCTTGGAAAGATCTTCTTTGAAGACAGCACAACAGCCGTACAGGATTCGCCGGGCGGTATGAACCGTATTCTGAATGTTGCGCGCGGAACGATACTCGTCAACCACAGACCGGATGGCAGGTATGATCCTCGGGTATATAACAATACCATCGTGCACGAGTGCGTTCACTGGATGCTGCATCGGCAGGCATATCAGCTACAGAAGGCAAACGATCCACAATTAACATCGATCGCCTGCCGCAGATCATCCGCTTTGGGTAGAAGCCGTGAATGGACTCCCCAGGAGCGCATGGAATGGCAGGCCAACGCGCTTGCGCCGCGGATCCTCATGCCGGAGTGGTCGACACGCATGCTGACAGACCAATGGATCCGGCGCATGGAGAAGCTGAGTCCCAAATACCGCATGGATCGTATTGTAGAGAAGCTCTCCTGCCATTTTGATGTATCCCGGTCACTGGCCAGAATTAGGTTTATCGAGCTGGGATATCCGGATGCGGAGCTCGGATATACCGCTCCGACGCAATTTGAGATCAGCTACCCGGATGCGACGCAGGAATTCGCACAGAACTCCAAATTTCGGGATGCCTTGGCAACCGGCGCATATGCATATGTCGACCAACGCTTTTGCTTGCGCAACAATCGGTACATCAGCCGGACGGAAGACGGCGTTCTGCATCTCACGGATTACGCAAAAGCGCACCCTGCGGAGTGTTGTATCGGGTTTGACGTGCAGCGCAGAACCCGCTGGGCGAATGATGGCATGCTTCGCGACCGCGGCAAGGTCCCTCAGTTTGCTGAAGCAGCGATCGAAGTTCAACAACTCGTAAAAACCTCGCAGGACGTCAGCCGTGTTCTGCAGAGTATACCGCAGTCTTTCGGTGCGACCCTGGAAGCGCACATGCGGCGCAAAGGGGTAACGCAGGAACAACTGGCGGAATCGAGCTTGATCACGGATCGCAGAATTCGAACATACTGTATTGACGATCAGATGGTTGCGCTTCCTCGAGTCGTAACTGGAGTGGAGCAGGAGTAACGATTGCAGGCAGTTCGGACAGCACCAACGGGCTGGACGGCACTTGGATCAATGCAACGCTACCGAATGGCGCGATCCCCAAGGTCATGCTGGACGATGACCAGTGGAGAGACAGTATACAACCCTGTACCTTTTCCGAAGCCATCAAGGTTCTGAGATTGATATACAGCGGTGGATATGACTTTGCGGATGACGCGAGTGTGAAAATCTACGCGCTACACATTTACGGTGTGAAAGCCGCCGGAGAAGTACCGGATGACATCCTGTTCCTAGATGACGACGCTTCCGGTGACCCGGAGTTTATCCGGGATCTGGATTTCGGAGACCGACCGGAAGGCACGACGGTGACACACCGGATCAAGCTGCGCAACAGCAGCACGACAAAGATTGCCAACAACCTGACGCTTTCCTTGATTGATGCCGACTTCACCTTTAGCATGGACGAAGGCGTGACCTGGGTGACGGGAGCGACCATCACTTCGCTTGCCCCGCAGGGGGTAAGCAACAGCATACTGATCAAGAATACGATCCCGCCTCCCACACAGATGCTGGGTCCTCGCGCACCGAGGTTTGAGGTAACGATCGGAAGTTGGTCGTAAAGAGGAGGCAATATGCCGGATAGAATCCGCTTGATTACGCCGCAGAACGAATCGGTCACCAGCAGTCTGGCTTTGACAGCGAAATGGGTACGCACCTACGAAGAACTGACGAAAGCCGACTTCGATGAAACCGGGGTGTTCACCCACGTCGTCACCGGTGAAGACAACGATTCAGGGCTGCAGCTGGATCGGGACTCCAACTCGACGCCGGAAGGCTATACGCCCGGAACGGACTGCGTACCGCTCATGATGGCGGCAACCACGGACGGCGTTATGGTAACGGATAGCGGGAATCTTGAAGTCGGATACGAAGGCTGGCGTGCGTTCGATCAAAACAGCAACACCCGCTGGGGGGTTGCTGCGACGTCCGGCATACTTACGGTCTCCTTTGCGGTGGCGAAAATCATTGCTGGGTATTCCATCCGGGCGAGAAACGATTCCTACCTGATCGACAGCCCAAAGGCATGGACGCTGGAAGGCAGCAATAGCGGGACCGATTGGACGGTCCTGGATACGCAGTCCGGCGTGACTTCATGGAGCATGAACGAGCGCAAGGAGTTTGCGGTTTCGGTTCCGTCTACTTATCTATATTATCGGTTGAACATCAGCTCTAACCAGAGCGGGACTGATACATCTGTTTCCGAAGTGGAACTGCTGGAAGGCATCCCTTACGGCTTCGATTACTACAGCAGCGGAAATCGTGTCGTAGGCCCCATCGCTTTGAGCGGGACAGCCCGTGGCGACGAAGTCCTAACGTGGACGCTGGGAGATATGCCTGCCGGGACGAGCGTCTCGATCGGCTGTGCCTTGACGGCGGATGCAACGCCGCCAGCTTCATATACCCTTGCTGTGAACGGCGCGCAATGTCCGGTGATCTTTCAGAATGACGATGTGACCGGCAAGTATCTTTGGATCAAGCAGGAGCTTGCCACTTCGGGCACCGAGGTTACGCCATCGCTCTGCTCGATGGAGATGCAGCTGGTACTGGATGCCACAGCCGATTTGGCGATTGAGATCGATCGAACCACGCTGTTCAGCGGCATGAATTACCGTTCAAATACAGTGCCGGCGCTGCCATGCAGCGAGCTCACGACGTTTGAACCATACGATGTGTACGACGGCTTCCTGTATTGGCGAGCGCGTGCAGTCAATGTTACCCTCGCCATCGACACCGGCTGGAGCGTTCCAAATACATTCAATCTTATGGGCGGCCCATTCCCTTTACCCCGCTTTTTCACGATGGTGGAAAACAGGCAGTTTGGGAAGCGGCGGGATAAACGCGCACTTTCCATTGCGGAGAATATCGGGTTTGGAAAACCGAGGGGCAGGCGGGTACTATACTTCCCGGAGAACCGGGCGTTTGGCCGCCTCAAAGCAAGCAGTGCGATCTATACCGAGCTTAATGTAACCGATGATCCTCCATTCCCGAGAATCGACTCGATCTCGGGCACCAGAGGGCAGGCAGGTTCCGTGCTGACGCTGCAGGGCAGCGGATTTGGATATACGCACACGGTGGTGGATGTTGGAAACACCAACCGGTATCTGAGAAGCTACGGCGGGTTTGTTTATAGTAACGACCTGCTGTGCAACATTCTCGCATGGTCATGGACGGAGATCACCCTCCAGCTTCCGCTTGCTGCACAGACGGGGCCGATCAAGGTTCTGCTGACGGAGCCGGCGCTTCAAGAGAGCAACTCCGTTGGCTTTGAGGTGTATGCCGGATTGCCTTCGGACGATGTGGGCATTGAGCTGTTCATCTGCGATCGAACGAATCCCAATATTTTAATAAAACAGTTGGACGGCGCCTGGGGCAAGGCGTTTCAGATGGTACGGAACAACCCTGGCAGCGGACGGTTCAAGATCAGCCGGTACGATTGCGTCGGTGGAAACTGCGCGTATCTCGCCGACGACAATCTGGTACTGGTGCAGCTTGACGGCAATCCGCTATTCAAGTGGATCATTGAATCGAGGAAGCCCAATTACGTGGACAGCGGCGAACAACAACTGATCGAGGTCAGTGGACGCGGCGTCCTCGCCATGCTCGGGTGGGCTGTGGTATACCCGGAGGACTTGGGAACGCCTGTTTTAGACCGCCCGTTTTACGGCACTGCAAGCAAAGTCTTGAGGACCTTAATATTGGAAGCCCAAGCAAGAGGCGGACTGATCGGCGTAACGGTCGACTGGGAGGACGATCGGGATAGCCTGGGGAACGCTTTCTCAGAGATTATCAATCTGACTTTTCACGTCGGGACGCCGCTACTGGAGGTTGCGACAAAGTTCACTGATGGCCTCGGATACTTCGATATCGAAATGACGCCGGAGCTCGTGCTAAAAATCTATAAAACCAAAGGTGAGGATCTGCATGAAACGGTGGTTTACCGGCCCGGACAGGCGATCGTCAGCCACGAGAATCAGATCGACGCGAAGAGCTTGGTCAACGAAGTGCTCGTCGAAGGCGGGGATAAGCTTTTAGCGGTCGCTTCGCATTCGGCAAGTCAGGCGGTATATGGACGGCGTGAGGGATATCTGTCGGCAAGCAATCTTCAGGAGGGCTTAAGCGAATATGGACAGGCCTATCTGAATCGGGTCGCTTACCCTTCATGGGGGATCCAAGGAACCGTTACCAAGTTTTCCGACGAACTGGGCAATCGTATGAAGCCCTTCGAATCCTATCTGATCGGCGACTGGATCGGGTGGAACATCGCACCGGAAGGCGCTGACGAACTCGGTTTTGAAGGTGTGCTGAGAGTGTGCGGAATTACAGTCAGCGAAGACGACGACACAGGATCATTATCCTACACGCTGGATCTGCATGACACGATGCTGGAGCATGAGATCAGGCTCAACCAGAAAGTGGAGCGGATGTCCCAGTACAGCGGATCTGATGTGCTGTCCGTGGCTCCTTCCAGCAGCGGTGGTTACTCCGACTCGGAAGTGAACAATATGCTTGCGGCCAAGGCGAACGCGAACCATCTGCATACCGACATATATGCAGAAGAAGACCACACGCATGGATTTTTAGCGCTTACGGATACGCCGGACAGTTACTTGGGACAGGGAACGAAGGTCGTTGCGGTTAAGCCGGATGCAAGTGGCCTTGAGTTTGCAACTGTTGTCGGAGGCGGAGGTGGCATAGGGGCTGTTACAGAGCTACCGAGCAATCCGACAAATGGACAGACGGTGTTTATGTACAATGCCAGCTATCAGTACCTTGCTACGTTCTACGGTCCTACTGCTCAATGGTACCGGATCACATTGGTGGGCTCAAATTATCCCTGGACCAATGTGTATAAGCCTGAGGCATTGTATAACTTGCTATTTGGTGATGCGACTAAGAGCATTGTCGCGGTTACAGTATCGACAGATTTCAATACTGCATTGCGAATAAAGGGTGCTACAAATACGACAAAGCAGCTTACGTGGACATTTACGAGCGGAGCCGGCGACTTCGGAATATGGGTTGGCTGTGAAACAGAAAGCACGAATTATGACTGGGGATATGTTTATATCGACGATGTGGATATTTCGGGCAGGCTCGGTGGAAACGTAGTCTCGAGGTATCTCTCGAAAACCCTGACTGCCGGCTCTCATACATTGAAAATAACTTATAGGAAGGACGGTAGTGGAGACGTAGGTTATGATGGGGTGCAGGTTTACGCAGTGTCAATTCCGTAAGGAAAAACAAAACATACTAGTCGTCACAGTGACGATCTTTGGGTAAAGGATCGCAGATCCGGGTTGAACCAGCGACAAGGGCGTGATGAAAGATCACCTGCTATTTCTGGAAGAGAAAAGCATAGGGTAATGACTTCAATAGTTAGGGCGCCCCTTTCGGAGCGCCCTTAGTATTGCATGGCAAACTGGTGAATGAAAGGGAGGAAGGAAAATTTCAACGCGTTAAGACCATGCAAACCCCACACTCTTACCTTACCAGACATTTATGAATAGAGCAACCGAAAACCATGATGGATTTGAAAATAATAAACAGGAGAACACAGATGGAATTTACCCGCAACATCCGAAAAGGCACGTCTGGCGAAGACGTGCTTTTTTGTAAGCAAAGGCTCTTAGAGCTTGGGTTCTACGGTGACCATATTACAACGGTGTCGAGGAAGACGTTCGGCGCGGATACGTTGGAGGCTGTGAAGCGGTTTCAGGCGCAAGCCG
>JAEWYO010000053.1 GCA_023395595.1 Bacillota bacterium
GCCGGCTTTTTGTATTATCGTTTGGTCGGCTGCGCAAGCGGCGCATGCCCCATCACGTCCAATCCATACATCTCGACCGTTTACGGCGGCGTGATTGGCACGCTGATAGGCTATATCGTTACCCCGGGAAAGAAAAAGGAGGATCAGGGCGCATGAAAAAAGTTGTCATCATCGGCGGCGTGGCGGGTGGAGCCAGCTGCGCTGCGAGATTGCGCAGGCTCGACGAAACCGCGCAAATCGTACTCTTGGAACGCGGAGAATACATCTCCTACGCAAACTGCGGCTTGCCCTATCATGTGGGCGACGTGATCAAAACCCGCGCGGCGCTGCTTCTGCAAACGCCGGAAGCGATGAAGAAGAAGTTTGACGTGGATGTCCGCGTGCAAAACGAAGTTCTCTCCATCGACCGCGAGAAGAAGACCGTTTTGGTCAAGCGCGTGGATTCCGGCGAAACCTATGCCGAACCCTACGACGTGCTGGTGGTCTCCACCGGCTCTTCGCCGCTCAAACCACCGATCCCCGGCATCGATTCCTCCCGTGTGCAGACCCTCTGGACGGTGCCGGATACCGATCGCATCCGCGCGCTCGTGCGCGAGCAGGGCGTGAAGAGTGCTGCCGTCATCGGCGGCGGGTTCATCGGCCTTGAGATGGCGGAAAACCTGCGTCACGCGGGCTTGGAAGTCAGCCTGATCGAGGCGCTGGATCAGGTCATGTCGCCCATCGATTATGAGATGGCGCAGCTGCTGCACGAAACCATCGAGCAAAACGGGGTCGATCTGCATCTTGGCGACGCGGTGGAGTCCTTCAACGACGTGACAGGCGGCGTGGACATCAAGCTCAAGAGCGGCAAGACCGTCTCGGCGGAGCTGGTGATTCTTTCCATCGGCGTGCGCCCCAACGGGCAGCTTGCCAAAGAGGCGGGCTTAGCTGTCAACGCGCGCGGTGGCATCGTGGTCAACGACCATATGCTGACATCTGATCCCTCGATCTATGCCGTCGGCGACGTGGTCGAGGTTGAGGATTTCATCAGCAAGGATCAAACGATGATTCCGCTGGCAGGCCCCGCCAACAAGCAGGGGCGTATCGCGGCGGACAATATCGCGGGGCTGGATGCGGCCTATCACGGCACGCAGGGCTCGTCGATCGCCAAGGTATTCGACCTTACGGTCGCCAGCACAGGCGAAAACGAGAAGACGCTGGTCAAACGCGGGCTCGTCAAAGGCAAAGAATTTGAGAGCATCATCATCACGCAGAACAACCACGCGAGCTATTATCCGGGCGCTGTGCCGATGACGCTCAAGCTGCTCTTTACGAAGGACGGCAAGCAGATTCTCGGCGCGCAGATCGTCGGCAAAGACGGCGTGGACAAGCGCATCGACGTCATCGGCGTGGCAACGCGGCTGGGCGCATCCGTGCTGGATCTCAAAGAGCTGGAGTTTGCCTATGCGCCGCCGTACTCCTCGGCAAAAGACCCGGTCAACATGCTCGGTTTCGTTGCGGAGAACGTGCTCAACGGCTTGGTGAAGATCGCGCCTTGGGACATTGCGGAGACGAACAAGGACGCGATATTGCTGGATGTGCGCGAGGACGCGGAGCTGCTCGCTTTCACGATTCCCGGCGCGGTGCATATCCCGCTGGGGCAGCTCAGAGGACGGCTTGGTGAGCTGGATGCAACGAAGACCTATGTCGTCTTCTGCGCAATCGGCGTTCGCGCCTACAACGGCGCGCGCATCCTCAATCAACATGGCTTTGCCGACGTGATGGTCTATCCCGGCGGCGCGCGGTTCTATCAATCGACGCATTATAAGGAGGTTGCCCCCATGCCCTATACGAAGAACGAACCGGTTCATGACAGCGGCCATGCGGAGACCGCCAATATCCCCGTTGCGGCAATGCGCATCGATTGCAGCGGGATGCAGTGCCCGGGCCCGATCATGAAGGTCTTTGAGACCATGAAAGAGATGAAGGACGGCCAGGTCATGGAGGTTTCCGCGAGCGATCCGGGTTTTGCGCGGGACATCGTCGCCTGGGCGCGGCGCACGAACAACACGCTGCTGGCCAACGAAAAGCGCGGAAACGATTATGTGGCGCTGGTCAAAAAAGGCACGGGAGCTGCCGTAACCCAGCAGATTCCGCAGAGCATGGCGGGCGACGGCAAGACGATCATCGTCTTTAGCGGAGACCTCGACAAAGTGCTCGCGAGCTTTATCATCGCAAACGGCGCGGCGGCGATGGGCAGGCCGGTGACGATGTTCTTCACCTTCTGGGGCTTAAATGTCCTGCGCAAAGCCAGCAAGGTGAAGGTGGAAAAGAGCTTCATCGAGGCGATGTTTGGCGGCATGATGCCGCGCGGTTCCACCAAGCTCAAGCTCAGCAAGCTGAATATGGGTGGAATGGGGACCGCCATGATGAAGATGGTCATGCGCCAGAAGAATGTCGATTCCCTCGAAACCCTGATCCAGAAGGCGATGAAGGCTGGCGTAAAGATCGTCGCCTGCACGATGAGCATGGACATCATGGGCATCAAGGAAGAGGAACTCATTCCCGGCGTGGAGCTCGGCGGTGTTGGCGCCTATCTGGGCGACGCGGAGGAGAGCAACGTCAACCTCTTTATCTAAAAACGAATGGATCAAAACAAGAGCGCGTGGCAAAGAGCTGCGTGCTCTTTTTTACGCAAACAGGCGTAAAATTGAGATTCTTGCCCGGTAGGATTATAATAAGAGTGCAGTTCGAACACAGCCAAGTACAGCAAAAAAATCATACAGGGGGAGCGTTTTATGAAACAAGCCTTGATGCAGGAAATCGTGTCTCAGCTTTCTGCGCTCGGACTGGTTGCCGCAGCATCCGATAAGACCGACATTGCGATTGATGCAGAGCTGGTGGATGCCGCTTTCTCCACGGGAAAAGTCAAACTCAAATACGAGGCGATGATTTTGCTGGACGAAGAAACAAAGAACGTAAAGATGTATGAAAAGACGACTGAGATGCGCACTGGACTTTCGTTCGGCATGAGTGGAGAGTCCTCGTTGCAGAGAGGGAGCACGCTTATGCGCAAAGTTCTGTGTGTGCAGTATGACCCGGCGGGCAAAGCGCTGGAATATCGGTTTGACCTCGGCGCCGTCAGCAAGGCGGTCAAGAACGCTGCGCTTGCGCAAGGCTGGCGATTCCAAACAGTAATTCTCAAGAAAAACGCCATGCACCGCTGATTCTTCGTGTTGATAAAGCGAGCGGGCTGGAGTGAAAAAATGCCGTGCCGCGCAGGTTTTTCCGGCTGTTCACATTCCCGCGCTATCCAAGAACCACGCGGTATGATATAATTCCATTAATTCTATGACACGGAGGAACACACGCATGGCAGACGTCGTTTGGAAGGATCGCAAGCGCATCATCTTCGGCTTGCCGTGGACGTTTACGCGATATTCCCTGACGCAGGAAAAGCTCGTCATCGACACGGGCTTCATCAGCCGCAAAGAGGACGAGATTCGTCTCTATCGCATTCTGGATATCACACTGGAGCGCCCGCTGAGCCAGCGCATCTGGGGGCTCGGCACCATCCGCCTCAACACGGCGGATAAGACCGCGCCGGAAGTTTCGATTCGCCGCATCAAGAACGCAAGAGAAATCAAGGACATGCTTTCGGAAATGGTGGAAAAAGAGCGGGACGAAAAGCGCATCGGCGCGCGCGAGTTCATGGGCTACGGCGACATGGACAACGACGTGGATCACGTCAACTAATCGGTTTTTTGCAGCCAAAGCGGGTAGACGCAGCACATGCGTTTATCCGTTTTCTTTTACGCTCATCTGAAAAAACGCACTTCTGTAATACGTAGGCATACAATTCATTACATTTCTATTACGCGATTGATAAACACCGTGTTGAAATTTAAACACAGATTGTTCCAAAATTGGTTGAATCGCTCATCGAACCTGATATAATATACAAAATATATCTATTTTTGTGTTTATTGAGAAGGGAGTATTGGGATGGAATTTAACTCAAACAGTGCATTTATGTACGTCGTGGTCACGGTTGTGATCGTGTTCGTGCTGCTGCAATCCGTCGTGTTCTTCGTGAAGGCATGGCGGCGTGGCAAAGAACTCGGCATGGACATGAAGGCGCTCAAAAAAGGCGCAATTTCTTCCGCGCTGTTCACCATCGCGCCTGCCTTTGCGATTTTGCTTGGCGTGGTCGCGCTCAGCAACGCGCTCGGTTTCCCGCTTCCGTGGCTGAGGCTTTCGGTCATCGGCTCGCTGACGTATGAAACCACGGCGGCGGCAGCGGCGGCAAGCGCGGTCAATTCCTCGCTTTCGCAGCGCATCACCGACCCGAAGATCTTTTCGGCGATTGCCTGGGTGATGACCCTTGGCATCGTGCCCGGCCTCGTTCTGGTTCCGGCGCTTGGAAAGAAGATTGAAAACGGCATCAGCAACATCAAGGAAAAAGACTCCAAATGGGGTAAAATTTTTCTCTCCGGCCTATTTCTGGGCATGATCTCCGCGTTCCTCGGCCTTGTGTTTGCCAACGTGCATAAGGGGTTGACCGGCTGGATTCCCGTGTTCGTCATGTTTGCCAGCGCGATACTGATGATGATTTGCGGACTCGTGCAAAAAATCTTCAAAGCGAAATGGATCGAGGATTACGCATTGCCGATCAGCCTTTTGGGCGGCATGGCGCTTTCGATTCCGATTACCAATTTGGTCATGAGCCTGGTCGGCTGAGGGAGGGACGCATATGAAACAGGAATTAAGCTATCGTGACAGCGTACACAAGATGGGCCGCGCCTGGATTCTCAGCGCGCTTGCTCTGATGATCGCCGTGCCCACGGCAATCTGCATCTATTATTCGGCTTGGCCGTCGATTGGCGGCGTGCTGAAAGGCCTGCTCAGCGTCGCGCCGATCTTCTGGACGGTCGGCGTAATCGAAGTGTTCACCTATGTGCCGATGCTTGGCACGGGCGGCTCCTATCTCGGATTTGTCACGGGAAACCTTGCAAACCTCAAGGTGCCCTGCGCACTGAATGCCATGGATCGCGCGGGTGTGCAGCCGGGCACGGAGGAAGGCGAGGTCGTCTCGACCATCGCGATTGCGACCAGCTCGATTGTAACCACGCTGATCATCGCCATCGGCGTGCTGCTGCTCTCGCAGATTGCGCCCGTGCTGGAGAGCCCCGTGCTCAAGCCCGCGTTTGAAAACATTCTGCCCGCGTTGTTCGGTGCGCTTGGCGTCGTGTTTGTCTCCAAGGACTGGAAGATCGCCATCGCGCCGCTCGTGGTGATGGTGACGCTCTTCGTGCTCGTTCCGTCGCTCTCCGGCGCGGTCGGGCTGCTCGTTCCCGTTGGCGCGCTGATCGCAATCGGAGTTGCGCGCATTCTGTATAAGAAAAATTTGCTGTAAGCGCCAGCTTTGGCAAAAAAGAGTTTATAATCAAGCTAATTGGAGTTTCCCGCTTCCCGAACGGAGGCGGAGGAGGAGATGAAAACCCATGACGTATTTCTGGTTGGCGCTTGCCGCGCTGGTTGTCGCGTTTTTCGCGGTGATCATCATCCGCGCCCTGCGCTTTACCCCGAAGGCAACTGCGCCTGTTGCGTCCAGCGAAGTCAAGGTGGACGAGCAGGCGGCGATTTCGCACTTTGCGGAGATGATCCGCTGTAAGACGATTTCGTATTATGAAGATGAGCGCATCGACAAGGCGGAGTTTGCGAAATTTCGTGCGCTCTTGAAGCAGCAGTATCCCAACGTTGCCGCAAAATGCACCTATGAAGAGATCGGACCCAGCGGTGTGCTCTTTTCCCTCAAAGGAAAGAGCAGCGAAAAACCAGCCGTGTTTATGTCTCATTATGATGTGGTGCCCGTCAACGAGGAACAGTGGACAAAGCCCGCGTTTGAAGGGCTCATTGAAGACGGCATCCTCTGGGGACGCGGCACGCTGGACACGAAAGGCACGCTGCTTGGTGTGATGGAAGCCGCGGAGCATCTGCTCAAAGACGGATTTGTGCCGGAAAACGACATGTATTTCGCCTTTGCGGGGGATGAAGAGGTCGCAGGTAAATCGCAGCCCGTCATCGTGGAAACCCTGCGTTCGCGCGGGATTGTGCCCGCGCTGGTGCTGGACGAAGGCGGCGCTGTGGTTGAGGGAATCTTCCCCGGCGTGAAGCAACCCTGCGCCCTGATTGGCATCGCGGAAAAAGGGCTGATGGACGCACAGTTTGTTATAGAAGGCGCAGGCGGGCATGCCTCCTCGCCGCCGCCGCACACGGGAATCGGCCGCCTTGCCGCCGCGGTCACACGCATTGAGGCAAAGCCGTTCCCGGTCACGCTGACCAAGCCCGTTGCAGAGATGTTTGATACGCTGGGCAGGCGTTCCTCGTTTGCCTTCAAGCTGATCTTTGCAAACCTCTGGTGCTTCCTGCCGCTGCTGGATGCGATGTGCAAAAAATCCGGCGGCGAGCTCAACGCCATGATGCGCACCACCTGCGCATTTACCATGGCGGAGGGCAGCAAAGCGAGCAACGTCTTGCCGCCGCGTGCGCGCATGGTCGCAAACCTGCGTATTATCAGCGGCAGCACGATGGAGAGCACACTTGCGCGCCTGAAGACACTGGTTGCGGACGATGGCATCACCACGAGTATCATGCACGGAACCGATCCTTGCAGCATTTCGCGCACGGAAGGTTACGGCTGGGAGAAGCTCACCCACGCGATCGCACAGACCTGGCCGAACGCGGAGGTTTCGCCCTACCTAATGTTTGCGGCGTCCGATTCGCGCCACTACAGCGCGATTTCGGAGAATGTCTACCGCTTCTCCACCATGGAGCTCACGAAAGAGGAGCGTGCGGGCATTCACGGGCACGACGAGCACATTCCGCTTGAGAAAATCATCAAGACGGTGCAGTTCTACGTGCGCCTGATGAGAACACTGTAAGAAAATCATACGAAAACAATGCGAAACGCCACCCCGTATGGGATGGCGTTTTTTGCGCCTGAAGATTTGTTTGCGGTCGGGCACTTCCTACAACTGCTTTCTCCGAATCCCCGCGATGCACAGCACGGATTGCACAATGCACAGCGCGAGGGCGATAAACAGCGCGGGTAAGAAGTCCGCCGGAGCGAGCGCGCCGGTGAGCAGGGACAACCCTTCCGCAAGGCGCAGCGGAAGAAAGCGCGTCAGCGCGGGCAGCATGGAGAGCGCATAGCAAACCGCAAAAACGCCGCCGGTGCCGAGCAGCGCCGCCATGCCGGAGGAGAGCGCGGAGGCAAACGCGAGCTCCAGCGTCAACAGCCAGATACCGAGCACATAGGCGCTGATGTTGCCAAGCCAGATGCCGGCGGGCAGTGCATTGTCCCAGAAATAGGCCGTGTACCCCAGCGTGATGAGGAACGTCAGCCAATAGCAAGCGCTCCAGCAAAGGATCGCGGATAGCAACTTGGAGAGAGCAACCTTCCCGCGCGAAACACCTTTGGTGAGTAGGTTGATCAGCGTGCCGCTTTGGTATTCCTGCGCGAAGATGCCGGAAAATACCGCGAGAATCACGATATGCTCCATCATCAGGTTTTTGTAATATTGCGTCCACGCGGTCAGCGCGTTGACCGAGATTGCGCCAATCGTGATGCCCTGCTCGGCGAGGGTATCGCCCATCTGGGCGAGCAGCCACGGGGTCAGCTTCGCCAGCGCGGGGTTTAGGATGCCGAAGATCGCATACACGATTACGAGTATCAACGCTTTTTTCGTACGCAGCAGTTCCGTAAGCTCTTTTTTTAGTAATAACAATAGCTGTTTCATTCTGCCGCCGCCTCCATAAAGAGAGATTCCAGCGAGGGTTCCCGCTGCTCGATCTTCAGCGGACAAAGGCGCATTTGCCCGAGCAGGGACATGGAAGAAAGCATGTCCGCCTGTGTTCCCGTTGGGAAGACAAGGCGCGTTGCGGTTTCCCGTTCGCCGTCCGGCGATGCGGAAAGAAATGCGCTTGCCTCGCTCTCTTCCGCAAACTCTACGACGAAACCGCTTTCCGCATGCAGGGCGCGAATCTCCTCCAGCCGTCCGCTGAGCGCAAGCTTGCCGCCGTGCAGCAGGCCCACCTGATCGCACACGCGCTCGATATCCGGCAGGATATGCGTGGAAAACAGCACGGTTGTCTCGCTTCTGATCGTGCGGAGGATGTCGATGATGTCCTTGCGTCCGGCAGGATCAAGCGCGGAGGTCGGCTCGTCGCAAATCAGCAGCCGCGGACGGTGGATCAGTGCCTGCGCGATGCCGAGGCGCTGCTTCATCCCGCGCGAAAACCCGCCAATGCGACGGCACGCGCTGGCACTCAACCCAACGAGGGAGAGCAGCTCCTCCGCGCGCTCCTTGCATACGCTCGCGGGAACACCGGCAAGCCCGCCGCAGAGGGCGAGGTACTCCATCGGGGTGAGATAGCCGTAAAACTCCGGTACGTCCGGCAGATAACCTACGAAGCGATTGGTGCGCGCTTGCCCGTAGGAGACCTTTTCGCCGCAGACTCGGATTTCGCCGCCGTCCGCCGCAAGCAGGCCAAGAATCATCTTCATCGTCGTGGTTTTGCCCGCGCCGTTTTCGCCGATGAAGCCATAGATTGCGCCTTCCGGTACGCGCAGGGTCAGGTCTTTGAGCACCGTCCGCTCACCAAAGCGCTTCTCTACTCCAGAGAGTTCGAGAATGTCCATATGTGTTTAGTCCTCTTTTCCGATCAGGAAATAAAGGATCGGGCCGATGAACTCCATGCCGATAATCGCGACCACGAGCCAGAGCGCGCGTGTGCCGCGCTTGTAGTGCGTGTGGGTGAGTATGTGGTGGAGGGTGATGCCGAGCAGTGTGAACTGCGCGATCACTAACGGGATCAGAAACGGCAAAGCGTCCTTTAGACTCATAAAAATGCAAGCTCCTTCCGGCGAAACGCGGTGCTTTTTGCGCCATCTTCGCCTTTCTGGATTGCACGATAGCATATGACGCAGCGTCATGAGCAAGCTTTTTTTATAAAAAAAGCCATCCCGATTTTGTCAGGATGGCATTTGTGCGCATCGAATCAGATCATGCGTTTTTCGGCTGCACCGGCGGCTCGTTGGTTGCAGGCATGACTGCCTGCCGCGCGGAGATGAGGTCCTTGATGTCCAGGCCTGTGGACTCCTTGATTCCTTCGAGCACCTGGCTTGCGCTAAGCATTACATCGCGCACCAGCTTGGACGAGTTGCCGTCGCCATACATGACGATTTTCTCGGTCTGCGAGAGCGGGAAAGCCGCGTTTTTAACGACCTCCGGCAGCGCGGTGAGGTACATCTCCAGAACGGAGGCTTCGCCCATACGCTTCTGCGCTTCGGCTTTGCGCTCGATGGCTTCCGCCTCGGCAACACCTTTGGCGCGAATACCTTCGGCTTCCTGCTCCATGTAGTAGCGCATGGCTTCCGCCTCAGCGCGCCGCGCCGCTGCCTGCTGCTCCACCTGGTATTTGTGCGCTTCCGCTTCGATGCGGAGGGCTTCCGCCTGCTGCGCCATTTCGTATTTCTTCGCGTCCGCGTCGCGCTGGCGTTTGATGAGCTGTGCTTCCGCTTCCTTCTCTGTCTGATACTTCAGCGCGTCTGCTTGTTTGCGGATCTCCGCGTCGAGTTTCTTTTCTTGCAGGGCGATTTCGCGATCCGCGATCACGGCCTCTTTTTCCTTGCGGGCGATGTCCGCGTCGGCCTTGGTGATTTCAATCGTCTTGCGCTGGGTCTCCTGCTGGATGGCGTAGGCTGCGTCCGCTTCCGCCTTCTTCGTGTCGGAGCGAACCAGCATTTCGGATTGCTGCATGGCGAGCTCCGCGTTTTGTACGGCGATCTTCTTCTCCGCGTCCGCGCGGACGGCGTTTGCGAGCTGCTGCGCTTCCGCGGTGGCAATCGCGATATCCCGCTGCGCGTTTGCCTTGGCGATCTGCGCGTTTTTGCGAATCTGTTCGACGTTGTCGATACCCATGTTTTCAATCGTGCCCGCGGCATCCTTGAAATTCTGGATATTGAAGTTGACGACCTCGATGCCGAGCTTTTCCATGTCGGGCACGACGTTTTCGGTGATCTTGCGCGCAACGCCCTGACGATCCTGCACCATCTCTTTGAGGCCGACGGAGCCGACGATCTCGCGCATATTGCCCTCGAGCACCTGCGTCACCAGCGTGACCATCGCTTCCTGACGCAACCCCAGCAGCGACTCCGCCGCGCGGTTGAGCAGCTCGGGCTTACTGGAAATCTTGATGTTTGCGACGCCGTCCACGCTGACGTTGATGAACTCGTTGGTCGGCACCGCTTCGGAGGTTTTCACATCGACCTGCATCACGTTGAGCGGGAGCTTGTCCACGCGCTCCAGAAACGGGAACCGCCAGCCGGCTTTACCGATCAGGATTCTGCGCTTACCAAGGCCGGAGATGACATAGGCCGTGTCCGGCGGGGCCTTGAGATAGCCCAAGAAAAACAGGAGAACAGCAGCGGCGAGAATGACGGGAATGATGTAGCCCATAGTGTAAATTCTCCTTACCTGTTGGTGTGGGACTGTGAATTGAGAGAAACAAGCATGACTGACACAATGATTTCAAAATACATGTTATCACAGTGAAACGAGAAATACAATTCGCGACAGACGGTTGAATTGTATCAAATTTGTCAATCTTTGAGAGAAACACATGCATAATTGTGGATCGATCACGAATTGCAGGTCTGCGCACAAGCGAACAAAGCGCGCAAAAAAAGAAGGCTTGCTGTTACACAAACCTTCTGAATGGATCGTTTAGAGTTTCAACACATACACCACTTCGCCGTAGAGAACCCTGCCATCCGGCGCGAAGCCGAGCGATTCATAGAGCGCACGCGCAATGGCGTTTTCCGGCTCAAAGCTGATGAAGATGCAGGTGTGCTCCTCGTCCGAAAGCCCACGAATCCGATCGATAAGCAGCGTCATCG
The DNA here is from genome assembly GCA_023395595.1 of Bacillota bacterium. GTDB lineage: Bacteria > Bacillota > Clostridia > Christensenellales > CAG-138 > UBA7703. Next base: position 10,943 of record JAEWYO010000053.1, read on the forward strand.
CCTCTCTGCCGTAGCCAACACCCTGATAACGCTGGTCGATCATCAGGCGGTAGATCCAGTATTGGTGATCGTCCTCGTCAAGGCTGTACATCGCGAACCCGACGGGTTTGTTCTCGGCATAGAGTGCGAGCGGTACGCACTCCGGCTGCACAAATGCCTGCGCAAGAGAATATTGGTTCGCCGCGACGAAATCCCGCTGCTCCGGCGAAACGGAGAGATCCAACACCGAAAGATAGTTGTAGCGGTCGATTTCGACTAGGCGAAGCATGGTTCCCTTCGCTCCTTTCGGGCGGCAGATCAGGGATCTTGGGTGTCGATCTGCTTGGCGTATTTCATGCGCTGATCTTTATTGAGGAAGCGTTTGCGCATGCGAATGCTCTTGGGCGTAACCTCGACGAGTTCGTCGTCCGCGATGAACTCCAGACACTGCTCCAGCGAGAGCACCACCGGCGGGGTCAGCCGCAATGCATCGTCCGAGCCGGAAGCACGCATATTGGTGACGTGTTTCTTTTTGCAGACGTTGACCACGATGTCTCCTGCGCGCGCGTTCTCACCGACGACCTGTCCTTCGTAGACGGGAATGCCGGAGCCGACGAAGAGCTTGCCGCGATCCTGCGTGTTAAACAGGCCGTAGCTGGAGGTGTCGCCCGTCTCGTGGGCAACCAGCGAGCCCGTCTTGCGCTCCTCGATGGGTCCGCGATAGGCTTCGTAATCATGGAAAATGTGGCTCATCACGCCGTTGCCGCGTGTATCGGTCAAAAGCTCCGAGCGATAGCCCATCAGTCCGCGCGCAGGCACGAGGAACTGGAGGCGGACGCTGTTGTCGCCCTGATTCGTCATGTCCTGCAGCTCCGCCTTGCGCTGACCGAGCTTTTCCATGACTGCGCCGACGTAGTCCACCGGAACGTCGATGGTGAGTTCTTCAATCGGCTCAAGTACGTTGCCGTCCTTGTCCTTGTGGAAGATGACCTTCGGGCGGGAGACCGCGAACTCGTAACCCTGACGGCGCATGGTTTCGATGAGGATCGAAAGATGCAGCTCGCCTCTGCCGCTGACGCGGAAGCTGTCGGTGGTTTCCGTTTCTTCCACGCGCATGGAGATGTTGGTTTTCACCTCGGTAAAGAGTCTGTCGCGCAGGTTGCGCCCGGTGACATACTTGCCCTCTCGTCCGGCAAACGGGCTGTCGTTGAGCATGAACATCATGCTGACCGTCGGCTCGTCGATGTGCACAAACGGCAGCGGCTCGATGCAGGCAGGATCGCAAACCGTCTCGCCGACGTTGAGGAATTCCATACCCGCCACGCAGATGATGTCTCCGCACGGGGCTTCGTCCACCTCGACGCGCTTGAGACCTTCATAGCGATAGAGCCGGGTGATCTTCGTGTCCACCTTGCGGTTGTCTTCGCCGCCGCAGATGACGACGGGCATGCCCTTTTTCGCCGTTCCGCGTTCGATGCGGCCTACGCCGATGCGGCCGACATAATCGTCGTAATCGATGGAGGAGAAGAGGATTTGCAGCGGTTCGTCCGGCTGGAATTTCGGCGCGGGAATCGCGCTGATGATCGTGTCAAAGAGCGCGACCATATTGTTTTCCATGTTGTCCGGCGAGTGCCCGCTCATGTTGTCACGCGCGCTGGCGTAGACCACGGGGAAATCAAGCTGCTCCGCCGTTGCGCCAAGCTCGATGAAGAGCTCCAGCGCCTGATCCACGACCTCCGCCGGGCGTGCGCCCTGACGATCGACTTTGTTAACGACCAGAATCGGAATTTTGTTGAGCTCGAGGGATTTGCGCAGCACGAAGCGCGTCTGCGGCATGCAGCCTTCAAACGCGTCCACGAGCAGCAGCACGCCATCGACCATCTGGAGGATGCGCTCCACCTCGCCGCCGAAATCCGCGTGCCCGGGGGTGTCTACGATGTTGATGCGCGTGCCGCCGTAGCTCACCGCCGTGTTTTTGCTGAGGATGGTGATGCCACGCTCACGCTCAAGATCGTTGGAGTCCATAATGCGCTCGACGTCCTGTTCGCCTCTGCGCAGCACGCCCGCGTCACGCAGCATTTGGTCAACCAACGTTGTCTTGCCGTGGTCAACGTGCGCGATGATGGCGACGTTTCGAATGTCCATTTGAGTACCTTCTTTCTAAATAACGAAAACAAGTTATTATAAACCACGGGAAGGGCAAAGCACAAGATTTTTCGTGAATATGGCTGGATTTCGGCGAATTTTCGTGGGTTTTCTTTGAGCAAGGCGAAAATTGCAAAAGGAACGTGAACAAATGATTCCGATACCGAATGGACGTTGACAAACAACAAGCATCACTGCTAATATCGATACATCACAATGAATGCGCGTTCTACCGATTGATTTACCGGTACACTTCACGAAGCAGGGCGCATTTACACAACCGCAAGCTCATCTCATCCCGGGGTTACAAGACGGATCATCATGGAGGAAGCGTATGAAAAAACATGTGGTTTTCGCGTTGGCCGCACTGACCGTATTATTGATGCTCACCGGCTGCGCCAAACCTGCTCCGAAAGAATTCCTGATTGATTCGAAGAACTATTTCGAGATCGGCGTGCCAAGCGGTTCCAAGGTGTTTTTCCAAGCACCTTGGTATCGTGTTAGCGCGCAGGACTACTTGGAAGATTCCGGCTCCAACGCAAGAGAGTTTACCGTTGGTCAGGATGCGGAGCTGTCCGGCGTGAATGTCGATCAGTTGAATGGCGCACACATAACCGTCCGTGAAAATGACCTAAGCGAGTGCGTGAACACAGATTACTATAAGAACATTGCGCTCCAGTCATTTTTACTTCAAGGAATCACACCCGAAAGAAATCTTGCGGGAGACGTCCGCTCACGTGATGTCGCGAAGGTACGCAATGCGCTGAAGGGGTATGTGGCACACGGCAAGATACTATCATTAAATCTTTCGTTCTACGGCGAAATCACCAAGGACGTTCAGATTGATTCCATCAGTATCAATTCTATCTATTATCATGCATCGTTTGATTCGTTTCACATCACACCTCTTGCAATTCCGGATAATCAATCCGATGTTATTTACGAGAAGTACATCACTGGCGGTGATGGCGGGCTGCTATCCGGTCCATCTATGTCGCAATCCGGCTATTGCCTAGTAGAGGGCGCAGCGCAGTCTGCAATCCGCAATATTCGGGTAGAGGCAGTCAATGATTCGTGCGTTGTTCTGGATCAAACGAATTACAGGGAGTTTGCTGCGTATTGCGACACCTTCAGCGAGAGCACCATGAACGGCCAGAAGGCGGGTCCATTTAGAAATGGCGATGCGATCAATCTTGAATTTGCGTATCTGTATTTGGGGAAAACACCAGAGAAGTTCAAACAATACGACTCAGCTATCGCTTGCCTGCGATATATCGTTACGCTGGAAGACGGAACCGAACTCAATAGCTATATCTATCAAACGAGTCTACGGGAGCCGGAATATGTGCTTGTTCGTCTTCTTTTGAATGATTCGAAATGAAATGCTTGACGTGGTACAAACCTGTTTTGAGAAAGATTCTGCTGCTTACCGAAAAGCCTATTAATATAATAAAAACGACTCCATTTCTCGCGGCAACCAGCCTGTTTGACGAATGCCGCGTTTCCTTGTGCAGGATCAAAAAATAGCAAACATAATTTTGCAAGATTCTCTTGACAAGGTTCGTGCATTAATGTATAACTGTGTTAAGACAATAATACAGCGACACACGAAAGGGGGAACACGCATTGGCTTGGCAATTCAACTCAAATCGTCCCATCTATCAGCAGATAGTGGACGAGATAGAACTTCGCATTCTCAACGGCACCTATGAGATGGGAATGCGGCTGCCCAGCGTTCGCGACCTTGCGGTACTGGCGGCGGTCAACCCGAACACGATGCAAAGAGCACTCGCAGAACTGGAGGAAATGGGATTGGTTACCACGCAGAGAAACACCGGACGAACGGTGACGACGGATGAAACCGCTGTCTCCCGCGCGCGGGATGTCAAAGCGGATTTGCTCGCAGAGACGTTCATGATGCAGATGCAGGCACTGGGCTTGAGCCGCAAAGAGGTGCTGGAACGTCTTGCGAAGGGGGAACAAAAGGAGGGGGAACATGCAGTCAATTCTTGAAACCAGAGCGCTCAACAAGCGCTACAGCTCGACGCTTGCGCTCAACAACGTCGATCTGACACTGCCCAAAGGCAAGATCATCGGGCTACTCGGCCCGAACGGCAGCGGTAAAACCACGCTGCTCAAGATCGTCGCCGGGCTACTCACGCCCACGAGCGGAACCGTTCTCGTGGACAATCAGCCTGTTGGTGAGGGGACCAAAGCGCTGATTTCGTACCTGCCGGAGCGCACCTATCTGCCCGACTGGATGACGGTGGAAGACTGCCTCGACTATTTTGCGGACTTTTATGCGGACTTTGACATGGCGCGCGCCAGGGAGATGCTCTCCCGGCTAAACGTGCCTGCGGGCAAGCGCATGAAGCAGTTGAGCAAAGGCACGCGGGAAAAGATGCAGCTCGTGCTGGTCATGTCCCGCCGGGCGAAGCTCTATTTGCTTGATGAACCCATCGGCGGTGTGGACCCGGCTACGCGGGATTACATCCTCGATACCATCATCGGCAATTATGACAACGAGGCAACCATCCTGATCTCCACGCACTTGATTGCGGATGTGGAAAAGGTGCTCGACGAGTTCCTCTTCCTCAAAGATGGTGTGATCACCATGCACGACACGACAGACAATGTCCGCGAGACGCAGGGCAAGTCGCTCGACGAGCTGTTCCGGGAGGTATTCAGATGCTAAAGAAATTGATGAAACATGACTTCCGCGCGCTTTCGCGCACGCTCTTCCCGCTGCAGATCGGTGTTCTGGGCGGCGGCCTGGTGGCGACATTGTTCACCGCGCTGACCATTCGCCTCGGCGAAAACACGGCATCCACCGGTGGTTCCGCGCTGCTGCGCCAGCTTGTGATGGGTCTGATGGGTATGGTCTCCGTGCTCATCGGCGTGGCCATTGTAGCCTCCGCTCTGGTGACGCTGCTGCTGATTTGCTATCACTTTTATCGCAGCTTTCTTGGCGACGAGGGATACCTGACCTTCACGCTGCCGGTTTCCACCAGCAAGCTGATCTGGTCTAAACTCCTGACTGGCATGATCTGGACGGCGATCAACGCGGTTGTGATCATGGTCACGCTGCTGATCTTCTCGGTGTTTGGAACAACCAGCAACAGCATCGCAAACGGCGAAGTGCTGCAGGCATTCCGGATGTTCTTTACAGACATTCTGCCGCAGGCATCTCAGTATGTGAATGTGCCCATTGCTGCGATTGAGACGATCATCGTCGGCATCCTCGGGCTTGCATCCCAGATGCTGGAGATCTACTTCGCCATCGTGGTCGGCGGACAGGTTGCCAAGAAGCACCGCATCCTTGCCTCGATCGGCATGTATCTGCTCATCAACATGGGGGTTGGCATGATCAGCACGACGTTCTTGTCCGTCGTTGGGTTCGGAGAAGGATTCTCCACTATGGTGCTTGAGACCGTGCCGCAGATCACAGCGTTTATGACCTCAATGCTCGGCTGGTATGCCTTGCTCTTTGCAGGCCTGAGCGTGTTGTTCTTCTTCCTGATCCGTTCGATCTTTAAGAAGAACCTGAATCTCCAATAATTGAAAAATCCTGCAAGCATCTTGCAGGCAGGGGCGGCGCAAGCCGCCCTTGTTGCGTTTTTGGGGAAAGGAATGGCGCGGGCGGATGATATCCGCCCGCATCAAAAAAAGCCTCTTGCCATGAGAAAACAATCGTGATATTATTAACCTACCGAATGGTAGGTAGTCAAACAAACAAAATTACCCCACAATCATTTGGAGGAACACATGACAAAACAGGAGATATTGGAGCATTCGCTGACACTCTTCATGAAGCAGGGATATGAGGGCGCGAGCATGAGCGACATCGCCTCGGCGACGGGTATCAAAAAAGCATCGCTCTATGCGCATTATTCCGGCAAGGAGGAAATCTTTTCTGCCGTGTTCTCTGGCGTGGTGGAAGAATACCGCGCGATGATGCAATCCCTCACACTCCGTCGGGAGGACGAGAGCGCGCTCACCCGGCTGGAACGGATGTTTCGCGCGTTTTTGCGTTATTGCCACGAGAACGAGCGGATGTATTTCTGGGATCGCTACTTCTACTTTCCGCCGGAATTCATTCGTGCGCGCATGGAGCAGGAGACGAAGGAAACGCAGGGCGAGTTTTTGGTGGCGATTTCTCAGGCGATCTCGGAGGGAATTGCGCGCGGAGAAATCCGTCCGCAGCCTGTGCAGAGTGCAGCGCTGGCCTACTATTATTTGATGATCGGCCTTTCGATGTCCGTCAAGCTCTATGAGCGCGAGGCGTTGGAGCGGGATATCTCCCTCGCGTGGGCAGGGCTTGCGCGGGGACTGCGCAGCGAAGAATAACAAGCAAGAGAACAAGGAGAGCAAAAACGATGGAACAGCGATTGCTGGGAAATAGCGACATTGCGGTCAGCCCGCTTGGGCTTGGCTGTTGGGCGATCGGCGGCCCGTTCACGATGGACGGGCATCAGGACGGCTGGGGCCAGGTGGACGACGCGGAGTCAATCCGCGCGATCCGCCGCGCGGTCGAGCTGGGTGTGACGCTCTTTGACACGGCGGATGCCTACGGCACCGGGCACAGCGAAGAGGTGCTGGGTCATGCGCTGCGCGACCTGCGCCAGTCGGTCGTGCTTGCCACCAAGGGCGGGTTTACCTATGACCGCGCAACGCGTGCGCTCACGGGGATGGATTGGTCGCCCGCCTATATTCGCCGCGCGTTGGAGGCGTCGCTCTCCCGCCTCGGCACGGATTATATCGACCTCTATCAACTGCATACAGGATCGATTCCGGAGGATGCGATTGCGCCGGCGTTTGACGAGCTGGAGCGGCTCAAGCGGGAAGGTAAGCTGCTGTGCTACGGTTGGAGCACCTATACGCGGGAGAACGTGGATGCGTTTGCTGCAAAAACGCGTGGCAGCGTGATTCAAACCAAAGCGAATCTGTTCAGTTATGACGCGGAGGCGGTCGCCGCCTGCGAAACGCACGGATTCGCGTGCCTGAACAACAGTCCGCTCGCGATGGGCTTTCTCTCCGGCAAGTTTTCACGCGAGACGCGCTTTGGCACGGATGATGTGCGCGCTTCTGCGTTCGACTGGACAGAATATTTCGAAAATGGGCAGCCAAAACCCGCGTTTCTCGCGCGGATGGCGCGCGTGCGGGATGCCCTCGCCAGCGGCGGGCGCACCGCGGCGCAGGGTGCGCTTGCGTGGCTTTGGGCCAAGAGTGCGGTGAATATCCCGATTCCCGGGTTTCGGACGCTTGCGCAGGCGGAGGAGAATGCGCGCGCAATCGCTTTTGGGCCGCTGGACGCGTCCGCGATGCGGCAAATCGAGCTTGTGCTTGGCGAAGGCTGACGCAGCGGGCTGAGCGCGGCTTGAAAAACGCTTGCGTTCGCGCCCTCAATCCCGCATAATATCCCTCATGAAACGTGTATTGGGAAGCATCCGCCGCGCAGACGAGCGGTATCACATGATTGAAGACGGAGACAAGATCTGCATCGGTGTCTCCGGCGGCAAGGACTCGCTGCTGTTGATGGAGGCGATGAAGCTCTATCAGCGGTTTTCGTATACCAAGTTCGAGGTCATCGCGTGTATGCTCGACCTTGGCTTAAAGCAACAAGATGTGTCGAAAATTCAGGCATATGCGGAGCGGATCGGCATCGAGTTTGAGGTGGTCTATACCGACATCGGCAAGGTCGTGTTTGAATACCGCGAGGAACGAAGCCCCTGCGCGCTGTGCGCAAAGCTCCGCCGCGGCGCGCTGAACACCTATGCCGTGGAGCACGGCTGCAACAAGGTGGCGCTTGGACACAACCGCGACGACGTGATTCAAACGTTCTTCATGAGCCTGCTTTACGAAGGGCGCATCAATACCTTCGCGCCGGTAACGTATCTTTCCAGGCGGGATGTGACGGTCATTCGCCCGCTGATCTTTCTGCCGGAGAAGCACGCGCTCTCCATCGCTCGTGCGCACGAGTTGCCGATTCTGCCCGCCAACTGTGACATCGCGGGGCACACCAAGCGCGAGGAGGCAAAGAACCTCGTCAAGCACATGAACACGCTTGTGCCGGACTTTGAGGAAAAGTTCATGCATGCGCTCTCCACCACGGAAACATATGGACTGTGGGACAAGATGCGGCTCAAAGGCGACGAGAGTCATAAGAGATAACTTAAAGTGCTCCGAACGGGGCGCTTTTTTTCTATGTTGTGTGTAAATCCGTTAGAAAAGCGAGCCGAAGATAGACAACAATAGACAGAATTACTATAATCATAACAGTAGATCGGATGTTCTAGAACGGACGCTGGAGGTGCGCATGGAGCAGCAAACGAAAGAGCGGCGGGCGAACGCGACCGGCAACCGTATCGGGTTTGTAATCGCCATGATGATGCAGGTGACGTTTGTCGCCGGAGGTACGGTGGTTGTGGTTCGTCAAACGGCGGAAAATAAACGAGTCGCCGCCGAGGTGTGCGCGTACCTCACCGGGAAAAGCGCTGTCTGGAGCGACTGGCAGCAGCAGCTTGACAGCGTCCTATACCAGCAGCGCGGTGAAGTGTCCTTCTTGGAGGATGGAACGGCGAACATCACGTTTTCCAACGACAACGAAAACCAAGGTGAGCAGATCGAGAATACCACTTCCTATTCCGTCGTTGAGGAACACAACCGGAGCAGCAGCACGGAGCCATGGAGCGTGGAGGTCTCCCTATGGGGAAAGATTACGGTGAAGATCGGAACATCCAGATTTATTGTGCATATGGATGAATGCGGGAATGTGGACTATCTGACACAGGATGGCTATAAGATGTTCTTCCTGCACACCCAATACTGACAGCGGTATTTGCGAATTTAATTTTCATCTAGATAGCAAACAAGAACCGATCCTTGCGACCGGTTCTTGTTTTTTGATCGTTATGGGTGCTAGACTTCCGGTGCTGCCTCTACCATCCGGTAAAATGTTGCGTTGAGCCGAAAGAGCACGCAGATTACAACCAGCACGCCGCCGGTGATGATCATCAAGAGCGGCAGCGAAACCTTGTCTGCCAGCGGTCCGAAAATCGACATGCCGATCAGGAGAAACCCGCTGTACATCGTGCTCGTCAAACCAAACATCCTTCCTTGCATGGCGGCATCCGCGCGTTCTTGAATCAGCGTGGTCACCGCCGTCTGCGCCGCGATGATTGCTACGCCCAAAAGGAGCATGATCGCCAGATACACGATGAAATTTTGCACCGCGCCTAAGCCGATGGTCAGCAACCCGCACAGCCCGATGCCGAGCAGGAGCGTTTTCACCCGGTTGGAAAATCCTCCCCATGTACCGAGCAGCAGCCCGCCCGCTGCCATGCCCACAAAGCCGACGAGTTCAACGATCGTGAGATTCCAGTACGTTCCGCCGTAGACGCGCGTAACCAGCAGAGCCGCGAGAAAGCCGCCGGGCACGCTGAGCAGTATGAACAAGCCGTACAGCAGCATGAGTTTGGCGAGGAAGGTTTCGTTTTTCAGATAGCGTAGCCCGTTTTTCACATCGGCAACGACGGAAGGTTGTTCTTCGGTCTGTGCCTGTTGCTTTGGCAGCAGAATGCAGCTGAGTAACCCGATGCCGACCACCGCAGTTGCGATGTCGATGAACAGGGTGGAGCGCAGGCTGCCTGCGGTGAGGATTGCGCCAGCCGCCGCCGGAGCGGCAAACTGGATGATCGATTGCAGGGTGGCGTTGATGCCGTTGGCGCGCATCAGGTGCTCTTCCGGCACGAGCAGCGGTGTTGTCGCGTTGACGGCGGGCAACTGCACACCCGCGCCGATAGAGCGGATGACGGATGTGGCGAGCAGCGCGATGAGCACGGTCTTGTCGTTCCGAATCAGCGGAAAGAGCAGCGCGAGTGCGAGCGTTGCCGCGGCAATCACCGCATCCGAAACGATGATGAGCATCTTTTTCGAGTAGCGGTCTGCCCATGCGCCGGAGACAAACGAGATCAGCGTCTGCGGCAAAAACGAGCAGACCGTCAGTGCCGCGACCCATGCGCCGGATGTGGTTTTGAGCGTAACATACCAGACGATGGCGAATTGAACCAGCATCGAGCCAAACAGGGTCACGCCCTGACTGATGAAGAAAAGAATTGTTCTCCTCTTCCAATGGGAGTCGATTTGTTCCATTTGGTATCCTCCGTTTCGATTTCTGTCCAACAGGATAGCAGAGAAACGAAGGCTGGTGTTTTACTGTAGGGTTTGGAATATTTGCATCTGCCGGATGTGCGCCGACATTTGCTCCGCATCCTCTCTTGCGCACGACAGGGCAAAGAGCAGATGATCGCAAACCGAAACGATCTCCTCGCTCTCGTCCGGCGTGTCCAGCGTTGCTGCGATGGCGACCTGCTGCGAAAGTGTGAGCTTGTTCATGAGGCGCAGGATCGCGGAGAGGGAATAGTTTGCACAGCGCAGCGTGCGGATCATCAGCAGACGCTCCATATCTGCGGGCGAATACATGCGGTATCCGTTTGGCATCCGTTCAATCGAGATGAGCCCGTTGCGTTCCCAGTTTCGGAGGGTCTCCTGCGTGATGCCGAGCGCGCTTGCCGCATCGCTTCGCCTGCGCATCGGCGCGTCCGGCGCGGGTGAACAGGACAGGGTGGCTTCCACGGCGTGAATGGCACCGTTTGCAAACGCGATTTCGCGGTCAATCTGTTCCAAATAACGGTCCGTTTCCTGCTGTGCTTCTTCAAAACGGCACACGGAGCAAAGGCGAATGATGGCGACGGCGTGATCGCGCAGACCGTTTTGCAGCACTTCGGCGCGCAGCGCAAGGCGGATGAAGCGCACCTGCTCCAAGTGAAGCGGGGTAAAGACGCGATATCCGTTTGGCAAGCGTTCCGGTTTGGTTAAAAAGCCGATCTCTTCGTAGAAGCGAATCGTGTTGGGATGCAAGCCGGTCTGTTTTGCAATCTCGCTGGTCTTGTACGTTTGCATGATGGTTGCCTTTGTTTTTTCTCCGTTTGAAACTATTATACACAGAAACCGAACAAAACTGAGAAACACAAAAAAAGAACCAGCTTACAGCCTACTCTGATTCTGCTCAGTCCTGAGCCAAAGATTCTTTTTCTAAAAAAGAAACAATAAAACAAAATCACCATAAAAAAGAACCAGCCTTTCGACTGGTTCTGATTCTGCTAAGTCCTTTGGGGTTTGTGTGCTGGTTGTTGGTCGCTTAGTCCGCCACGTAGGGCAGAAGGGCGACGGTGCGCGCGCGCTTGATGGCGATAGCAAGGTCACGCTGATGCTTGGCGCACATGCCCGACATACGGCGGGGCATGATCTTGCCGCGCTCGGTCACAAACTTTTCAAGGGTACGGATATCCTTGTAGTCGATGCTGGCGGTTTTATCAGCGCAGAACTTGCAAACCTTGCGGCGGCCACGCTTCATACGGGGACGCATTTTACGGTCTTCCATGTTGCAAGCCTCCAATTCGAAAAATTTTGTCTTGCGGGCTTACCCGCAGTTGTTAAAACGGGATGTCGTCGGACTGGATGTCGGTAAACCCGGCCATATCCTGCGCGTTGTCCGCGCGGGAAGAGGGCGCGGCTCCATCCTCCTGCTGCTTGGGCGAGAGGAACTCGACTTCGTCCGCCTGCACGTCGAGAGACATGCGCGTTGTGCCGTCCTTGGCCTCGTAGGTGCGCGCTTGCAGCTCGCCGATGACGGCGACCTTGCGGCCCTTGCTCAGATACCGGGCGCACGTATCACCCAGCTGACGCCAGGCGTTGATGCGGAAAAAATCGGTCGGTCGCTCGCCGCCCGCGCCGCTTGCAAAGCGGCGGTTAACCGCGATGGTGAAGGAGCAGACGGTGACACCGTTTGGCGTGGAACGCACTTCTGGGTCATGCGTCAGGTTTCCGATGAGAGTGATTTTATTCATGCTTCATCCATCCTTTCGGCGCGGTTCTCGTTACTCGCCTTTGCGGGTTACGAGATAGCGAAGAATCGCTTCGTCGTTCTTGAAGTTACGCTCGAGTTCCTTGGGAACTTCCGGCGCACACGTAAACGACATCAAGACGTAGTAGCCCTCGGTCTTGTAATCGATCGGGTACGCAAGACGCTTCTTACCCCATTCATCGACAGCCGTCACTTCACCGCCGTTGGTTGCGACAATTCCTTTGAACTTTTCGACGGATGCTTTCATCGTTTCCTCGTCCTGGGTGGGCACGATGATGTAAAGAGCTTCGTATTGATTCATTCATTTCACCTCCTTATGGTCTATTGGCCCGGCGACACGGCGCCGAGCAAGAAGGACGTTAGCGGAAGCGAGTATATCACAAGAAACGGCGTATTGCAAGGAAATTCGCAGGAATCCGGCAACGGGGGCGCTCTTTGTGCATAAAATTTCTTCGCCCGGCTTGCTTTTCAAAAATGCAAAAGAGGACGGTTGCCCGCCCTCTTTGGTTTTACCGTTTTTCCACGCCGAGCGTGACAGCTTCTTTGTTGACGTCCCATTCTTTTGTGTATCCCTTGGCGCTCTTACTCAGCGTTTCGCCAAGCGTTTCACTGAGGATTTCGTCTCCAAAGCGGGAGAAGATCTCCTCAATCTTCGCGCTGCCGTCGTAGGAGAGCGCGATGTGGTCGCTGACCTCAAAGCCCGCCTCCTTACGCATGGTCTGCACCTTGCTGATGAGCTCGCGGACGAACCCTTCGTCGATGAGTTCGGGAGTAAGCTTGGTATCCAGCACCACGATGGTGTCGTTGTCCGTCGCGGCGACGAAGCCGTCCGTCTTGCCGGTGGAGACCAGCACGTCTTCCGGGGCCAGCACCACGAAGACTTCCTCGATGGTCGTCTCATAGTTCTTGCCCGCCGCATGCGCCCGCACGACGAGGTTGCCGATGCCGCTTTCGCCGAGGTGCGCGCCGATCTTCGGGAGGATCTTGCCATAGCGCGGCCCTAGCGTCTTGAGCTGCGGCTTGACCTGATAGCTCAAGAATCCAGACGCGTCGTTGACAAACTCCGCCTTCTTGACGTTGAGCTCTTCGGTGACGATCTTCACATAGTGCTCGTGCATGGGCTCGCCCTGAATGTACATCAGCGGCAGCGGCTGGCGGGTTTTGACGTTTCCGTCGTTGCGCGCAGCGCGGCCGAGCGTGACGATATCCAGCACGCGCGCCATGTTCGCTTCCAAATCCGCGTCGATGCGCGCTTCGTCCGCGACCGGATAGTCGCAGAAGTGGATGCTCTCCGGCGCGTCTTTGTCCACCGTGCGCACGAGGTTTTGATAGATCTCCTCGGTCATAAACGGCAAGAACGGCGCGGTGAGCAGGGAGAGCGTCTTGAGCGTGGTGAACAGCGTCATGTACGCTGCCTTCTTGTCCTCGCTCATCTCGCTGCCCCAGAAACGATCACGGCAGCGGCGGACGTACCAGTTGGAGAGCTCCTCCGAGAAGGCCTGTAGCGCTCTGCCGCCTTCGGTGATGCGCAGCTTGTCGAGGTGTCCGTCCACGGTCTTGACCAGCGTGTTGAGCCGCGAGAGAACCCAGCGATCCATCTCGGAAAGCTGGCAGTCTTCGAGCTTGTACTGCGTGGGGTCGAATTTGTCGATCTCCGCGTAGAGGATGTAGAACGCATAGGTGTTCCAGAAGGTGCCGATGAACTTTCTCTGTGCCTCGGTGACCGCCTCCGCCGAGAAACGGCTGGGCAGCCACGGCATGGAGCCGATATAGAAATACCAGCGCACCGCGTCTGCGCCCTGCTGATCCAGCACCGTCCAGGGATCGACCACGTTGCCCAGATGTTTGCTCATCTTGCGGCCTTCCATGTCCTGCACGTGTCCCATGACGATGCAGTTCTGGAACGCGGCGTCGTCAAAGAGACAGGTGGAGATGGCGAGCAGCGAATAGAACCAGCCGCGCGTTTGGTCGATGGCCTCGCTGATGAACTGCGCGGGATAGCGCCGCTCGAACTCCTCTTTGTTTTCAAAGGGATAGTGCCACTGTGCAAAAGGCATGGCGCCGCTGTCAAACCAGCAGTCGATGACGACCGGTTCACGCTTCATCGTCTTTCCGCACTTTTCGCAGGGGAAGGTCACTTCGTCGATGTAGGGCTTGTGCAGCTCGATATCAGGCGAGACGTTCGGGTTGAGTTTTTGCAGCTCCTCGCGGGAACCGACCACGTGGACATGCCCGCATTCGCACATCCAAACCGGCAGCGGCGTGCCCCAATAGCGCTCACGCGAGACACCCCAATCGATGACGTTCTCAATGAAGTTGCCCATGCGGCCTTCTTTGATCGTCTCGGGAATCCAGTTGACGCTGCGGTTGAAGGCCATGAGTTTATCCTTGACCGCGGTCATCTTGATAAACCAGCTCTCTCTGGCGTAATAGATCAGCGGGGTATCGCAGCGCCAGCAGAAGGGATAGCTGTGCTCAAACGCGAGCGCGGCAAAGAGCTTGTTGCTTGCCTTGAGCGCGTCGAGCACGGGCTTGTCCGCGTCCTTGACAAACAGCCCGTCCCAGGGCGTGCCGCCGGTCATGTGTCCGCTGGCGTTGACGAGCTGCAGGAACGGAAGCTCCCAAGTTTTGCCCACGCGGGAGTCGTCTTCGCCGAATGCGGGCGCGATGTGGACAACGCCGGTGCCGTCTTCGAGCGAGACATAGTCGTCCGAAACAACACGGTAACCCTTCTTGCTGCCGAAGTTGACCGGCAGATCAAACAGCGGCTCGTATTCGGTGCCGACCAGATCGCTTCCCTTGCAGGTGGAGACGATTTCGGCGGTTTCGCCGAGCACGTTTTTCACCAGCGCTTCAGCGAGGATATACGTTTCGCCGTCCTTCTTCGCGGTGGCATACGTTTCTTTTGCGTTCACGCAGAGGGCAACGTTGCTCGGCAGTGTCCAGGGCGTGGTCGTCCAGGCGAGGATCGCCACAGAAGGATCGTTTTCGAGGAAGAATTTCGCAATCGCGGAGGTCTCCTTCACGTCCTTGTAGCCCTGCGCGACCTCGTGGCTCGACAGAGCGGTTCCGCAGCGCGGGCAATACGGCACGATCTTGTGCCCTTTGTAGAGAAGCCCCTTCTCGTGGATTGTCTTGAGCGCCCACCAGATGCTCTCGATATAATTGTTGTCATAGGTGATGTATGGGTCTTCCATATCCGCCCAGAAGCCGACGCGGTCGGACATGGTTTCCCAGACCGACTTATATTTCCAGACGGACTTCTTGCATTCCTGGATAAACGGTTCGATGCCGTAGGCTTCGATCTGCTCTTTGCCGTCGAGGCCGAGCTGCTTTTCCACCTCGATCTCCACCGGCAGCCCGTGGGTATCCCAGCCGGCTTTGCGGAGCACGTCAAACCCCTTCATGGTCTTGTAACGCGGGATGATATCCTTGATCGAGCGCGTGAGCACATGGCCGATGTGCGGCTTTCCGTTGGCGGTCGGCGGTCCGTCAAAGAAGGTGTAGGGCTTTGCGCCTTTTCTCAAGCGCACGCTCTTTTGGAAGATCTGCCGCTCCTTCCAAAACGCGAGTACTTCTTTCTCGCGCGGGACAAAATTCAGCTCGCTCGATACTTTTTTGTACATTTGGTTCGCTCTCCTTGTTCTGTGTGTCTCGTTAAAATTCATTCACTTGGTTTTGCGTGTTTCGTCAAAATCCATAAAATTTGGTTCCGCGTGTCTTGCTAAAATCTATAAACTTGCTTGTGTGGAAAAACGCGTAAAAAAATAGCCTTCCGCCCCAAAAAAGAGGGACGAAAAGCACGAAACTCGGCTTTGCGCGGTACCACCCTGCTTGGCGAAAACAATTCGCCCGCTCAAGAACCCCTTAACGCGGGGTCATTCGTCGCGCGTTACTCGGCTTCTGCCTTTGGCGCACGCGCTCACGGGTGATACCAAGGTTCTTGTCCGCCGCCGCCTTGCACCAGACGCGGCTCGCTCTTGCGGACACACGAGAAACCCGGACTGTCCCGATCATCGCTGTAATAGCAGAAGTATAGCGGCTTTTTCGCGGTTTGTAAAGGGTGGGGACGGTAGAACGGGGTGCATAAACGTAAGAACCGGGTTGGTTTATGCTTTTTTGTATTCAGATGAATGCTTTTTTCCTTAACAGACGGGAATTTCTCTGATATAATCACTCATTACAAACAAAAATAAGAAATCCGAGCGAAATCAAAAAAACTAAGGAAAACATCGATGGACTTTAGACAGGCAATTGCATCCGCGCTATCAACCCCCGCGGGACTCCCCGCGGAGGAACTCGCCACATGGCTCGAAACCCCGCCCACGCCGGAGATGGGCGATTTTGCGTTCCCCTGCTTCAAACTCGCAAAGACGCTGCGAAAAGCGCCGCCGGTGATCGCGGGCGAGCTTGCCGTGGCGATCACTTTGCCGGAAGGCGTGGCAAAAGCGGCTGCCTCGGGCGGATATGTGAACTTCTATCTCGACAAAAGCGCGCAGGCAAAGGCGGTTCTTTCGCGCGTGTTTGCCGAAGGCGCGCGCTATGGCGGCTCCGACCTCGGGCAAAAGCGCAATGTCTGCATCGACTATTCCTCGGTCAACATCGCAAAGCCGTTTCACATCGGACATCTGCCCACAACGGTGATCGGCAGCGCGCTGTATCGCATCTATAACCACCTCGGTTTTACCTCTGTGGGGATCAACCACCTCGGCGATTGGGGCACACAGTTTGGCAAGATGATCGTGGCCTACAAGCTCTGGGGTGATCATGACACCATCGACAAAGGCGGCGTGGACGAGCTCGTGAAAATCTACGTGCGCTATCATCAGGAAGTGGAGTCCAATCCGTCTTTGGACGACGAGGCGCGCGCATGGTTCAAGCGTATTGAGGACGGCGACGCGGAAGCGCTGGAGCTCTTCGACTGGTTCAAGAAGATCACGCTCAAGGAGGTCGAGGAGGTCTACGGCATTCTCGGCATTCGCTTTGACAGCTATGCCGGCGAGAGCTTTTACAACGACAAGATGGGGCGCGTGGTGGACGAACTGCGGGAGAAAAACCTGCTCAAGCTCGACCAGGGTGCGCAGATTGTCGATCTTGCCGACTACAAGATGCCGCCGTGCATCATCCTGCGTTCCGACGGGGCAACGCTGTATGCAACCCGCGACATCGCCGCCGCGCTTTACCGCAAGGACACCTACGATTTTGCCAAGTGCCTCTATGTGGTGGCTTACCAGCAGGATCTGCATTTTCGGCAGTGGTTCAAGGTGGTCGAGCTGATGGGTTACGACTGGGCAAAGGATCTTATCCATGTCTCCTTCGGTATGGTCAGCGGAACCGACGGCGCATTCTCCACCCGCAAGGGAAACATGGTGAAGCTTCGGGACGTGCTCTCCGCCGCCTGCGAAAAGACCTATGACATCATCCGCGAAAAAAGCCCCGATCTGGAGGACAAAGAGACCATCGCAAAACAGGTCGGCATTGGCGCGCTGATTTGGAACAGCCTCTACAACGGGCGCATCAAGGATGTTGTGTTCGACTGGGACGCGGTGCTCAATTTCGACGGCGAGACGGGACCTTACGCGCAATATACGCATGCGCGCGCTTGCTCGGTGCTCCGAAAAGCGGGCTACACACCCGGTGAGATCGACTACAGCAAGCTCACGGATGCGGAAGCCGCCGCCGTGGTTGCCGCGCTTGGCGCGTTCCCGGACGCGGTCGTCGAGGCGATGGAGAAAAACGAGCCGTATCTCGTCACCCGCGCGATCATCGCAATCTGCGCGGCGTTCAACAAGTTTTATTATGAGCAGCGGATCATGGCGGACGACGCAAGCGTGCGCCAGGCGCGCCTCGCGCTGACGGACGCCACCCGCAAGGTCATCGC
>JAEWYO010000081.1 GCA_023395595.1 Bacillota bacterium
GACCATGCGCGGGCGGTGCTCCCCGCCGTCTGCATATGCCTCCCGCCGGAAGGTCGTGTGCTCGACGATCACGCCGTCAAAGTGCAGCTCCACGGTGCCCATCTCGGCGGCTTTCTCGATCACGCGAATGCCATGTTGCGGCATGCGCCCCACGATCTGCTCCGGGGTGAGCCGCGAGCAAACGTCAATATCCGACGGTGGCAAGCCCAGCAACGCATTTCGCACCAACCCGCCGACGGCAAACACCTCTGTATTCTCTTTTGCAAACGCCTCCGCAAGGGGTTGGAGGGTTGCGGGGATCACAATCTTCAAGTTACTCTAAATTCCTTCCCTGTTCACTGCGCTGCTTGGCAAGAGTGCGCCGCTACGTATTGGTTACAAACCGCAGGATTTCTTTGACGATGTATAAGCGCGAAACGCCATATCCACACACAACACCCAGCAGGTTGCAGATCACATCGTCCACGTCAAAAAATCCGGTATATGTCCAGTGTTGAATCAGCTCGGCGGCAAGGATGAGCAGGAACGATACGATCATCACCCAGCAAAAATGTTTCATGCGCTTGCCCGTGTATGGCAGAAAGAACCCCAGCGGAATAAACAATGCCACATTCTTGAGATAGTCCAACACCAGATACGCCAGACTGCCGATGGAATCCCCATTTGCAAAGTTCGCGAAAATTTGCTGAAACGGAACCCAGTTGGCGGGATTGTAGGAGTAATCATAATCCGCGCGTCCGCCCGCAAAGAGAAAACAATACAGCGCAAGCAGATAATAGGTAAACGCGAAATAGAATCCCGCCAAAATCACCCTGCGCTTCCAGTGTTCACCGTCTTTCATTCGCGTTCCGTGATAGGTTGCAAACAGCAGTGGCAGTATCACGAGAAATGCCGCCGAAACCAAATCCGTCGGCGGAAGGAACAGCCCATCCAGCCAGATCAGCCTGCAGTATTGGATCGCGAAGACTCCCGCAATTACAAACCCTGCCATGCTAAGCAGCGCCCGCCAATTGAAAGTCTTGAGCCGCTTTAGAAACGCCTTCATGCACGCTCCTTCGCCGCTTTGGCTCCGTCTAGAAGCGTTTTCTGATGCAACCGCAGGGGATTCCTTCTTAAGAATCCTGCCGTTCGAAAATCACATTCGGTTTACTTTTTATTGTACAACAAAGAAGCGTTGTTTTGCTTCTTTTCCGTTGAGAAATCCAACTTGATTTTCAGATAATCGTTATATGCGTTGTGATAAGCACGTTCTGTCGATCCGCTTCGTCTCAAGCAAACCCGCCATTGACAACTTATATTACTAGTATTACCATGTATATGGTAGTTTTTAATGAAGGGACTGATTGCTTTGAAGCGCAAACCCATGATTCTTTTGTATCTCGCGATTTTTTTGATCACGGAGGCGATCTTTTTCATCAATATGCTGAAACCGAGTTTTCAGGTGATCCTTGCTTCACTTGCCGGGGCGGTTTTCGTCAGCCTCGTCATCGGCACGATTATACTTGCTGCCCTCTATCTGGTTCGAAAGTTGAACGTAACCAAAGAATAGCGCGTGTTCAGATTGAAGAAGCGCAACGGTTTCTAAGCCGCTGCGCTTTTTTTGTTCTCCTGCATTTTCTTTTCAGAAAAGAAGTTACCGGCTCAATTCCTCATGAATCGCCGCTGCCGCCGTTTTGCCGGCTCCCATCGCGAGGATGACCGTTGCCGCGCCCGTGACAGTATCGCCGCCGGCGTAGACGTGCTCACGGCTGGTTTTGCCCGTCGCTTCGTCCACGATGATTCCGCCCCACTTCTCGGTGGCAAGCCCCGGTGTGGTGTTCTTGATCAGCGGGTTGGGGCTGTTACCGATGGCGATGACAACCGTGTCCACATCGATCGTGTGCTCGCTACCCGCCTTGACGACAGGACGTCTGCGACCGCTTGCGTCGGGTTCGCCGAGCTCCATCTCCACGCAAGTCATGCCCTTGACGTGTCCGTTCTCGTCTCCGAGAATCTCGGTCGGGTTGGTGAGCATCTTGAAGATGATGCCCTCTTCCTTGGCGTGGTGCACCTCTTCCACACGGGCGGGCATCTCCGCTTCGCCGCGGCGATAAACGATGTACACGTTCTCTGCGCCAAGACGTTTTGCGCTTCTCGCCGCGTCCATCGCGACGTTTCCGCCGCCGACAACCGCCGCGTTTTTGCCGACCTGAACGGGAGTATCCACCTCCGGGAAGTGATACGCCTTCATCAGATTGATACGCGTTAAGAACTCGTTGGCAGAATACACGCCGTTGAGGTTTTCGCCAGGGATGCACTGGAAGCGAGGCAATCCCGCGCCGCTGCCGACGAAGACCGCGCTGTAGCCCTCTTCACCCAGCAACTCATCGAGCGTAATGCTGCGGCCTACCACCATGTTGGTTTCAATCTTCACGCCGATATCTTCGAGCGTCTTGATCTCCTCGCGCACCAGTTGCTTGGGCAGACGGAATTCCGGAATGCCGTAGACCAGCACGCCGCCGGGGGTATGGAGTGCCTCGAAAATCGTCACCTCGTAGCCGAGCTTTCTCAGGTCTCCCGCGCAGGTTAAGCCCGCGGGGCCGCTGCCGACGATGGCGATCTTCTTGCCGTTGTCCGGCAAGGGTTTGGCAGGCTGCGCGCCGTGCGCCATGGCATAGTCCGCAACGAAGCGCTCCAGGCGGCCTATGCCGACCGGTTCGCCCTTGATGCCGCGGACGCATTTTTCCTCGCACTGGGTCTCCTGCGGGCAAACTCTGCCGCAGACGGCGGGCAGGGCGTTTGTGGAGCGGATGACCTCATACGCCTCCATAAACTTCTCGTCCGCCACAAGCTGGATAAACTCCGGAATGCGAACGTTGACGGGGCAGCCGTTGACGCAGGGCTTATGCTTGCAGTTCAGGCAACGCTTCGCCTCGTCCACCGCCATGGCCTCGTCATAGCCCAGCGATACCTCTTCAAAATTGCAATTGCGAATGTCCGGCGCTTGTTCGCGCGCGGGCAACTTGGTCAGTCTCATATTCGGCATGGTTCAGTTTCCTCCCCGCTTGGCCTGAAGCTCTACGTTCTGGAGGTTGCAAGCCTTGCATTCCAGACTTTCCGCCTCTTCTTTGCGATACATCTTCCCGCGGGCAATCGCCTCGTCCCAGTCCACCGCAAATCCGTCGAAGTCCGGCCCGTCCACGCAGGCAAACTTCATTTCGCCGCCAACGGTGACGCGGCAGCAGCCGCACATGCCCGTGCCGTCGATCATGATGGGGTTCATCGAGATCACGGTTGGGATGTTGTATTGCTTTGTGATGTTGCAAACCGCGCGCATCATCATCAGCGGGCCGATGGCGATCACATGGTCATATTCTTTTCCCGCTTTGAGCTGTTCTTCCAACGCGGAAGTAACGAATCCCTTGTGCCCGTTGCTGCCGTCGTCCGTCATGACGTAGAGGTTGGTGCTTGCGGCTTCCAGTTCGTCCATCAGGATCATGAGGTCCGTGTTGCGGAAGCCCACGATGACATCCACCTCCGCGCCCATATCGTGGAGCGCCTTTGCCTGCGGATACGCGATGGCAACGCCCAATCCTCCGCCAATGACCGCGACCTTCTTCATGCCGTCGAGGTGGCTTGCCACGCCCAGCGGGCCGACAAAGTCCAAAATGCGGTCGCCCTCGTTCAGCACATCCAGACGTTTCGTCGTGTAGCCGACCTTCTGGTAGATGATGGTGACGGTGCCGCGCGCGGCATCCGTTCCGGCGACGGTCAGCGGAACGCGTTCTCCGTTTTCGTCCACGCGCAGGATGATGAACTGTCCCGGCTTCGCTTTCCTGGCGATATACGGGGCCTCCACCTCCATGAGCGTGACCGTTTCATGCAGCGGACGCTTTGTTACGATTCGGTACATTGGGTCTCCTTTCCGATGCTGCTTCAAGCTTGCGTAAAACACGCACGGGATGATTCAGATTTTTTATCTTGCCTATTATACTGCGGAACATCACAAAAGAAAAGCGAATCGGTATTATTTTATCGATACAAATTTTGATCGGTATCTGCCGGAAAATCCCGCTGCCGTCCGACGATTTCCACAAGAAATGCGCAAAAATCGTTTTGCGGCAAGCATTTTTTTCAGATGGGTTCATTCTAGCACGAAGCGCCGTTTCCCTCAACGGGGAAATATAAAAACAGCGCCGTTTCTAAAGAGTTTTTGGGGCCTCTGAACAAAAAACAAAGCCGAAACCCCAATAGCGGATTTCGGCTCTGTTGATTGCGCAAATCGGTGTTACTCCCAGTCGATCAAGCCGAGGCTGTCGAGGTAGCGCTCGTTGTAGTCCATGTAGTCCTCGACAAGGCGGAGCATATACATCTTGAGGTCGGCAAACTGCGCGCTCATCTTCTCGTGCATGTAGTCATAGGCCGCGTCGTCGTCATACACTTCGCCTTCGTCCGCGCCGCTGGATTTCATAAACGCCGCGTCGTGCGCCATCACGGCGGTGACCATCTCGTCGAGCGTTTTCTCGTCCGTAATCTCGGCAAAATCGCCCTGTTCGCGGAAGCAATTGAGGATATACGCTTTCGCGTCCTGCTCGTTGTATTCCTTGGTCTCCATAAAAAGACACTCCTTATTCGTTCAATTCTGGTTCCATTATAGCGGATCAAAGGATGGAATGCATCTATGCCCGATCCTGCTTTTTTTATTGCATCAGCGCATCGAGCTCGTCCACATACTGCGCGAACACGCCAAGGGAAGCCAGAATGCTCTCTTTCTTGGTGAGGTCCACGCCCGCGGCCTTGAGCTCCTCAATCGGGTAATCGCTTCCGCCGCTCTTGAGGAAGTTGATATAGCGTTCCACCGCGCCGCCGTGGAGAATGTCGTCCGCAAGCTTCACCGCCGTGCAAAGCCCGGTTGCGTACTGATAGACGTAGAACGCGTTGTAGAAATGCGGAATGCGCATCCACTCCAGCGCGATGTTGTCGTCCACATGCGCACCGTCATAATACAGCTCGTTGAGTTCGCGATACATGGCGGACAGGCTATCGACCGTCAGCGGTTCTCCGCTTTCCGCCATGCGGTGGGCTTTCATCTCAAACTCCGCGAACATCGTCTGCCGGAAGCACGTCGTGCGGAAGGATTCAAGAAACTGCGTGATATAGTAGGCGCGCTTGACGCGATCCGTCTCACCTTTGAGCAGATGGTGTGTCATGAGCGTTTCATTGACCGTGGAGGCAACCTCTGCTGCAAGGATGCGATAGTGCGAGGTTTCAAACGGCTGCGCTTCGCCGGAATAGTGCGAATGCATCGCGTGGCCAAGCTCGTGCCCGAGCGTGAACGCATCGTCCGTCTTGCCCTGGAAGTTGAGCAGCACATACGGATGCACGCCATACGTTTCCGCACAGAACGCGCCGCTGGTCTTGCCCGGAGTTTCGTATACGTCGATCCAGCCTTCGGAATAGGCCTTGTCGAGCAACGCTTGATATTCCGCACCGAGGGGCTTGAGCGCCTCCTTGACGAGCACCTTTGCTTCTTCATAGGGCATGTCGTCGTCCACATCCGGCGTGATCGGTACATAGAGGTCATACATCTCCAGCTGATCGACACCCATCACACGCTTGCGAATGCCGAGATATTTCTTCAGCACGGGCAGCATTTCGTGTACCGCCTCGATGAGCTGTTCATACACTGCAACCGGCACGCCGTTGTTGTGCAGCGCGGCTTCCAGCGCGCCTTCGAACTTGTGCGCCCGCGCCTGAAACACGTCTCCCTTGACGGAGGTGGAGTAGGTCGCGTTGAGGGTGTTTTTCATGCCGCGATAGGCTTTGTAAAACGTCTCATAAGCATCCTTGCGCACGCGGCGGTCGGGGCTTACGATGAACATATTATAGCTGCCGTGGGTGAGTTTGACCGCTTCGCCGCTCTCGTTGACCACGGTGCCGTAGTCCAGATCGACATCGGTCAGCATGGTGAAAATATTGTCCGCGCCGGAAAGCGGCTCCTGCGCCATCGCCAGCAATCGCTCCTCTTCGGTGGAGAGCGTGTGTGCGCGGCGACGATCTACGTCCGCAATGCGGAAGCGGAAGCGGGCAAAGCGCTCCTCGGCCGCCCAGGCGAGCAGCGTTTCTTCGGGAATCGTCAAAATCTCCGGATCGAGAAACGAGGAAGCCGCCTGCGCGGAAACATAGAGCTGCATCGCGCGGTCGGTCATGCCCTGATAGCGCGTGTTGCCGTTGTCCTCGTCCTTATGCAGATGGGCGTAGGTGTAGACGCGCTCGACGAGCTGCCAGATGCTGCTGTCGTCGCACAGCGCGGCATACAGCGCATCCGCACTCTGCGAAAGCTTGCCCGCGTGTGCCGGAAAATCCGCTACCAACGCCTGCGCCGCCGCAAAGTCCGCCTCCCAGAGCGCCTCTGTTGCATAAATGTCCTCCAACCGCCATTTCATAGCGGTTGCAATCTGATCCCTTGTATTCATGCCGATGTCCCTTTCGTTGATTCAATCGAATCGCCGCGCAAGATATACCAATGCATACGCGCAACGATGTTGTACGGTTTTATTCAGTATAACACAACGGTTGTATCAAAATACACCACTGCCGAGAAAGTTTCCTTCCTGCCAGACCCTTCCGAATTGTTGGAATGCGTGAATCCGCTCTTTGCCTTTTCTTCGCCGGTTTCTGTCGCTTCCTTTCCATTGACAAACGGAAAGCCGAATTTGGTATAATCACCTTTAGACGTAATAAAACAATTCATTCTGCTATTTTTTCTGTCATGTGCAGCATTTCTCTTCTCTCAATCGTATTCCTGTCGAAAGGAGGCGGCTATGGAGCAAAAAACCTATCTTTCCGGACGTGAAATCGAGCGGATTGTTGAAACCCACTCCGATATGCTGCTCAGAATCGCAATTAACCGGGTGCGTAGCAAGACGGAAGCGGAGGACATCGTGCAGGCGGTCTATCTCCGGCTCATGACACGCCAGCCTCGGCTTCAATCGCCGGAGCACGAGCGCGCGTGGCTGATCCGCACGGCGATCAATCTCTGCCTCGACTACGACAAATCTGCATCCCGCCGTACAAGCGTTCCGTTGGGTGACGACATTGCCGCCGCACAGCCGGAAGAAAACGCCGATGTACTGGAAGCCGTCTGGAAACTACCGGAGCGGGATCGCTACATTATCTATCTCTATTATTTCGAAGAACTGTCGGTCAAGGAGATTGCTTCGCTGCTGGACGAACAGACGGGAACTATCACCTCCCGCCTTTCCCGCGCACGCAACAAGCTCAAACTGCTGCTGAAAGGAGACGGCTATGGAACAGTATCAAAACACGTTTAACGCAATCCATGCCAGCGAAACCTTGAAGCGCCGCATGGTGAGTCTCATGCTTGAGCAGAACATACCCCGTGCATGCCGTACAAAGCAGCAGACACGGCGCTCTACCATCCCCGCCAAGCGCAAGGCGCTGTTGATCGCGCTGGCTGCGGCTTTGCTGTTGCTCTCCGCCTGCGCAGCATATGCCATCTACTGGAGCAGCACACAGCGGGCGATGGACAACGCGACGGGAAACATCGAAAAACCCGCCGACACCGTATTGCAAGAAGCGGAGTTGTATGCCGAAGGCGTTGTACAAGCCTCCTCGCTGACCGCGCCGCTCAGCGGCAGCGCAACCATTGGAGATGTTACAATCCAGTTGGTTTCCGTGGAAGTTTTTCAAGAGCTTGAAGGCGGAGAATACGTGTTCTTTTTCTCCGCACGCAGCGAGAAAACCGGCTTTATCACAAGCTTTGATTCCACGTGGCTCGCGGACGACCGTGCAGCGCAGGAACGGCTTGAGAAATTCGACTCCTTCTGCGAGATCGGCATCGACGCGCGTGACTTTGTACTTTCGATCGACGGACAGGCATTTTCACCCTATGCGAAGCCGGACGATCAGGGCATTCGGCAACCTGCTTCCGGCTGGGACGAACCCGGCGAAGTGATTGCGGGAACTTCCTCGCTGCTGATTCGGCACAGCCCCGTCCCGATCACGCAGGATTCTCAAATGAATCTTTCGGGAACGCTCTACTACTGCGACAAAACAGGCGTGCGCACGGGTACCATCGGTTCTTTCTCAATCGATTTTACGTACCAATACCCGGCCGCACAGGCAGAGGAAATCCGGCAAAAATCCATCGACTCCTATACCCAATGGCAAGCTGCCTCCAACGCCGCCCGATTGGAATCCCTTGGCGATCTGCCAAAGGAAGCGGCGCCCGTGGGGTTGACGCATGATCTTTTTACCATTGACGATATCACCGTTTTAGAGGATGGCTTGCTGATGGGCTGTACCGATGATCGAGGATGGAAACCGCCGGACGGAACGAAGTTTGATGTTTTTAGGGCCGGGCACAAGTACTATTTTCTAGACGGCTATCTGCTTGAGCCGGAAACGATGGATATGAGTTGGAGTGAGGAGAAGTTGCCAGAGCCGGATCAATTCGGCGAGTATAGCAGCCGGCTCCTATACGGTCTGTTGAAAATCCCCTACTATCGTTTGCCACAGGATATGCCGCAGGAGTTGTTGGTGTATGTCACGCGAGCCAAAGAGATGTACGACAACGACGCGCATAAGCTGGTCGAAACCCAATATTTCTACCCACTGGATTTGATCTTCCGCGTCAATCGAACCACCGGCGCTGTCACCTTGCCAAAGGATGATACCGAGAAGGCAAGCTGGATTGCCGAGCAAAACGCGCTTGCTTCCGACGGACGCAACAGTGCGCGGGATTATGCCATCCATCAGGATCAGACCATCGGCGGCATGACCGTCTTGCTCGAACACTTGCTCTATTATCCTAATAAACGAGCATTCGTCCTGCATGCTTTTATACCGGTAATCGATTGTGAGGTCATGCCTTGGGAAATCAATCCCGTTGTAACCATCGACGGCGTGCCACTGATAGAGCCACTGAGCGATACCTATTATCGAACCGTTGACCCAACGACACCCGCGCCATTTCAGACCAACATCGAGGAATGGATCGAAACCTATGGTCTTGACCCAAACCGCTTCTCTTGGTATGAATTTACCTATGCCGCGCCTAAGAGCATCCTCGACATGCCTGAAACATTTACCCTACATTTTACCTGGGATGTCTACGATTTGGTGAACGGGAAACGCACGTTCATCGGGACATTTGATTTCGAAGCGCCAATTCGAAAGGATGATTTTTCAGCGTTTCATCCAAGAGATGAAGGATATGTCATGCAATGGGTGCGCCCCGTAATGGAGGAATACGGAATCCAAAATTAACCTTTTCAGAGCACGCAAATGCCCGCGCTTTACCATCCAAGCGCGGGCTTTTTTCACGCCCTGTGCACGCAATAAGCACGCGCAAGGCCTCCCTTGACACCGCGAAAAAACGGGGTATACTATAGATACGAACATTAGTTCGTATATTGAGTTTGCCGCTCCTGATTGGCCTTTGTGTGGCGGAAAGGATGCGCCGGATGGGACGCAGAATTCTACACGCGGATTTCAACAGTTTCTATGCCTCCGTGGCGTGTTTTCTCGACCCCGCGCTCCGGCCGCATCCCGTCGCCGTTGCGGGCAATCCCGAGGCGCGGCACGGCATCATCCTCGCCAAAAACGAGCTCGCGAAAAAGTTTGGCGTCAAGACGGGCGAGGCCATCTGGCAAGCCAAGCAGAAATGCCCGCTACTGATCACAGTCAAGCCGGATTTCGACGCATATCAGAAATTTTCCGCCATTGGACGCAGCATCTATGGCGAGTATTCCGACCGGGTGGAGGCGTTCGGGCTCGACGAAAACTGGATTGACGTCACCGCATCCACGACGGATATGGCAGATGCCGGCCACCTCGCGCAGGTGATTCGCGGGCGCATCCGGGAGGAGCTCGGCATCACGGTGTCCATCGGCGTTGCGGACAACAAGGTGTTTGCCAAGCTTGGCTCGGACATCAAAAAGCCCGACGCGGTGACGCTGGTTTCGCCGAGCAATTACCAGCGCGTCGCCTGGCCGCTGCCCGCGCGGGAGCTGTTGTATGTTGGCCGCGCGACGGAAGCAAAGCTGCTCAAATACGGCATCGTCACCATTGGCGATCTTGCGACCACGCCGGAGGCGTTTTTGCGCGCGCAGTTTGGCAAATGCGGCACCATGCTGCACGCGTTTGCAAACGGGCTGGACGCGGCGCCCGTTTTGCACACCTGTGACCAGCAACCGGTCAAGTCCGTCGGCAACGGGCTCACCACTCCGCGCGATCTCGTCAACGACGAGGATGTATATCTGACGATCTCGATGCTTGCAGAGAGCGTCGCCATGCGGCTGCGCGAGCACGGCGTGCGGGCAAAGACCGCGCACCTCGGCGTGCGGGACACGGGGCTATTGTCCTTCATCTGCCAGACGAAGCTGGATCACCCGACGAATATCACCATCGAAATCTCCCGCGCGTGCATGCAGCTCTTTCGCGAACACTACACCTGGCAAACGCCGATTCGTTCGCTGACGGTGTCCTGTTCCGACCTGATCGGCACGGACAGCCCCGTTCAGCTTTCACTCTTTGACGACGAGGCGCCGCGCAGAAAGGCGGAGGCAGCGGAGGCAGCGGTGGATGATATCCGCAGGCGCTTTGGCTACCGCGCCATCGGAAGGGCGTTGTTTTTGAAGGATCGCGAGATCGGACTCATGGCGCCAAAGGTGGATCACACGATTCATCCGGTGGGGTATCTGCAAAATGCGACGATGGACAGCGTCGTCGGCAAGCGTTGAAACCTAGCTAACTTTTCACAATTACTTTTTACGCATCGGGAGGAAACTTTTTTATGAAAATCTATGTCGCGGTGGAACTGACCTGTGACGAATCGGGGGTTATGCACCCGCAGCGCATTCTCTGGGAGGACGGACGAAAGTTTGAGATTTCGTCGATTTCGGACGTGCGGCGCGCGGCGAGCCTGAAGGCGGGCGGTAGCGGCATCCGCTACACCTGCCGCATCGGCAAGAAGGACGCGTATCTTTACTATGAGGACCCGAAGTGGTTTGTCGATCCATGAGTATGATTTTGGCACGGTTGGAGTTGTTTCTTTTTCTACAGACGAGGAAAAATAAAAAGGGGTTGTCCCGAAGCAAGCAGTGCTCGGGCGGATGCTATCCGCCCCTACAGACCTTGCCCTGCGGCACGGGTTGCGTCGTGAAAGAAAAAATAGAAGAATAATCGTTCAGGAGGTCTGTTTGAGGATCGATTCTAGCCGCCTGTAGGGGCGGATAGTATCCGCCCGCGATGCCGGAATGTCAAGCCTTACATTTTGTGAGGTTAGATCCGTCCGCGCTACGCGCAAAAAAAGGAACGATCCATATCTGGACAGCTCCTAAAAAACGCACGCAAATCCGTTCTTTTGCCTGCTTTTCTGTTTAGAGAAGTGGATTACCGTATCCTTAACCCCTTGGGAATATGATTCTTCAGCACCCCATCCACCGCCTTGCCCCAGCCAAGCGGATGACCTAGCACCGTCGCGGGACACCAGCCGGAGAGAGCGGGGTCGCAGGCGACGGTTTCTCCCGCGAGAAAGCGGGTAAGCTCCGCCGCTTCCAGCGGCACAGTCGCGCAAAATGCGGCGGCGGGAAACGCCAGCGCAAGCGCGTGATCCGGCGTGAATCGTCCGTTTTTGA
>JAEWYO010000002.1 GCA_023395595.1 Bacillota bacterium
TTGATCAGGCGGTATTGCAGCCAGTTCTGGCAAACCTGCCCCGTCTCGCCATACGTCACGAGTTCGTAGGGATACAACGCCACGTCAAAATCGAGATTGTTGTCGATCATCACCTGCAAGGCGCGCCCGGCGAGGCATTTCCCCTTATACGCGTCGATGGGTTTGCCGAAGATGCGCCCTTCGGGACGATAGCGGTAGGCATAGATGCGCCCGCGGGTTTTCAGCTCCTGCAAAAACTCCGGCGCGAGCGTTTCGTGAAGCGACTGCGGCACATAGCGCAGGGCGTTTTTGAGCGCTTGCCGCGTTTGCGCTAGACTCAAGCGAAAGCCACGATCCGGCGCGCGGCGTTTTGCCGGGTCAAACGCGGGCATATCCGGCAGCTCGCTGCCAAGGCAGATTTTTCGTGCGCGCGTAGTTGCGTTATCTGTCATCGCCGTGTCTCCTCGCTTTTGTTAGTTCAGTTCGCCTGTGATGGCTTCCACGGCGGGGATCAGGCGGTTTTCGATCACGATCCGCTCGCATTTTGCCATCTGCTCATACATCAAAATATCCTGCTCGACCATCGGCACCTCTTGCCGCAGCACATCATATGCCGCGTGCGTTGCGGGAGAGAGCTTGTCTTCTCCCGTCAGCCCCGCCGCCTGTCCCGCCGCGAAGAGCTCGATTGCCAGCACGCGCTGTGCGTTTTTGAGGATTTCGACCGCTTTTCGCGCCGCGATGGTGCCCATGCTGACATGATCCTCCTGATTGGCGGAGGACGGAATCGAATCCACGCTCGCCGGATGCGCGAGCACCTTATTTTCCGAAACCAGCGCGGCTGCCGCGTATTGCGCGATCATAAACCCGCTGTTTAAGCCGCCGTTTGGCGCGAGGAACGCGGGCAAGCCGTTGTTGAGCGCGGGATTGACTAGCCGCTCCGTCCGCCGCTCGGACACGTTTGCAAACTCCGCCAGCGCAATCGCCAGAAAGTCGAACGCCAGCGCCATCGGCTGCCCGTGGAAGTTGCCGCCGGAGATCACGTCTCCTTCCTGCGGGAAGATCAGCGGGTTGTCGGTGACGGCGTTGATTTCGCGGCTGACCGCTTCGTAGACATAGCACACCGCATCCCGGCTTGCGCCGTGAATCTGCGGAATACACCGGATCGAATACGCGTCCTGCACCTTGCCTGTGATGTTCTCGCCGGAGAGATGGCTGCCAGATAGAATGCTTCTCAGGTTTTCCGCGCAGGCGATCTGCCCCGCGTGCCCGCGCAGCAAGTGCACGCGCGGATCGAACGCCTTTGTGATGCAGCTCTGCGCCTCGCAGGTAAGCGACGCAATGATATCCGCGTTTTTGCTCAGCTGCATCGCATCGTAGACGCAGAGCGCGCCGATTGCGGTCATCACCTGCGTGCCGTTGATCAGCGCGAGGCCTTCCTTTGCCGCGAGCTGTACGGGCTCGATGCCCGCGCGACGCATCGCCTCCGCGCCGGACAGGATTTCGCCGCGATATTCCGCCTGCCCTAAGCCGATCAACGGCAATACCATATGCGCCAGCGGCACAAGGTCTCCGCTTGCGCCGAGGCTGCCTTTTTCGGGAATCACGGGGTGAACGCCGCGGTTGAGCATCGCCAGCAGCGCTTCCATCGTGGAGAGCCGGATGCCGGAGAACCCGCTCGCCAGCGCGTTGAGGCGAAGCAGCATCACGCCGCGCACCGCCTCCGTCGGCAAGGGCTCGCCTGTGCCGCAAGCGTGGCTGATGATCAGGTTTTGCTGGAGCTTGGCCGCGTCCTCGTCCGCAATCCGCTTTTCGGAGAACTTGCCAAAGCCGGTGGTGAGTCCGTAGACTGCCTCGCCGCTTTTGAGCATCGCCTCCACATGCGCGCGAGAATGGTTGATGGCAAGCCGCGCCTCTTGCGGAATCTCTGCCTGTTCACCCGCGCGGCAAACGCGGACAACCTCGTCTATGGTCAACGTGGCACCGTTTAGTTCGATCATGTGCTGTACTCCGTACTCTTTGTATATTCCTTCGGATAAACTGAGTCTATCCTGCATAATCATCCACGTCAATACAGAACGAGAAATTTCGCTGAAACGAAATTGCGCCGATTTTCGGCTTTTTCTGTGCGCTGTTTTAACGCGTTAAAGTGCATAAAGCCGAATAGGAACTCCCCCCCCCTGCTCGACCGGCTTTTCTCCTGCTTTGATTGCAAGGCAAGCACAACCAGACGAAAAACCGGCAAAAAACCCGCAGAATCACAGGATTTTTGAGTGTAACATAGTCACTGTTTCCACAGGTCGTGTTTTGTACAATAATAACATCAACAGCAAAGGAGCAACGACAATGTCCGTTAAAGTTATCACGAAGGACAACTTCGATGCAGAAGTTTTAAAAGAAACGAAACCCGTACTCCTCGACTTCTGGGCAAGCTGGTGTGGCCCGTGCCGCATGGTTTCCCCCATCATCGACGAGATTGCAAACGAGAGGGCAGACCTGAAGGTCGGCAAAGTCAACGTAGACGAACAGCCCGAACTCGCAGCCAAGTTTGGCGTCATGAGCATCCCCACGCTCATCGTCATGAAGGACGGCAAGGTGGTCAATCAGACCGCTGGCGCGCGTCCCAAACCCCAGATTCTCTCCTTGATCCCGTAAGAAACTGCAAGCAACGCAACAAGCGCCGCCCGGCTCCACCCGGACGGCGCTTTGCGGTATTTGATTGAAAGCGGGCGGATGCTATCCGCCCCTACAGGCGGCTTGAACCGATCCTCAACCAAACGCCGTGGAAAATTCCCCTTTTCTTTCACAGATTACCCGCCGAACCACGCGGGTTCTGTAGAGGCGGATAGCATCCGCCCGCGCCAAAACAACCGCGATCAAGCCTCTTCGGGTATGGTTCTTCTGCCTGCATTCCGCCTGCCCTCGCATACAAAAAGGAGCGATCCATTTCTGGACAGCCCCTTTCAATTTATTCATGATGCTATGATACGATTCATTTCTGTTTGCGTTGGCTTGGAAAGAGAATCGGAATTTACCCCGCCTTTGCGTCGAGCTTGGCGCGGTCCACAATCGTTACCCCGCCGCGCGTGAGCGTGACCATGCCCTCTTCCTGAAAATACTTGAGCATGCGCGTGACCACCTCTCGCGCGGTGCCCATGTGGTTTGCAATCTTTTCGTGCGTGATCTCCAGCGTGTCGCAGTCCTCAATCGTGCTCTCTTCGAGCAAGAAGGTCGCAAGCCTTGAGTCAAAGCGCTTGAAGAGAATCTGGTCCATCAGCCACATCACTTCGGAAAAACGGGAAGCCAGCACCTGGCAGGTATAGTTGGCCAGCGGTGCGCTGCGCTGCATGACCTCATTATACGTCTCCGTTTGAATCAGCCAAACGTCGGAATCCTTTTCGGTCTCAATCGTGACCTCAAAACGAATGCTGGACATCATGCACGCCGCGGAAAACAGGCAGATATCCCGCTCCAGCAAACGATAGAGCGTGACCTCTTTCCCCTCATCGGAAACGATATAGGAGCGCAGAAGCCCGCCTTTGATCACGAGCACGCCGATGCAGTCCGCCGAGCCGTTGTGGATGATCGTTCCCTTCGGCACGCTGCGAAACACCGCGGCGTTTTCCAGCGCCTGCTGGTCTTCCTTGGTGAGTTGTTTCCAAATTGGCAGATATGCGTCGAGTCCCATGCTGTTCCTCCCAATGATCTCTTGACTGATTATACCCTGTTTTGCCCGATTTGGTGATGGTTTTTTTCACAAAAGCGGTTCGCGGGATGTTTTTTCCGCTTCATTTTGCCCAAATAGGGCAAGCGCGGGTAGAATCATCAAACTTTTTGAGATTTACTGGTATTTTTACGCGTAAATTCGTATAATAGTAGTAACACGTATATATGTTACTAACAGGAATTATTATTAGATAGTGACATAGTTACGGATTCGGTGTATCATACATGATAGAATCCCTCAAACGCAGGCGGCAAACCGCCGGGCAAACAGCTTTCTTATTTTTGCTAATGCGGTGGGTGCCGCAGACACAATTTGTATCACGCTAAAAAATACACGATCAAACCGATCAAGGAGGAACTTCATCATGACTTGTGAAACCCGTTTCTTCCGCTGCGACATCTGCGGCAACCTCGTTGGCATGATTCACTCTTCCGGCGCGCCGATGTCCTGCTGCGGTCAGCACATGACCGAGCTCATCCCCGGCAGCGTGGACGCGAGCCAGGAAAAACACGTTCCCGTCATCAAGGTGGAAGGCGACAAAGCGACCGTCCATGTTGGCAGTGTCGATCACCCGATGCTCGAGGAGCACCACATCGCCTGGATCTATCTGCAAACCGACGACGGTGGCATGCGCAAGTGCCTCCCCGTTGGCGGCAAACCCGAAGCAGAGTTCGCGCTCGGCGGCGCAAAGGTTGTTGCGGCATATGAATACTGCAACCTCCACGGCCTCTGGAAAGCCACGCTGTAAGACGCACACAGACACGATTGTAAACACCGCCCGGCATCTTGCTGGGTGGTGTTTTCTTTTGCAGCGGGGAATGCCGCCTTCCCGCCGAGCCAGCGCGCCGCACCGGAGCAATACGCAATCAGCGGATGCATCATAGAACTAATTTTTTGAAAATGCGCAGAAATCCTCTTTACAGCGGATGGAAAATATCATATGTTGAAAAAGGAGATGCGTGCGGTGCTTGCCGCGCGCATCGCGCACCGCGCACGCATCGTGTGCAAGCGTCTGCCGCAATTGTGGCAAACACGCGTTCTCGTTTGCAAAATACTGTTTAATTGTGTTTCTATACACATATGATTACAGATTATGCAATTGTATTTTTCGCACGTGCTTAACCCGCGCACCACTTAACGCAAAAAAGACGCGCAATAGGCAACAAACGGGCTGTAATTTGCCGCTTCTTATTGAAAAAGCGCGCCCACACTGTTATACTTTGTTACAAAGGCATTCATCCGCCTTCGCTTTTATGCAATCGGTTTGCAATTGCAATTTTTCATCTGTGAGAGGGGCAGTATTATGATGGTCTATCTGATTGCCCTCCTCCTGCTCGGTTGTGCAACCGAGGCGGCATTCATCGTGCAAGAGCACAAGCAGCATCTGCTTGCGGCGCTACTGCTCAAGGCGGCGGCTTCGCTCTTCTTCGTCTTTGCCGGGTTTGTCGCGTTTTCGATGACCGCCATTCCGGCGTTCGGGCGGATGATCGTCCTCGGGTTGATGCTCGGCGCAATTGGCGATGTTTGCCTCAACCTGCGCTTTCTGCTAGCGGGACGCGCGAAGGAAATCTTCCTCTTTGGCATTGGCGCGTTTCTGCTAGGCCACATCGCTTATCTCATCGCGCTCATCGGGCTCGACCCGAAAGCGCTGCTCTACGCGCTGCCGCTTGCCGCAATCGTGTCCTATGTGATGATTCGATTCGTCCTTGCACGTGTGGAGGTTTCCGGCGCGATCAAGACATTCGGCATCGTGTATCTTTGTGTGGTTTTCCTGATGGTTTGCGTCTCCTTTGCACTCCCTGCGTTGGGGACGGCAACCCTCGGCCGCACGATCTTCGCCGCAGGCGCTCTGCTCTTTGCCGTGAGCGATGTGCTTCTGGTGCTCAACCAGTTTGGCAAGAAGGCGTATCCCGCCTTACGCCCGCTCAACCTCGCGCTCTATTACGCGAGTCAGGTTTGCATCTGCCTGACCATCGCGCTGATGCGCTAACACGACACTACATTGCTTCCCCACAGGCGCAAACGAAGCGCCTGCCTGTATACATTCCATGCGGCGCAGGGAGAACCTCCCCGCGCTTTACGCGGCTTTGCCGCGCCGCAGCCAAACAATCAGGAAGGAAGCCAACCGGTTAACAGAACTTTATGAAACAAGAAGGCTTAAAGAAGTCGTTTGTTCACGCGATGCAGCAGAAGATATTCTCTGGAGAATATCAGATCGGCCAGCAGCTGCCGCCCGAGCGCGAACTCGCGCAGGAGCTGGGTGTGAGCCGCTCTCTGGTCAACACCGGCATTCTGGAGCTCTCGCACCAGGGATTCATCCGCATCATCCCGCGGCAAGGCAGCATCATCGCCGACTATAAGAAAAACGGAACCCTGCAGGTGCTCAGCGCGCTGATGAACTGTGACAGCTTCCGTCTCGACTATCCGCTGTTTTGCAATCTGGTGGATCTTCGCGTGCTCATCGAGAGCGAAGCAGCGCGGTTGGCAAGCCTTCACGCAACGGCGGACGAGATTGAAACCTTGCGCGTGCTGGCAAATTGCGTCAAAAACGTTGCAAACCCGCTCGACGCAGTCGATCCGCTCGTGAAGTTTCACTATCTGCTCACGCAATATTCTGGCAACGCGGTGTACGCCATGACCTTCAAGAGCTTTGAAGGGACAATCACACGGCTGATTCGCCAGCATCTCACGCTTGCGCCCGATATCCCGAAGTCCGCCAAGCTGCATGAAGCCCTCGTGCGTTCGCTGGAGGCGCACGACGCGGAGGCCAGCGCGCAAAATGTCCGCCTTGCCATTCTGCACGGTATGACCGCGCTGAAAAAGCTCTATCACGGATAACATAGCAATTTTTACGCAAAACACCCCGTCCGCGGGCAACCCGGGCGGGTTTTGCTTACGACAGGCAAACCGCCCGCGCTTTACAGAAACCAAAAGAGCGTGTATCGTAATAGGTAGCCACCGCATCCTACGGCAAATCTCTTTTGCGGCCATTTGCCGCGATCGTATCCCAATATCTGCTTTAGAAACGGAATCATCAAACATCCATGAAACTGAAAGCCCTTGTCCTCTCCGATCATGAAAGCGAATACATCTGGGATTTTTTTGACGCAAAAGCCTTTGCGGGCGTGGACGTCATGATTTCCTGCGGCGATCTCAAGCCGGAATACCTCTCGTTTCTCGTGACCATGATTCCCGCGCCGCTGCTCTTTGTGCGCGGAAACCACGACGCGCGATATGAGCAAAACCCGCCGGAAGGCTGCATCGACCTCGAAGAAAAGCCCGTCATCATCAAGGGTGTGCGCTTCGTCGGTTTCGGCGGCTGCAAAAGCGAACGCTATGCGCCAAACCAGTATTCCGAGCGGGACATGAACCTCCGCGTCCTCAAGGCGACGCTTGCGCTCTCGCTCAAAAAAGGGTTTGACGTACTCGTAACCCATGCACCCGCCGCCGGACTCGGAGACGGAGACGATCGCTTCCACGAAGGGTTTGAAACGTTTGTGAAGCTGATCGACAAATATCAGCCGCGCTATCATCTCCACGGGCACCAGCACCTAACCTATTCCATCGGCTCCAAGCGCATTCTCGAATACAACAACACGACCATCGTCAACGCATACAATTACTATATTCTGGAGATGGATTTCCCGGACAAGTAAGCGCACCCCATACGACGAATATCCAGATAATCACCCAAACCCCGGAGGGAATACATGAGCCAAAACGTCAATGCAAACGAAGAATATGAACGCGCGAGAAAGCGTGGGCAAAAGGAATTTGCCCTGCGCCGCGCGCGCGGGGAAAGCGGGCTGCTGCCCGTCATCCACGCGCGCCGCGAGGAAAACGGCGTGCTTGCGGTTGTCGATCAGCCGATGCGGCCGATCTCGCTCAACCGCATCGTGGGCACTTATCAGGCAAGCCGCGCCAACTCGTTTGCGTATAACTTTATGCCACTGCTAAGCTCCGACACGGAGTTTGCCTACAAATGGATCAATCTATGCGAGGCGCATCTGCAAAGCGGTATCCGCGACCCCATCCGCGTCTACGAATACCTCTGGAAGTATTATGTCGCCGAGGGAAACAAGCGTGTCAGCGTCCTCAAATACTTCGAGGCAAGCTCGTTTGAGGCGGAGATCATCCGCCTGATTCCGCAATGGGATGAAAACGATCCTGCCATCGAGCGTTACTATACCTTCCTCGCCTACAGCAAAAAGGGCGTGTTTGCGGACATCGAGCTCTCCGAATCGCGCAAGTATGAGCGGCTCTATCGCATCGAACAGCGCTTGATTGCGGAGCTGGACCCCACGCTCGACCGCCCGGATTTCAATGGACTCTATACCCGCTTTGAGAGCGCTTACCTGCACACCAACTGCACGCTTTCGTTGGGCGACGCGTTCCTTGAATACCTGCATGTGTTCGGTTTCCCGATGAATATTATGCCGGACGAACTGACCGCAAGAATCGTGACCCTCAAACCGCAGCTGGAAATTCTGGAGCATCCGCCAGCGCCGCGCGTGGTGCTCGAAGAGGATGCGGAGGCCGCAGAGCCGACGTTTTTCACGCGGCTGCTTCCCGTGCACCGTAACCCGAAGATCGTGTTTGCCTATGCAGGCGAGCGCGCGCAGAACAATTGGCTCGGCGCGCACGAGCAGGGGCGGCTTGCCATGCAGGCAGAGCTCGGTGAAAAGGTCGATTCTCGCGTGTTGGATTTGCAAGATCGGGACGATGCCTACGACATGCTTTCCGCCGAGGCGGGCGACGCGGGGCTTCTGTTTGTGACCACACCCTCTTTGATGAATACCGTTTTGCGCTTTGCGCTGGAGCATCCCTCCTGCCTGACGCTGGTCTATTCCCGCATGCAGCATCACTATCGCCTGCATACGTATTTCGGGCGGTACTATGAGGCGGTGTTCCTCTGCGGCGTTGCCGCGGGGCAGCACACCAAGACCGGAACCGTCGCCTATGTCACGCCGAAGCTGAGCTATACGCGCTTCACCTCGGACATCAACGCATTTGCGCTGGGCGTGCATTCCGTTCGCCCGGATGCGCGCGTGCTGATGGTTACGCGAGACGTGGACCCCAAGCAGATGGAGACTTGCGAGCTGGGCGTCAAGCTCGCCGCAAGCCTCGGCGCGGACACGGTGCTCACACCGCATTATTCCACACTGTCGCTTGCAGAGCTGCCGTATGGCGTGTTCACCGCGCTGATCGGAATTGACAGCGACGGCAAACCCACGCGGTATCTCGCCGCGCCCGACTGGAACTGGGAACGGTTTTATACCGCGATTGTGAAAAGTTATCTCAACGGAAGCCTCAGCGCGCTGCTGGGCATGGATCGCGAGGAGTCTCCGATTGCGAGTTTCTGGTGGGGGCTTGGCGGCGGCGTGGTGGATGTCCGCCTCGGAAGTTGGTCGAGCGGCACACCAAACAATCTAATTCGCTATTTGAGAGGCAGCATGTCCCGCAACCAATACAACCCGTTTCACGGGCCGGTGACGGACAGCGAAGGGATTGTGCGCATCCCCGCGCATAGCGATGCAGCGCCAGCAGATATTATCAAGATGAGGTACATCGTCGAAGGTGTTGAGATCATTGAGTAACCCCTAAATTTGCTTTTGTTGGCAAAAGAAGTTAAAATAGCTTTTATTCAACCAATGCCGCAAGGCGGCACAAAAGGAGTTCTATGCAGAAAAAAGAACCACCGATTTTGGTCACGCGCCCGTCGCTGCCACCGGTGGAAGAATATGAGCAACTTGTTCGCGAGATCTTTTCCTCCCGCTATCTCACCAATGGCGGAACGCAACACCAGAAGCTCGAAGCCGCGCTAAAGGAGAAGCTCGGAACCCCGTTCCTTCGCCTCTTCACCAACGGACATCTCGCGCTGGAGTTCGCCATCGCCGCGCTCAAACTTGAACCCGGCGAGATCATCACAACCCCGTTTACGTTTATCTCCACCACACATGCCATCGTCCGCTGCGGCTTTACACCCGTTTTTTGCGACGTGGAGCCGGATTTTTTCACGCTCGACACGGCAAAGCTGGAGCAGGCGATCACCCCGCGCACGCGCGCAATTCTTCCGGTACACGTTTATGGCAACCCTTG
This sequence comes from Bacillota bacterium, assembly GCA_023395595.1. GTDB lineage: Bacteria > Bacillota > Clostridia > Christensenellales > CAG-138 > UBA7703. Next base: position 9,803 of record JAEWYO010000002.1, read on the forward strand.
CGACGTGGAAGCGATTGACCGCATCGCGAAAAAGCACAATCTACCCGTGCTCTACGACGCAGCGCACGCCTTCGGTGTATCGATCAACGGGCGTACGGTTTCCGACTATGGCACCGCCTCCATGTTCAGCTTCCACGCCACGAAATGCTACAACACCATCGAAGGCGGCGCGATTGCAACCAAGGATGAGGCGTTTGCGGAGCTGCTCAACGGCTTCAAAAACTTCGGCTACCATGCCGACGAGGAGATTCGCGAGATTGGCGGCAACGCCAAGATGAACGAATTTCAGGCGGCGATGGGGCTATTAAACCTCAAGTATTTCGACAGCGAGATTGAAAAACGCGGCAAGGTTGCCGCGCGCTATCGCGAGAACCTCTCCGGCATCGCGGGACTCAGCTTCCGTCCGGTGCGGCAAGGCGCAACGCAGAACTACGCCTACCTGCCCGTTTCGTTTGACCCGGCGGTGTTCGGCGCAAACCGTGATCAAGTCAACGACGCACTCAAGCAATACGGTATCATCGCGCGCAAATATTTCTATCCGCTCACAAGCGAAGCCGCCTGTTATGCGGGTCGATTTGATCCCGCCCAAACGCCGGTTGCCTTCACCGCCAGCCGAAATGTGCTGACCCTGCCGATGTATGCGTCCCTTCCGCTCCCGGATGTGGACGACATCTGCGAAATCGTCGCCGGCTGCAAGAAATAAGCCATCTCCTCCACTCAAATAACAAGAGCAGGTAAGCGCGTAGCTTCCTGCTCTTTTGTATGCTCTTATGATTTGGCAAGCGCCTCAGTCAAACAAGACATCCGCCGCTTCCCGCTGCGCCGTGCGCAGATAGCGCACCGCAGGAAATCCCAGCACAAGCGTCGTGATCGCCTTTTCACCTCTGCGGATGCCGAGGTGCTTCCGGATTTTCCCCGAAACGCGCGTCACCATCGTGAAAAACCCGCTATAAAACACGCCAAGCCCCAGCGACTGCGCCATGAGCTCCATAGACGAGGCGGCAAGTGCCGCATCCACCGCGTCCGCACTCTTGATTACGATGACCGCTTTTGCGTTCTTGAAGAGAAAATGATCGTCTATCTCGATTTCGCGCAATCCGGAATAGACGAGGTCTACCCCACGTTTGAGCCCGCGAAACAGGCGGATTGCCTGCGCCTCTACCTCCTGCAAGCCCTGTTGCAAGACGGCATAGGAAACCCCCTGCTTGTTGGTTCCCGTCGGGGTATAGCGTCCGGCCTCGATGATCTGCCGGATGAACTCGGGCGGGATCTCCTGCGCGGAAAACTGGCGCACCGAGCGCCGCGCCTTGAGCTGACCCATCAACACGCTTGCGTCCACATGCATTTCGGATGTGATCTCTTCCGGCGCTTCGGCAAAGCCGGAAAGCGACACCGCGCCCTGCGGACAAATCGCCTGACAGTGTCCGCACCGGATGCAACCGCGCCCGGTCACGACGGCGGTCTTCCCCTCCATGCGAATGGTCGAGGTTGGGCAATCGCTCACACATAGGCCGCAGCCGATGCAGAGCGCCGGATCGATGGAGACAGTGTGTTTTTGCATTATGGATACGCTTCTCTCTGATTAAAATTCTTACCAATCATCTTACAACAGATCAGTCTGTCAGCGCAACGCCGTTGACATAGACCGTGTATCCGTTGGTGACGATTCCACCGACGCGCCCGGTAAACGCTGTGAGATATGCGTTTCCGGTCAGCGTCCAAGTGGCGCCGTCTTCGAGCGTCACTTTTGCCGCCTGCGCGGTGTTCGCGGTGTTGATGGTGCCCGTATAGTCCGTCGTGCCGCGCAAGGTCAGCGAGACGGAAGACAGTTCGTCTATGATGATGTCTCCCGTGAGCAGCTGGTTTTTTGCGATCACCGCACAGTTTGCGCCGTTGCCGCCCGCCTCGCCCCAGCCACGCGTGCCGTCGTTTCCGCTCACGCGCAGGAGCGCGCGTCCTTCGGCAAGAGAGAGGGATACACCTTCAAGATAGATGCTGGCTCCCGTATTGGTTACAAAGAACAGGTCTCCGCGGATGGCGCTGAGCGCGCCGCGCGTCATGGAAAACGCGCTGAGTGCACTGCCTGCGCCGCCGTCTTGATACAGCGCGACGCAATAGGGCGAGAGCTTTGTCCCCGCAACGCCCGCGTCCGGCATGCGACCTGATACCGCGCAATCCGTGAGCGTCACGCTGCCGCCGCTGATGGCGATGGCTTCGGCGTTGTTGGCGCGGAGGGTTGCGTTGGTTGCCGTCACGCCGCCGCGCGCGAGGACGACGGGCGAGGCTTCCCCGCCGGTTGCCGCCATGCCGCCTTCTAAAAAGAGCTCGCCGCCCATCCCCGCGATCACCGCGGGAGCGGTTGCGCCCTGTGTGGAAAGATTGGATTCCTTTGTGCTGATGCTGCCACCACCGGAAGCCGAAAGCGCAAACGAAGAAGCGCCTGTTGCGCGCACGACGCTGCTTTCAAGCTGCACGCGTCCGCCATAGGCAAACACGCCGCCAGCACCGAGGGCGGAAGCGGTCACGTCGCTGTTAAGCAGCAGGAGCTGCGCGTTTGCACGCGCAAGAACCGCCGTGTTCAAGCCATATTGCAGCACGTTTTCGAGGCTTGTGGCATCGCCCGCGCGCTTTTCAACGCTCGCGCCGTCCACACCTGCAATTGCGCTGTTTTCCACGCGCAGCGCGTTTTCATCTGGATGTTCGGAATAGTAGGTTTTCTTACTCTCGCTGACATCCGTCGCGATGGTATAGGCACCCGCGCCGTTTGCTTCGCCCGGCGAGGCGCTGGGCAGAGGCTCCACGCTGGCTTGCGGGGTTGTCTGCGGTTTAGCCGTCGGTGTTTCGGGCACGGCGGTATTGGTTGGCGCCGCGCTTTGGGTGAACGAAGGCGAAGGAGACCCCACCGAAACAACGGGGTCTGTGAAGTTGCAGCCCGTGGCAAACGCCAGCGAAAGCAGCGCGAGCAGCACAGTGATTCTGCGCTTTGGCGGATGGATTCGTTGTTTCATGCGTTCGCCTCCTTTTACATCCCCGAAAGTATACCGTAACGGTTTGAACGAACTATAGAGGAAATGTGAACTCTATCGTTCCTTTCCCGTTTTTGCGTAAAAAATCGTGCAATCTGTCACAGAATTGGACAAAATCAATCCGGGTCGCAAACGCCGCTTTTCGCCGCGCTTGTGCGCCTTTTCGAAACGTGGTATGCTCTTATCAGAAGAGAAAAGAAGAAAAAGAAGAGACAATAAGAGAGGAAAATCATGGATATTCTACGCAGTAAAAAAGGCTTCATCTGCGATATGGACGGTGTCATCTATCACGGCGAACGGCTCCTGCCGGGCGTGAAAGAATTTGTGGACTGGCTCTATCGCGAGAACAAGCAGTTTTTATTTTTAACCAATGCCAGCGGCAAGACGCCGAAGGAACTCCAGAGCAAGCTCGCCCGCATGGGACTAGAGGTGGATGAGAGCCACTTCTACACAAGCGCACTGGCAACCGCAAACTTCATCCGCAGCCAGGCCCCCAACAGCAGCGCCTATGTCATCGGCGCGCCGGGGTTGTTTAACGCGCTCTATGAAGCGGGCATCACCACCAACGGTGTGGACCCGGACTATGTGGTTGTCGGCGAGACCAACAACTACAACTACGAGAGCATCCTCAAGGCCGTGCACCTCGTTCAAAACGGCGCAAAGCTGATCGGCACCAACACGGACATGACGGGACCTTCCGAGAGCGGAATCATCCCCGCGTGCCGCGCGCTGATTGCGCCGATTGAACTCGCAACCGGAAAATCCGCCTATTTTGTCGGCAAGCCCAACCCGCTGATGATGCGCACCGGCCTGCGCATGCTGGGCGTGCACTCCTCGGAGGCGGCGATGATTGGCGATCGAATGGATACGGACATCGTCGCGGGCGTGGAAAGCGGGCTCGATACCGTGCTGGTGCTTTCCGGCGTGACCACGATTGACGAAATGAAGCGCTTCCCCTATCGTCCGCGCCTCGTGCTCGACGGCGTTGGCAACATTCCGGGCTGATTTCTCCCGCACAAAAGCAAACACAAAGGCGACGCAGTTGCATGCGCCGCCTTTTTTGTTGCCGTGGTTTGTGGCTTTCGTTAACGGAAGTCCACCTTGACCTCGTTGAACGAGGAATCTTTGTCATACCAGTAGGTCCACATGAACTTGCTGGTGGAGTAGCCGAACTCCTGCGCCAGCTGCAACGCATTTGTCTTGACATGGGACGAATAGTCCTTCACATCCTGCGTTGCGCGATCCAGATCGTTGCCCTTCCCGTTTGCATACGCCTGCGCTTCTTTCCGCGCAATCGCCTGCGCTTCCTCCAGCGCGTCCAGAGACATCAGGAAGTCGTTGAAGAGTTCACGTGTCGCCAGGGAATACTGCTGATATTCCTGCTGGCGGATCGGGCTTCTCGCGCTGAGTCGAACGACGGAGAACGAACCCGTGTTGGAGGCACCCGTGGTAACCATCGGATCAGGTGTGAGCGCATCTGTCGGAGATGTCGCAAACGGGTCGGGTGTAATCTCCGGCAGAATTTCCGGTGTGGGTTCCATGGTCGGCAGCAGATCATCCGCCGCGAGCGCCTGCGACACAAAATCGACCAGAGGGCGCGTGGTATCCAGATACTGTGTTGCAATCACATCCGCCCAGCGATAGCGCGCATAGTCCGCGGTATACTCCAGCTCGCGCGGGACATCGATGCCGTAGACTTCCTTGATGATCTTCACGCGGTTGGTCTGATCAGTCAGGCAGAAGTTCCAGTTGAAGATGTTGGTGATCGTACCGCTCATCGAATGCATGCCGATGTTCTCTTTATCGAGCGTGTAGGCAAATTTTGTCAACGCGGCGGTTTGACCCAGCGTGCAGTTGGTGAACAGCTGCCCTTCGAACGAGCTCAGAATATCGGGGATCTTAAGGATCAGGTTCTGCTTTTGCATCGAATCAAAGAGCGCGATGAGCATCTCCTTCTGGCGGTTGATGCGGTTGAGATCGCCGCCTTCATTGACGTTTTTGCGCACGCGCAGATAGTCCAGCACGCCTTGACCGTTGAGATGCGTCGGGCCTGCGCTGTAGCTGCGACCTGCCATCTTGAACGAGAGCTCAAGGTTGTAGTCCACCCCGCCGACCGCGTTGACCAACTCTTTGACCGCCGGCATGGTGACCGCGTAATAATAGTTGATCGGAATGCCGCCGAGCATCCAGCTCGCCGCTTCGCAGGTTTTCAAGAATCCTGCACCGCCGGGTGCTTCAAAGCCGCCGCCGCAGTTGATCGAGGCGTTGAGCTTGTAGATTCCCTTGACACCGGGAATGTTGGCATAGGTGTCACGCGGGAGCGAGATCAAGTCCACACGGTTCTCGTCGAAGTTGATGGCCATGACCATCATCACGTCCGAGTGATATTCGTGCTTGCCACCCCAAGTTTCGCGCTCCTCGGCATAGTCCACGCCGATGAGCAGCACGTTGACGATGTTTTGCATCATGCTCGTGTCCGCCTGCGCGCTGACCACCGCATAGGGGTCCAGTGTTGGCGTTGGCGTCGGCGCACCGGGCGCGGCTGGTGAGGGGGTTGCGTTCGTGTCGTCCATTGAGATGACTTCCGTCGGGTTCTCGACCGGCGTGTTGAACTGCGAGCTGGGGTCTAATAGCAGCGCATAGGCAAACACGCCGCCGACCGCAAGCAGGATGATTCCGCCGACGACCAGCAGAATGGAAAGCGCGCGCCGCTTCTTCTTCGGGCGGTGACGCTTGACGCGCACCTCGGTCGAGGGAAACACATCCGTCGGAACAAACGGTTCTACTTCTACCCCGCGATAATCGTATTCCTGCAGGGAGTCAAACCCGTTTTGTTCCGCGTTTGTCTGTTTCGCCGAACTGTGCTTTGATTTATCTCCATGATGATGGGTGTTTTCGGGTGTCTTGGCCATTGCTTCGCCATGTCCTTTCGTCTTTGCATACCGACTTTATTATAGCAGGATTTACTAAAATTCCGCGGGTGTTTCCAATTATTACAAATAGTTTACAAAGTAATCGTGTGAAAAAGCCCGAATTCTGGCGTTTTTTTGCGGAAATCGCCCAATCATGACATTCTTGCGGCAAAGAGACAGGATGCTTTTCACGCGCACGGAAATAGGATATACTATACACGCGTTCGGATATGGCACGTGTTTCTTTTTGCGCCCATACAAGCCACTCCATACAAACGCAACCTGTCCTCGCGGCGCGCCGCCGCCAACGAACAGCCAGCAAAGGAGCCAACCCAATGGTCGTCATCATTCCGGCATATCAGCCAGATGAAAAGCTATATCAACTCGTGCTCGATCTGCACGAGAAAACCAAATACGATCTTCTGATCGTCAACGACGGCAGCAGTGCGGACAAACGCCCTCTGTTTGATTCGCTTGAGCCGTATGCCAAGATCATCCACCACAGCGTCAACCGCGGCAAGGGCGCGGCGCTGAAAACCGCGCTGACGTATATCTATGACCAGTATCCTGCCGACGAGGGTGTTGTAACCATCGACGCGGACGGTCAACATCTGCCGGATGACATCATCCGCGTCAGCGAAGCCTGGGAAGCCGCGCCGGAGAAGCTCGTCCTTGGCAGCCGCCAGTTCACGGGTAACGTGCCCTTCAAGAGCCGCGCCGGCAACGCGATTACCCGCGCGGTCTTCGCGCTCTCCACGGGTGTGAAGGTGTTTGACACGCAAACGGGGCTTCGTGCCTTTGGCGTGTTCCGCATCCCCATGATGCTCGAAATGAAAGGCGACCGCTACGAGTACGAGATCAACGTGCTGCTCTACGCCACGCGCCATCGCATTCCGATTGAAGAAGTGACCATCGAAACCGTATACATCGAAGACAACAAATCTTCGCACTTCAACGCCTTTCGTGATGGCTGGCGCATCTATAAGATGATCCTCTTCTTCGTTGCATCGTCGCTGGTTGCGATGCTGCTGGACTATGTGTTGCTGCTGCTCTTTTCCTCCGCAACGAAGGACATGGCGCAGTCGCTGCTCATCAGCGTCGTCGGCGCACGCGTGCTCAGCTCACTTGCCAACTACTTCATGAACTGTAAGCTCGTGTTTGAAAACAGGAGCCGCTCCAGCATCCTGCGCTATTACATTCTGGTCGCGGCAATCCTTGTGGTGAACTATCTGCTGATGCTTGCCATCACGCATGTGATGCCGCTGCCCGTCGGCAAGATCATCGTCGAGCTGGTGCTCTATCCCGTCAGCTTCTTCATGCAGCGTAAATATGTGTTTTCCCCGCGGAGCGAGGAGATCGGGCCCGAAGCCTGATGGAACCGCACGCGTGCGAGTGTTTTAAATAGATCCAGATAGGAGGAACAATCGAGAGTATGACGAATCCGAAAAACAGGCGTGTCAAACGATTGGTAACGGCGATCATTGCCGATCTTCTCGTGCTCGGCGCGCTGCTCGGCGGTTTTACCTACTTCTATTTTCTGCGTGAACGGGACTATACGCCAAAAGCGCTGGAGAGCCCAGCCCCCGCCGCCACAACCGCCGCGCCGGAAGAAGCGCAGGCGCAGGCAACCGCCGAACCAACGCCAGACGCGCAAGCAACCGCCGAACCGTCAGCCCCCAGCACGGACACCGGACTTCTCGGCGGAAAATATGCCGACAAGTTCACCGCAGGCGATGTCGAGCAGACAGAGAACTCCTACAAGAGCGCAAACGTATCTATCGAGATCACCAAAGTTGCCGCCGGCACGGAAAGCAAGCCCATCACCTACTATATTGCGGATATCTACCTCAAGGACATCAACTCCTTCCGCACCGCCGTCGCACTGGACTACAAAGACCAGAACCAGGGTGAGCGCAAAAACGTGATGAGCACGCTGCAGCTTTCCCAGCTCACCAACGCGATCTTGTCCATTTCCGGCGACAGTTTCGCGTTCCATGACGGCATCGTCGTGCGCAACGGCGTGGAATGGGAAAACAAGCTGCCGCTCTATGGCGATATCTGTGTGCTGTATTACGACGGCACCATGGAGACCTATTCCCAGAAGATCAAGCGCGCGGATGTTGACGCGATCTACGCGAAAAAGCCGTATCAAATCTGGACCTTCGGGCCGCAGCTGCTGGTCGATGGACAGGTGCCAACGAGTTTCCCCAACAGCAAGGCAAACCCGCTTTGCGCAATTGGCTATTATGAGCCCGGGCACTACTGCTTTATCCTTGTGGATGGGCGGCAGAAGGGTTACTCCTGGGGTATGGCACATGCGGATCTGGCAAAGGTGTTTTACGACCTCGGCTGCAAGGTTGCCTTCAATCTGGACGGCGGCGACACCGCGGTGATGACATACCTCGGCGAATGGCGCAACCAGCCGGAGGAATCCAACCCGCGCGAAACCAGCGATATTCTCTATATCGTCGAACCGGACGCCAAGAGCGGACAGTAAGGGAGGAACACGGATATGAAACGAATTTTAGCCCGACTCCTGCCGCATTTGACGATTATCCTCGGCGTTATGACGCTGGTGTTTTACGTGGTGGATGGTTTCAACGAAGTGATGGCGTTCATGGCGAGCGAGCTTTCCAAGCAGGTGTTTTTAGCGCTTGCAATATCGGCAATTCTCAGCTCCATCCTGCTCATCTCCCGCCAATGGAAGGAAGACGACCGTAAGGCGAGAAAAGCCGAGCGCCGCAGAGAAGAGATAGAGCGCATCGAGCAATCCGAGCCGGAAGACCCATTTGACGCGGACGACTTCTATCTATCCGATAAGACAAAAGAAAAAGAATAACGGTTTCTATCGCAAAGAGGAGCAGTGTGATCTGCTCCTCTTTTGGTTTGTCTGCTTTATGCTCCAAGAAAAACCTTCTCAATCAGCTCATCCCGTTGGGTCTTTTCGTTGAAGCGATAGAGGAACAGCCAGCCGCCTGCGGTGTCGGTCTTGTTCGCGCGGTCAACGATGTTGTGTTCAATCTCGATTGTGCGGAGCAACACGGCTTCATCACCGCTGATGTCGTAGATGGAGATCACTTTGCCGCCTCCGGTGACTGCGGTTTTCGCATCCGCGTACAGGAAAGCGTTGTTGCGCCCAACAATGAGCAAGCGAATAATGTCGCCCGTGTCCGGATCTAAGCGGTAAAGAGTTTCCTCTAAAGCGCGGTTTTGGTGGAAGTATTTTGTCGCGAAGAGATCTTTCCAGTATGTGCTTCGCAAATTCTCTGTCAGCAGGAGTATCTGATTACCGCAATCGATCTGTTGATAGATCGCTTCCGGCTGCGAAATCGTAACAAGGGTAGATACTATTTCTTTGGAAATGTCATACGAATCCACGCCCTGACAAGATGCAAGAATCATTTGAGACCCTTTGACTCGGCAAAACCAGCGCTCAAAAGATGAAGCGATATATGCACTATCGTTGCTGAATAGTCGATCTACACGCAGTGCAACCCTGTTTCGATCAGTATCGTAAACGCTCAGTGAACCGGCCCCGCTCAGTCGTTCCTCGGATGAAAAGACATCATATTGCGAACTGCCAAGCATGAACAGCGCATGATTCAGTTGCGCTATCGTAAGCAGCTCTTGATTGGAGTCGGTCTCTGCTGAGTTGCTGCCTTTCGCCAGCCAATCATACTGTTGATACGGAACTGCTTTCCCGTCATGAAAACTGACAGCCGATAAACCGAAATTCCCTATAACGTCAATAACATTGATAAACCGTATGATGTTGGTGTTTTCATCCGGCAAATAAAAATCCCATACGTCTCGTCCTTCAAATCATCCGTGATGGTGTAGCTCTTCAATAGATCAGTTGTTTTGTCGCTTTCGGGTTTCCGTAGAAATAACCGGAACTGTCGATATGGGCCATTATCGTTGTGACTGATCGTCGCAAACCCCGCATAATAGATTCCATCGGGCTGAACACTAATCGCGCGAATATCTTCAACGGGGATTTCCAGCACGATATCTCCGCCTTGCAGATTCATGCTGTAGATACCCTGCGTTCCACCTTCGGAGGAAAGGTAGTAAATTCGAGCGTTGCAGTAAGCAGCCTTCTTTCCGTAATTGGAGTTTTTGTCCTCTTTAAGGTTTGCGGAAAAGGTGACGCTGTCGAGCATGTTCATGCTTGGGGTTCGAAGCGTGCAGCCAAACAAGAGTAGCAGGCAAAGAACCACACAAGTTATGATGCTTGCCAATATCAACGGGAGTTTCGAAGTTGGTTTTACTCGCTTAGCGTTCATTGTTCTTCCTCTGCTGGATTCGAATTTTCTATTTGGGTTGTTTTGAGTTGTTAATTCTATGAATCTAACACACCTACGCCAGTAAACAATAGGAAACGCACATCTGAGATTTGTTGAAAAGGGTTCGACACCATTATACCGAACAAACGTTCCAGTTTCACGTGACAATATTGTAAAAGAAGCGGAGCCGGGTGGCTCCGCTTGTCGTTCTGATGTGATTGTCTTTTTATTTCCCAATGGTGGCTTTCAGCGCGTCCACACGATCGAGCCGTTCCCACGGCAGATCAAGATCGAGCCTGCCGAAGTGACCATATGCCGCCGTCTGGCGATAGATCGGCCTGCGCAGGCCAAGCGTCGCGATGATTGCCGCCGGTCGGAAGTCGAACACCTGCTTGACCGCTCGCTCGATTGCGCTATCCTCCACCGCGCCTGTGCCAAACGTATCCACGCGCACAGAAACGGGTTTCGCCACGCCGATGGCATAGGCAAGCTGAATCTCACACTGCCGCGCAAGCCCTGCCGCGACGACGTTTTTTGCCGCATAGCGCGCGATGTAGGCACCGCTTCTGTCTACCTTCGTCGGATCTTTTCCGCTGAATGCGCCGCCGCCATGCCGCGCGTAACCACCGTAGGTATCCACAATGATCTTACGTCCGGTCAGTCCCGAATCCCCCGTCGGCCCACCGATGACGAAGCGTCCCGTGGGGTTGACGAGGATGCGCGTCTTCGCGTCCACCAGCGCGGCGGGCAGAACCGGGCGAATCACATGTTCCTTGATATCGCGTCGGAGCTGCTCCATGTCTACATCGTCGTGCTGTGCGGAGACGACCACGGTGTCGATATGCACCGGCGTATAGCCGTCGTACTCCACCGTGACCTGGCTCTTGCCGTCCGGGCGAAGATACGTCAGCTCCCCGCCCTTGCGCACCTGCGTGAGTTTGCGCGTCAGCGCATGCGCCAGCGAGATCGGCAGCGGCATAAACTCATTGGTTTCGTCGCAGGCATAGCCGAACATCATACCCTGATCGCCCGCTCCTGTGGAAAACAGCGCCTCCTGCTCTCCGTTCTTTTGCTCCAGCGCGTGATCTACACCCAGCGCGATGTCGGGAGACTGTTTGTTCAGCGCGGTGATGACGGTCAGCGCGTTCGCGTCGAAGCCGTATTCCGGCTTATTGTAGCCGATCTCGTCCACAACGGAACGAACAATCTGCGTCACGTCTACGTGCGCGCTCGTCGTCACCTCGCCCATCACGAGCACGAGGTTGGTGCTCGCCGCGCATTCGCAGGCCACGCGCGCGTTTGCGTCAGCGGAGAAGATTGCGTCCAGCACCGCGTCTGAGATGCAATCGCAAACCTTGTCGGGGTGTCCTTCCGTGACGGATTCGGATGTAAAGAGTCTGGTTGCCATGTGTGTATTTCCTCCGATGTTTGGGTACAAAAAAACCTCATCCGCTGATGAGGTTTCACAGAATCGTTGGTGCAACGCTCATCTTTCAGCTTTCGCTGCCGGAATTGGCACCTTATTTGCTCTTCACAAACAGGTTGCCGGGCTTCACAGGGCCGGTCCCTCTGCCACTCTTGATAAGGCGGTATTCAGTTTTTTGTTCGTGGGTTATTGTAGCATGGCTTTTTTCCAGCGTCAACCGCAAAAACAACGAAACATGAATTTTTCTTCGTTAACCCGATCAGTTTTTTCCGTCGTTTTGCACGGGATCATTCACGCCCGGCACCTGCTTGCTATAGCCAAACATCAGCCCGTCTGCCACCACGCGCTGCACGGAGCCGTCCGGATCAACAGCGCCACTCTCATGAGAGTTGAGCTGCTCGCCCATGAATACCATCGCAGCAGAACGCCCGCCATTAAGGTTGTAGGCGGTCTGGCAGCCATAGTCTGCAAAGAGCGCGGCAAACTCCTCCAGCGTCAATCCAACGCTGTCTCGCATCGCGCGGCGCTCTACCACGATTGCAATCCAGTGCCCAGGTTCCATTTCTCCGATGCCTGCGCGGGGATTTGCCCGTGTCATGGGATCATACTTTGCTGCGCGATTGATGCTGCCGCCGGAGATCAGAGCAGGTCCAAAGGAATAAGCGTTTTCCACGCCGTCCTCTAGCAGCGTCTGCGCGCTGGTGAGCTGCTTGGGTATGATCCGCATGGTTCGATCGGGATAGAATGCCAGCGTATCTTCCGCGTTTGCGCTCCAGAAAATGCGCCCGTCGCGAATCAAAATGCCCTTGTTCTCCTGTTGATCGTGAATCAGGTTATCCCCTGTTATCCAGAGCACGGCCTTCTCCCGACGCGCAATTCGATAGGGCAGATCGGCTCCGCGCCCGGCATGCGACTCCGCCGCAAAGCCCGGTCTAAACTGGCTCATGTCCTTCATATGGATATCCGCAACGAAGTAAACAACCGGCTTACCCGCGCTGTTTTCGCCGCT
>JAEWYO010000033.1 GCA_023395595.1 Bacillota bacterium
TAGCTTTTCACGCTGCCGGCCTTAAGCGCAGCGTTGACATCGATGCTCATGGGGCATTTGTTGTTGCACTTTTTACAGTCAATGCAGCTCTCCGGCTTGGATTTGATCCGCATCTGCGGCAGGTGCAGGAGCCTGCCTGTAAGCATGCCCGCGTTGAGAAACGGGCTCATCCAGCAGATGCCGTGGCAGGCACCGCGCCGTCCGAGTGTCAGGTCGAGCACAAAGAACAGCCCAAGCACAAGATAGTACATGATGTATTTGAACGGTTCGTCCACGGAAACGTATTTCTCCGTCAAACGCAGCGGGTCGATCCCCTTGATCCCGCCCGCGAGGACGAAACCCATCACCAGTACGCCAAACCACACCGCGAAGATGCTATAGCGCACGATCCGCAGGCGTTTTGCGTTGGCGGGCTTTGGGGTTACCGTCGCGGCAACCTCCGCCGCGCCGCCCGCCGGGCAAAGCCAGCCGCACCACGCGCGACCAAAGAACAACCCGGAGACGAACAGCACGAGAAAGAGGATCGCGCTGCCCGAGAGCACGCCCGCAAACGCGCCATCGATAGAGACATAGGGCGAGAGGAAATTCATCGTAATTGGAAACAGGAACAGGGAAACATAAAGCAGGATTCTGCGGATTTTCTGGCGCATACGTGGCTACTCCTTTGTTGCGTCGGCTTTCGGCGCGGATTGTTTGTGCTCAAAATACTCCCGCGTTTCGCGGCACCAGTCGAGGTAGGCGCGATTCACCTTTTGTCCAAAGTCGATCACGCGGAGCACCTCGCGGTGGTTTTCGTCCTCGTCCGGAATACGCTCCAGTTCGTTTTGAAAGAGACCAAGTATCTGCAATTGCTGTGCATGGCTCTGCTCAAATGTCGCAAGATGACTGAGCATCACGTCCGGAGCGGCATAGTTGGAAAAGTACGTCTTGAGCAGGATTTCGAGCCGCAGCGATTCTTTTTCAACCGGCTGGACCAGCCAATCGATCAACGCGATTTTTCCGGCAGGCGTGATTTGATATGTCTTTGCCGCGCGACCGCCCGTATGCCCCGTTTCGCATTCTGCGACAAGCCCGGCAGCTGCCAGAGACTTGAGCGCGGGAAAAATCTGCCCGAAGCTCTCGCTCCAGAAGAACTTGAAGCGAATATCGATAATCTTCTTGATCTGGTATCCGCTGAGCGGCTGCTCGGCAAGCAAGCCTAATATCACATAATCCGTCTGTCTCAAAAAAGCACCTTCTTTATATCTGTTAGATATATTATAGCGGATCAAGCAGACATGTCAATGCTTTCGATATATCTTTTTGATATATCAGCTCTTGCGTGCGCAAAAAAGCCGCCCGAAGGCGGCTAAAAGAATCTATATTGCGCTATTTCGCTGCGTTGGCTGCAACTGCGATTGCGTCCCAAACCCCGGCAAACGGCGGCGCATAGCCAAAGTCCGCAAAGCCAAGCTCGTCTGTCGTCATACCGCGGTCGATCGCAACCGCGATAGGATCGATGCGGATTGCCGTGTCCCGTTCGCCCATCAATTGCGCGCCGAGCAGCACGCGATTGTCCGCGCGAAAGCAGAATTTGAGCTCGATGTCGCTTGCACCCGGAAAATAGGACGGGTGCGAATGCGCGCGCACGAGCACGCTCTTTGCGTCAAACCCTGCCGCCTTTGCCTCCGCTTCCGTCAAGCCGGTTTTTGCAAACTCCAGCCCCATACAGCGCAGCATCACCGTGCCCAGTGCGCGGGAATAGGACGCGGGCTTGCCGAGGAGCGCATCCCCCGCGAGCCGCCCTTGCTTGTTTGCGTAGGTGCCGAGCGGGAAATAGGCAGGCTTTTGCAGCAGCGCGTACCAAACACTGGCGCAATCTCCGGTGGCAAACACGTCCGGCTCGCTGGTCTGCATGTCGGCATCCGTCTCGATTGCGCCGTTTGGCAGTTTTTTGAGTCCCACCGCAAACGCGGTATTCGGCACCACGCCGATGCTGACAATCACCACGTCCGCGTCATACGTTCCGCGATCCGTCACCACGCCGGACACACATTCCTCTCCGCAAAACGACGAGACGCGTTCGCCAAGATGCACCTGCACACCGTGCTGCTCCAACTCCGCCTTTGCCGCGCGGGCAAACTCCTCATCATACCCCGGCAAAAGCTGATTCGCCGCTTCGATGACGCGCAGGCTCTTCACCCGCTGCAGCAAGCACGCCTCCGCAAGCTCCAGCCCGATGGCGCCGCCGCCGATGATCGCGACATTGCAACGCCGCTTCTCGATTGCTTCGCGAATTCGCTCGGCATCCTGCGGGGTTTTGAGCGTGAAGATGCCGCCCTTCTCTGCGCCGGGTACCGCAAGCTGCCGCGCGGCGGCTCCGCTTGCAATCAGCAGGCGATCATAGGATTCGGCAAACGCTTTCCCCGCGTCCGTCGCGCCATAGACCGTCTTTTGCGCAAAGTCGATGCGCTGTACGGTATGCCCGATGCGCATGTCAATGCCGTTCTTTTCAAAATCGGAAACAGAGCGGATGCGCACCAAATCGATGTCGTCGTTGATGCCCGCGATGTAGTACGGCAATCCGCAGGCACCATAGGACACCTCGTGCGTCGCTTCCAGCACGACGACCTCGTTCTCCGCTTCTCTGCGTTTGATGCGGGAAGCCGCGCTCATGCCCGCTGCGTTTGCGCCGATCACGACAATCTTCATGGTTGTCTCCTCCCTGTTTTCACACGTTTTCTTCCATCGTACCACGATCTGCAAAAATAGCAAACGGCCCCGGTAAAATTCCGGGGCCATTGCGTTTACATGATTCGTTTCGATCGCAGCTCAGTTCATGAACAGCGCGATGTCGTCGTCCACAGAGCCGATGCCTGCGATGCCGAAGGTATCCACGAGCACCTTCGCCACATTCGGCGAGAGGAAGCCAGGAAGAGACGGTCCGAGGTGGATATTCTTCACGCCCAGCGAGAGGAGCGCCAGCAACACGATGACCGCTTTTTGCTCATACCAGGCGATGTTGAACGCCAGCGGTAGCTCGTTGACTGAGGTCAGCTCGAACGCTTCCGCAAGTTTCTGCGCAATCACGACGAGCGAATAGCTATCGTTACACTGTCCCGCGTCCAACACGCGAGGGATGCCACCGATGTCGCCCAGGTTGAGCTTGTTGTAGCGGTATTTTGCGCAGCCTGCGGTGAGGATGACGGTATCCTTGGGCAGCTTTTGTGCAAACTCGGTATAATAATCACGGCTCTTCATGCGCCCGTCGCAGCCTGCCATGACGAAGAATTTCTTGATAGCCCCGCTCCTGACCGCGTCGATGACCTTGTCCGCCAGCGCCAGCACCTGCGCATGCGCAAAGCCGTTGACGATTTCACCGCGCTCGATCTCTTCCGGCGCGGGCAGCGTCTTTGCCAGCGCGATGACGGCGGAGAAATCCTTCTTGCCGTTCACGTCGGGTTTGATATGCTTGCAGCCTGGGAATCCCGCCGCGCCCGTGGTGAAGATCCGCGCGCGAATCTCTTCGCTCTTGGGCGGGACGATGCAGTTGGTGGTAAAGAGAATCGCGCCTTTGAACGATTCAAACTCGGTGAGCTGTTTCCACCAAGCGTTGCCGTAGTTGCCGACGAAATTGTCGTATTTTTTGAACGCGGGATATGCGTGCGCGGGCAGCATCTCGCCGTGGGTGTAGACATCCACACCTGTTCCGCGCGTCTGCTCCAGCAGCTGCTCCAAATCAACCAGATCGTGTCCCGAAACGAGGATCGCGGGATTGCTGCGCACGCCGATGTTGACCTTCGTGATTTCCGGTGTGCCGTAGCGCGCGGTGTTCGCCGCGTCCAGTAGCGCCATGGTCTTCACGCCATAGGAACCCGTCTTGAGCACGAGCGCGGTAAGCGCCTCCGCCGAGAGAGAATGATCGAGCGTCGCCGCAAGCGCTTCGTAGACAAACGCCGCGATGTCGTCGTCCTTGCTGCCGAGGTTTCTCGCGTGCTCGGCATAGGCGGCAAGCCCCTTGAGCCCGTAGATCACGAGTTCCCGCAGAGAGCGGACATCTTCGTTCTCGGTTGCGAGCACGCCGACCTTCTCCGCCTTTTCGAGCATCTGCGCCGTGCCGGAGACGGCGAAGTTCGCCGCGTCGTGATCGTCAATCTTGCAAGGACGCAGGCTGTCGCGCAGAGCCAGCATCTTGATGATCTGTCGCTCTATCGCGTCCGCGTCGAAGTTTGCGTTGGTGATGGTCATAAACAAGCTTGTGAGCATCTCGCCATTGAGCGCATCGAGCGTCTTCACGTCGAGCTTGTCATTCACCACGATGGTGGAGATCCCTTTACATACGTAAAGCAGCAAGTCCATCCGTTTTGCGACATCTTCCGTCTTTCCGCAGACGCCGCGCACCGTGCATCCCTTGTTGCCCGCGGTTTCCTGACACTGATAGCAAAACATACCCATACG
Source organism: Bacillota bacterium (assembly GCA_023395595.1). Classification (GTDB taxonomy): domain Bacteria; phylum Bacillota; class Clostridia; order Christensenellales; family CAG-138; genus UBA7703. Next base: position 4,438 of record JAEWYO010000033.1, read on the forward strand.
AAAAATTCCTCCATTTTCTGCGTGTTGCCGCAGCTTCTGTTCTTTTTTTGTCCAGGGTTAGTATAGTGTTGTTGGCCGCCTTGTTCTGTTTGTTTTACAACGGTTCTGTTCTTTTCTCGATTTGAGATGTACTGATGTGCGATTTGCCAGCGTGCTTTGTTCTCTCTTCTTCCATATTATACTGTGGTTCCAGAAAATTCAAATGAAAAAAGCAACTGCCCGGTTTCTGACAGTTGCTTGATCCTCCGTCTTGCTATACAAGCAAGCCCGCTTACGCACCAACGTCGCGTTTACGGCTCGACCTGAAAGTCCCATTCCTCCAACTGTTCATGAAGTTTCGCTAGCGGCTGAAAATCCGTAATCGGGTTATTGGATAAAAACAGACGGTTCATGTTGGTCAGTCCGACAAGCGGTGTGACATCGGTGATCTCGTTCCCTTCCAGATCGAGGTAGGTCAGGTTGGTGAGCCCCGCCAGCGGTGAGATGTCCGTAATCTTGTTGTTGCGCAGGGTCAGCGCTTGCAAGTTTTTCAGTCCGGTAAGCGGCGCCAGGTCGAGCGCTTGCTCACCGTTGAACACCGTCAGGCTGATGAGGTTTTGCATGCCGGCAACCGCGCTCAGGTCATCGATCACGACGCCGCCCATCTGGAGCGAGGTCAGCTTCGTCAACCCTGCAAGCGGCGAAATGTCCACAGGAGCTGCCGGATCATCCGCGTTTTGCACGGCATAGCCTAGCCCTAGATAGGTTAGGTTGGTGAAGTATTGCAGCGCGGAAAGGTTGTGGATATACGGCTGGTTTTTCTCCACGCCCATCTGCGATAGCTCCAGCTCGCTGACGGCTTCGGCGTCCGCGCGGGTGATGTCGCCGTTTGGTTTACCTATTGCCGCGCGGATATAGGTTTCCAGCGCGTCGTCGTCAAACACAATCACATCATCCGGCTGCGGCTGCGGTGTCGCGTTCGCCGTCTCCGGTGTAGCATCCGGTACCACGGGCGCAACGCTCGCGGTGCAGCCAACCGCCCCGAACAAAAGAACAGCCGCCATCAGGTAGCATAAAACACGTTTCATTGTCTTCTTTCCTCCAACTTAACAGACGTTTCCAGTATAGGTCTCTTGCATTTCATTTACGCGCATTATATCATGATGCAAGAGGCATAAACCCGATCCACGCCAATCGTCACAGAGATTTTGATATTCCTACGTTTTCCAATCGGGAGTACTCCTCCGGTCAAAATGAATCGTTTTTATTTGATTGCAGGGAAAGAAAGGTCGGAAAAACAGATGAGCAGCCCATATACCTATGATGCAAATCGCAGTAAAGTGAAGTACACTGACAAAACTCCCTATGAGCTGGATAACCCCAAAAATCGGCGAATGCTTACCCCCGTAAATCGATACCTTTTGATTGCGCTCATCGCGATTGCATTGCTGTTGATCCTTTTCTATCTAGTGGGCGGTTTCCCGCACTGACAGATCATTCGCCAATCACGATGGAAATCAGTTCGGAGGTGTTAGCATGCCGGATGACTATGGCTATTTCGGAAAAGGCATCACAGGATATACGCACTATATGCAGGCTTTTGACCGAAACAACCGCGGCGGAAAGAAGCCTCCCTCCGGCGGAAAGGGCGGCTGTCTGAGCGTGCTGCTGCTCTCATTCGGGATTGTGTTTCTTTCGTTTCTTGTTCTATAAATTGAACGTTTCGACTCAATCGACAATTCATCAAAAAGCCGCGGATTGCTCCACGGCTTTTTTTCACGCTTGCTATTATGCGTTTTTCACCATATCGAATACCTTAAACCCGGATTCAACCGCCATATGCGTGCCAAGTCCCGTTCCCTCCACGTCATTGCCGACATAGTAGAGCCCGTCAATCGGGCTTTTCGCGCGCGGACGGCTCTCTCCGCTTTGTCCGAGCGACATCGCAATACCGTAGCTCTCGCCGCCTTGCCCGCGCTGAATCACATCGTTTCCTACGAGCAGCACCGTCTTCGGTTCCATTACCTCGACGCGCTCGATGTGGTCATATAACTCCGGTACGAGCGCGCGCACCCGTTTCTCGATATACTCCAGATATGGCGTTGCATCCTGTGCGGGGTCGGCCAGACAGCTCATGCAGGCATAGATCAGCTGCTTGCCCTCCGGCGCCATGCCGGGATAGAGCGACGTGGTGCCGATGTAGATATAGTTGTGCTCCGGCTTCTGTTCACCGCGCGCCATCCGCTCAAACTCCTCCACACTGCCGACGCATCCTTCGGGATAATAGATCATCATGACATCCTTGAGCACCGGTGCATCGACAAAATAGCGATAACCTACGCATGCAAGGTTGTTTTCCAGCGATTTGAGCCGCGTGATATAGTCCGCGGGGAACTGCTCCTCGCCGACGAGCTTGAGCGCGGTTTGCCGCACACCTGCGCTGCTGATGACCAGCGGCGCGCGGAACGTTTCACCCTCTATGGTTTCGATTCCGACGGCGCGGTTATCCTCAATCAGGATGCGCTTGACGCGCGTATTCTTGAGAAACCGTCCGCCGTTCTCCTCCACCGCTTTGGCCATCACTTCGAAAAATCCGCCGATTCCGCCTTCATAATAGCGCCCGCCGCTGTCTTTTACCGTGGTTTGATACGCACGGATCATCTCCGATGCAGGCACGCGATCCGCGCTCATCTCATACACGCCCTCCGCAAAGGTTGCGAGGAAATAGGTGCGGATTCCCGCCGGCAGCGGCCAGTTATGATCGATATAGTCCAGCGCGGAGATGTTGTGCAGTCGTTCGATCTCATCCTTCGGCATACGCGCCAGCGTGGAGAGCAGCCCGATTGTCTGCTTCAGCGCACGGAAGTTGGTCAGCCGGATTCCGAATGCTTTCAGGAGCTTGAGTGGACTGGCACTCATGTTCCAGCTACGCACCTTTCCCTGTTTGTCTTCATAATAAATGCTGCCGAGGTGCCCGAAATCTTTGGCTAGAATCGGCTTCATCTCGTCCTGCTTACCGAGCCGTTTGGACAGTTCTTCAAAGAGTGAATTGGTGGATGGCACACCGTTGAGCGGAAAAAGCTCATAGGAAAAGCCGTCCTTGATAAATGTGCTCATGCGCCCGCCTGCACGGTCGTTTTTATCGATCAGCAGGATGCGCTTTCCTTCGTTTGCAAGCAGGCTTGCGATGGTTACTCCGCCCGGGCCTGCGCCGATGACGATCGCATCAAATGTGTTCATCTTGTTCTCCTAACATTACTATCTCAAAAAATTCTTTCTTTTCACGCGCTGCACCAGCAACGCCGAAGCGGTTTCGTCTCGCGCTGCATATCCGACCGGCACACCGCCTTTGGTCTTTCTGCGCTTGACAAAATCATCTTGCTAAACTATACTAACGGCATGCCATTTAAACAACAGTCAGTTCGTTAAATAACGTACAGAAACTAACCGAACAGAATGATTCTGTTCGATATCCGCAATTGTTCCACATTTTTTCACGGGAAGGAGCGATTTTATTTGAAGCAAACCGATGAGAATCAGCCGCAAAAGACGGATCGCCGCGTGCTGTACACCAAGATGTTTCTGCGCGAGAGCCTTCTTGCGCTGATGCGCGAAATGCCGATTTCGAAGATTACGCCGACGGAGCTCTGCCGCCGCGCGGGCATCAACCGCAACACATTTTACACGCATTATCAGAGCGCAGAAGAGCTGCTCTCCGAAATTGAAGAAGAACTGTTTACAAAAGTACGAAGCTCGTTTGAACGGCTGGGCAGCGGACTCAACTCCCGCGCTTTGATCGCGGAGATTTGCGTCGTCATCGCAGAGAATTTTGAACTCAGCCGCATTCTGCTCTCGGAAAACGGAGACATGCATTTTCTAAAGAGGCTCGTCAGCCTCGCACACGATCAAACGATGGTCGCCTGGCGCGAGGCCGGAGTCCAAGCGAACGAAGCATTGCTCGAAACAATGTACACCTTCTCGGTCAACGGCAGCGTCGCCGTGATCCGCGAATGGGTGCGCGCGGGCATGCCGCAGCCGCCGGAGACAATTGCCCAGCAGCTTGAGCAGCTCTCCTATGGCGGGCTGCAAGCCTTTCAAAAATAATATCTTCCAAAAGCAAAAACAGCGGCCTGCGTGAAAAACGCCTGCCGCTTTTTGCTTTATGTGCGTGCTTACGGTTTTATTCTACGTTGTTGCTCAGGCTATAGTCATCCTCGCCTTGTTTTCCAAAGAGTGAGAAGCCCTCAAACAGCTGTTTGGTTTTCCAGTTTGATTCATCAATCGTGAGTTCGTAACCGCCGCAGTTTTGCACATACCACGCGTTGTATGGTTCACTGGAGCCGGAGAACGCCGTCAGAATCGCCATGATGACCCCGCCATGTACGGCAACGCCGATGCGCGATTCTCCGCGCGCAATCGCGTCCTCGATGCATCCGGCAAACGCCGCCGCCGCACGGCGCGCAAAGCCGGGTACGCCTTCTCCGTTTGGGCAAACATCGATGCAACCGCCCGCGACCCAGGCGCGATACGCGTCGTCTTCTGCCATCTCTTGTGCCGTGCGCCCTTCAAAATCGCCAAAGTCCATCTCGCGCAGGTCTTGCACCGTCACTAGCGCGGCATTTGGGAAGAAAATCCCCGCCGTCTGCTGCGCGCGGCGCATGGGGCTTGCGTACACCAGCGAGATTTCGGGATAATGCGGCTCCGCCTGTGCCTGCGCAACGCCTTCGGCGCAGAGCGGGTCGTCGGTTCTTCCGTTGTAGCGATTCTCGAGGTTGCCCTGAGTCTTTCCGTGGCGCAGCAGGATGATGGATAACATGTTTTTCCCTCCGAAGATAGACGTTCTAGCAGAATCAATTTCTGTTTGATTCTCCACACGACAACGCGCCTAACGCGGCAAGGCGGGAGCGCGGTGTTTTTCCGATTATACACCACATCCCCCGCCTTGTATGCCGAGATTCTGTAAACTGCGTGTGACGTTTTTCGTCGCGCGTTATTTTTCGCCCTCCGGTTGCCACTGCGAAAGCAGCCCGCGCATCCATGCCGAAACGTCCATATGATATGCCTGATCGAGATTTTCCGGCGTGAAAACATCCGCAATCGCGCCGTTGGCGAGCGTTTCCCCGCCGTCGAGCAATAGCGCATGGCTGCCGTAGGCGCGGGCAAGGCTCAAATCATGCACCACGGACACAACCGCGCGTCCCGGCGTTTTCAGCCAAACGCGAATCAGCTCAAACACCTGTTTTTGATACACGAGGTCAAGATGATTGGTCGGCTCGTCCAGCAGCAGCACGCGGGGGTTTTGCGCAAAAAGCTGCGCCAGAAATGTCCGCTGCAGTTCTCCGCCGGAAAGCGTCAGCACGTTTTGATCGACGATCTGCGTCAGCCCCGTGAGCGTGAGCGCCTGCTCCACCGCGGCTTCATCCTCCGCATGCCCGGCGGAAAACAACCCCGGCGCATAGGCATAGCGCCCCAAGCGAACGACGGAGCCAACGGTAAACCCGTAGCCCATCGTATGCGTCTGGGCCAGTACGCCGACGAGCTTTGCCAGCTCGTGCGGGCGAAAGCGACGCACATCCTTACCCAGCACACGCACCTCCCCCGTATACGGCACACTCTGCGACACCGCGTTGACAATCGTGCTCTTTCCCGCGCCGTTCGGACCGACGATCATCAGCCATTCGCCTTCGTTTAGTGATAACGTCACGCCGTCCACAATCGTTTTATCCCCGTAGTGTACACGCAGGTTTTGCGCTTCCAACAAGCTCATACGCGTGCCCTCCTGGAGCGATAAAAGATCACGATAAAGAGGAACGCGCCGATGAACGACGTGACCACGCCGATTGGCAGTTCAACGGGATTGAGCAATGTCCGCGCGACGAGATCGGCCAGCATCAGAAATACCGCGCCGCCAAAGAGTGAGGCGGGCAGCAGCCGCTTGTGGTCGGGGCCGACGATCATGCGCACCATATGCGGCGTCACGAGGCCGACGAAGCCGATCGTCCCGCCGATGGAGACGCAAACGCCGATCAGCGCGCTCACCGCGATGAGCAAAATCAGCTTCACCTGCCGCACCGGCACGCCGACGCTGCGGGCATTGCTTTCGCTGACCGCAAAGGCATTGAGCTCGCGCGAAAAGCGCAGGATAATCCCGCCGAACAAAATCAGCGCGCAGAGCAGCACCAGCGCATTTTGCAGACTGGTGCCGAGGAGAGATCCCATCGTCCAGAAGGTGATCTGCTTGACCCGGTCGGAAGCAAACGAGATGATCAGCGCGAGAATGCTCGAAACAAACATCGAGTAGATCACACCGATGAGGATGATCGTATTCGTGCTCATCGAATAATCGATTTTATACGCGAGTGAAAGGATGATCAGCAGCGAGAGAAACGCGAAGATGATCGCCAGCACCATCGTACCCGCAAACGGGAGCTGCGGCAGCGTGATGCCAAATGCGATGGCAATCACCGCGCCGAGCGACGCACCGCTGGCAACACCAAGTGTACTTCCGTCGGCAAGCGGGTTTTTGAGCAAGCCCTGCATGGCTCCACCGCAGAGCGAGAGCGCAGCGCCCGTGAGCGCAACGCAAAGCACGCGCGGCAAACGCACGGAGAGAATGATCGGCACCGAGATGCCATCCGGCATCGGCAGACCCCAGATTGCGTTCCAGATAACGGTGACGGTCTCCTTTAGCGGCAGGCTCACACTGCCGACGCAGACGCACAGCGCCATCACCGCGAGTGTGACAAGCGAAAACAGGAGGAGTTCGCCTGCGCGAAAGCCCTCCCGCTTGCCGCCGTGTGTTTTCCGCGCGTCGGGCGGCAGCTCGCCCGTCTCACGCGGTTGTATGACGTTGTTGTTCAACGAATACCTGTCTCTCTTTGGGTTGTGTTGGTTCGATTACGCAGCCTTGTCGCCGGAAACGATCTCTTGGACGAAGTCAAAAAGTGCCTGCGCGCCGTCCGCAATGCGCGGGCCGGGACGCGAAAGTTCGTTGTTCGGCAGGTTGAGGATGTCGCCGTTCTTCACGGCAGTGATGTCCTGCCAGCCCGGACGGGAGAGGATTTCATCCACGGGGGTTTGCCCTTCGCCGAAATACATCGCGATGGTCACAATCACATCCGGATTTGCCTTGAGCACCTGTTCCTCGGAGATCTCCGCCCAGCCGGTCGCGTCCGCAAAGACGTTCTTCAGCCCAAGCATGGTTGCGATCTCGTCCATAAACGTGCCTTTACCCGCGGTCCAAAGTCCGTATTGCAGCGGGGATACTTCAAAATAGACGCTCTTGCCCTGCAGTTCGCTTGCGTGAATCGAAAGGCCCGAGAGCGTGGATTCCATGTTCGTGACGACATTGAAGGCATCCTCGTCGTGTCCTGTAATCGCGCCGATGAGCGTGATTGACTGATACACACCGTTGATGTCCTTCGCGTCGGACACCACAACCTTGATGCCGGCGGCTTCGAGCTGCTTGACCTGATCTTCGGTCTGCGCCATCGCGCTCATGAGCAGCACCTGCGGCGCAAGCGCGATGATCTGCTCCAAATTGGTCTCCATGCCCGACTGCACGGCGGGCACATCGAGCACCTCTGCCGGATAGTCGCAGAATTCACCGCGACCCACGAGCAGATCCCCCGCGCCAATGGCATAGAGGATTTCGCAGTCCGCCGCGCTGAGCGCAACCACGCGGGTTGCGGGCTGATCAAGCTTGATTTCGCGACCCATCATATCAGTGGTTTCAATACCGGTTGTCTCCGCCGCCGGAATCTCGGCAACTTCCTGTGCGGAGGATGCATCGTTGGCGGATGCCGTAACGATATCGGCGGGTGCGCACGCGGCAAGCGAGCCGAGCAGCAGCAGCGCCGCAAGCAGCGCAGCAATACGTTTGTTGGTCTTCATGTGTCTTTTTTCCCTTTCAATCTGTTTGTCATGAATAGAACGAAGAGGAAACAATTTGTCCGCGTCCGCGCTTCCTTTTTCAATGGATCGGAAGAAACGAAAGCAAATAAAAATGCTCCGCTCTTTGAGGAGAGGGAGCAATGGAAAGTCCGCGTGCTGTCGGCGCGCTCAATAGCTTCACTCCACCCCAGGAGTACATTTCCATGCGCAAACAGGTCTCCCGGCTTTGCTTCATCCTACTAAGACGCCTTCCCGCGGTTAGGCAGTGGCTTTTGTGTCCGTTCGTCCGCTTCACGGTTACTGGGGTAGCCCGGAATTTTCATCCGTATTCCCTTGTCGGTGTTTGCCGCCAGCGCCTTTGACAGGCGCAGATGCGCACGCTATTCATTTAACTATAGTATAGGGTGCGTTTTGCGTTCCGTCAATTTTTATTCCGAATGATTCCGGAACTTCTCATTTATAACGGTTTGTGATACCATGTTACCGGGATCAAAATGGGAGAATTTTATACAGATGAAAACACTGTTGCAACACTGCCGCATCTACGATGGCACCGGTGCGGAGGCTTTCGAAGGCGATATCCTGATCGAAGGCGATCAAGTTCTCGCCGTCGGACAAAATCTGCCATCCGAGGACGCGACATGCGTTGATCTCTCAGGGAAAAGCGTTTCCTCCGGCTTCTTTGATGCGCATTCGCACAACGATTGGTTTGCGGCAAAACAAGATCCTGTTCCGTATTTCGAACCGTTTGTGCGTCAAGGTATCACATCGTTTATCGCAGGCAACTGCGGGCTCTCGATGACCGGATTTGACGCGGAAAGCCCCTACATCGACAAGATCGGCGCGGGATTGTTCCATATGCGCGATCTTACCGGTATCTACCCAGACTTCAATACATTCTTTTCTGCAATCGACGGCAACACGCCGCTCAACATCGCCTCTCTCGTCGGGCATTGTACCGCCCGCGCGAGCGGGACGGGCTATGCAAGCCGTCCGCTGGGCGAATCCGAACAGAATGAGATGCTCACTCTTCTGGAAGAAAATCTCAAGCAGGGCGCTTGCGGCGTTTCGCTGGGGTTGATGTATGAGCCGGGGCTATACGCGTCCACAGAGGAGCTGCGCAAGGTTGCGGCGCTTTGCGCGCGCTATGATCGCCCGCTCGCCGTGCATCCGCGCGCCAACTCCGCCGTCTCGATGGCATACCCCGAACTGCTCGGCCGACCGCACCTTCTGCGTGCGCTGGACGAGCTGGAAGAGGTCACGCGCGGGCTGAACGTGAAGCTGCAATACTCCCACGCGATCTTCGTCGGCACCAACTCCTTCCCCTGCAAAGACGAACTGGTTGCCATCATCGAGCGGATGCGCAGAAACGGCGTAGATGCGATGTTTGACATCTATGCAGAGCTGCTCGGCGTTTCGGTCATCACTGCGATTATGCCGGTTTGGTACCAAGCACTCAGCCCCGCCGATAAGCGAAAATTCTTCAACAAACTGCGCTTTCGGATTCTCGCAAACGCCTCCATCCTGCTGCTGGGTTTCGGGTTTAACGACATCCAGATTGCCTACATCGGCGAAGGATATGAGGAATATGAGGGCAAAACCGTCCATCAGATCGCCAAAGAAAAAGGCATGAACGATCTTGACGCATACTTGATGCTCTGCGAGATGAGCAAATTTGCCGGGCGCGTCAATATGGGTCCTTACAGCACGCCGCAGATCGTCTCCGAACTCTCCCGCCATGACAACGTGCTGTATATGACCGACGCATGGGTGGAGGAACACGGCGTGCAGAACCCGGCGATCTATGATTGCTTCCCGAAGTTTTTGCATCTTTCATTGACGGGAAAAGGCGACACCATGCCGCGTACCATCCGCAAGATGACCGGCGCGGTCGCGGATCGTTTCTCGATTCCCGGGCGTGGTTATGTCAAACCCGGCTACTTTGCGGACTTGACCGTGTTTGACGAGCAAGCGCTGAGAAACGGCGTGCCGGATCAGAGAAAATCTTTTGGCATCGAGCGTGTTTATGTCAACGGCAGACTGGTGCTGCTCGGCGAGACGCTCGACAAAGCCGCGTTTGCAAGCGCCGGACGCGCGATGCGCGCGTGAAGCGCGAACGCAATCACGCATGAACAATCCTGTTTCTATTCGAGAAGGAGACGCGCATGAATAACCTGTTGCAGCTCAAATATGCAGTCGAGGTGGAGAAAACAGGCTCGATCAGCAAGGCTGCGGAAAATCTCTATATGAATCAGCCGAACCTGAGCAAGTCCATCCGTGAACTGGAGGACGACATCGGCATCGCAATCTTTGACCGCACGGCAAAGGGTGTTGTGCCGACGGAAAAAGGGCGTGAGTTTTTGGGTTACGCGCGGAGCATCCTCTCCCAGATTGCGGAGATGGAAGCGCTGTATAAACCCACAGACGATAAGAAAACGCGCTTTGACCTCTGTGCCCCGCGCGCAAGTTATGTCTCCCAGGCACTCACGGAGGTCATCCTCTCGCTGGGTCCGGACGCGGACTATAGCATCGACTACCGCGAGGCAGGTGCGATGCGCACCATCAAGCAGGTTGCAAATGGAATCAACCAGCTCGGCGTGATTCGCTATCAAACCATCTATGAAACCAACTATCTCAGTGCGCTGGCGGAGCGTTCGCTCGTCAACGAGCTGGTTTCCGAGTTTTCCTGTGTCGCTATCCTGAGTAAGAACAGCGCACTGGCGGAGCATACGCAACTCACCAACCGGGATCTCACCTGCTGCACCGAGGTGCTGTATGGCGACGCGTCGATCCCCGCCCTGCCAGTCAATCAGGCGCGCGAGCTTGCGCAGGCCATCGAGGCAAAGAACACCATCACCGTCTACGAGCGCGCAAGCCAGCTGGAGCTCATCAGCCGCCTCAATTCGGCGTATGCAATCTCCTCCCCAGCGCCGCAGGACGTGCTGGATCGCTTCGGGTTGGTGCAGCGCAAGATCGATTTCCCCGGAAATGTCTATCGCGACGTGTTGATCTATCGCGCGGGATACCATCTCTCCCGGCTGGATCGCCTCTTGTTTGAAAAGCTCCGCGAATCCGCGCAGCGGGTCATAACCGAATAACGCATCTTCTGCACCCGGTTCACGCCGGGTGTTTTTTTGCCGATCATCCGGCACTCCACCCCGGCAGAAATACTCCGATGTTATATTTGCGCGCTTACAATGTTATAAATAGATATTATTATATCGATATGAATATACTGATATTCCATTTTTGGCACTTCATCCTTGCAGTGAGGTATCGTATTCTATAGACAGAAAGAAAGCAGCCAGCGATTCCCAGAACGCATTTTCGGACGGCGGGCAGGCCGCCAAGACGCAAAACACCGCTGGCAAGTGCCCTTTTCTCCATTTGCCTCCTTCGCCGAGCGCGACAGAAGCAAATGGACGATTCCCTTCCAAATGGTGATTCGATCCTGAGAGATCGACACCGCACCCAGCATGCAAGAGGTTCGTATCCGCTTCGGCGGCGGGCAGGCCGCGATTCGGGCGGTACGAACCCTCTTGAATCCCCAAACAAAAAGCACACAAGAGGAAGACAAGAGGAGATGGAGCGTATGGAACGTATGACAAGCAGAACCCCCATTGACAGTGTAGAAGCCATGGAGCGCGCGTTTGGCCGCCTGCGCGAAGCGCAGACCACATTTGCAACCTACACGCAAGAGCAAGTGGACAAGATCTTTCTTGCTGCCGCAACCGCCGCAAACAAGGCGCGCATTCCGCTGGCGAAACTCGCCGTGGAAGAGACGGGCATGGGCGTTGTGGAAGACAAAGTGATCAAGAACCACTATGCCTCTGAGTATATCTATAACGCCTATCGCGACACGAAGACCTGCGGCGTGATTGAAGAGGATAAGGCCTATGGCATCACGCGCATCGCGGAACCCATCGGCGTGATCGCCGCCGTCATCCCGACCACGAACCCGACCTCGACCGCAATTTTTAAGACCCTGATTGCGCTGAAAACCCGTAACGGCATCCTGATCAGCCCACACCCGCGTGCAAAGCGTTCCACCATCGAGGCGGCGCGCGTCGTGCTGGACGCGGCGGTTGCCGCAGGCGCACCGGAAGGCATTATCGACTGGGTGGACGCGCCGAGTCTGGAACTGACCAACCTCGCGATGAAGGAAGCGGACTGTATCCTCGCCACCGGTGGCCCCGGCATGGTCAAGAGCGCGTATAGCAGCGGCAAACCCGCCATCGGTGTTGGCAGCGGCAACGTACCCGCCATCATCGACGACACGGCAGACATCCTCTGCGCAGTGAGCTCGATCATCCTGAGCAAAACGTTTGACAACGGCATGATCTGCGCCAGCGAACAGGCGGTCATCGTGGTCGATTCTATCTATAACAAGGTGAGAAAAGAGTTTGCCGAACGCGGATGCTATCTGCTCAAGCCCGACGAAACGGAAAAGGTGCGCAAGACCATCCTCATCAACGGCGCGCTGAATGCCAAGATCGTGGGTCAAAGCGCGCACACCATCGCAGCGCTCGCGGGCGTTTCCGTGCCGGAGAAGACGAAAATCCTCATCGGCGAAGTCGAGAGCGTGGAGCTTTCCGAAGAGTTCGCGCATGAGAAACTCTCCCCGGTTCTCGCGATGTATCGCGCCAAGGATTTTGAGGACGCGCTGCAAAAAGCAGAGCGCCTGATTGCCGACGGCGGCTATGGCCACACAGCAAGCGTCTACCTCAACCCCGTCACGCAGAAGGAAAAACTCGCCGCCTACACCAGCCGGATGAAGACCTGCCGTATCCTCGTGAACACGCCCTCCGCGCACGGCGGCATTGGCGACCTGTATAACTTCAAGCTTGCGCCGTCGCTCACGCTCGGCTGCGGTAGCTGGGGTGGCAATTCGGTCTCCGAAAACGTCGGCGTCAAGCACCTGCTCAACATCAAAACCGTTGCCGAGAGGAGAGAGAATATGCTCTGGTATCGCACGCCCGATAAAGTCTATTTCAAGAGAGGCAGCCTGCCCGTGGCACTCAGCGAGCTCAAAGACACCCTCGGCAAAAAGCGCGCGTTCCTCGTGACCGATACGTTCCTTTATGAAAACGGCTACACCCGCGCGGTGACGGACAAGCTCGACGAAATGGGTCTTGCCCACGAGACGTTCTTCAATGTCCTGCCCGATCCGACGCTGGCCAGCGCACGCGAAGGCGCAAAACAGATGGCTTCGTTCAAACCCGACGTGATCATCGCACTCGGTGGCGGCTCCGCAATGGACGCGGCGAAGATCATGTGGGTACTCTACGAGCATCCCGAAGCAGACTTCATGGATATGGCGATGCGCTTTGCCGATATTCGCAAACGCGTCTATACCTTCCCCAAGATGGGTGAAAAAGCGTACTTCATCGCGATTCCGACCACCGCAGGCACAGGCAGCGAAGTGACCCCGTTTGCGGTCATCACGGACGAATCCACCGGAGTGAAATATCCGCTGGCGGACTACGAACTCATGCCGGATATGGCGATTGTGGACGCGGACATGATGATGAACGCACCGAAAGGGCTCACCGCAGCCAGCGGCATCGACGCGGTCACCCACAACCTCGAAGCCTACGCCAGCATGCTTGCAACGGACTATACCGACGGCACGGCGCTGCGTTCGCTCAAGATGATCTTTGAGTATCTGCCCCGCGCATACGACAACGGCGCGAATGACCCCGTTGCCCGCGAAAAGATGGCCAATGCCGCAACCATGGCAGGCATGGCGTTTGCCAACGCGTTCCTCGGCGTCTGCCACAGCATGGCGCATAAGCTCGGTGCGTTCCATCATCTGCCGCACGGCGTTGCCAACGCACTGATGATCGACGAAGTGCTCCGCTTCAACGCCGCCGAAGTTCCGGTCAAGATGGGTGCCTTCTCGCAGTACGACCATCCGCACACCCTCGCGCGGTATGCCGAGGTTGCGGACGCGCTGGGTCTTAAAGGCAAGACGGATGAAGATAAGCTTGAATCGCTCATCGCCGCGCTGGACGCGCTCAAAGAGAGAGTCGGCATCAAAAAGACCATCCGCGACTATGGCATTGCGGAAGATGCCTTCCTCGCCCGCCTCGACGAGATGGTCGAGCAGGCGTTTGACGACCAGTGCACCGGCGCAAACCCGCGCTATCCGCTCATGAGCGAGATCAAGCAGATGTACCTCAATGCCTATTACGGCACGAGCGTGCGCGTCTAAAAAATCACACAAGAGATGTGTTTCAAACCATCTCGACTCTGATAAAATGGTGTCAGGCAGGCAATAAATCCGCCTGGCACCTGAGCATATGGCTTCCCACCACACAGCGACGAGAAAAAGGAGAACACCATGGATTTGACCAATGTAATCGCGTTTCGCTCCAACAAGACGATCTATCGCGACGGCGACACGGTTGTCAAGGTGTTTGGCGAAGGATTTAAGAAGGCGGATGTGCTCAACGAGGCGCTCAACCACGCACGCGTGGAGGAAACCGCGCTGAATGTACCAAAGCTCTATGGTGTCGGCATGACGCCGGATGGTAAATGGTACATCATGACGGAGTATATCCCCGGGCAAACGCTCGCGGAGCTCATGGCGCAAAACCCGAAGAAGCACGCACAGTATCTGGAGCAGTTTGTCGATTTGCAGTTGCTCATGCATCGCCAGATCTGCCCGCTTCTGCCGCGGCTAAGGGACAAGATGGATCGCAAGATCATCCAGACCGAGCTGCCGACGGCGACGAAATATGACCTCCACACGCGCCTAGACTCCATGCCGCGCCACAACAAGCTCTGCCACGGGGACTTTAACCCGACGAATATCATCATCCGCGACGACGGTACACCGTTTATCCTCGACTGGTCGCACGCAACGCAGGGCAACGCGAGCGCGGATGCCGCGCGCACCTATCTGCTCTTTGCGCTGTCCGGCGACGAAAAGACAGCGGAAGCCTATCTCAAGCTCTTCTGCGAAAAGAGCGAGACCCAGCGGCAATATGTTCAAAAATGGATTCCGATCGTGGCGGCCAGCCAGTCCGTCAAGGGCAAGCCCGAGGAGCGGGAGCTGCTCTTCCGCTGGGTGGATGTGGTCGATTACGAATAACGCGCGGTTGCGTTTTGCTGGAAAACGCGGTATTCTATCGCAGAACCGCGCAGAACGCGCAAATATCGTCTTTCCCGAAAGGAACACACCATGAGCGAACTTTCCCGCGGCGTGCGCGGCACGCGAGAACTCCTCGTCACCAACGAAAACACGGCAAAAGCCCTCGGCAGCGGCGGCTTGGACGTGTTTTCTACCCCTTCGATGATCGCGCTGATGGAGTATTGCGCGGCAGAGAGCGTTTTGCCGCTCTTACCTGCGGGCAGCTCCACAGTTGGCACGCGCCTCGATGTCAAGCACCTTTCTGCAACGCCGGTTGGTATGACGGTGCGCTGCGAAACGGAGCTCATCGAGATCGATCGCAGGCGGCTCGTCTTCCTCTGCCGCGCGTATGACGACGCGGGGTTAATCGGTGAGGGCACGCAGGAGCGCTTCATCGTGGACAACGCGAAGTTCATGGAGAAAACGCAAGAAAAGCTTGCTAAATAGCGCAAGACGCACAAGCAGCCCCGTGGCAGAAAGCCACGGGGCTGCTTTTTCGCGTCCGCGCGCTATATGCTGTATGTCGTGGAGGCGGTGTCCCCGCCCTCGCCCGTCCAGTTTGTGTGAAAAAATTCTCCGCGCGGGCGGTCGGTTCGCTCATAGGTATGCGCGCCGAAATAGTCCCGCTGCGCTTGCAGCAGATTCGCGGGTAAACTCGCACAGGTGTAACCGTCAAAATAGTTCAGCGCCGCACTCATCGCCGGCAGCGGAACACCCGCCTGCACGGCAGCGGAAACAACGTTTCTCCAGGCCGGCACGCAAGCCTTCACCACGCCCGCGAAATAGGAATCGAGCAGCAAGTTGGAAAGCGCCGGATCGCGGTCAAACGCCTCCTTGATCTTCCCTAAAAACGCTGAGCGGATGATGCAGCCGCCGCGCCACATCAGCGCAACGCCGCCGTAGTTGAGGTTCCAGCCGCTGGTTTTCGCCTGCGCGCGCATGAGAGCGTAACCCTGCGCATAGGAGACGATCTTGCTTGCGTAGAGCGCTTGTTTGATCGACTCGATCCACTGCGCCCGGTCGCTGGAGAGCATGGAGATTTCGCGCGGGAACAGTGCGGATGCCGTCATGCGCTCCTCCTTCATTGCGGAAAGACAGCGCGCAAACACCGCTTCGCCAATCAACGTGAGCGGCACGCCCTCGTCCAGCGCAGCAATCGCCGTCCATTTGCCCGTGCCCTTCTGCCCTGCCGCGTCGAGGATGTGATCCACCAGCGCGCTGCCGTCCGGTTCCGTAAACGCGAGGATATCCTGCGTGATCTCGATGAGGTAGCTGTCGAGCTCGCCGCGGTTCCAGTCCGCAAACACCGCGCTCATCTCGCCTGCCGTCATCCTCAGCACATCTCGCATGAGCTGATACGCCTCGCAGATGAGCTGCATATCGCCGTATTCGATTCCGTTGTGCACCATCTTGACGAAATGCCCCGCGCCGTTTTCGCCCACCCAGTCGCAGCATGGCGTGCCGTCCTCAACTTTGGCACAGATCGCCTGGAATACGGGCTTGACCAGCGGCCAAGCGGCAGGCGACCCGCCGGGCATCATGCTCGGTCCCTTCAGCGCGCCTTCTTCGCCGCCGGAAACGCCGGTGCCAATATAGAGCAATCCCTTGCTCTCCACATAGGCAGTTCTGCGCGTCGTGTCCGGAAAGTGGCTGTTTCCACCATCGATGATCACATCCCCCGGCTCCAGCACGGCAAGCAATTGCTCGATATAGTCGTCCACGGGCTGTCCCGCCTTGACCATCAGCATCACCTTGCGTGGCTTGTCGAGTGAATCTGCCAGTTCCGCAAGCGAATGGCAGCCGACGATATTCCTGCCCTTTGCCCGCCCGCCAAGAAACGCATCCACCTTTTCTGTCGTGCGGTTATACACCGCAACGCGAAAGCCGCGGCTTTCCATATTCATCACGAGATTCTCGCCCATTACGGCGAGCCCGATCAAACCAATATCCGATTGTTTCATCTCTTTACCCTCGCGTTGCCGAAATATATGCTCCAGAGCTGCTCCTCGTCCGACGGCGTTGCATAATCCTTTGGGCTGCTCACCGCGAGTACCCCGCTCGCCCAGCCAAAGCGCAGGCAATCCTGCGCATCCCAGCCGCGCCAAATGCCGTAGAGCAGCCCGCCCGTGAAGCCGTCCCCGCCGCCGATGCGATCCAGCACGGGAATTTTACGCGGCGGTTCGATGTGCCATTCGCCATCCGCAAAGAGGATCGCGCCCCAAAGATGCTCGTTTGCATGGACAACCTCGCGCAACGTGGTTGCAAAATATCGCGCGTTGGAATAGGTGCGCCGTGCGGATTCGATCATCGTCTGAAACGCCTCCGTCTTGTCCGCGAGGTTTTTGCCCCCCGCCTCCGGCCCCGTGATGCCCAGCGCTAGCTGAAAATCTTCCTCGTTACCGATGAGAATATCCGAAAGCGCGGCAATCTGCTGAAACACAGATCGTAGTTCCGCTTCGCGCCCGCTCCAAAACGATGCGCGGTAGTTGAGGTCAAAGCTCACCCGCGTGCCATGAGCTTTTGCCGTTCGTGCAAGCTCCACGCAAAACGCGGCGGTCTGCGGCGAGAGTGCGGCGATCAAACCGGAGAGATGCAATATTCCAACACCCTCCTGTCCAAAGATGCGCTCCGTGTCAAATTCTTCGTTGGAGAGTGTGCGCCCGACCTCACCCGCACGGTCGTTCCAAACCCGAGGGCCAACGAGGCCAAATCCGCTATCGGCGATGTTAAACTGGTGTCGAAATCCCCAAGGCCCGCCCTGCGGGGCGCTGATGCCTTCATAGCGGATGTTGCGCGCGCGCAGCTCCCGCTGGATGAATTTCGAAATGGGGCTGCCCTCGATGAACTTCGTCAGCGCAAGGCACTCCTGTCCCAGCGAGGTGGCAACGTTGAGCACGTTTGTCTCCGCACTCGTTGCTTGCATGCGGAAGAGTTCGCTTTCCGGCACACCCTGCCGCGTTTCCGGCGTGATGCGCACGCCCATGCTAGTTGGCGACGCGATTGCATAGCGGGGATTGTTGATCATGCGATACACTTCTTTCTGAATCGTTGTTTGTTATCGAGAGCATATCAAAGAAATCGGACATGTTCTATCGCATTCTTGCTTGATAGATTTCCATTCTTGCTCTATAGTACAAAGAGAGGTGATCCGTTTTGGAACAAGCATTGACCGAACTGCAACTTCGCCAGCACATGCTGCGCGAGGATTTTGAAGTGTTTCATTTTACGGGGAATAACGGCGTGCAGATCGCGCTGCATTTTCATGATTTTTACGAATGCTCGTTGCTGCTCTCCGGTAAGCTCTCCTACCAAATCGAGAGTGTGTCGTTTGCCGAGCAGCCTGGCGATCTGCTGCTCATCGGCCCAAATCAGTTGCACCGTCCGCTGTTCATTCATGGAACCGAGGCATATGAGCGCATCGTGTTCTGGCTCAGCCGTCCGTTTGTGGAGAAGCTTTCCAGCGAGGGATGCGATCTTTCCGCCTGCTTTTTCGGCGGACGGGATGGCGCAATCCGCCTCGGCGGCGCGGTGCGCACGCAGATCACGCGGCTGCTCTTTGAGTTGCTTGCGGCGGCGCAAGGCGAGCAATTCGGGAGGGATGTGCTCTGCCGCTCCATCGCGGCAAGTTTGCTGGTCTATCTCAACCGCATCGCGCAGGGCGACGCAAACCTGCTTCCGCGCGCGGAGATTCACATCAGCCCTCTGGTGCAGCAGGTTTCGGACTATCTGGACGAGCATCTGAGCGAAACGATCACGCTCGATGAGGTCGCACAGACGGTATTTCTGTCAAAATACTATCTGGAGCGCAAATTTCGCGAGGAGACGGGCGCTTCGATTTACCAAATGCTGCTGCAAAAGCGAATGATCCGCGCGCGCAATCTCATGCGCGAAGGGCAGCCGATGATGCAGATTGCACTGAGCTGCGGTTTTTCGGACTACTCCGGCTTCTACAAGGCGTTTCGCAACGAATATGGCGTTTCCCCTCGGGACTATCTCGCGCAGATGTAGCGTGTTCGATTATTTAGGCTCTTGCAGTTTGCCATATGCGCCGCTCCAACCATCGGCGCACCGAAAGAACGCCTCGTAGCCGTGCGCGCGAATATACTGCGTCGCCTGCCGGTATTTCTGATACTTGTAACTCTCGTGCCCATAAAACACCGCAAGGATTTCACAGTTGAGATACGCTTCACAGTCCGCACAGCAGACAAGCCCGCGTTTGACACAGCAGACCTTCATCGCGCATTTCGCTTTTGCAATGTCTCTTTCGCCTGTGTCGTAACCGACTTTGCAACCTTTGCACATGTGCTGCATATAGACCTTGCAGGTCATGCAATATGCTCCGCAGCAGCCGAGCAGTTCCTTCGGCATACGTGATCTCTCCTCTCAAAACACCCTTCAGGTGCGCTTTCTTTAAAAGAAGAATACACAAATTGACAGTTGTTGTTCATCGCGTTAAAATGAACGCAGTCCAATCTTTGTTCTAGCAAATCCGCGTGATATGATTCTTAAATCGCAAACAAAATTTCATCTGGGAGGTATTGTTCCATGCTCTTTGGGGACGACGTGCTCAAGCCCCTGGCAGATCTTGCCAAGGCGGCCGTGCGCAGCACCGCGAACTTCAACTGGTCGTTCATCGCCATCTTCGCGTTTGTGGTGATGATCTATGTGGACGAAATCCACAAGAAGAACTACAAGGCGATTGCCGCCGCGCTGATGCTCTACAGCGTGCATTGGCTTTACGAAATCGCCAACGCCGTAATCTGCCATGTCACCGGTTACGCGCTCTGGACGGTTTCGCCGGAGAGCACAAGCTATATCCTGCTCATCGGCGTAAGTTGGGAGCTTTCGATGATGTTCGCCGTCGCGGGCTTCACCTCCAAACTCCTGCCCGAAGACAAGAACATGAAGATTCTCGGTATCAACAACCGCATCGTCTTTGCCATCGGCAGCGCACTGATGTTCTCGCTTGTGGAGATCTTCCTTGCCTCCACGCCCGCATTCATCTGGGTCTACAAATGGTGGGGTGCAATTCCCGTGTTCATCACAACGTATATCCCGTTCTTCCTTGCGAGCTATCTGATCTACGACAAAGAGCCCAAGACGCAGAAAAAGTGGATAATCTCGCTGGCATGCGTCAATATCGTATTGCTTGCGGTGCTCATTCCGCTCGGCATCATCTAAAACTCGACGCAAAAACCGCCAGCTTCACAAGCAACGCTACAAAAAAACTGCGCCGCAAAGCGCAGTTTTTTCGCGTTCAAGCGCGGGAAAGTTTTTCCAAAGCGTCTGCTTCAGTTCCAACAAAAAACACGTGGCTGCCGTTGTTGCTCTCGTAGATGAAATCCCGCAGGGGCTTGCTGGTGTACCCGGAATAATCCCCGACAATCGCAACCTTGAGCTGATAGTTGACAAACTTCTGCAAAATATCGCCCGCAAGCCCGCTGCTCAGGATGAAAAACCGCTCGTCCAGCGCAGACTTGGGCAAGATCACGCGGTCTACATCGGCTTCATAGCGCACCGTCGCCATGCAATCCAGCGCGGATTGCAAATCGGTGATCAGCATCTCTTCGCTATCCAGTTTTGCGATACGTACGCCGTTTTGTTCGATTGTTGTAATCTTCATACTTCTTCCTCACTTTGTTGCTTCGGCAGGTCGATCAGCCGCCGCATATCCTCCGGCAGCTCCGCCGTCAGGTGGATACACTCTCCCGTGATCGGGTGCGTCAGCGTCAGTTCATAGGAATGCAGCGCAGGCCGCGGGATCAGTGCCCGATCCTCCGCGCCGTAAAGCCAGTCCCCGGCAAGCGGATAACCGACCGCCGCCATATGAAGGCGGAGCTGATGCGTGCGCCCCGTGTGCGGAACGAGCTTGAGCAGCGTGAATCGCTCGTTTTGCGCAAGTGTTTCATATGTCGTGCACGCGCTCTGTCCGTCAGCACAAATCGCCCGTTGATAGGTCGAACCTTGCGCCATGCCGATCGGCTGCTCGATCACGCCGCTTGCCGGCGCAACGCGCCCGCAGGCGATTCCGAGATAGGTGCGCGCATAATCGCTCGTATGCATTTGCCGCCGCAAGCGCTCGTGGATGTATCCGCTCTTGGCAAACGCGATCAGCCCCGATGTGCCACGATCCAGACGGCTCACCGGGTGCGGGCTGATGTTCCCGCCCAGATAATGGCAAACCGCGTTTTCGAGCGTGATCTCCTCCGGATCCCGTATGCTCTGGTGGACGGAGAGTCCGGCAGGCTTATCGAGAATCAACAGATCGTCGTCCTCATATACAACCGTGAGAGGGTACGCCATCGGCACGATGTGACCATCCGGCAGGTCGCCAATCTCCACCGAGAGCACGTCGCCCGCCTTGACCCGCGCGGTCACATAACAACGTGTCTGGTTGAGGAGAATACCCGCCTCGCGCTTTTTGAGACGGGAGATGTGCGAATCCGAGCACAACAGTTCCCGCCGGAGGAGGCTCAGCGCCGTGCGCCCGTCGTCGCCCTCGCTTGCGGTATAGGTCAGTGTGCGCAATCGTGTTTCCTCCTTGCTTTGGCTTGTTTGCTCCACTTTACCGCAAGAAAAACCAAAACGCAACGACACAGTCATGGGGAATTGTTGCTTTTTTGCGTCAATTTCCGAATATGGCTTTCCAAGATTCAATCGCATCCGTTATACTAAATGTAGGGATACGAAAACCGTTCCATCCTGAATGAAAACAAGGAGTGATCCATATGTCCGTTGTCAATATCACCAACGCAAATTTCAAAGAGGAAGTTCTGGATAGCGACAAGAAGGTTCTGGTCGATTTCTGGGCACCGTGGTGCGGGCCCTGCCGCATGGTTTCCCCGATTGTGGACGAAATTGCAGAGGAAAACACCACCATCAAGGTTGCGAAGATCAACATCGACGAGCAACCGCAGCTGGCCGCCCAGTACGGAGTCATGAGCATCCCCACCCTGATTGTGTTTGAAAACGGCGACGTGGCGGACAAAGCCGTCGGCGCGCGCAACAAATCTTTTATCTTGCAGATGCTCGAAGGCTGATCCCAAATTTCGCATGCAAAAACTCTCCGTAGCAAACGTTACGGAGAGTTTTGTTTACTCACAAGAGGTTTCCAAAGGGGTCTGCCCCTTTGGCTTGCGGAGCAGACCCAACTTATTCATACACCGACTCGACAGATGCCACGCCTTCGATTCTGGAAAGCCCTTCCATCAATGGCGCGAGATTGTCCCGATCCGGCAGTGTCAGGTGCGCGTAGACATGCCGCTTGAGGTTCTTGGTGTCGATTGCAAAGCTGAACTCGTCGATCACGCAACCCATGCGCTCCAAATCCTCCTGCAGCTGCACAATGCTCTGCCCTTCCATCGACAACACAATCTGGAGCACCAGGCGGTTTGCTTTCTTGCGTCTGCTGTGCGCCATCGTGCGCAGCACACGCAGGACGATGAGGATGAGCACGGTGGTTGCAACCGCGAGCACATAGTTTCCGCAACCCGCGGCAAGCCCGACGCAGGACACGCACCAAAGGCTGCTTGCCGTGGTGAGCCCGCGCACGGAGATGCCCTCTTTGATAATAGTACCCGCGCAAAGAAAACCGATGCCGCTGACCACCTGCGCGCCGATGCGGGCGGGGTCGATGTCCGAATTTGGGAATTGCGACATCAAAAATTCTCCACTGCACATCACAAGAGCCGCGCCGATGGCGACGAGGATATGCGTGCGCATGCCTGCGTTGCGCTGGACATGCTCGCGCTCATAGCCAATCACACCCGCAAGCACGGCGGCAAGCGTCACGCGCGCCATCATATAGAGCGACTGCGCCCAATCGATGGAGAGATGAAACATCCAACTCCTCCTTTCAGGAGACACTGCGTCAATCGAATTATCAAATCTAAATCAAACACATGGTATCCGTATATTATACACACACTTGCGGACGAAAAAAAGTCCCGCGGGGTTTCACCGCGGGAAATCGAAGCGCAATGTGTTGTTTTATAGTCCAAGCAGTGTCTTCCATGCGGCGATATAAGAGAAAGCCTGCTCCTGTGTGTGTCCTTCGGCAAAGATGCGCAGCAACGGCTCCGTGCCGCTAAAGCGGCACACGACGAATGAATCGTCCGCAAAATACACCTTGCAGCCATCCAGATAACTCACACGAACCGGCTCCACAGCAAACTTTGGCAGCGCGCAATCGACAAAGATCGTGTGCTCCAGCGCTTCGCGCTGCGGCGCGGAGAAGGGAACGTTGCTCTCTTTCATGATGTAGGTGCCAAATTTACGCGAAATCTCCTCCATCATCTCGCTCGGATGCTTCCCTGTTTTGCAGATCATCTCCACAAACAGCGCAGAGGAGTAGACCGAGTCCTTGCCGTGGATATGCCCGCGCACGGTCAATCCGCCGGAGGATTCGCCGCCGAGCACCGCGTCCACCTCGTCTATCTTCGAGGAAATGTGCTTGAAGCCGACCGGCACCTCATAGCAGGTTTCGCCGAACGATTCCGCCACACGATCCAATAGATGCGTGGTGGACATGTTGCGCACCACAGGGCCTTTCCAACCCTTGTATTCGTGCAGATACGTGTACAGCAACACGAGAATCTCGTTTGCGCTGATGTATCTGCCCGTACCATCGATGATGCCGAGACGATCTCCGTCGCCATCCACCGCGATGCCGAGGTCATAATTTCCGGCGATGACGCGATTCCTGAGTTCACCCATCGTGTCCTCGGTTGGCGCAGGCATCATACCGCCAAAGTAGGCGTCCTTGTCGCCATGGATTTGATCCACGGTGCATCGCGCGGTGTTGAAAATAACAGTCAGCGGATAGGTGGACGAGCCGTGCATAGAGTCAAAGAGAATTCTCGGCCCGCGCGCGCGAATCGCGACGGTGTCAATCACAGCCAATATCGCGTCGATAAACTCGTTGAACGGATGCTTGAGATAGGTGACAAGCCCCTTCTCCTCCGCCTCCGTCATGGTGATCGAGCGCACGTCGGTCAGCGCGTTGATCTCGCGCTCCAGTCGCTGGGTCACGTCCAGCGGCGCATCCCGTCCTTCCTCTACGATGACCTTGATGCCGTTGTAATTGCTCGGATTATGGGAGGCGGTGATCTCGATGCCGCGATAGAGATCGTGCTGCTTGACCAGATACATCACAAGCGGGGTCGGGACACTGCGCTGCATGAACCAAACGGGAATGCCGTTTGCTGTGAGCACCTCTGCCATCCAGGTTGCAGCCTCTGCCGAGAGAAAACGTCGGTCAAAACCGATTACGACGGGTTTGTCCGCCTTGCCGTCGGCTTTCAGCGTTGCGGCAAGCCCCTGCGCCACGCGCTGGATGTTCGCCATGTAGAAGTCTTTGCCAATCTCCGCGCGCCAGCCGCCGGTTCCGAAACAAATCATAGGATCGTATACCCTTTCGTAAAACGAGAATGATCCGTATTCGATCATTCTCTGATTCTCAAATTCAATTCTGTAAGAACGCTTTAGCCTTTTTGGTTGCGATATTCATATGCGCTCATGCCGGTAATCTTCTTAAACGTCCGCGCGAAATGCCCTGGGTCGCAATAGCCGACGCGTTCTCCGATATCGCCGATCTTGAGCTTCGGATCGGCGAGCAGTTGCTGCGCACGCTTGACGCGGATTTCGTTGAGCAGGTCGTAAAAACTCTTCTCCATATGGCGGTTGAGCAGCTTGCTCAGGTGCCATTGGGACACATAGCAGTGATCAGCCACATCCTGCAAGGTAAGCTTGTCGGCAAAGCGCTGCTCCATAAACTGCACCGCCTCACGCACAAGAAAACTGCCCGCGGGACGGTCTTCCTCCTCCGCCTCTTCCGAAACTGCGCCCGCCGCGCGGAGGTTTGCGGTCATGGTGCGCATGGCTTCGTTGATTTCGTCCATCTTGGAGGGTTTGAGCAGCAATCGCGTCACGCCAAGGCGAATCGCATCCTGCGCATAGGAAAAGTCGCGGTAGCCCGTGAGCACCGTGACCTCCATTGCGGGAAACTCGCTCTTGAGCCCGGCTAACATGGTCAGCCCGTCTTGATCCGGCATCTTGATGTCGGTGAACACGATCTGCGGTTGGAATCGGCGGATCATCTCCGCGCCGCTGGTTGCGTTTTGCGCGGTGGCAACCACCTCGCAGCCAAAGCCTGACCAATCGACGACCTTTTTCAGGCCCTCGAGAATAATGGCTTCGTCATCGATCAATACAACTCGAATCATCGGGCTTCTCCTTCCCGATCATTATACCACAATTCGGTCGTCCGTCCGCGCCGCATCAGCCTTTGACCGCGCCGACAGTCAACCCCTTGATGATGTTCTTTTGCAGCAGCACGTAGACGATCAGCACCGGAACCACGACCAGAACGACGGAAGCCGCCATAAGCCCGTAGTTCACACCCGCTTGAGAGCTGATCTCATTGATGAGCAGCGTGATCGTCTTCTCCTTGGGATAGCGCAGAAAGAACGTCTGGGTAAACAGATCGTTATACGACCAAAGGAAGGAGAAGATCGCGACCGTTGCAAAAGAGGGTTTGGCGACGGGGATGATGATCTTGAAATAGATCTGAAACACGTTGCAACCGTCTAAGTAGGCCGCCTCTTCCAGATCGATCGGCACGCTGCGAATAAACCCCATCAGCACCACGATCGCAAAGGCAAGGTTTCCCGCTATCTGCGGAAGCACGGTGGAAAGCAGCGAAAGCCAGCGATTTTGCGTGCTCGCGATGCCCCAGAGCACCTCCATGCGAAACACGGGGATAATCGTGGAAAACACCGGAAACATCATCGCCGCGATGATCATTCCGTTGAGAATCTTCTGCCCGCGGAAGCGATAACGCACCATGCCATAGGCAAACAACCCCGCCAGCAGCACGACAACCAGTGTCACGATCACAGAGATCAGGATGCTGTTGGTGTATCCCGCAGCAAAGTCGCTCCGCTGCGCCGCCGTGGTGTAGTTGTCCAGCGTAAAGCTCTGCGTCCACGGCCACGGAATCGAGAATGAATCCGAGCGAATCTCGCCTCGCACGCGGAAGGAATTGAGGATGACCCAGAGGAACGGATACGCGGTAGTGATCGCCCAAAAGATGAGGATCACATAGGAGACGACCTGCGAGAGCGGAAGGCGTTTCATGTCTTTTTGCTTCTGTTTCATGCGCATATTGCCCTCTCCTCTCAATATTCTTTCTCTTTGAACACGCGGCTGGCAATCTGCGCCAGCAGCACGCCGAGCACCACGATCACCACCGCGATGGCAGAGCCGTAGTCCACGTTTCCGCGCGTGAACGTCTGGTTATACATATAGGTGCCCGTGAGCCACGATTGATCGAGCGGGATGCCCGCGCCCATCATCACCCACGGCAGGTCAAACACCTTCAGTGCGCCCGTCACCGCGAGGACAAGGCAAGTGCAGATGACGTTCCTTAGCAGCGGCAGCGTGATATAGCGCACACGCTTCCAACCCGTCGCGCCGTCGAGCTCCGCCGCCTCGTAAACATCGGTGGAGATATTGTTGAGTCCCGTCACGAGAATCACGAAATAGAAACCGACATATTGCCAAAGCACCGGCAGCAGCATCGTAAAAAAGTAATATTTCTCGCCCTTCCAATCGATGTTGGCGCTGGTGATCCCAAGGTTTTGCAGAAGCTGGTTGAGCATGCCGCCGTTATAGAGGAAGATCAGGTTAAAGAGCAGGCCCAGCGCCGTCGCGCTGATGACGATCGGGAAAAAATACAGCGTGCGAAAGAATTTTTGCCCGACGCGAATACGGTCTACGATCAGCGCGAGCACCAGCGCGGTACCCACCTGAAACACCAGCGTGGAAAGCACCAGCAGCAGCGTGTTTTTTACCGCAATGCGCATGTTCGGGTCGTTCCAGAGCTCCACATAGTTTGCAAACCACGGCTCGTTGACGCCAGCTGCCTTGGTACCCAGTCCGCTGATGGAAAGAAAACTGTTGATGACGTTTTGAATGAATGGATAATACAGATACACGATCAAAAACAAGAACGCTGGCAGGAGAAAAAACAGCAGCGGCGCTTTTTTCTTGTAGATCATAGAATTCATTTCTGTGCCTCCGTCTGCCCGCTCCGGCCTTCGAAAAAATGCCAAACCGTGCCTCGTGTCAATCATTGAGGGTTGCTGAAGGAAAACGCTCGTGAAAAAGATGTTCAGGGGCCGGCCGATCACTCGGGCGGCCCCTGTTCGGTTCAGATGGTTGTTTCGTTTGCCTTATTTGGCAAGCGCGGAGGTGATGGCATCCGCTGCGGTGATCTTCGCGGTAACGATGTTCTTCACGTTGGCGAAGAGATCGCCGCGCTGTTCGCTCGTGAGCTTATCCTGCACCGCGCCGACGACGCTGGTTGCACCCGCGCACATCGCAATTGCGGATTTCTGGAGGCTATCGAGGCTGTCCGCCGGGGTAACGCCGTTCTTGAGGGCGGTCACGGCCGTGACGGAGAAGATCGAAACCTGCTCGTCGCTGGTCATGAACTCCACGAACTTGACGGCTGCGTCACGCTTGGCGGGATCGTCCCAAGCTTTTTTGGTAATGTAGTAGCCCATGGAGATACCGCCAATGAGGTCGGTCGCCTGACGTTCGCCTTTGGCGGGCACATAGGTCAGCGCGAAGTCGCCGAGGTGGTCGGCACAGTTGGTTTGGAAGAAACCGATTTTCCAGCTGCCGTCGATCAGGAACGCGGCCTGGCCGTCCGCCACGAGCTGAACGGTCTCTGCATCCGTCGCGGTCAGGGTATTCTCGGGCAGATAGCCTGCATCATAAAGCGCTTTGATATCTTCGAGGCCTTTTGCCCATTTCATGCCGGTTTCGTCGGCCGCCGTTGCGGGGACGTTCAGGTGGTTTGCAGTGTTGCCGTTGTTGTAAACGGAGAACTCAAACCAATAATGCGGCACTTCCTGCAGGGAGACAGCAACCGGCGTAAAGCCTGCGTCTTTGATCTTCTGGCAGTCGAGCAGGAACTGATCCCAGGTATAGCCTGCGCCGGGCAGGGTGACACCGGCCGCTTCGAGAACCTTGGTGTTGACATACATGCTTTCCCAATAGCCGTTGACCGGCACGCTGTAGACCTTGCCGTCCACGGCGGAGGGAACGAGCATGTCGTCCTTCATGTTGGTTGCAAATTCGGGATACGCTGCGCGGATATCGTCCAGGGAGACGACCTTGCCCGCGGAGACGATTGCGTCGGAGTCATTGCCGTTGAAGTAGAAAAGTACGTCGGGCTCGGTGCCGGTTTCAAAGTCGGTCATGACTTTGGCTTTCCATTCCTCGTTGGACGTGGCAGAAGCGTCGAGCACTTTGTTGCCTGTCGCGGCTTCATAGCCGGCGAGGGCTGCTTCATAGTTGGCGCGGTTGCCGTCGTCACCGCCGTAAGAGGTCACGACCGTCAGGCTGACGGGTTCTGCTGCCGCGGGGGCTTCCGTCGCCGCTGCTGCTGCTTCTGTGGCGGCGGGTTCTTCCGTCGTCGTGGCGGGGGCTGCCGGCTGGCAAGCCGCAAACGCGGTCAGGCACATTGCCAGAACCAGAATGAGCGCTATTGTTTTCTTCATGGTCTCTTTCCTCCGTATCGATTTGTTTGAAATGCAAAAACGATTTGCCCTTGATGGTCTCATTATAAAACGCGTCAAGTCGGGCGAATAAGACACGCGGTTGTCGTATTTTGCACGTGGTTGTTCTGTTCACCTGCGCGGACAACGCGAGACAAAAGTTCCATACATATTTGGTATTTGCATCGTACAAAAACTGGCTATATGCGCGGCTTTGCCAGAGGCAGTGTGATCCGTGCGAGGATGCACCCCGGCGCAATCTCTGCAATGCTCAGCCCGAATGCTTCGCCGTAGAGAATTTTGAGGCGACGGTTGACGTTGCGGATACCGATGCGGCCAAGCTTGTTCTCCTCTTCCTCACTCGTGCCGTCCCAGCTGAGCAGCCGCGCGATGTTCTCGCGATCCTGCTGGGTCATGCTGCCGTCGTTCTCCACCTCTAGATAAAGGTATTCTTTTGCGAAGATGCGGAGGGTCAACGCGCCATTTGCGCGTTTCTCGATGCCGTGCTCCATCGCGTTTTCCACGATCGGCTGCAAGATTAGCCGCGGCACCATCTGATCCAGCAGGGATTCGTCGATTTGCTTATCCACGCGCAGACGTTCGCCATAGCGTTCCGAAAGAATATAGAGATACGCGTCCACATAGCGCAATTCCTCGGAGACGGTCACGACCGAGCTGCCGCCGCGCGCCATCGCCGCATCCAGCATAGTGGAAAGCGCCTCGATCATCCGGCAGGCTTTCTCGTTGTTTGCCATGCGCGCCTCCCAGTTGATGATCTCCAAGGTGTTGTTCAGGAAATGCGGACTGATTTGGCTTTGAAGCGCCTTTACCCGCGCGTCCTGCAAGGCAAGTTGCTCCTCATAACTTTGGTCAAACTGGGTTTTCAGCTCGGCGGACATACTGTTGAAGTGCTCGGCCAGCGAACGAAACTCCCGGCTCTCCGGCAAGGGCGTGATGGCATAGCCGCGCTCTCCGCGCTTGACGTGCCGCGCAGCGTCGATCAGTCGTGCCAGCGGGTCACTCACATAGCGATAGAACGCCCAGATGACGAACGCCAGCAGCGGCAGCGCCAACAGCATCACCAGCACGAGAAAGCGCATGGAGCTGGGTAGTTCACTGGTGATCTGCATCCCGTCCGCGCGCGCATAGAGCGAGAGTGTGTAGTCCGAGGTGCGTAGTGTCCGCTCAATGGGATAGAGCGCCTCCGCCCTTGCATCCTTGCCCTCCACCGCCTGCGGGGTCACGCCTTCCCCCGCGATTACGCGCGGGATTTCGTTGAGGTCCACGCTTGCATCCGTGAGCCAAACGATGTTGTCCAGCGGCGCAAACAGCGCTTCCTCGTCGCATTCCATCACGATCACAGCATAGGGATGAAATGCGCTGTCCACGATGTTGCGGAGCATATAGAGTACGCCGTTGGCTTCAAAAAAACGCACACGCGTGCTGGCATCCTGCGAAATCTCCCGCGCCATCTCGTGCGCATACGCGCGATAGTTGCGGATCGGCTCCGTCTTGCCCATATTCGAGCGGTTGCTCGCGTAATAGATGGTAGAAGGATTCTTCACGAAATAGAGCATCACGCCGCGAAAATTCTCGTCGTAGGAATATTGCTGCGACAGATACTCCGTCACGCTGCCGTAGAGCGCGACGCCATCCGCATCCTCCGCGTATTGCGACCACGCGCGCTGGATGACATTGTCATAGCTCGCCGCGCGGGAGGCTGCCAGCGCGGAATCGATCGAGTTTTTCGTCATGTCCATCGCGTTTGTGACGCTGGTTTCAATCGTGTCGTCGATCCGGCTTTGCAGATTGTTGCGGATAAAATAGCCTGAAAGCGTGAGAATGAGCAGCACCGGCAGCACCCAGCATACGCCGATGAGCGCAATGAGTCCGTGTTTGAGGGAAATCCCCTTGCCTGTCCGCTCCGCCATTGCCGTTGACCTCCTTGCGTGATGATAAGAGAAGAAAGGCTCCGGAAAACCCCGAAGCCTGTCTGATGCATGAATAGTGAATTGCGCGAAGGATGCCGTTACCCCAACTCGACCTCCACGCGGCAGCGCGTGCCGGCGGGACGCTGCGGGATAGAAGCCACCAACTCGCCGTCGAGCAAAATCCGCTTGACCCCGCAGGTGACGCCCTTCGGATTCGTCACGCGGATGTCATACGTTGCCCCGCGCCATTCGCGGGAAACGAAAAACTCGTTCCAGCTTGCCGGAATGCAAGGATCGACCACGAGGCAATCATAGTCCGGTTTGATGCCGAGGATGTATTCCGTCGCCGCATAGTACGACCATCCGGCGGAACCCGTCATAAACGGATGCCGCGCCCGGCCAAACGCCGTGTGCGCACTGCCAACCACAAATTGACAGTAAACATACGGCTCCGCCTGCCGTACTTCTATCTTATCATTTTGGTTGTAGGGACACAATGCATCGTAAAACGACATGGCCGTTTCACCCGCGCCAAGCGCGCAGGCAGCACCCCAAGCCCAGGGGTTGGGATGCGAGAAGATCGCGCCGTTTTCCTTCAGCCCCGGATACACGCGCGTGACAAATCCGATGCCGTCATCCGGCTTGGTGTAAGGCGGCGCGTTGAGCAGGATGCCGTATGGCGTATAAAGATAGTCCTGAATCGCCTTGAGCGCTTGTTCCCCGCGCTCCTTGGACGCAACGCCGGAGAGAACCGCCCATGCGTTGCTTTCAAGGTGCACCTTACCCTCCGCGTCGGAATGGGTGCCGATCTTTCGGTTGTCCGCCGTGATGCCGCGGATATACCAGCTTCCGTCCCAAAGCACGCATTCGCAAACGTCTTTGACATGCTCCGCCATCGTGCGGTAATACGCCGCGTCTTCGCTTCGCCTAAGCTTTTCCGCAAGCGGCACGAAGTGATCCAGCGCCCAGTAGTGCAAAAAGCTCACCATCGCGCTCTCGCCGCCGCCGAGGTTGAGGCAGTCGTTCCAGTCCGCACGCAAGCCTTTGCAGATTCCGTTTTGCCCTACCTGTTCCGCCGAGAAGTTCAAAATACGCTTCAGGTGATCATAGACGCTCTCTTCCCCGCCGTCCGCATAGGTTACAATCTCTGCTGCAAAGGCAAAATCGCCCGTCTCTTTGATGTATTGCGCAACGGAAACCACGAGCCAGAGTGCGTCGTCCGAGCAGGCGTCCTTGATGCCGTGGACAATGCTCGCGCGATCCGGTACGGGAATCACGGTTGGCGAACGGAAGCTCTGCTGCTTCTGCTCCGGCTCAAACCAGCGCGGCTCAAACAGATGCAGCCCGTAGCCCGCCTTTGTTTCGGCACGGAGCAGTTCCACGATGCGCTGGCGGCACTTTTCGGGGTTGCTGTGTGGCACACACATCGCGTCCTGCGCCGTGTCCCGATAGCCCAGACCCGTGCGCCCGCCAACCTCGATGAACGAGGAAAAGCGCGAGAAGATCACGTTGATCTCGCTTTGATATAGCGTCCAGATATTGACGAGCGCGTTCATGCCCGCGTTGGGCGTGCTGATCTGGAGGCGCGTGAGCTTCTCGTCCCAGAACACGCGGAGTTTTTCAAACTGTTCGTCCACGGCAGTCTCGTTTGCATACGCTTGCCGGATGGCTTTGCCCTCCTCGATTCCGCCCTCGCCAAGTAAAAAGATCAGGCGAGTTTGCTCGCCGGGTTGCAGCGTCAGGCGCTTTTGCAGCGCGCCGCAGTGGTTCCCGCCGAGCTCCGCGCTGCTGGAGCACATACCACGCTCGACCGCAATAGGGTTTTGCTCGGTGCGATACGCGCCAAGGAACGAATCCCGCAGGCAATCGTAGCCGTCGGGCACGAAATTGGACGTAAAGAACTGATAGCCGTCCTCTTCATAATAAAGGTCATGCTCGATGATGCCGTCTTGATAACGCGATCCCGCCGCATACAGGCTCATCTGAAAATTGCGGTTGTCCATGTCGATCTGGTGAAACGAAAACTCGCAATAGGAATAGGCAGAGAGATTCCGCACACGATCGCTGTCGTTGCGAATCACGACATCCCAAATCTCAACGGGCGTATCCTGCGCGACAAACAGCGTCTGCTGCGCGTGGATGCCCTTGTAATCGCAGAGGTATTTGCTGTAGGAAAGTCCGTGGCGGCAAGCATAGTTCGCCTGGTCAAGCGGCTTGCCGACCGGCTGCCAGCTCACGCTCCAAAAATCGCCGTCCGCATCATCCCGCAGGTAGACATAGTGTCCGGGGAAATCCATCGGTACGCCGTTCGGGCGAAAGCGCGTGATGCGGTGGTATTCGCTCGACCCGGAGAAGAGATAGCCTCCCGCCGTCTGGTTGAGAACGCCGCACATATCCTTTGTTCCAATATAGTTTGTCCAGGAGACGGGCGTATCCACCCGCTCAATGACGTATTCTCGGTTTTCGTTGTCGAAATATCCATATCTCATATTCAGATTCCTCATTCCGGCATGTTTTCGTTATAACAACTACCATAACGCATGCTCAGAATCCTCCTTCTGGCATTCTATCGAAAGCGGTTGCCCGCGTCTACGATGGCGCATGCGTTCTTTTGTCTGTGCTTGTGCGTGTGGCAGACTCGTTCTGGAAAGAGGGTGTTTCTGACAATGCAAAACCAGTGCTCTTGCCTGTTACACGCGTTCATCCTCGCGGGCGAATAGTTGCACAGCAATCACATTTCATGTAACAGTTTATCGCCGTGTGTTTGTCATGCGCACTTCGTTTTGTCTTTACTGTTTATCGTAATATTTCACTCGAATTACCTGCGTGCCAAAAACGCGAAATAATGGTTTTGGTCTCTGCGCAAAAAACAGTGATCGCTCGCCCGCCCGATCAACACAAACCCGAATATGTTGTATATACTACTTTTCTCGCGCAAAACATACAAAAATCGCATAAAAAAGCGACAAATTCGGTCTCAAATGCAGTGCAAAACAAGAAAACAAAACGTTTTGATTGACAGGAGAACAGCACGTAAATACAATAAATACAATAGTATTGCTTTGATAGAGAGAGGAAACGAGTAGGCATGCTCAGAGGCAAACGAAAAGAAGGTCTGCTCCCCGACGCGTTCTTCCAGACTGTTTTTCAAACCAGCCCGGATGCCGCGCTTGTCACAAGAGTTTGTGATGGAGTGATCATGCATGTAAATAGCGGCTTCTGCCGCATAACGGGATATACACAAAAAGAAGCAATTGGTAAGACAACCTTGGATCTCAACTTATACTATGACGTTGCGGATCGCTTCTCGTTTCTTTCCGCAATGTCTGCAACAGGCGTGGTCGAGGACCGTCCTGCCGTGTTTCGCAGACGCGACGGAAGCCCCTATTATGCCTTGCTCTCCTCACGCTCGTTTTGGTCGGGCGGGTATCAATATGTCTGCGCCAGCGTGCGTGATATTTCGGAAGAACAGCGCATCGCCCGCGAAAGCAGCGAACGGGACGAGGAACTGCGCCGCTTGTTTGAAACCATGTCGCAAGGGGTGATCTATCAAAACCTTGCGGGCAACATCCTCTCGGCAAACCCGGCAGCCGAGCGCATGCTGGGGCTGAGCCTTGCCGAGCTCATCCAGCGAACAACGCGCTCAGAAGCATGGAATCTGCTGCGTGACGACGGTTCCCCCCTGCCGGAAAGCGACAATCCCGTCACGATCGCCGCGCAAACCGGCGCACCATGCGGGCCAATCACAATTGGAGCCTACAACGCCAAGCGCGGAGACCATGTCTGGCTCTCCGTGACCGCAACGCCTCTGTTTCGCGGTGCAGAAAGAACCCCCTATCAGGTTTATGTCATCATGGAGGACATCTCCGTTCAGAAAAGGGCACAAAGAAGCTATCAGCTGCTCTTTCAGGAGATGATGGATGCGTTTAGCCTGAATGAAATTATGCTGGACGAAGACGGCATGCCGGTCAACTATCGGTATCTCGCGGTAAATCCGGCGTTCGAGCGCATGGTCGGGCTTCCTTCCAGCGAGCTCGTCGGAAAAACTGTATTGGAATTGTTGCCGCAAACCGATCAATCCTGGATTGACACCTACGGGAAGGTCGCGCTCACCGGCGAACCCATCACGTTTCAATACTACGCGCAGACGCTGGATCAATACTTCAATGTTTCCGCCTATCGTCCCGCGCCGATGCAGTTTGCCTGTATTATTACGGACATAACCAGCCGCATCCAATACCAAAAGGAAAAAGAGCGTGCGCAAGAGCAGATCAACCGCCTTGCGCATATCTGCGACGTTGCACCCAGCTCCATTCTTGTCTACGACAGCAACGGGAAGATACTCTACTCCAACGAATATACCGCGCAGATGCACGGCTATACCAAAGAAGAGTTGCTGACGATGTATGTTTACGAAATCGCGCAGGACAGCAGCACCGCGATCATTGAAAGCAACATTCGGCACATCCGCGACACGGGGGATGTCGTCATGCGCCGAACCGTGATCAAGCGAGACGGAACACCAATCCCGCTGCTCATCTATGCGCGGCCGACCGAGTGGGACGGACAACCCGCGATTTTGGCCATCGGTACCAACCTGACGGAGCAGATTCGCGCAGAGAAAACGCTTCAAGAGAGCCTTGCGCAAAACCGCAGAATTCTCGAAAACCTGCAGGACGGATTCTTCCGCGCAGACCTGGACGGCAATTTCTTCATGATCAACCCACGCATGGCGCAAATCTATGGGTACGATTCCGTGGAAGAAATGCTGACAACCAGCGGAAAACGCATTTATGCCAATCTACAAGACCGGGCGGAGCTGTTTGCCAAGCTCAGCGTGCAAGAGCACGTCAACAGTTATGTCTGTCAGGGCAAGCAGCGGGACGGCACGCTGATCTGGGTTTCCATGCACATGCAATATCTCAAGGATGATCATGGTGCAATCATCGGAACAGAGGGTCTGATTCGCGATATCACCAGCAGAAGGCGGCTCGAAAAAGAGTTTGAACAGCAACACCAGACGCTGTTGGAGACCAATGCAATTCTCCAAAAGCGGCTGGAGCAATCCATCAACGCCATCTCGAAAATCGGCGAACTGCGGGATGTCTATACCGCGGGGCATCAGCGGCGTGTTCAGCAGTTGGCCTGCGAAATCGGCTTGCGCTGCGGCATGACGCAGGATGCGATCACAAACCTTTCCTACGGTGCATTGATTCACGACATCGGGAAGATCTATGTCGCAAGCGATATCCTCAACAAACCCGGCAAGATCACCAATCTGGAGTACCAGATTCTCCAAACGCACGCAGAGTATAGCTATCACATTGCGCAGGAGATGGATCTGCCGCAGGTGATTTTAACCATGGTGCTGCAGCACCACGAACGCTTGGACGGTACCGGTTATCCGAACCATCTTACACAAGACGAGATCATACTCGAAAGCCGTATCCTCGCAGTTGCGGACGTGGTGGAGGCAATGACATCACATCGGCCGTATCGTCCCGCGCTGGGGCTGGATGCGGCACTCGCTGAGATTCAGGCGGGTCGGGGCACGAAATTTGACGCGCAGGTTGTAGATCTGTGCGTTGCGCTGTTTCGCGAGGAAGGGTTTGCGTTCACGACCTCTGCGATTACGGCATAAGCCGCAACATTCTCCCCTGCCAAACACGCCAGTGGCTGTATCTGCACCACTACCAAAACCAGAAAACGCGAACAGGCAATCTGTCCGCGTTTTTTTGCATTGATTCAAGTGACCTGCCCTATGCTATTCATCACAAAGAAACCGATATTTGCCGCTTTGGGCGTCATAGCAGCAGGCACAGTTCTTCCCCGCTTCCTTTGCGTGATAGAGCGCTTTGTCTGCATAGAGATACGCCCCCTGTGCCACGGCGGATGGCAGCAAGCACAACCCGACGCTCACCGTCACGCAATCATGCTCCATCGCTCCCTTGTGCGGAATCGCCATGCCTTCGACCAAGCGGCGCAAATCCTCCGCAACCGATTCGCAGCGGTTCACATCCTCTTCCTGCCAAACCGCGAGGAACTCCTCCCCGCCGATGCGACCGATCTCGATTTTCTGCTCGCTGCTGTAGTTGCGCAGAACGGCGCCAATGCGCCGCAGGAGCGCATCCCCTTCCGGATGGCCATAGCTGTCGTTGAATTGTTTGTAATCGTCGATATCCAGCACCACACAAGCCATGCTGCTCTGGTTGATGACACAGTCGCCCAAGATTGCATCATAACGATCAAAGAGCATGCGCCGGTTCATCAGCCCGGTGAGCTCATCGGTCGTGGCGGTATGGTACAACGCAAAATTTGCCTTTTGTAGATTACTCTGGGCGATGATGTTTTCCAGCGCGAGTTTGGATTGATGATAGGAAATAAACAGCCCGACCGCAACGGAAAGCTGCGTGTACAAGACATCCATCCGCCAATGCTCCAGCGACTTGACTTCATTGCCGATAACAAGATAGAGAATGGAAAACGGCAGCACGGTCAGCAGATTTTGCAAAGGAGTCGTGTCAAACGAAATCTGTACCAGCAGAAACATCCAGATGCTCACCACGCCCGGCTCGTCGCCGGAGAGCACCGTGCTCGCCACAATACCGCAAAGGTACAACGCGGCGGACACGAGAAAGATCAACAGGCGGGTATAGCGGATACTCTCAACGGTAACGCTTCTAAGCAACTTGGTGAGATAGAGATACAACAGAAGGAAGAATGCAGCAAAGCCGGCAAACGAAGCGATGCTGATCGTTTGTTGCATCACAGGACCGTTGAACAGAAACAGAAGCCCGATGACCACTATCGCCAGAACGCTCAACCGCCGAACGATACGCAAATTCGCCAGGCCGGTCTCCGCGCGATAGCGCCGCACGGTTTCGCGGTCATGGCCCAGGTATCTCCAGCGTTGTATGCGTTCGAGTATTCGTTTTTCCAACGGTTTCCCCTCGTTCCATTGCACTCTGCGGCCGGTTGTTTCATCGCGGCGCAAAAAAGATCGTCCCGCATAGGAAGACGCAGGAAGATCTCTCTTTCAGAATTGCTTCATACAATGTAATAGTATAGAGAAAATGAACCCAAAAATGCAACCCGTATTCTTGTTAAAAATACGCGATTGTGGTGACTTTTTTATGGCTGGGCAGGTGTTCGACAAAAAAAGTGCGAAAATTTAAATGTTACATCGCAACATTCATTTCGGTTTCGACGCATTTTTTACAATACAGCATGTTACAGCAAGCGCTTCTTTTTGAAAAACAGCAGGCTCAGCACCACGACAAGAATGCTCAGCACGATCACCGCAGGATAGCCAAATCGACTGGTGAGCTCCGGCATGTACTTAAAATTCATACCGTACCAACCAACGATGAGCGTCAACGGCAGAAACACTGTCGTCACCACGGTGAACACTTTCATAATCAGGTTTGCGTTGTAGTCCAGCGCCGCCATATACGCCTCGCGCACCTGCACAAGGCTATCGCGCAGCAGCTGTGCATTGGCGGACAGGCGGGCGATCTTATCCCGCGCGGTGCGAAAATGATAGAGTTGCTTTGCAGCAAAGAGGTCTCCCTCGTTTTCCAGCATCGCGTCAAACAGATCCAGCAATTGCTCGTAATAGTTACGGAAGACCAGAAGCTTGCGCCGGAGCGCCAGCACCTCGCTGTTGAAGTGCTTGCCCGTGGTGTTGTCCTCAATCTGCTCTTCCATCTCCGCAACCCGATGGTCAAAGCGTTCCAAATCACTGCCGTCCCGGCTTAAGAGCCGCTCAAAAAACGCGCAGATCAGGCGCTCGAGCGAAACCGTCTTACTATTCAAGCGCTTGAGAGTCTCCTCCAGCGCGACGGGGATGCTCTGGTCTTCGTCCCGCAGGGAGACGATGAGCATCAGGTTTTGTTTCACAAACAAGCCGACGCGATCCCGCGCGTCCTGATCGCCGGAGATTTCACGCACGGAGACAATCGCAAACAGATGTCCGTCTGCCATGTCCACGGCGGAACGAAAACGCCCCTCCGTCCGTTCGCATTCTTCGATGAGCGCCGCGCCAAACCCAACCTGCGCGCCTAATCCGTCCCGCAGCTGGTCGAGCGATACAACCCCCGCCGTGAGGTGCGTTTCGTCGAGCTGCTTGGGTTTGATCTGTTTCAGGGTGTCCGAAAATTCATACAGCATGATGACTTCTCCAACTGATTTGTTAAAATGATACCGTAATGCTCGTGCGTGTTGCTTGCGGGCAAACCTCAACGGTGTGGTATACTAGACGCATCAATCACAGGAGGTACCCCCATGCGACAGGATGATCGCTTTATTCAAATCTATTCCAAAGGAATTGCAACCACAAACGAAATTTGGGTCGATCGCGAGACCGGCGTGAATTATTTTTTCCATGCCGCGGGCTACGCGGGCGGGCTCACCCCGCTGCTGGACAAGGACGGTAAGCCCGTCGTCACCGATACATACACGCTAGAGCACGAATACGCTCGCTAATTCTAAGACAATGCCCATACAAGAGGAGCCAACCGCTCCTCTTTTTTTGCGCCGGTTACGCGCGGAGGAGTTCCAGACGGTAGACCACCGGGCGAATTCCGTCTGTGCAGCAGAGGATGCGCGTGCCGCCGGAACGATACCACGTGTTTTCATCCCCGCCGGAATAGAGCGCGGATATCGTCGCATACAGGTCGATCCACGCCCACGGGCAAAGCCCCTCCGGTTTTTCCGCGCCGCCGGAATAGAGGAACACATCCCCTTCGTTTTGCAGCGGGCATGCGCCAACCGAAGCGCCCTCGCTCAAGTATTCTTCCGCCAGATCGGGATAAAACTCCCGTTTGAGTACCGTGATGCGCACGCTGTTCATGCTTGTT
>JAEWYO010000026.1 GCA_023395595.1 Bacillota bacterium
GCATCTTCCAGCGCCTTGACGCTTTCGTAGGCGGCCTTGGTTAGCGCGGCTGCGGTGACAAGCGTTTCGGTTTCATAGGTACAGTCCGCCGCACTTGCATAGGTGCGCTTGACGGCGATGGTGTCCGCAAGCTTCTTCTGGAAGCCGGCGGATGCGGGCAGAATGTCCTTGCGCGTCATGTCGATCATCGTCATGGCTTCGATGTTGACGATCTTTTTGTAGTTCTCGAGCATGATTTCCAGCCGTGCGCGAATCTCGGTTTCGCTGAGCACCTTGTGCGAGGTCAGCAGCTCGATATTCTTCGGGGCTACGAAGTAGGGCAGGCAATCCGGCGTGGTCTTGAGGTTGAGCAAACCGCGCTTTTCCGCTTCCTTGACCCAGGCATCGTCATAGCCGTTGCCGTTGAAGATGATGCGCTTGTGCTCGCGCACCACTTTGAGGATCAGCTCGTGGATTGCGTTGGTCAGGTCGCTGGCGCCTTCGAGGATATCCGCATATTTGCGGAGGGATTCGGCAACTGCGGTGTTGAGCACAACGTTGCAGTCCGAAACCGACTGGCTGGAACCGAGCATGCGCAGCTCGAATTTATTGCCCGTGAACGCAAACGGCGAGGTGCGGTTGCGGTCCGTGGTGTCTTTCGGAAAATGCGGAATTACGTGTACGCCGACTTTCATCTGCGTCTTTTCACGCGCGCCATAGGCGGAGCCGGAGTCAATCGCCTCCAGAATTCCGGAGAGTTCTTCGCCAAGGAAGATGGAGACGATTGCCGGCGGGGCTTCGTTCGCCCCGAGGCGGTGGTCATTTCCTGCGCTCGCCACCGAAATGCGAAGCAGGTCCTGATAATCGTCCACCGCCTGGACTACCGCGCAGAGGAAGAGAAGGAACTGCGCGTTCTCAAAAGGCGTTTCTCCTGGCTCCAACAGGTTCACGCCGGTGTCCGTCGAAATGGACCAGTTGTTGTGTTTGCCGCTGCCGTTGACGCCTTCGAAGGGCTTTTCATGCAGCAGGCAGACGAGGCCGTGTTTTTTCGCAACGCGCTGCATGATCTCCATGGTCAGCTGGTTGTGGTCGGCCGAGATATTTGTCGTCGTGAAAATCGGGGCGAGCTCGTGCTGTGCGGGGGCAACCTCGTTGTGCTCGGTCTTGGCCAGAACGCCAAGGTCCCAAAGTTCGTCGTTGAGGTCTTCCATAAAGGCTTGCACGCGGGGTTTGATGGAACCGAAGTAATGATCTTCGAGTTCCTGTCCCTTCGGCGCGCGTGCGCCAAAGAGCGTGCGTCCCGTGAAGAGAAGATCGGGACGGCGGTCATAGTCCGCCTTGTCCACGAGGAAATATTCCTGCTCGTTGCCAACGGTGGTGGTCACGCGGTGGACACCTTCGTTGCCAAAGAGTTTGATCACGCGCATCGCCTGACGGTCAATCGCCTGCATGGAGCGCAGAAGCGGGGTTTTTTTGTCCAGCGCTTCGCCGCCGTAGGAGCAGAACGCGGTCGGGATGCAGAGAACCTTTTCTTTAATAAAAGCATAGCTCGTCGGGTCCCACGCGGTGTAGCCGCGCGCTTCAAACGTTGCGCGCAGACCGCCGGAGGGGAAGCTGGACGCATCCGGTTCGCCCTGCACAAGCTCTTTGCCGGAGAATTCCATGATGATGCTGCCGCCAGGGGTGGGCGAGATGAAGCTGTCGTGCTTCTCCGCGGTGATGCCGGTCAGCGGCTGGAACCAGTGGGTAAAGTGCGTTGCGCCCTTTTCAATCGCCCAGTCTTTCATGGCGTTGGCAACCACATTGGCGACGGAGAGATCAAGCCTCTTGCCCTCGCGAATGGCGGTCTGCATGGCCTTGTATGTGTCCTTGGGCAAACGCGCCTTCATGACCGCATCATTGAACACCTTACTGCCGAATGATTCCGAAACCGTACTCATGGTCATTTCTCCTCCTATACCCTTTCCTAATACCCTGTATTCGTCTTGCGAATTCCTTCTTTTAACTGCTGGTGGCGCGTATCGCTCCGGAGATACCATGTTCAGCCGTGATTCGGCTTGTTTTGTGCGGTTACCTTATAAAAAGCGGCAACGACACAGCGGTATTTCCGCGGCGCCTTTGCCGTTAAAATAATATGCGGATAGTATACAGCGCAGGCAAAGGCTTGTCAACCGAAAATTTGTGCAGGATTTCCTGCGAAAAAACGCAAAAAACATTGTACTTTGGGTGCGGAACTGTCTGAAAATATTTTAT
The DNA here is from genome assembly GCA_023395595.1 of Bacillota bacterium. Taxonomy (GTDB): domain Bacteria; phylum Bacillota; class Clostridia; order Christensenellales; family CAG-138; genus UBA7703. The sequence continues at coordinate 2,233 of JAEWYO010000026.1, forward strand.
CCGCCCTTTTTTGCAGTTTGGAATTGTATATCATTCACGATATTCTTGACAGGTAATCCTATATTATGTATACTCGCAAGAACAAAGGCGTTCGACCCGGGGGATTTTTCCCGCCCGGAGCGGGCGCTTTTTGCGAAAATGCGCACCGATCAACGACAAAAAAACGCATGAAGTTGCTTTGACCATTCATTTTCGGGAAATTTGTGATACACTGAATCGAAAGAGCAGCGCGACTAAGTATAGAAGAAGCGCGGCAAACAACACAGGAAAGACCCGCACCGCTGGCGGCGGCAGGCGCTGCTTGAGCGGGTGATGCTATTTATTATAGGAGAGGATGTGCGCGGAAATGATGTACACCGCACAGGAAATTGCCGATTATTGCGCGGCGGAGGATGTGAAGTTTATCCGCCTTGCGTTTTGCGATGTATTCGGTGTGCCGAAAAACATCTCCATCATGCCGGAGGAGCTACCGCGCGCGTTTTCGGACGGCATCTCGATTGATGCCTCCGCGATTCGCGGTTTTGGCGACGAGGCACATTCCGACCTCTTGCTGTTTCCTGACAGCGAGACGCTCACCGTGTTGCCCTGGCGGCCGAGCCACGGGCGCGTTGTGCGCCTGTTTGCAGATATCCGCCGTTCGGATGGATCACTTTTTCCGCAGGACACGCGCAATATTTTAAAGAAGACAATTGCCCAAGCCGCACAGGAAGGCGTTACCGTCAACTTTGGCACGGAGTTTGAGTTCTATCTTTTCCGGATGGATGAGGATGGAAACGCAACCGCGATTCCGTATGACAACGCAAAGTATATGGACATTGCGCCGCTGGATCGCGGAGAAAACGTTCGCCGCGAAATCTGCCTGACGCTTTGTGAGATGGGCATCCGCGCGGAGAGCTCGCATCACGAGGACGGGCCCGGGCAAAACGAAATCGATTTTCGCTATGGCGACGCGATGCGCGCGGCGGATAACGCGATCACGTTCCCGTCGGTTGTGCGCACGGTTGCGATGCGAAACGGGCTCTGGGCGGATTTTTCGCCCAAGCCGATCCCGCACGAGAGCGGAAACGGTATGCACATCAACCTTTCTTTGGCAAAGCCGCATAGCGAAGGCGCGCGGGATGCGTTCATGGCGGGGCTGATGGAGCACATCTGCGAGATCACCGCGTTCCTCAACCCTGTGGACGCGAGCTATGCGCGCCTTGGCGAATGCAAAGCACCGCGCTATGTCACCTGGTCACCGGAAAATCGCAGCCAGCTCATCCGCATTCCCGCCGCAAAAGGGGAGTATGAGCGCATCGAGCTGCGTTCGCCGGACCCTGCGGGGAACCCGTATCTTTCGTTTGCTCTGATTCTCGCCGCTGGTTTGGACGGCATCCGGCGAAATTTGATTGCCCCTCCACCGACGAATGTGAACCTGTTCACAGCGGATGCGTCGATCACCGGCAAGCTCAGCCAGCTCCCGCGCACGCGTGCGGAGGCGGCTGGCATCGCGAAAAACAGTGCGTTTGTACGTGAGGTGCTGCCCGCGGGAATCATCGAGGCGTACACCGCCGAAGTGGAGTAAGCGGGCGTACTCAGACGTTCACGGTGACTATTTCCTGTGCGCATGACGCGCAGAGCAGCAGAAGAGGGAGACTTGCGTTTGCCATATACCGGCGCAAAGCAGAATAGCGTATTGGTCGTGTCCGGATCGGAACGCTCCCGCGAGACACTCACGGAGGTGTTTGCTTCTTCGCGCTATGCACCCGTGACCGCGCGCGGTTCTGCGGCAGAGGCGAGGCGGCTGGTGCTGGATACGCCGTTTTCGCTGGTGTTCATCAATACGCCGCTGCCGGATGAGACAGGGGCTCAGCTTGCGCTGGATCTTTCCAACAGCCGCAATTGCTGCGTGGCGCTGCTGGTGCCCGGGGATAGTTATGAGCTGGTGAATGAGCAGGTGGAGGATGCGGGTGTGCTGACGCTGAGCAAGCCTTGTACCGCGCAGCAGCTGCGGCAGGCGGCGTCGATGATGAGCGCAACACGCTTTAAGCTCGCCGATCTGGAGCAGAAAACTGCAACGCTGGAGGAGAAGATGGAGGAAATTCGTCTGGTCAACCGCGCAAAGTGGATGCTGATTGAACGTAGAGGCATGGACGAAGCCACCGCGCACCGGTATATTGAGAAGCTTGCGATGGATGCGCGGCAAACCAGGAGGCTCGTTGCGCAGACGCTGATTCGCTCACTGGACAACGATTGATTTTTTCTGTTTCTTTTTTACAAAAGAAGCAGGGGGTGCGATGGATGCGCGGCAAACCAGAAGACTCGTTGCGCAGACGCTGATTCGCTCGCTGGACAACGATTGATTGTTCCAAAGTTGATAGATCTAGTGCGATGCCATAATATTAAGTAAATTAAGATGGGTTGGGCGGGAGTATTCCCGCTCATTTTGTGCTACACTGACGGTGTCACCCGAATCAAAAATGTATAAGTCAGCGCAATGACGCGCCGTTCAACACTTTCCATGCTTGTCGGAGGAGTCTATGGAGCATTTTGACGTCCTCATCGTCGGTGCGGCAACCGCCGGCAGTTTTTTTGCGCGCAAACTCGCGGAGCGCGGGCATCGCGTGCTCGTGCTGGAGCAGCAACCCAAAGAGAACCTGGGACGCAAACCGGAGGTTTTCCGCATCACCAAGACGGATTTCGCGCGATATGCCTTGCCTTTGCCGGAGAACGCGGATGATTTCGCCTTCACCTGCACCAGCGCGAGTGTGTTTTCCGCGCGGGACGGCTTCCCCAAGGAAGTCCCTTGTACGGCGGTTGGGGTTTATCGCTTCCGCTACGTTGCGCGATTGAACGCGTGGGCGCGGGAAGCGGGCGCGGAGATTCGCTATCAGGCAGCGTTTGTTAGCTTTTTATACGAAGAAGGTCGCGTCGCGGGCGCGGTGTATGAGCAAGACGGCGTGCAGCACACGGTTCGGGCAAAACTGGTTGCCGACTGCTCCGGCACAGGCGCGGTTGCAAGAACCCGACTTCCGGTGGGGTACGGCGTGGAGCAGGCACCGCTCGCACAGGAGAACCTGCAATACATCACCCTGCGGCACGTAGCCTATCATGAGCCGAAGGATTACGTTTCCTGCATGCGCGGTTGGCCGCATTATCCGGTTTGGGAAGCGCAGGAGGGAAGGACGGACTGCGCGATTCTCGGCACATGGGTCAGGGAGTCCTTTGAGGAAGGGGAACGCGTATTTTCCGCGATGCAGCGCGCGGTGAAGCTGCCGCGGTACACAATCCTGCGCACCGAACAGGAGACGCTGCCCAACCGAACTCCGCTGTTTTCGTTTGTTGCGGATGGATTTTTCGTCTCCGGCAATGCGGCGTATCTGACCGTCCCGGGTTCCGGGGTCGGATTTACGGTGAGCATGGCGCAGCTTGTCATCGCGGCGGAGGAGATCGACCGTCTCTTTAATGCGGGCGGGGAGCTCTCCCGTGCGCGGCTCTGGACCATCAACGTCCGGTTTCAGCGGGCGCAGGGGCGCGCGCTGGCGGTGCAGCACGTGATTCAGATGGGGCTGTCACACACAACGGCTTCAGAGGATGATTACTTCTATCGGCACAACGTGATCTTCTCGGAGCAGGTGCTAGCCGCGCTCACAAAAGGAACGCCGCCGGTGTTGTCCGTAAAGGAGAAACTCCGCGGTGCGCTGCTGCTTTTTCTTGGTGCGGTGGCAGGTCAGGTGCGCTTTTCGAGCGTTGGTGTACTCCTTCGCAGCATGAGAAACAGCGCGCGCGCCGTCAAACTCTACGCGAGCTATCCCGCAAGTGAAGCGGGCTTTGACGCCTGGGCTTCCCGCGCGGAGGCGTTCTGGAAGAAAAACAAGAAGGTTACATTTGACTGAATAAGTGAATCTCGACCAACTCAGGATGCGAAGTGCGTAAACAATGTTTCCCCTGCTCAATGAGCGGGGGATTTTTTTTACAAAAAATCCTCTTGCACTGGTTCTCGTCTGTGTTATAATTGAATCAATCAACAAATCATTCGTTTATAATTATTTCTTCGATCATCTATGACAATCTCAAAAAGGAAACCGAATATGCGAAACAAACTCGACGAACAGATTATCCTCGACGCGGCGCTGAAGGTTTTTTCCCGCTTCGGCTACAAAAAATCCACGCTGGAGGATATCGCGAGCGAACTGGGTATGACCAATACCGCGATGTATGCCTACGCGTCCAGCAAGCGTGATCTATACGAGCGCACCGTGTCGTTTGTGATGAAACGCTGGCAGTCCGGCGTGGAGCAGGCGGTCAACACGAAAACCACCGCAATGGAGAAGATGACCGCGCTGTGCGAAAGCGCGTTGTATTATCTTGCGCAGGATCAGGAGTTTTGCGCGCTGCTCAAGAACGATCCGCAGATATTTCCGATGTTTCCGACGGTCGATCCATACGAGGAGATCAACCGCGATTCTGTGCGGATGATCGAGCGGATACTGCTGTTTGGGCAGCAGACGGGGGAATTCCGCGCGGTGGAAGCCCCGGCGGTCAGTGAGGTGCTGTTTTCGATCTATAAGAACTTTATCATTCATACGTATATCAACAGCGAAGAGGATTATACCAGCCGCTATCTGCCGATTACGATGGAACTGATTCTAAACGGGATCAAGAAGGGTTGATGTGCGCTGCGCGCGCACGCCCTGCAAACGACGGCAACGCCAAAACAATTCATTAAAGCACATCAGGAGAACGGAATTCTCCCCAAATAAAAAACCACATATCGGAAAGGAGCACATCAAATCATGGTTAAGTATCTTTCTGAAGATTGGCGCAAAGAGGTGGAGGCGCGGCTCACCGCGCAGCTCACACCGGACAAGATGAACAACCTCACCTCCTCCATGAACAATCTCTATCTCAATTGCCCGGATGGCAACAGCCATTATTTCTTTGTCGGCTTTGTCGAAGGCAAGGTGGACAGCGTTCAGGTTGGCGAAGGAGAAGGTCCGAAGGCGGAATTCGTAATCTCCGGCGAATATGAAACCTTTGCGAAGATCTCCCGCGCGGAACTCGGCGCGCAGAAGGCGCTCATGGGCGGACTGCTCAAGCTCAAAGGCAACATGGTCAAGGCGCTGAAGCTTGCGTCTCTGGTCGATCGCCTGAACAAGATCATCGCGACCATCGAGACCGAGTATTGAGGAGGGAAAAGGATATGTTTGACAAGACAAGCCCGTTTTATATCGATTTTCCCGCACGAATCCAAGCGATTCAAGCTGAGATGGCGAAGGAAAAGATCGATCTGTATCTGGGTTCCCGCCTGCGCACGATGAGTTGGACGACGGACGCGTTCTTCCCTTGGCGCAGTTTCATCGTGATCCCTGCGGAAGGGCTGCCGACGGCGTTTACGTTCGTCATCGACGCGGCGCGCGCGGCGGACGAAAGTTGGCTGGACGAGGATCATGTGATGGGCTTTGCGCCGATGGGCGGACAAGATCAGATCACGCAGATTTCCGACATGATCAAAGACTATCTGCCACACGGCGGAAGAGTCGGTGTGGAAGCTGGCATGAGCAACTATCTGCCGGAAGGGTATCTGACCTATTATGAATACAAGGCGTTTGAGGCGGCCTTGCCGAACTGCACGCTCGTCAACGCGCATCCGATCGTAGACCGGTTGCAGATGATCAAGGACGTCGGCACCATCAATCGCTTCCGTGAGGCATCCCGCATCGTGGATATCGGGCATGAAACGGTGCTTGCCGCAATCAAAAACGGCGGATGGAAGGGCATGACGGAGACGGAGATTGCGGGTCTTGCAGGCTATGCCATGCGCAAGGCTGGCAGCACGTTTGAGTGGTCGTTTACCGGCGGAAACGAAATTGCCGCGGGCTATCGCACCGGACTTGCGGGCGGCGCCTGCACCCCCGCGACCACAAAGAAGGTTGCATCGGGCGAGCCGCTGATGGTGGATATCCACGCGCTCTTTGGCCTCGCATGTGGCGATCATAGCCATAATTATCTGATTGGACCCGCGAGCGATCGGCAGCTTTGGCACGCGAAAAACTTTGTGGATATGGTGGCGCTCACGCTCAAGACTTATCGCGCGGGCATCTCGCCCTCTTCGCTGGCGGCGGAAATGATGGACTTTGCGGAGTCGCGCGGGTTTGCGGACTTCATGGTGCCGGGGTTCGAGCATGGCATCGGCATGCTCGGCGACGAATGGAGAATTGGCAAACACGACGGCCCGTTCGCGTATTGGACCGACCCGGATCACGAGTATCTGGAGAATGAAGTGCTCATCTGCGCGATGCAGTATGCCTGTCCGGACGAGAACATCGGCTTCCGCTATGAAAACCCGATTCTTCTCACCAAAGACGGCTGCGAATACATGAGCAAATTCCCGCTGGCGATTGAAGTGATCGAGTAAACGATTAGCGAAGTAAAAACAGCACGGCGCGCGCCGTGCTGTTTTTGCTTACGCCATGTCATCCCAGAGCCCACCGGGAACGATGTCCGCTTTATGGACGGTCTCCGTGATGTCAAACGTTCCGACAAACACCCGGTTGTATTCTTTATCCCGGTCGTAGACGTCCCACACAAGCCGAATCTCGAATGTATCGGGTAAGTATTTTGGCACAATCTGCATGAAGTGTCCACGTGTGCCACTGTCCCAGTCGTCAAATGTGGTAAACTTTCCGTAGCTTTCCACCCAAAGCTTAGCCGCCGCCTGAGTATACTGTCCTTCTTTATACCAACATTCGAGCTCTACTCCGTCCATATAAATATGCTGGACAGTATAGGATGCTTCAGGTGGACAGTACAGGCCGTCAATCGTATAACGAATAAATAGTTCGCGCTGATCGGGGTCGAACCCAAGCCGTTTTAGCGTGAGAGACACGTCTCCGATTGCTTGACTGCCTTGCAGCGGGCAATGCGCCTTCTCGTTCCTGCCATCTGCCGCCAGTCGTCGCGTTTCTTCGCACCAGGCTTCCCGCTGCGCATCGTCCGCTGGCAACGTGACTTCACCCGTGTGCGGATTGATATAAAACGCAATCTGTATCCGCTCTTTTGCGACGGTATAATCGACTCCGTCTCCTGTTTGGAATGGATCGATTCCTCCTTCACCAAGTACTGCCAAGAGCACGTTTTCCGGCTGATTCGCCTCGTCTGCATACCAAGGAAGTAGCGTTAAAGCGGTCAGTGTGGATGGGTAATCGCCATCAAAATTCTTTCCTTCCTCCATATGCGGCTCGTATACCGCGCTGAGCTGTGTTCCGACAGTATGATAGCCATCAAGGTACATGTCACGAAATGTATTCACACCCTTGTTCTGCCAATTGCACTCGCCAATCGTCCCCAATAGCACGCCGTCCTTGGAAGCCGCCGCGTCCTTGAGCGTAAACACTCCTTGTACAATGTTGAGCGGGAACGCTTCATTGGGCATGCCGGAGAGGGTTTCCGCCTGCTCAGTCGCATTCGACTCCAAACTGGACAGCGATTCTTTAACCAATTCTTCGCGCTTCGCCTCAATTTCCTCCTTCGGTATTTCGTACACAAAATCAAATGAGAAACTTCCAAGATTCTCCCCGCGTTGCCCGCTTTCGTCCCACTCGTAAAGCGTGCCGCTCAAGTTCATCGGCGTGCCGGAGACAATGGCTTGGTCGTCGATGCGGAACCACATCTCAAGATCTGCGCCGAGCCCCGAAGAATCGGCCATAGCGATTGCGGGTAGCGCGCGCACCGTTCCGTCCGCTTTTGCATAGGCGGGATACTCGTTTTGGCCGACGGTCAACACAAAATCAAAGTCATACAAGCGGCTGTTATCGCCGGTCTTGGAATCTTCGCTATTGAAGGTAACATGCACTTCCGGCGGGTTTTCGTTGGGATAATAACAAACGCCGACGGGTTCGAAGATGATACCGTCAACCTCGGCCGTGCCGCTCAGCGGGCTAAAGAACGTCAAACCGGCAATCGTTGCGTCGGCATATTGCTGCGCCTTTGCCAGACGATCATCCACCGCCTGATCGCTCTGCGCATACTCTTTTGCCTGCTGTGTGCTGCTCCAATAGACGGCGTAAGCCGCGCAGGCAGAGAGCAGGAGAAGAACCGCCGCGATCAGAATCAGCAGCGCTTTTCGTTTCCGCGTCATAAGGGGAACCGGTTTTGCGGGCGCGGGGGAACGCAACTCGTCATTCAATCGACTGAGCAAGCGTTTTTGAAACTCCGGCGTTGCGTGTACGCGGGAGAACCCGGCTTCATAGCGATTCATAGCCTTCTCCTTTCAGCAGCGTTTTGAGTTTTTTGCGTACGCGGCTGAGGCGGGAACTCACGGTTCCTTCTTTTTCGCCTAAAATGTGCGCGATTTCGCCAATCGGCATTCGTTCAAAATAGAAAAGATAAACAGCGTAGCGGTCGGGTTCCGGTAGCTGGTTGACGGCGTCGAGAACCTCAGCCGTTTCAGGCGGCAGGGCGGTGTGCGCCGCCTCGTCCAGCGGCACGCTTGTGCGCCGAACGGCAGATTTTCGATAGTCCTTGCAGAGGTTGATCGCGGTGCGAAGCAACCATGATTTCTCATGTTCCGCGCTGCGGAATTCGGGGTTTGCTCGCAGCAATCGCAGGAATACCGTTTGCACGATATCCTCCGCCTCCGTTATGTTTTGCGTCCGGTTAAGCGCGAGGCGTAAGAGCATATCGGAATATGCTTCGACCATTCTCGCGATCTCGCGCTGGTTTGGCAAGCCTGCTTTTCCCATTACAACACCTATCTTGCGCAATATACTCTCATCATATCAAACTTACGTGGGCTTTCTACCAATAACACGATTATTCTTGCAAAATCCCTGCAATGGAAAGAAAGAATTTTATAAATGCTGCTATGTTTATGCTTTTTACAAGAAGAAGTGTTCATGGCATAAAAAACGCACAACCTTGTGGCTGTGCGTTTTGCGGTGCTTGTGTTGCTTATTCGATTGGCTTAAATGCGCTCGCCGGGTTGCTGCAAATCGGGCAGATGTAATCGTCCGGCAGGGTATCGCTCTCCAGCACATATCCACAGATGCCGCAGACAAAGCCTTTCTTCTTCTCCGGCTCGGCGGCGGGTTTCGGCTCGTTCTTCGTCTCCGGCGCGGATTTTGCTTCCGGCTCCGGCTTCTTCTCCTCCGCGACGGAAGAAAGCGGCACAAACACCTCCGCGCCGTGTTTGCATACGGGGCAGATGAAGTCCGCGGGCAGCGTGTCGCTTTCGTGGATATAGCCGCAGACGGTGCAGAGCCAGCCCTTCTTTTGCGCGGCATTTGCGCCGGGTGCGGGCTTGATGTTCTTGTGATAATAGTCGTACGTCACCGATGCTTCGCCGGAGAGTTTGCGCGCCTCGGTCAGGTCGGCGAGGAAGAGCGTGTGCGTGCCGCAGTCCAGCGTGCTGATGACCTTACCGCTGAGCAGTGCGTTGACGCCTTCGGTCATATAGGTCAACCCGTTGACACTGCGTGCATACGCGCCGTAACCCTCAAATTTATCGCCATCCTTACCGCTCCTGAGTCCGAAGCGCTGATAGACATCAAACTTCGACTGCTCGGTGAGGATAGAGAGGTTGAAGATACCCGTCTTAAGTACCATATCGTGCGTCATGTTGGCTTTGTTGACCGTGAACGTGACGCGAAGCGGCGTGCTTGTTGCCTGGATCACGGTGTTGATGATGCAGCCGTTGTCGCGCGCTCCATCCTTTGCGGTGAGAACAAACAGGCCGTAACTGATGGCAAACAGCGCGGTCTTATCCAGCTCACCGGTGGGTACATCCTCGTTTTTCGGCAGCGTCATGGTGCCGGCAATCGCCGTTGCAAGCGTGTCGATTTCGGCAAGCTGTACTTCTTTGAGCGAGGAACGGAGGCTGACGGTCTCTTCGAGCACGTTCATGTTCTTTAGCGGCGCTAGAGTTTCGCGCATGAGCTTTCCGCTCACGGGAGCCCAGGAACCGTTTTCGATGAACGCAAGCGTGCGGTTTTGGATGTTGTGCAGCACAAGGTCGTGGATGAGTTCTTCCATCGTGATGAACACGCCCGCGTTATACGTGGTCGCCGCGAAGACGAGGTGGCTGTAGCGGAAGCAGGCTGCGACGATTTCCGACATCGGGACCACCGAAACGTCGAACATCTCAACCTTAACGCCCAGCTCGCGCAGGCGGCTGGCGAGAATCTCCGCCGCGTTCTCCGTGTTGCCGTAGATGGAGGCATAGGCGAGCATCACGCCCGTTTCTTCTGGTTCATAGGTGCTCCAGCGCTGATATTTCTCCACATACGCGGAGAAATCCTTACGGTGGACGGGCCCATGCAGCGGGCAGATGATCTTCACGTCCAGATTGGCGACTTTTTTGAGTGCGGATTGCACCTGCGGGCCGTATTTACCGATGATATTGGCGTAATACCGCCGCGCCTCACCGATGAAGGTGTTGTAAAAATCCAGCTCGTCGGCAAACAATGCACCGTTGAGCGCGTTGAAGGTGCCGAACGCATCCGCCGAGAAGAGTACCTTGTCCGTGCGGTCGTAGGTGAACATGACCTCCGGCCAGTGCACCATCGGCGCCATGACAAACTGGAACTCATGCTTGCCGGTGGAGAGCGTGTCGTTTTCCTTGACGATGATGGCGCGATCCAGCACGTCCTCGTCAAAAAATTGGCAGATCATCTCGCTGGTCTTCTTGGTGCAGACAATCTTTGCGTCTTTATAGCAGAACAACAGATCCATCAGCGTGGCAGAATGATCCGGCTCCATGTGCTGTACGACCACATAGTCCAGCGTGCGCCCGTCGAGCACATGTTCAAGATTTTCGAAGAATATCTTCGCAACGGCTTTGTCCACGGTGTCGAACAAGATCGTCTTCTCGTCCAGAATCAGATAAGAGTTATAGGAAACGCCGTCGGGAATGGAATAAACGCCTTCAAACATGGCAAGCCTGCGGTCGTTTCCACCAACCCAGGTGATGTCCTCGTTCACTTTTCGCGTGCAATACATGCGGTTTGTTGCCCCTTTCGTGTGCCTGTCTATCGTAAAACTTGTTGTTGATCAAAACGAAGATGCGTTGCGCTTGTTCGGTGCGATTGGTTGCATACTCCAAAGGTGCTGCGGCATGCTAACGCCCGCGCAATATCGATTGCGCCTGTCAGCATTATTCCATGTTTTGGCTGGTTAATCAAGACTTGCGTGGGAATTCTCGCTTGTCTTCTTGCAAGTTGCCGCTGTTTCTGCCGCGTCCGGATAAAACACAAAGAAAAAGGCTGCCGGTTTCATCCGAACAGCCTCGTTGGGCATTCAATGCCCCTTGTGCTTGGCTTTCCGTTTTTCCTGCCGGAGCAGAAACTTTCGTTCCACTTCGGCTTCGCGCTCCTCGCACGAAAGCGCTTTGTGCTCCTCCTTGTTCGCCTCATATTGGCTTTTGAGTGCCTGCTGCGCTTTGGTACCGACCCCTGTTTCGAGCAAGGCGCGCGCTGCGTTGCGTTGTGCCCGCTTCGGGTTTGCATTGGCGGCTTGGCGGGATGGGTCTGCGAGCGGTTTGGAGAAGACGAGGCTGCTGAATCGCTCGTTGACAAACAAAAGCAGCTCCGCGTCGCTCGGTTCCGCGCCAAATGTAGCTTTTGCGGCGGAATAGCGATTTCATCCGCGCGTTCCCATACGCCAACCCAAAAGGGATATTCAAAGAAAACCGTGCATGTTATGCGGTGCATACCGCATCCTCCTTTTGCAGCCCCTTTTTTTGAGAAGGCGGACAACCCGGGAGGGCAGGTTACTGACGGAGCAAACCGCGCGCGGACTACCAACCGCGCCGTGTTTTTCCTTCTCAGGCCACAAACGGATGATACCACACGATTTTGCTTGAAACAATTCGATTGTGTGATTACGTTGCGGAAAACTTGATCTTACCTGCTATAATAAAAAATAGAATATCACAGGAGGTGTGTGAAAATGAAAGTACTCATGATCGGCGGAACAGGACTGCTCGGCAGCCAGGCCGCGCGAGAGCTCATCTCCCGCGGGCACAGCGTGCATTCCATCGCGTTGCCGCCGCTGCCCGAAGGCGCGCTTTTACCGCCGGAGATGACACTGACGCTGAAAAACAGCAACGATATGACCGACGACGAACTGCGCGCGGTCTTTGCGGGCGTAGACGGGTTCATCTTTGCCGCGGGCGTGGATGAGCGTGTGGAGGGACCTTCTCCCATCTACGACTTTTTTAAAAAATATAACATCACGCCGCTGGAGCGGATGCTCCGCCTCGCCAAAGAGAGCGGAGTCAAGCACGCGGTCATCGCGGGCTCCTATTTCTCCTATTTCGCCAAGAAGTGGCCGCAGATGGAGATGACGAAACACCATCCCTATATTCGCAGCAGGATCGATCAGGAGAATATGGCGTTTTCGTTTGCGGATGAAAACTTTGCGGTCTCCGTGCTGGAGCTTCCGTATATCTTCGGCGCGCAGAAGGGCAGAAAGCCTGTCTGGGTGTTCCTCGTGGAGATGCTGCTCAAGATGAAAGGCGCGATACTCTATCCGCGCGGTGGTACCGCAATGGTCACCGTGCGGCAGGTGGGTCAGGCATTTGCCGGCGCGCTGGAGCGCGGCGTTGGCGCAAGTGCATATCCCATCGGTTGGTTCAATCTCACCTGGCGTGAGATGATTACCATCATGAACAAATATATGGGTGTGCCGCAGAAGAAGATCATCACGATTCCGAAGTTCCTCTTTGCCATGAGCGCAAAGCAGATTGAGCAATCCCAGCGCACCAAGGGCACCGAGGG
>JAEWYO010000032.1 GCA_023395595.1 Bacillota bacterium
TCGCTTGCGCAATCAACACGTTTGGCCTTGCTGTTTTTTTGACCGCAGACAGGAGGTTCACATGTCCCAAATTCGCGTCAACGACCTGACCTTTCATTATGAAGGCAGTTATGACAATATCTTTGAACACACGTCCTTTTCCATCGACACGGGCTGGAAGCTCGGCTTCGTCGGACGAAACGGGCGAGGCAAAACCACGTTTCTCAAACTCCTGATGGGCGAACACGACTACGAGGGCAGCATTTCATCCTCCGTCGCGTTCGACTATTTCCCGTTTTCCGTGCCGGATAACAGCCTCACCACCGAGGCGGTGTTTGCCTTGATTTCGGATGCGCCCCGCTGGCGGCTGGAAAAGGAGTTAAATCTGCTGGAGGTGGATTCCGACGCGCTGGATCGCGCATTCTCCACCCTCAGCCCCGGCGAGCAGACCAAAGTGTTGCTGGCCGCGCTGTTTTCCCGCAGCGGGCATTTTCTGTTGATTGACGAACCCACCAACCATCTGGACATGGAGGCGCGCGCCGTCGTCAGCCGGTATCTAAACGGCAAGCAGGGGTTTATCCTCGTGAGCCATGACCGCGCGTTTCTCGACGGCTGCGTGGATCACATCCTCTCGATCAATCGCGCGAGCATCGAGGTGCAGAAGGGAACCTTCACCACTTGGGAAGAAAACCGCAGGCGGCAGGATCATTTTGAACTCGCGGAAAACGAACGCCTCGTGCGCGAGATCGACTCTCTCCGCGCCGCGGCGAAGCGCACTGCGGAATGGTCGGATCGGGTGGAGCGTAGTAAGATTGGCGAGCACTCTTTGGATCGCGGGTTTATTGGTGCGCAGTCCGCGCGGATGATGAAGCGCGCAAAAACCACCGAGCGGCGGCAGGACAACGCGGCAAAAGAGAAGGAAAAGCTGCTCAAGGACATCGAGCGCAACGATACCCTCAAGGTCACGCCGCTTCGCCACCATGCGGACATCCTCGTGGAAGCACTCGATCTTTCGATTTGCTATGGTGAGCGCGTGGTCACAGGCCCGCTCGATTTTACGCTCCGGCAAGGGGATCGCGCCGTGCTGCTCGGCAAAAACGGCAGCGGAAAGAGCAGCATCGTCAAACTCCTGATGGGGCAGGATATCCCGCATACGGGCACGCTGCGCACCGCAAGCGGGCTGATCATCTCCTATATGCCGCAGGACACCTCGTTTCTCTCCGGCACGGTCTCCGACTTTGCCAAAGAAAACGGTCTGGACGAGACGCTGTTTTTGACCATTCTGCGCAAACTGGATTTTCCGCGCGTGCAGTTTGAGAAGGACATGCGCTCGTTCTCCGGCGGACAAAAGAAAAAAGCGCTTCTTGCGAAGACGCTTTCCGAGCGGGCACATCTCTATGTTTGGGATGAGCCGCTGAACTTTGTGGATGTACTCTCGCGCATGCAGATTCGCGACCTGTTGCTTGCCGCTAAGCCGACCATGCTGCTTGTGGAGCACGACAGAACATTTGTGGATGAAATCGCCACGCGGGAGATCAGGTTGTGATCGTTGGCGGCGTGCTCTCGGGCGCAGTTGCTCCCTGAGCGGTTTCGGCGGGTTGCGGTGGGGATGCCTCCGGCAGCAGATAGAGTTGCTTGAGGAGGCGCTGTAGAAACGAAAGCTTGAGGATGCCGAAGACGATCAGAGTGCCCGCAAGATTGAGCAGCACATCGTCCACATCGCAGCTTCCGCAGGCAAGCAGCAGTTGAACCGCCTCCACGGCGACCAGCAGCAGGAGCATCGTGAGCGCAAAGAGCCAGAGCTTGCGCATCGGGCGAAACAGGCACGGTAAAAACACCGCCATCGGCATAAACAACATCGCGTTACCGACGAGGTTGCTCAGTGGAATCTCCATGCCGATGTAGTTGTATTTGATCGCGTTGATATAAAGCCGCACGGTTTCGAGCGGGTTGAAATTTGTCATGAGGTCAAAGTTTTTGAGGTAGGCGGCTTTTGTCTGGGCGAAGGTTTGATAGTCCACGCGGGAGATGATCAGCGCGCCGAGCAGCACCGCGCAATAGAACACAAACAGCGCGAAGAACGAGAAGCGCACGGCCTTGCGGCGATCTTGGCGTGCCGTAAGCGCACGGGTATAGAGATAGGTTCCGAGCATCAGCGGCAGACAGATGCCAGCGATGAGCAGCAGTCCGTGGGTCACGTGGCGCATGCCGGTGAGATAAATCTGTACAACCTGCCAGAGCATCGCGGTAAACGCGGCGCTCATGAGCACGATTCCTGCGTTTTTCTTCAGCCGGGCGTGCGAAACGGTGGATACCGGTTCGCCGGCTTCGGCTTGGGGTTTGCTTGGTTCAAGATTTTCCATTCGGGTATTATAACACACTCGAATTGGCACGTAAAATACGATGGCGCAGAAAAGTAATTGCGCCATCAGACGCCTGCCGCGACTGCCGCGTTTCTTGCGCGCTCACACAACGCGGGGTATAATGAAGCAAACCACATCCGGGGAAACCATGTCTAAAAAATATCCGCAGGAGGCAGCAAACGATGCAGCATCTTCTTTCCAAGGGTCCGCTACTTGATCCGTCCGGCGCGCTCAGCGAGGCAGGATATGCCACCGCACTCGTGAAAACTTATGACCGAAAGGCGATTCGCGGCGGTGCACTGCGCATCAAGGAATGGGACTACTACCTGATTCACAACGGCAAGTATGCGCTTGCGCTGACGATTGCGGACAATTCTTATATGGGGCTCATCTCTGCGTCGTTTCTGGATTTTGAGGCGCGCACGGAAAAGACGGTTTCCCCGATGTTCTGGCTGCCGTTTGGTAAGACCGGGTTTCCCGCAAGCTCAGATTCCGGCGACATTCATAAGCGCATTCCGGGCGCATCCGGCTCCTTTACGCTGGAAAACGGCGCGCGGCACCTGACGTTTCATCTGGACAAGTTCGACGGGGACAACGCGCTCGACTGCGACATCCTGCTCACGGACACACCAAGGGATACGATGGTTATCGCAACCCCGTTTGCCGAAAAGAAGACCGCATTTTATTACAACCAAAAGATCATCGCGATGCGCGCCTCGGGCAGCTTCGCGATCGGCGGGGTAACGCGCGTGTTCGACCCGGCGGATTCGTTTGGTATGCTCGACTGGGGTCGCGGCGTCTGGACATACGACAACACGTGGTATTGGGGCGCGGGACAGGGCATCGTGAACGGGCACGTGATTGGCTTCAACATCGGCTACGGCTTTGGCGATGTCTCCGCCGCGTCCGAAAACATGGTGTTTGTCGATGGCGTGGCACACAAGCTCGACCGGCTGACATTCCACATTCCGCAGAAAGATGGCAAAGAAGACTATCTCTCGTCTTGGACATTCTCCTCCAGTGACGGGCGATTTGAAACGAGCTTCATGCCGGTGCTCGACCGTGCGGCGTATACCGCCGTTGGCCCGCTGCTGTCTGATCAGCATCAGGTGTTCGGCTATATGGACGGCACGCTCACGCTCGACGATGGCGGTACGATTCAACTCAACCACTTCCTCTGTTTTGCCGAAAAGGTGCGCAACAAGTGGTGATCCGCCGTAACGCTGTTACAACTGTGTAGGAAGGCAGGCGAAACAAAATGCAAGCAAGAAACTATGATCTGGTGATTTGGGACTGGAATGGGACCCTGCTGGACGACACCGACATGTGTTATCAAATCGCAAACGAAATGCGGCAGGAGCGTGGTATGCCACTCATGGATGGGGTGGAGGAATACCGCCGGTATTTCACATTTCCTGTAGTGGATTATTACCGCCGGATGGGCTACACGTTTGAAACCGAACCGTTTGAGAACATCTCGCGGCAGTTTGTTGCGCTGTATGCGGAGCGCTTTCCAACCTGCGCACTGCAGCCCTGTGCGGCGGAGGCGCTCAGCGCCGTGCTGGCGACGGGCGCGCGGCAGGTGCTGCTCTCCGCAACGGGGCAGGAAAAGCTGGACGAGCAAATTGCGCATTTCCGCCTGAACGGATATTTTGAGCGCGTGATCGGCAACAGCAACAATCTTGCCCACGGAAAAGCGGACTACGCCAAGGAGTTTCTGCGCGAAAGCGGGGTAGACCCGGCGCGCGCGCTCTTCGTTGGGGATACGGATCACGATTTTGAGATCGCTTCTTCGATCGGCTGCGGCTGCGCCCTGCTCACCGCCGGACATCAGAGTTTGGAACATCTTTCCTCACTCGGTGCAACGCTGGTTGGCAGCCTTTGCGAGGTTGTGGGACTATTGTAAGACGGATATACGAACAAGAGCGGCACACCTTTTGGCGTGCCGCTCTTATAATTTGTTGGTAAACCATGCCGCGATCGATGCTATTTAGCAAGCGCGGCTGCGTTCTTCTTTGCATCCATCTTCAGGAGGAATAGCACGACGACGGCAGCGAGCGCAGCGCAAACTGCGGGCGCGAGCATCATCGTATTCAGGCTGGTCCAGCTTGCCAGTGCGCCGAGAAACACCGGAGAAACGCTGTTTGTGGCGTAGATGCTGATCAGAAACGAAGAGGCGATCAGTGAGGAACTGCCTGGATTTTCCGCAGAGGCAACGCTGAGGATCATCGGTACGCAGTGCCCCGACACAAGCCCGATTGCCGCACCTGCGATGCACATAACCACCGCGCTGCCGGAGAGCACGCCGATGGCTTGAAACACGCAGGTGAACACCACGCCAAGCAGGAACAGCACCAGCGGGCGAATCTTCAGGCGCGGGGCAAAGACGCGGCTGATCGTGCCGAACACCCAGTAGAGCGAGAGCGCAACGGAACCCAGCGACTCGGCGTTGTATTGCAGCGTCATATATCGCACAATCCAAACCAGAAATCCGGCTTGTGAGGCGGCGTAGAGCATCGTGGCAAGCAGCATCATCGCGTTCTTGCGATGCACGAGAAACGCCTTGACGGCGGCAAACGTGAGGCGCTGTTCCTTCTCCGGCGCGGGAACGCCTTTTTTAGCGGAAAGAAGCAGCAGCAGGAACACGACCGCGGCAACCGCAATCAGCGCGCCCATAAGATAGCTTACCGTGTGCCAACTCATCGCCGAGAGCAGCGCGCTGATGAGCAGCGGCGCAAGCAGGCCGCCAACGCCGAACCCGCCATGGAGGAAGCCGAGATACTTCGCGCTGTCCTGGTGATGTAGATCCACCATCGTTGCATTGCAGTTTGCGTCCACCCAGCCAAAGCCGAGCCCGGTGAGTACGCTCGCCACGATCAACTCGGCCAGCGCGCGGCCTGCGCCGAGTAAGAAGAAGGAGACGACGAGGATAGAAGCGCCCAGCAGCAGCATCGTGGTTTTCTTCACGCGGCCTTGCAGCATCGGTGCAATCAAAAACGCTGCAACCGCGCCGATGTTGATCAGGCTGCTCATAATGCCCTGCATGCCGCCGGTGAGGCGATAGGACTCTACGACGCTGTTGAGCACGGCGCTTTGATAATTGCTCAACAACCCGTAGGTGGCGATGATCATGATCACGCCTACGGTCAGCAGGCGAACGGAGCGGGCAGACGAATCTGCGCTGGGTGATTTCATATGTGAATCCTCACTATCGGGTAAACTTGTTTATAAGTGCGTAAAAAAAGCCCTTGCGGAATGGCACGCAAGAGAGTATATCAAAAAAACGGCACCTATGGCGATACAATCCGCGCGAAAATCAGAACGATCCAAGCAAAAAAAGCGAGCTGCCATGTATTTGGCAGCTCGCTTTTGCGTTCGTTTGCCTTGTTTGGAGGATCAAGCGCAAGCTATATGACGGGAATCTTGACCCAGTTGCCTGTCTTCGCGCTCCTGACCACAGCGTCCACAATCGCCATTTTGCGATAACCGTCCGAAAAGTCCGCAAATTCGTGTTTGCTCGTGTCCTTCGCCGCAATCGCCGCATACATGGCGTGAAACGCCTGCTTGAAGGTGTCGGGGTAGCCTTCTACATGTCCGCCGGGATAGCCGATCGCCGTGCGTGCCAGCGGAGAGAGTAGCGCGGGGTCTTTGATGGCGGTTTGGTTGAACTGCTCACGGTGGCCGAGCCAGAGCTCGTTGCTGTTGTCGCTATCCCAAAAGAGAGAACTTTTGCTGCCGGAAAGCGAGAGTTGAATCTGGTTTTTGCGCCCGGCGTGCATTTGGCTTACCGTGCAATTTCCGATTGCGCCGTTTTCAAAGCGAAACAGAGCGGTGCAAAAATCCTCCGTGGTGATGGGAATTTCCTCATAATCCTCCGGTTCTAGTGCAACGCCGGAGAAGGATACGACGGGCTTGAGTGGCTTCTTTCGCGTCGGAAGGAAGGTCTCGAAGTCCGCGAACACTTCCGTTGCACGCAGGCTGGTCACTGTTTCCGCAATATCGATCCAATGCGAACCGATATCCGCAAATGCGCGGCTTTCTCCGCTGACCTCTGGCTCCAGCCGCCAGCTATAGTCTGTCTCTTGAAACAGCCAGTCCTGCAAATATCCGCCGGAGATGGTGCGGATGTCTCCCAGAGCACCGGATTGTACCAGCGATTTTGCCTCCAGAATCTGCGGATAAAAGCGGCAGTTGAAGTTCACGGCGGTGACGATGTTGTGCGCCTTTGCATAATCTGCCAATGCGCGCGCTTCTTCCAGTGTGCTGCTCAGCGGTTTTTCACAGACGACTGCAATGCCGCGCTGCATGGCACTCATCGCGAGCGCATAATGCGAATCATTCGGTGTGCAGATGTGTACCGCGTCCGGCTTTTCCGCATCCAGCATCTTTTCGTAGTTTTCATATCCGCGCGGGATGCCGAACGCCTCCGCCGTCTGCTGCGCGTGTTCCCGTGTGCAAACCGCGCAGATGTCCACGCTGCCAATGCGCCGAAGCGCCTCGATATGTGCCGCTCCGACGAATCCGATTCCGACGATACACGTACGCAGACGTTCCATCATCCTTTGCCTCCCGATCGCGGTTTTCCGCGTAAATAGTGGTCTATTTGCATTATACCGGCTCGCAGGCGGGGATTCAAGGCGCACCGTGTGTGACATCCTACGTGTGGTTTCTTACTCAAATTGTACGAATTGTACAAAAAGATGTTACAAAACAACGAGTACAAGTAATATGTTACGCCGCAACAGGATGCGTTGCCCATTAAATTTTGTTTAAACAGATAAATATTATGTTGATTACTGAATTATTGGTTAAACCACGGCTGAATTATTCAGAAAGCTTCAAATTAGGGCTTGCAATACCAACAAGCGGTGCTATACTTATAACTAGAATTGTTGGTATCAAGTTACATGATCACACAATACAAATCCCATCCGGAGCACGAAATGCATCAAACCGATCAAGATTTTCCCTTAACAGCGGATCTGCGTGAGCATATCCTCTCTGAGTTGCCTTGCGGCCTTTGCGTTGCGCGGCAGGATGAGAGGCTGTCTGTCGTGTTTGCAAATAGCAATTACTATCGTATGTTGGGTTTTGAAGACGCGGGGCAGGCAGGCGGGAGCGGTCTGCTCGGCGCGATGGATTGCGTGGAGCCGGTTACGCGCGCGGAGATTTTCGCGCGGATGTCGGCGCACGGGGGCACACAGGAGCAGGCTATCGCGTTGGAAGCGCGGCTTGTGCGCAACGACGGGGCGCTTTTCTGGGCGATTGTCCATGCGTCCCGCGCGGAGAGCAACGGCGGGCTCTGGATCTGTGCGTTTATGGATATCTCCGCGCAAAAGCGTGTGGAGGAGGAACTCCGCGTGCGGGAGGAGGAATACCGCATCGCAGTGCGCCAGAGCGATAAGCTTGTGCTGCGCTATGACATCGCGGAACAGACGGTATATTTTCCGCCGGAGTCGGCTGAACTCTTCGGCTGCAAGTCCATCCGCAATCTGCCGGACTTTCTGGAAGAAAAACATCTCGTGAACCCTGACAGCGTGGAAGCCCTGCGGGAGCTGCATGCTCTGATCGTCAGCGGCGCGCGCGCCACGGGCAGCGCCGTGCTGCAGCTCAACCTGCATTGCGAGGCGTGTGATTATGAATGGTACCGCCTTGCCTATTCGCTGATCTATCAGGACGACGGCACGCCCGCCCAAGCGGTGATTTCCCTTCAAAACGTCTCCGAGCAGCACGCAAGAGAGGTTGCCTACCAGCGCTGGGAAAAGACGTATGAAGCCATGCCGCAGAGCAGCACGGCGTATCTGGAATTCGACCTCACGCAGGACAGGCTGGACGCGCAAAAAGGCACGCTGCTCCGGCCGATTCCCCTGCAGCTGCACAATTCTATGGAGGATGTTCTGCGTTACTACCTGGCGAGTTTTGTGCATCCCGAGGATCGGGAACGCATCCGCGCCTTCACCGCGCGGGAGCATTTGCTGACCGAGTATTTTCGCGGTTCTCGGCTGGAGAAGCAGGAGTTTCGCCATCTCAAGGACGACGGGCGGTATGTTTGGGTGCGCCTGAGCGTGCAGATGCTGCCCGACCCGTATTCCTGCAACGTGCGCGCGTCCATTCTGCTGCGCGACATTGATGCACAAAAGCGGGAGGAACTGACCTTGATGGATCAGCTGCGCACGGATACGCTCACGGGCGCGCTCAACCGCGGCGCTTTTGTGGAGGCGGCAAATACGGTGTTTGCGCAGCCGAGAAACGGCGGGCTGCATGCGCTCGTGATGGTGGATGTTGATCACTTTAAGCAGATCAACGATCGATTTGGCCACGGATACGGAGACCGTGTGCTATCCCGCGTATGCGACCTGCTCCGAAATGCGCTGCGCGCGGACGATCTGGTTGGACGAATCGGCGGGGACGAATTTGTGCTGCTGCTCAAAAATGTGGTTAATCGCGAGGCGTTGCAGATTAAGATGGAAAACCTTTGTCAGCAGCTCAACCAGCGCATCGGCGAAAACATCGTCGTTTCGTGCAGCTTTGGTGCCGCCACCTGCCCGCGGGATGGGACCGATTTTGCGGAGCTTTATTGGAAGGCGGACACCGCGCTCTATGTTGCCAAGGAGGAAGGGCGCAACTGCACGCGCATCTACGAGCAAAAGATGGGGCGACCGCCGGTTGCGTTTGAAGCGGCGGAGCAGTAATGGCGGCAAAGCCGATGCAAAAAGAAGGACACAAGCAAAAACGCCCGTTCATTCGGGCGTTTTGTGTTGCTAAAGATGATTTTAGGTTTCGCGTGTGCGGCGCACAAGCTTAGTAGGGCGCGGGATTATTTTACGATGATCGTCCGGTCGGGGATGCTGCTTTTCATCTGAATCAGACCCCAGAGCGTGAAGCCGCCGTCGATGAGCAGCAGAACGCCGGCAACGATGGTTGCAACTTTGACCGCGGTGAAGGGGTTAAAGAGCAGCAGAATGCCAAAACCGAGCGTCACTAGAGACGTGATGAGCAGAACCAGCCAGTACTGTCCGCCGACATGGCGGAGGTTGAGGGCGATTTGCAGGCGTAGCACACTGTCGATGATCACCGCGACACCGATGACGGCGGCAAGCAGCGTGACGATCAGGTTCACCTTCAAGATTAGGAACAAACCCACCAGCAAACAGCCGATGCCGAGCGCAACGCCGATTTGAATCGTACCGGACAGATGCTCCTTGCGCACAAAGAAATCGATGATGCGATACGCGCCGTAGAGCAGCGCGGCCGCGCCGATGGCATAGATGATGATCTGTCGTGCGGCATCCGGCCAGATGATGAGCACAAGGCCTACCACAAGATAGACGATGGACGTGATGAGCATGGCTTTTTGGAATGGTTTTGTCATAGTTTCGCCCTCCATACTAACTTCATAATAACAGCGTTTTTTGGTGTTTGCAAGCAAGAATGGGTGCAAATACACCGCGAAAACAGCCGGTTTTTTTATTCAAGGGATGATGCCTTCAAACGCGGCAATCAGATGATCTGGTGCGCGCTCAGGAACGCGTTTAGGTGCGCGCGGTAGCCCTCTTTGTCCGTGCGAAAGCAGTCCGCGTGCCGTGCGCCGGGCACAAGCCAGCGTTCTTTTTCGCCGACCTTTGCGTCATAACACGTCTGCATCATCGTGGAGGGAATCAACTCGTCCGCATCTCCGTGAATGAACAGCATCGGTACATGCGCGCAGTCCTTGAGCGCCCGCACCGGGCGGACGCTGCTGAGGAAGACGCCACCGCGCAAGCGGCAAAACAGGCTCGCCAGCGGCAGAACGGGAATTGGCGGCACATGGAACCGGTGGATCATCACGGCGGCAATCTCCCGCGGGAGACTGCTAAAGCCGCAGTCTTCTACCGCGAATGCAAGCCGTTTGTCGTCTTTTGCGTGGAGCATGACCGTCGCCGCGCCCATCGATTCGCCGAGTGTGCCAAGCAGCGCATCTTCGCCGTAGCGTTCCCGCGCCCAGACGCAGACCGTTGCTAGGTCTTTGGATTCGCATGCGCCCATCGTGGTTGGCGCGTGTCCGGAAAGCCCGTGGTTGCGATGATCGTAGAGCACGCAGTCAAACCCCATGTCGTGGAAGAGTGAGGCATATTTTACCTGACCCAGCAGGCAATAGGAAAACCCGTGCACGAGTACCGCGACGCGACGCTTTCCGTCGGCAAAGGACACGCCGCTTTCGCGCGGCCAGATGGCGCAGTGCAGCGGATAACCAAAGCCGGATGGCAGCGTGAACTCCTCAAGATGCACGGTAGCATCAAACCATTTTCGCGTGAAGTGCCCACGCTTGATCTCTTCGTCCACTACAGTGTCGTAGGCATAGACGCGCGGATGCAGAATCATGCCGGAGACCTTCCACGCGACGAATATGGTGAACACGACGACCGCTGCCGCGAGGCCAAGCAGTACGTAGAGCGCGATCAACATGGCAAGCACTTCCTTTATTATATATAATCTCACAAATAATACAGCAAGGATTGTATTTGATATTTGTATTATACATCGCCGTGTCGGTTTTGTGGGTGAAGTTTGCGTGAAAATCGTGCGCATTGTTCATCAAAAAAAGCCCGCGTTTCGGCGGGCTTGATGGGTAGATGCGTGCTTGATTCGATCAGGATTTCAGCGCGCGGTCGAGCACGGCTTTGATGTCTGCTTTTTCCGCATGACCTTCGTGAATCTTCTCGTTTCCCATGTAGAAGCAGGGGACATACCAATAGTCGTATTTGGCGGCGAGTGCTTTCTCCGCGCTCTCGTCAATGCGCTCAATCTCGATGTTCTTGTAGCGGCTGTCTTCTGCACAAAGCTCGTCGATGCAGCGCGCGGCAAGGCGGCAGTGCGGGCAGCTCGGCAGATAGAAGTACGTCAATTTTGACACAATCAGTTCCTCCATTCGGTTTGATTTTTGAGTAAAACGTCAGGCAAGCGCCTCAAAAACGCGGAGCAATTGCTCCGGCGGGAGCGCCTCCGCCCGTGCGTCTGCCGGGCAGCCCAAGCGGGATAGGGCGGCAAGAACGCGCGCGTCTTTGTTGAGGTTGTTATACAGCGTCTTTCTGCGCATTGAAAACGCTTGCTTCAAAAATGAGAGGAACGCAGTTCCATTGGAAACCATCCGTTCGTTTCGCGCAAGGCTGACGACGACACTGTCCACCTCCGGTGGTGGGGTAAAGCTACCGCGCGGCGCGTTGACGACCACCTTTGCCGTATAGCAGCAACCGGTGAAAACCGCAACGGGGCCATAGACGCGATCCTTCGCCCCGGCAAAAAAGCGGTCGGCGGCTTCCTTTTGCACCATCAGCGTCATACTGCTTGGCAACAAGGACAACAGCCGCAGCACGATGGGCGTAGTCGCGTAATACGGCAGATTGCCCACTGCGTGCCAGGGCAGCTCACCCATCAGCGCGGGGATGTCCGCATCCAGCACGTCCGCATGCACGAGTCGGAGGGATTCACCAAAGCGCTGGGCGAGAAGTTCGCAGAGCCTGCCGTCTTTTTCCACAGCGGCGACGAATCCGGCTCTGGAAACAAGTCCTTCGGTCAGCGCGCCCGTGCCGGGGCCAATCTCCAGCACGCGCTTGCCGTCGATCTGCGCCTGCTCCAAAATCGCATCAATGATGCTACTATTGCTCAGAAAGTTTTGTCCGAGTGCCTTGTTCGGCACGAAGCCTTCGGGCACTGGATTCATTTTTGTTTGGTTTGTCGACATATTATGTATGATAGCCTGCTTTTCGTGAAAAAGAAAGTAAGAAAGTTACAGAAATTGCGCAAGAATGCTTATATCGAGGCGTTTTTTCGTGATGGAGTGCCTTTTGTAAGGCTCTATTTTCTTCATACGCGTGTTGAACATCGCCCTTGCGTTGTGCCATAATAGAACAAACACAAAACCGACCATTCTGTTTTTCATGCGTTTCTATTCAAATCATCGCAGCCAATGCCGCATCGAAAGGAATCACTGATATGCCAAAATATCTTCTTGCACTCGATCAGGGCACGACCAGTTCGCGCGCGATTTTGTTTGACCTCGCGGGGAAAATCGTCAGCAGCGCGCAGTATGAATTCCGCCAGATTTATCCGGGCGCGGGTTATGTCGAGCATGATCCGTTTGATATTCTGGAAACACAGAAGCAAGCCGCGGCGGATGTGCTCAAACGCGCGGAGATACAGCCCGGCGACATCGCAGCCATCGGCGTGACCAACCAGCGCGAGACGACGATTGTTTGGGACAAGGCGACGGGGCATCCCGTTCACAATGCGATCGTTTGGCAGTGCCGCAGAACCGCGCCGCTTTGCGAAACTTTGATTGCCGAAGGCTGGAGCGAACATGTGCAGAAGACGACCGGTCTGCTCATCGACGCATATTTTTCCGGCACAAAGATTCGCTATATCCTTGATCACATCGAAAACGGGCAGCAGCGCGCGGAAAACGGAGAGCTGCTCTTCGGCACGGTGGATACATGGCTCATCTGGAACCTGACCGGTGAGCACGTGACGGATTACTCCAACGCCTCGCGCACGATGCTCTTTGACATCCATACGCTGGATTATGACGATAAGCTGCTTGAACGGCTGAACATCCCGCGCTGCATGCTGCCAAAGGCGCTGCCGTCGAGCCATGTCTACGGCACGGTGCAGCCGCACATTCTGGGGCTGGAAGCACTCGGCGGCGTTCCACTTGCGGGCGCGGCGGGGGACCAGCAGGCGGCGCTGTTCGGGCAGGCGTGCTTTGAAACCGGCATGGCGAAGTGCACCTACGGTACCGGCGGGTTTTTGATGATGAACACGGGAACGACACCCATCGAGAGCAAGAACCGCCTGCTCACCACCATTGCGTGGGGTATTGGCGATCGGGTGGAGTACGCGCTGGAAGGCAGCATCTTCAACGCCGGCAGCGCGATCAAGTGGCTCCGTGACGATCTTGGGCTGATCACCAGCGCGCGGGAGGTGGATGTTTTGGCGGAGTCGGTGCCGGACGCAGGCGGAGCCTATTTCGTCTCCGCATTTACGGGGCTTGGCGCACCGCACTGGGACATGTATGCGCGCGGGGCGATGCTGGGGTTAACCCGCGGAACGACAAAGGCGCATTTCGCGCGCGCGGTGCTCGAAGGCATCGCGTTCCAGATTCGCGATCTCGTGGAGACGATGGAGAAAGACGCGGGTGTGACCCTCTGCGAACTCAAGGTGGACGGCGGGGCTTCCGTTTCCAATATTATGATGCAGATTCAGTCCAACCTGCTAGGCGCGCGTGTCAACCGCCCGAAGTGCGTGGAATCCACGGCGTTGGGTGCGGCTTGTCTTGCCGGGCTTGCCGTCGGCGTGTTCCAGAGCACCCGGGATATAACGGATCAGTGGGAAAGCGAGCGCGTTTTTTCGCCGCAGATCGACGACGAGACACGGGAAAAACTCCTCTCAGGCTGGCGGCGTGCGCTCAGCCGCGCGAAGGACTGGGAAGAGAAGTAGCGCACGGTTTTGCCGGAGAAAAGGCGCGATTTTAGGCGGGATAGGAATCCGGCGGAGCTGTATATTGGGGGTCAAAACCCGCCGGAATACACGATTTGGGATGTTGACTTTTTTTCGCAAAGCCGATAGAATAGTGGATGCTACCGTGGAGGCGCATGGGTAACGCTTGTGTTCTACGCGGTGGATTTTCGATGCAGAATCCGGTTCCTTTCTTGCTTTCACACACCGAAACAACCTGCTCGAAAATACCTTTTGCTGCGCGCCTGCGGCAAGAGGGGATGCGCCAACGCGCGGGTGTAACTCAGTGGCAGAGTTCCAGCTTCCCAAGCTGGCTATGTGGGTTCGATTCCCATCACCCGCTCCAGCATCCAGATCAGGTGCACAACATATTTTGCCCGCTGCCGTTACAAATTCCGCATGCGGGTAACAACAAGTTTTTTAGGAGGAATGGTTGTAATGGCAAAGGCAAAATTCGAACGCACGAAGCCGCACGTAAACGTCGGCACGATCGGGCACGTTGACCACGGCAAGACGACGCTGACGGCGGCGATCACGATGGCGCTGTCGCAGCAGGGCGAAGCCA